>JAGAWQ010000166.1 GCA_017941345.1 Prevotella sp. | reverse complement strand
CCGCTGAAACCGCGAATCTCCTCACTGTTGGGATAATACGCGATGGAAGCATCCTGAGAGTCCAGTCCGTCAATCTTGATATTGTTATACGCACCATTCTGTACCAGCGTTCCTTGTACCGTGACAAAGGTGGGAACTACAATATTACGGAAAGAAAGAAAATGTGAGGCGCTTGAAGACATCTCGTCCGGTTCGGGATAAGTGAAAGATACTCCGGAACCAACAATCTGCACTGTAGGCTCCTGGATTTGAGACATGCCGGCATACAAAGCCTTTTTGCCACTTACATTTACTTTGTCACCAATGATTGGCGCCATCATTTCATTGGCATAAACCAGCATGTATTCATAACCGTCAAAGCACATGATGCCCATTGAATGCTTGGCAACAACGGTTACTCCTTCAACAGACACGGAGGCGCCCTCGGCTGCCTTTCTTACACTTTCAAAAGGAGTCATCGGCTTTGCGGCTTGTGAGAAAGTAATTTCTTCCTTCTTATCCCCGGCCGTTACAGTAAGTGTGGCCGTCCTTTCTGTTGAGGTATTTTCAGACGCCGTAACGGTTAAAACAACGGCCTCATCCGAAGCCTCACCAGAGATAGCGGAAAGTGACAGCCATGTGGCAGAAGTTGTCGCGGACCAGCCCGGATTGGAAGAGATTGAAACCGTCTTGGTTCCTCCGGTATAATCAAACTCTTTATCGGAGCAAGCAACCGTCAGGAAAAGAGTCTTTTCAGACTGGTTTACAGCAACTACATTGGTTTTTCCGGCATAGGAGAATGAAATAGAACCAGAACGAGCACCTGAATTGTTGGGGTCAACAGTTACAGTTACACTCGCATTCCCACTTCCGGAAGAAGGGGAAATCTTGAACCAGGCCCCCTCCGTAGCGGTACTCCATTTCACATTTGAATTTACGCTAAGGGAATATGATCCCCCCTCCGGACCTGAAGATATCGCAGACGGAGAGACTGAAAAGGATGCTGCGACTGTTCCTCCATTATCGCCTCCTGTATCAATCTTACTATTGCCTCCACAGGAAACCAGAAGAGACGCAGCGGAAACCAATGCAATTAACAATCTGTAATTCATACAATAATGTTTAATGTGTCTTACAAATTTACGGAAAGAATTTGTAATAGCAAAAGGGACGACTCAAAATGAATCGTCCCTTTTTATTCAAGAAGGAGAATAGATTATTCGTCCTCAACTAACACATAGATATACGGAGCAGTACCGTTATCTCCTGTATAATAACCGAAGGTTGTATAGGCACCGTCACCATGACGGACAGATCCGGCGCCACAGGTAATCTTCCAAGTGCCATCGGCATTGGCGGTCAAAATGTGGGTTACCAATGCGTCATCAGCATCTTTAGCGGCTATCTGGAAGCTGGCATGAGAACCATCATAGTAGCCAAAGCGTCCATCCGGCTGCTCGAGCTTGACACCGCCGGCCGTTTTCGTAAGAATCCATTGATTCTCCTGATTCTTGACGGTGATAACGTCTCCTTCGAGCTTGTCCGTAACATCCAAACCAGCAGGATAACCATAGTTGCTGCTCACAGGAACAGCGGCATAATACTTGCCATCCTTTACGCCAACAATCATCACAGACTTGCCGGCCAAATCACCGGAAGTGGCTTTCTTGTAGCTATATGTCTTCAGGACGGAACCCTCGCTACGGACATACTTGTACGCATATACAGTCTCAAGTCCGGTGGCAGTGGAGCACTCAAAGATGTTCTTGGTTTCATTGTAACCCAGACTCTTCTGCTTGTCCACGTTGGTAAGGGTAATAGTACCATCCTCAGCAAACTCCACGGTAAACACCGGGCTTCCATTATCGGGAACCTTTGCGCTCACGTTGAAGTTGTTGTAGGTGCCCTGCTGATAAAGGTAGCGGTCATCATTCTGCTTGATCTTGTAACCGCCCTCAACGGCCTCAAACGTATAGTTGTAAGACTCGGAAAGAGTAATCACATAATCACCGAACACATTGGCTTCAGCGGCAGCAGGATAGCCATAGTTGCCAGTGATATTGGTCATCATCTTGCCGGAAGGAGTCACAAGCACATAGGTTGCTCCGTCTTCAATTTCCTCTGCCAACTCGTAAAGGTGACCATCCAGGGCAAGGGCCTTCTGGGTGAATACCACTTTCTGCTCAGAAGTTTGAGAAGAAGATGAAGATTTAAAGGTTACTGTTCCAACACGCTCATCATAAGAGAGGTTAGGATCTACATGGAAGGAAACCTCAACCTTACCCTGAGCCTTCTGGTTATAATCACTGAGGTAGATCCAATCAACATCAGACTCATACTCAAACGTGTCACCCTTCACAGTGGCCACAATGGTCTGCTCACCGCCTTCAGCTTTGAAATCAACAGCAGCGACATCCAGGGAAAGGAGAGCCTTGACCAATTTAACCACGGTTACATTAACCATTTCAACCTGGCCATTGTAGATTTGCTTAGGTCCTTCAACAGTAATAACATCGCCAACTTCGATTCCCCAGGCATCAATGGAATTGTTCTTTCCACTTTTACCCTGCTTGTCCAAAGTACCATAGATATACAGACCATCCGTATTCTTTTCGGTGGTACTCCAGTCATAAGTGCCGTCATCCAGGAACCAGTTGCCATATTCCATACCGGTAATCTTGGTTACAACACCCGTGACCTTGTAATTCTTTTCAGGACCTTCCATAATCTCCTTACAGGTTGCAAGGGCAGCTGTGGAAAGACCCTGAATCAGGTTAACGAATTGAGTTTTCCCACCGCAGGAGATCTGTAACTGAACGTTACGTCCGGCCTCAGTGGCATCAGCGGAGAAAGTGATGGTAGTTTCACCGGCATTGCCAGATATGGCGGAAGCAGTGAGCCACTTGGGAAGTGCGGCCATTACAGGGGCCTTTGCAGTCCCAATATTGATGATTTCATTAAAGGACCAGGCCTGCGATGCCGTAACCGTCACCTGGGCACTTCCGCCAGCCATCGGAATGGAGACATAAGAAGTAGAGAGTTTAATCTCGTCCAGGACTTGATCGGCCTCTTTGGTGCAGCTCACGGCCAGGGCCAGAGCGGCAACGATGGAAGCAAAAATATACTTGAGTTTCATAAGATGTGCCGATTGAAATTAGTTGAACAGATATTTGATACCGATGGAAGCGTACCAGCACTGGGCCAGCGTGTGGCTGGCGGTCCAGGTCTGGGTGCTGCCGGAAATGTAGGAAGGAGTGGAGAAGGTGGCATAACCCTTGTCGTCAACACCTTCGTATTTGAGAATCTTACCCTCGGTAATGTCCGGGTTCAGGTACTTGGCCACGCCCCAGCTGTTGTTGAACAGGTTCAGCAGGTTCTTGACATCCAGGCTGAGCTGCAGGGTGTTCTTGGTCTGACCAATCTTCACGGTGAAGTCGTGCTTATAGCTGAAGTCCAGGCGGTGTACCCAAGGGCTGTAAACACTGTAAGCCTCGGCATACTGGCCCTGGTGCTTGGACAGGTAGCTGTCCTTATGCACATAGTCCATGAAGCGGTTCTGGTCGTCGGCGGAGACAAAGCGGAACTGTCCGTTGGCAACCTGTTCGTCAGTGGGGATATAAACGGAGTCGTAGTTGTAACCGTCACCGTTCATGTCATTGACCATCATGTAAGAATAGTTGCCACCGCCTTTCCAAGCCTCATAGATGAGGGAATAATGGTTACCGCTCTTGTCGTGATGGGTAGCAGAAGCAACCACACGGTCCGGAGTCACATACTGGGAGTTATGCAGCGGAATGTAGTTGGGACCCATGGAAGTGGGAACATAGGTGAAGGCAGACTCGGCCGCGGAACCGGGCATACCGGTGATTTCCTTGCTCACGGTGTGGGTGTAGGCAGCCATGAGGCTCAGGCTCTCGATGGGCTGCATGTTAACCGTTACGTTGGCACTCCAGCCATAACCCTTGGAGGTGTTCTCCAGGACGAAGGCCTTGGTGCCGGTACGGAAGTTTTCAGGATAGATGGGACGGTTGTCGGCTCCGTTGAAACGGGCGAAACCTCTTGCATCCATCATGCTCCAGTCGGAGATGGACACGGCGTTGATGGTCTTGTTGAAGATACCTTCGGCCGTGATGCTGAACGGGAAGGAAGTGGGGAAGTTATAGTCAATGGCCAGGGAGGTCTTCCACACCTGAGGCATACGGAACTTGGGATCCACGCCATTCACTGCGGAAGGAACGGTACCATCCTCAGGCTTTACAGTGGTGGGATAACCCAGGCCCTGAAGCTTGTTCAGAAGGGCGTTGATGGTAGCCTTACCGTCAGCGTCCGTCACCAGACCGCCGGCGAATTCGTTCATCGTGAAGCCCTTGGCCTCTGCATTCTTGGCGTTGATCTGGGCCTGATACTGAACCAGACCGCCATTGGTGGGCATATTGGTGAAGAATACCAGAGGCAGACGGCCTACGAACAGACCGGTACCGCCGCGCACCTTCAGGCTGCGGTTGCCAAATACATCCCAGGTGAAACCTACGCGGGGAGAAGCGGTAATCTTGGCAGAGGGCCACTTACCGGTGTCAATGTGGGTTTCCTGGTAGTTGTTGGCCTTGGGATAGTAGTTGAGGGCCAGGATGGCGTTGTTGGTCATCAGGTCCTTGTTGTTGAAGAACAGACCGTCCAGACGGAGGCCGTAGGTGAGTTTGAAGTTGTCCGTGGCGTTCCACTCGTCCTGGGCATAGATGCCGGCCTTATAGAACTGTACGCGGGCAGCGGGATTCTTTTCACCATCATAACCGTAGGTAAGGCACACCACTTCAGGGGCCGCTCCGGTAAGGAAGTCGTCCAAGGTGTTGTAGCGATAGTAACCGGTGCCGTTACGCATGTAGGCGTTGTCGGCCATCTGGTACTCGAAGTTGACACCTGCGGTGATCTTGTGCTTACCCAGATACCAGGTGAGGTCGTCCTTTACATTGGCAACGGTGTTGTGCACGGCGTTGTTCCAGGTAAAGAGCTCATAACCCAGAGCCATGTAATTGTCTCCGTTTCCGTCCAGGATGTCAATGAAGGGGAACTCGGAGGAGTTGGTGCCACGGACATCATTCAGCATGGAGAAGGTGGCCAGGAACTGGTTGGAGAGGTTGTCCGTAAGACGGCTGTTCAAATCCAGGGACCAGGTATTCACCACATTTCTCATGGAATACATGGAGTTGGCAAAGGACATGGAGTTCTTGGAAATACGGTAACTGGACGCACGGGTGCCACCGTCCATGGAAGTGCCGTTGGGGCTGTTCCAATAATTATTCAACGTATAGTTATAACGGAGAGCAAGGTGGTGCTTGTTGGTGATGTTCCAGTCCAGACGGGCCAGGATCTTGTAGTTGCTCTCGTTGGCCGGGAAGTCCGTCCAGGAACCGGTATCGTAGCCGTACTTGTCCTTCACAAAATTGGAAACCCTTTCAAGATCGGAGAGTTTGGTGCGGGAAATGTAATTGTCAGCATCGGAAACGCCATTGGTGGAACCTCTCCAACGGTTGACCACGGTAGGTTTTTTGACCATTTCACCGCTTATGAAGAAGAAGAGCTTGTTCTTCACGATGGGGCCGCCAAAGGTGATACCGTAGGTAGTGGTGCGATCCTTGGCACGGGCACCGGGAATCTGCTCACCGTCTACGGCGTCACCCTGCATGTTCTCGTTCTTATGATAGATGTAGGCCGTGCCCTTGAAGGTGTTGGTACCGGACTTGGTGATGGCGTTCACGCCACCGCCGATGAAGTTGGTCTGGCGCACATCGTAAGGGGAAATCACAACCTGGAGTTCCTCGATGGCGTCGATGGAGACGGGGTTGCCGCCGCCGGGGAGGTTGGAGGACAGACCGAAGTTGTTGTTGAAGTCTGCACCGTCAACGGTGAAGTTGGCAAGGCGGCCGTCGGAACCGGCGAAGCTCATGCCGTTACCGCCGTAAGGGGAAAGGCGGGTGACATCCGTGATGCTGCGGCTCACCGTGGGCAGGGCGGTAATCTGGGCGCTGCCAATGTTGGTGACGGCACCCGTACGCTCCTGGGAGGCGAACTTGGAGGCGGCATCGGCCACCACCACCGTAGCCTCGAGGAATTCGGTGGACTCGGCAATCTTGGCGTTCAGGCTGAAGGTTTCAGCCAGCTGGAGGGTGATTCCCGTGTAAGTGGTCTCCTGATAACCGAGGCAGGAGAAGTCCACCTTGTAGGGACCGCCGGTACGCATACCCTGGATGGTATAACGACCGTCGGCGTTGGTAACTGCGCCATAGACAGTACCGGAGGGCTCGTGCATGGCCATCACGGCAGCGCCAATGACAGGCTCGCCGTTCTGGTCCACCACGCTACCGGAAAGGGAGGACGTGGTCACCTGAGCATAGGCGACAGTGCCCGCAATCAGCGTAGTGAATGCGAGCAGAAGGCTTTT
>JAGAWQ010000165.1 GCA_017941345.1 Prevotella sp. | reverse complement strand
TTAAGAAAATTCAATAATTGCACTCACATCTTCTCCTATTGAAAGGGAAACTATAATCACGTTATCATTCTTGTAGATGGTAGGAACTAGCATCTCACCGAGTTTGGCAGCCACTCGGTACTCTACCCTCAAACCGCTTACCACGTAATCCTCCGGCAATAGTTCCATCGCCATGCGGACATAGTTGGCATTGTTCACGTGCTTGTTGTAGTCGATGTCGGCACGGAGTACTCTGATAGGCTCCAACACCTCACCATCGCTTTTGGGCAGGATGATGCGTCGGTCCTTATAGTTCATCTCCAACTTGGGTTCCAGTGTCATGGACTGAATGGTTGCATCATTCACGCGTTTCAGTTTTCCTGCCACCTTGTCAACGAATGCTCCCATGCTCCATGTCTTGTAGCAGGGATTGCCCTGTGAATCGTAGATGAACGTGTTACGGAATCCGAACATGGGTTTCATGCCATAGACGGAGGTCGTCACCTTCAGTTCCTCTTTGTATTCAGGTACTCGGATAATTTCAACCTGCCGGGTTGCCAACAGCTGAGCCATGTTCTGCTCCGTAAAGTACTGTTTTACGCTAGGCTCTGAATCAATCCACATTTCGGAGCAGTCCTGCATCATCTGGAGGGCAGAGTAGAGCTTCAGCCGTCCCTCGCTGTCACAGGCACTTGTCGTTACCTTATAATTCAAACTGTACATGATTATTTCTTCTTTGTTTTCGTATATTTAACCTTCGGTTGAATATGCTCACGCTCGGCAGAATCCAAACGAGTTTGTTTCTGCTCTCGCTTACTCGCATATTTAATCTTTACAATCTCAAAAGAGTTTCGGGTCAGTTCCTTTAGCAGGTCATCAGGGGCAGTTAAGGGGTTGATGCCTATCCAATGCTTGGGCGATTCGTTATACGGATTGCCGATGCACTCGTACTGTGCCTTTAGATCTTCGATGCGCTCTGGCTGGCATTTCAGCGAGATGACTGAGAAATCATTGCAGTCGAAGAATGAGAACATGTGGCCCATTACGTAGAACACCAATACTCCCTCTCCGTTCTTAAACTTCTGGAAAGGTAGCTTTTCTTCTATGTCATTGCCTAATGACAGGCAGTACTCGCGATAGTCTTCTATATTCATGATATTTATTTATTTCGATAACTATTGTATGATTGCCAGGCTTCACTTCTTTTGCCTGCTGCTGTCCGAACGAGAATATCTCTGACACGCATCAGTTCTTCATCGGGTATGGTTATTCTATTGCTGCTCATCCATCCCTTCGTGACGGCAATTGCTTTTTTCAATTTAATGTCCAACCGTTATCGCCATGATATATCATCTGTCTAGTCATGCCGCCATCAATTCGCATTCATAAATTCCGATTTATCTCTTCCATTAATCACTCAATCATCACATGGGTAATCTCTACCTTGTGACCTGTACTGCCGTACTGATTGCGACGCTTGTCAGTCCAGTTGGGCTTCATTGATGCAATACGAAGTTCCAGCGTATATTTGCCTTTAGCCAACATGGGAGACAGAAAACGGATACCCGTGGCAGGAACAAGGCTGTAAAAATCGATGATGCCACCAAACACCTTGTGTCCTCTTTGGTCGCGGATAGTGATATCTGCATAGCCACTCATATTGTCAGTAGTTCCATAGAGTGCTATACGACGCCCCGTGTAAGGAATAGATAGACTGTCACCAATGACCTGCGACTGCCATTTTTTCTCATGTAGCTTTTTGCTATTTACAATTTCCTGTTGCATTGTCAACGGGTCCCAAGCTTCATAATAATGCGGAATAGTCAATTTACCGTCAGCAATAGTAAGAGGTTGCCAAACATAAGTAGCAGCACTACGCTGACGGGGGAAGGACCAGCGGTCACCCATATACATAAAGGAACCGTTCTCCAGAGGCAGGACGAACGAGCATTGACTATTCCATGTAAGCGAGCCCTTGGGACAAAATTCACCGCGATACTCCCATGGTCCGGAAAGAGAGTTGGAAGTCCAGTACATATTGTCGTTGCGTTCCCACGATGTGGTGTGACTTGAAAGCCAGTAGTATGTTCCATCTTTCTTCAGCATGGCGGGACTCTCGCCAGCACCTTTCAGACCGTTCATCAAACATGAGTCAAGCGAATGAAAGTCAGTGGCAAGACGGTAGATGATGCCATGATGCACCAAGAGATACGCATGCCCATCATCATCAGCAAACGAGCCAATATCCCATTTCCTGACAGGCTCTCCTTTGTAGAGCAACGGCCCCTGGAATTCATAAGGGCCAGTAATAGTTTGGCTCGTAGCATAACAGGTACAGGGGTCTTTGTACTGCAGATTATCAGTATGCATGAGCATTACATATTCGCCTGTTGCAGGGCAACGGAGTACTTTCGGACGTTCGCCCACGCGATCGGGTCCCATGCGTCCATCGGGTTGTTGATCAAAGACGATACCCTCAAAATGCCAGTCTGTCAGATTATCTGACGAATAGCAGCTGAAACCTTTAAATACATTGGCCGAGTCAGTTTTGTATTCACCAAACAAATAATACTTCCCGCCGTCTCGGATGATGTTGGCACCATGAGCCGAAACAGTCTCGCCATGCTGGTCATACCAACTCACACCGCTCACGATAGCCTTTGAAAACTGCAATTGCTCAGGCATGGCTGTGGCTGATGGTTGTGGTTGGGCAGGATTCCAGTATTCTTGTCGACCATCTGGGAAAGTAACTTCAAAGAATGATTCTTCGGTGAAACGAATCTTGGTGCCATCGTTCAGGATTCGACGGTCGTTAGCACCATCCAACGGCTTGCCCAACTGCAGCATGAAGTTGCAGCGGCGAAGATAGGTAACAAGTGGCTTCAGGTCGGATGCATGCTGGCTGCGACGTGCGGAACCGAGAGCTGCATCTACCTCTTTCTGGCGGAATTTGCGATCGTCCACCCAAAATTCCGCAGCAACCTCGTCGGCTGCACTGCCGTAGGTGATGCTGTTGGCAGGGAAGGGGCTGTGAGCGTAGGGC
>JAGAWQ010000164.1 GCA_017941345.1 Prevotella sp. | reverse complement strand
TCGTGGGCTATGGAATCGGTGGGTGTCTGTGCTTCTGCTCCCATCGACACGATGGTAACGAGCATAGCAAAGGCGATTCTCCAAATCTTCAATGTTTTCATTTGTGCTATAAATTTGATGTTAATGTTCTACTTTATTAAACGCCGAAAGCCGGAAATCTTGCAGCGTCGGGCGTTAAATGTGTTTAAATGGGGGCAGCGTCGGCACGAGTCCGATGCCTGCTCAATCAAGAGAAATATTTATAGTCGGTTCTTTTCTGCATTACCTGCGCCAGTTCCCTTGTACTTGCTTCGGGTGGTGTTGAACTTGTAGCGGATGGTAAGCACAAATTCGCGGCTGTCATACCAACTTATCTGTTCGCTCTGCATTCGGCCAGCATACATTAGCATTCCTTGCTTTTCTGTGTGGAGGAGGTCTGTGCCTTGAATGCGGACAGATAGGCGGTCGTTTAGCAGCGACTTGGTGAGACTGACATTAACGGCACTTTTTTTGCGCGAGGAATAGACGTTCTCATCATTGCCCTTTGTATTCAGGTAGGCATCCACTGCTGCCACCCATCCCTGGCCGAAGTCCAATGTATTGTCGAGGTTGAACTGGAAGATGGGGGTATTCAGACGGTAGTTACCGACATCTGTATGGAGCGTGAGCCACTGCTTTTGCATTCCAACACTCAGTTCGGGCGACCAAACGCCAAACTTCGGAGCGACGGCAATTTGAGCGGAGAGACTTTTCAACGTGGGGATGTTCTGATAGGTGATGCGAGTAACGGAACTATTGCCCGCCTGTTGTTCTGCCCAATAAATGATGGCATCGCGACGATCGTTATAACTAACGGCGAATTGTAAGAACTTCCATACCCCCATCAGCGAAAGGTCGTGGATGTACTCGTGGTTGAGGAATGGGTTGCCCGACTGTAGAAGGAAGCGATTCCCATAGGTGACGTTGTTGCTCAACTGCTGATAAGTAGGACGGCGGGTCTTGGCAGTATAACCGAGTTGCATCTGCACCTTGCCAAACTGCGTGCCGACAGAGAGGCTTGGAAATAGATTGCCAAAAGAGCGGCTCTGCTCGTCAAGGTGTCGGCTGTCCTCGTAGTAGTCGAAGTTAACCCATTCATAGCGAAGTCCTACAGTAAACTGAAAGCGGAGAATCTGTCGGCTGTATTCTATGAACGGGGCTATGTGTGACTCCTTCAATTCTGCAAACGAGGTTGGTACATAGTGTTCGGGATTGATGTAGTCATCATTACGATTGGTGTGGGTATACTCTGCACCGATGGTCAGCCCACCACTCCACAACGGATAGTCAACGGCGAGCTTCGAGGCAAAGAGTTCGTTGCGTTCACGGTTTTCAGAATTGACGACACGGTTGTCCTTGTTTGTACTTCGTTCGGTATAGACGGCATGGTCGCTTTCACGATTATATAGATAGTCGGTGTTGAAGTCTATATCGGCCTTACCGATCTTACCTTTATAATAAACGTTGAGCAGATGGGCAGGACAGTAATTGACATCGGCGTGTACCGTATTGTCAAGGCGGTCGAAATAGACTCCATTTGCGGTCACTTCGCTGCCCATCGAGGTATTTGTATGGTTATCGGGGCGAAGCGTCAGTGTATATCGCAGTCCTATGGAATTGTTTCCGTCAAGCAGATAGTTGGCACCGACAGTATTGCGCCACGACTGTTTCTTTGGGTTATAATCTTGCACAAAGTTTTGTCGCCAAAGCGTATCGGCCTGCACAATTGTTGTCGTGGTGCTTGGGTAGTGGCCATTGTTAAGACCGTAATAGATGGTGCCGAACACGTCGAGGCGGTTGTGGCGGTAGTTCCAGTTCAGTTGCTCCACGAGGTCGGTGTTCTCCGACTGGTAGTAACTGGAGCGCACATCGAAGCCGAAGCCTTCACCCTGCGGCATCTTGGTGCGAATCTTCACCACGGCCTTCACGCTTGCGTCGTACTTAGCACCGGGATTGGTGATGAGTTCCACGCTCTTGATGTTCTCTGATTTTAGTTGGTCGAGTTCCGAGGCATCGCGCATCAGACGTCCATTGATGTAGATGAGCGGTGCACCCTTGCCGAACACCTCAAAGGCTCCGTCTTTCTTTGTGATACCAGGCACGTGGGCCAGCACGTCCTCACCAGTGCCAAGTTTGCTCAATACGGTATTCTCTACGTTGGTCTGTATGCCCTCAGTGGTCATCCGATAGGAAGGGACGTGACCTTTCACCACCACCTCGCCCAGCGTCTGATTGTCGGGTAGCATCTGAATATCACCCAAGTTGCCCTGTCGCACTTGGATGTATTGGGGCTGATAGCCTACGCTCGACACTTTCAGAAGTCCGTCGTTGCGGTCGGTCTCGACGGTGAAAGTTCCATTGTCTTTCGTCACGGCTCCCACGATGAAAGCGGAGTCGGCACGATTGAGTAGCACGACGTTGACAAACGGCATGGGCTGTGATTGCTCGTCAATTACCCGCCCCGTGATGCTACCTTGCGCTTCTGCCACCATCGACACGACGGCAGCAAGCAGAATCAATACAAATCTTTTTAGCCTCATTTTTTTCTGTTTTGTTTTGAATCGTGGCAGCACCAGCACATTCCGACTGATGCTGCCACGACGGAGAGATTTCCTATTCCTTTGTGACCTGTGTCACCTCGCCGTCCTGCGAACTGCCGTCGGGTGCGGTGTCGTCGCCAGAGGGCGTGTCATCATCCTTGCCGCTCTTGGTGCGGGCGAGGACTACGTTGCGATAGTAGTTGATGTCCTCGTTGAGCAGACGGATAAACTCGTGGTACTTGTAGCCCGTCTCGTCGAGCAGGGCGGCACCGTTGAGTTGCTGGATGATGAGGCGGTACTCTATGTCGCACTCTTTGCGGGCGGCCAGCATCTCGCCCTTCACCAGTTGGGCGCGTTCCTCTTGGCGCAGGTTCACAATGCGGCGGCATTCGTCGTTCACCGTCTTCAGTTTCGCCAGCATGTCCTCGGCACCGAGTTTCTTCAGGGCCACTTCTGCCTGGACATTCTCATCTAGTTCCTGCAGCATCTGGTCCATCTTCAGCCCTTCGCGTTCGTAGGAGTCGGCAATGTTGATTTTGTACTTCCTCACCACGGCCAGCGCTGTCTGTGCCGCCTGTTGTCGCTCGGTGTCACCTGTATATCGCTCGAAGGCTTCAAGCAGTCCTTTCAGGGCCAGATAGTCTTGGTCGCGCTCAGTGTCAAGGTCGGCAATCTTCTTGGTATAGACCGAACCCGTCACGCGGACATACACG
>JAGAWQ010000163.1 GCA_017941345.1 Prevotella sp. | reverse complement strand
TCCGGTCTCCTGACCTTTGATATTCAATACGTTAATTTCCATAGCTTACTTCTCAATTAAAACAGTTGAACCATTACAACCAGCGCAGCTACCCTTCACCAGAAGGAGATTGTGCTCTGGTATTACCTTTAACACTCTGAGGTTCTGCGTTGTAACACGGTCGCCACCCATCTGGCCACCCATGCGCATACCCTTGAACACCTTGGCGGGATAAGAACAAGCACCGATAGAACCTGGCTTACGCAGACGGTCGTCCTGACCGTGAGTGCTCTGACCTACACCACCAAAACCGTGGCGCTTTACTACACCCTGGAAACCCTTACCCTTAGAGGTACCTACGACGTCAACGAAATCAACATCGTTGAACAGCTCTACGGTAATCACGTCTCCGAGGTTGTGTTCCTCGTCAAACTTGAACTCGGCCAAGTGGGCCTTTGGTGTTGTACCTGCCTTCTTGAAGATACCCATCATTGCTTTGGTGGTGTTCTTCTCCTTCTTGTCGCCATAAGCGAGCTGAAGAGCAGCATAGCCGTCCTTCTCGACGGTCTTCACCTGAGTAACAACACAAGGACCACATTCGATAACAGTGCACGGTACATTCTTACCGTCGGCACTGAAAACGGAAGTCATTCCGATTTTTCTTCCAATTAATCCTGGCATTTCAGTTTAAATTTAATAATAATGTTATTTATAATAATGTTATATACTCACTTCGCATGAGTGTCATTTTGCCACCTTTGTCATCAGAGCACACACATAAAGAAACGAACTACATCTTCCTTCCCGAAGACTAAGTCGCTCTTTTTCAGTGCTTTGATAGCCATTCAGCCAGCGCAATGGGCACTTTTGCGGGTGCAAAGGTACATATTTTATATGGAACAAACAATAACGAAAAGCTGTTTTATAACATTATTTAGTATTTTTTAGCTTTTCGTTTTCATGGTAATGCTGAAGTCCAGCATCGAGGAACTCCAGGAATGCAGGTACGTCCTCATTGTAGGCTCGACTGCCACAAAGCGGATGGCCCGCGTTGTCAAGCAGCACATAGAAGGGCTGGGCATTAGCTCCAAACTTATGACTCTGCAGGTAGCTCCACTTGGCACCAACGGTGCGCAGCATCTTCTTGTTGCCCTGATTGTCTGTTACCTCAAAGGGTTCTGCCAATGGGGTCTTGTCGTCTACAAACAGCGAGATGAGGATGTAGTCCTTGGTCAGACGGTCAGCAACACGCGGGTCGGTCCATACGGCAGCCTCCATCTTACGACAATTGACACAGCCATAGCCCGTGAAATCAATGAAGACGGGTTTTCCCTCCTGACGGGCAGCAGCCATACCTTGGTCGTAGTCGGTATAGTGGGCCTCGACAACCGACGTATTCAGGTTAAAGTCCTGCGTACTCATAGGTGGAGCAAAGGCGCTGACGGCTTTGCAGGGTGCGCCCCAGAGTCCTGGCACCATATAGACGGCAAAGGCCAACGACACCAGACCTCCCATGATACAGACAACAGGCATGGGTTTGCCAATCTCACCACCTGTCTCGTCGCTCTGGAACTTCAGCCAGCCACACAAATAGGCGCCCAGGAGTCCGAAGATGGCTATCCACAACGAGAGGAACACCTCGCGGTCAAGGATATGCCAGCCGTAAGCCAAGTCAGCCACGCTGAGGAACTTCAAGGCGAAGGCCAGCTCCACAAAGCCTAAGACCACCTTCAACGTATTCATCCACGCCCCCGACTTCGGTGCCTGCTTCAGCCAGGAGGGGAAGAGTGCAAACAGGGTGAAAGGCAGGGCAAGGGCAACGGCAAAGCCAAACATACCCATCGCCGGAGCCAGCCAGTTGCCACTGGTCGTGGTCTCAACAAGCAATAGTCCGATGATAGGTGCCGTGCATGAGAAAGACACCAGCACCAGGGTGAAGGCCATCAGGAAAATAGATACCAGCCCGCTGGTGGCTGTTGCCTTGGTGTCTACTGCATTTGCCCAGCTGTCGGGCAGCTTGATTTCGAACCAGCCAAAGAACGACAGGGCGAAGATGACCAGCAACAGGAACAGCACCACATTGAAGACCGCATTGGTAGACATCGCGTTCAGCGTGTCAGGTCCGAACAAGGCAGTAACCAGCAGACCCAACCCAAGATAAATGACGATGATGTTCAGACCGTAGGTCAGCGCATCGCGTATACCTTTACGCTTATCAGTCTTGGCACGTTTCAGGAAGAACGATACCGTCATGGGAATGATGGGCCAGATGCAGGGCATCAGCACGGCCAGCAAGCCACCAACAAAACCCGCAAGCAGGATATAGAGCAGCGAATGGTCGGAAATGTTGTCATTGTCACCTTGGCTGCGTAACTCATCGACGACAGGAGTCCAAAGAGCCTGCTCCCCTAACCCCTCTGAAGAGGCAAAGAGCGTATCGGACGATTCCGATGCAGCGACACTATCGTTCTTGATAGCTTTCACAGGCTCATCATGACCCTTGTCATCCTTTGTCAGAGCGGCTTTGTCAACGTGGCCGGACCTCTTCAGCTCGACCTGCGAAGGAGGCATGCACATCTCGTCATTGCAGGCACCATACTCCAAGTAACAGTCTATCACATATTCTGACCGGGTAAAGCGTATCCGCTGAACGAATTCTACTTTCTGCTCGAAATAGCGCACTTCCATTTCGAACATCTTGTCATACTGCTTCTTCTCCTGTCCGCGAGCTTTCATGCTTCCCACCAGCTCTGCCCCATCCATCTTGACAACATTAAATGATGCCGAGATAGGACCGGCTCCCAAATTGGCGGAATAGACATGCCAGCCACTGTCAATAGTACCACTGAACACAATCTCTGCCTCCTGCTCATTCAGCATGCGCAGGTCGGAGGAAAAGTGCACAGGGTCCATCATCTGTCCTTTGGCAAACAGAGGCAGGCAGCATATCAGTATGACCAGTATCTTTCTCATCGTTATCAAAAACGAGACCCACAAAAAGTATTGGAGCCTCGTCTTATTGAAATAATTAGTGATTGCGCTACAAAACTACACCTTGATTTCAACCTCGACACCACTGGGGAGTTCGAGCTTCATCAGGGCATCAACGGTCTTTGCGGTCGAGCTGTAGATGTCAATCAGACGCTTGTAGTCTGACAGCTGGAACTGCTCACGAGCCTTCTTGTTGACGAAGGTAGAACGGTTGACGGTGTAAATACGCTTGTGTGTGGGAAGGGGGATAGGACCGCTGATGATAGCACCTGTGGCCTTGACAGCCTTCACAATCTTCTCTGCTGACTTGTCTACTAATTTGTGGTCGTAGCTCTTCAGCTTGATACGAATTTTCTGACTCATTGTCTCTAAACTTTTAACTGTAAAACTATTAACTTCTTTCCCTGCCGCTAAAGAGTCATTTGCTCAGCGACAGTTCATTTCGGGCTGCAAAGGTACGCATTTCTCACGAAATCCCAACATCCCGACAAGGTAAAAGCATGGAAATTTAAGGTTTTTTAATGATTTGAGCCCGTCTCTGTCCTTGCGGTCGTAGGTCTTTACCTTGCGCGAGGCTACGGGTTGTGGTGTATCTGAATCTGCTATTTTTTCAGAAAAAATTAGCAAACAGCCTACATGCCTACATAAAATCGTCTACAACCACGATAAACTATTTTCAAGTGAAACCGCGTTTCCCGCGCTTCGGGAAGTCTTTTTTCAAACGAAACCGCGGCACCCACGCTGCTGGTTGCACAGAGGGAATCTCTTCCGTGTTCCTTTTAAGCCTCCTACCCACTTGTTCGCCGCCTTCAGCGCCCGGCGCGCTGTGAATGAAGGGGAGCCCCGTTTGCCGCAGAGCGGCCGACGGGGCTCCCATACCCCAACGCGCTTTGCGCGGTTAATTCAGATTCTGGACGAGACGGACGGAGCGCCCGTTGCACCGACCGAGGCTTTCGGTGGGATTCACGAAGCCGCCACCGAAGTTCAGGTTGTAGGCGTAGCTGGCATTGACATTGCTGGCCGTACTTGACCAGTAGTAGCCGCAGAGACCCACACTGTAGACATCCGTACCGACGCGGTAACCTGCCGCAGGCAGGAACACGGCACCGGCGGTCTCCATGGCGGTCCAATTGTCGCCACTCCATGTGTTAGTCGGAAAGTCTACGCCAGTTGTATTTGCGCTGGTAATGGTGGCCGGACCGCTGGGATGCGAATAACTGTCCGGGAAAATCACCATGCCAGGTACACTATTTACCGTTGCTTTGCAGTACCGATTGGTTACGCTGGTACGCCCGTTCAAAAGGTATGTCCACTCAGTAGATGTCAGCGTGCGCCAGCCATAGCCCAGATTCTTGGATGCGGCTGCTCCCCAATCCAGGAAGTCGCCGCTATAGTCATTGCTATTCGTTGATGAATTGATTCCATAGAGCGTAGCTGACGTGCTCCAGCCGAAGAGGTCGATACTTGAACTTGTAAAAGATTGTGTGCCTGCGGCAGTATTTACCATTCCATATTGCGTGTCGTGGAAAGACCACGCTGTAACATTGCCGCTGCCATCTAATGTGGCCTTTAGGTTACCCTTTGAGAACTTGACGGTTTTCCCGGAAGCAACGGAGAAAACGCCACTGAGACAATCGGAGCTACCGGCAGCACTACGGGTGATATTGTACACCTTGTTGGCACTCAGATTAGCACGAAACTCGATTGTCTGATCGCCGCCCTTTGTCATCATATATGACGTGGTTGTGCCACTCGGTACAATACCCACGGCAAAAGAGGCCGTGCCGTTGCCATCTGCCGTTGCCGACCCGCTGACTGTGGTGCTTCCGTCGCTTACGGTGACATTGATCGAGGTGCTTGCGGTAAGGCCGCTGAGGGTATAGTTCAGCACGGCGTTCACGGGGGTGAGGGCAAAGCCGCTGCTGTAGGCGGTGGCCCGCTCCAAGCTCAGCTGTTCGATGGCGAGCTTCTTGGCGGCATCGGCAGAGGCGGCTGTCACAAAGGCTTTCGTGGCATCGACGGTGAGCGTCTGGCTGGCACCCTCGCCAGAGAGCGTCAGATAGCCATTGCCATTAGTGCTGTAGTCCTTCGGCAGGAGCGTGGCGGTCAGGGTAGTGGCGGAAGTGAACAGGGCCTCAAAGGTTCCGGTGTATGCGTTCGTGGTCGTCAGGGTGCCGCTGAACGTGCCCGGAGCCCCGGCGGTGTTGCTGAGCAGTCCGGCGAAAGTGCCGGCCGTGGCGTCCGTACCCTGGATGAACAGTTGGTCGCCCTCCTCGAAGGTCAGTTTCCGCGTGCCGCTGTCGTACACGGCGCGGGTCGAGGCATCGTTGCCGCTGCGCGTGGCACTGACGGTCACGGGAATCTCATACTTGGCAGCACTCGGCTGCTGCTCGTCCAGGATGTTGTCGTCGTTACTGCATGATGCGGCGAACATACCCAAGGCTGCTGCCACCGGCAGCGCCAAGGTCTTCAGAAATCTATTTGTTGTCATTGTTCTGTTCTGATTTACGTTGTTAATACTCTGGATGCTAAAGTTTTTACCAATTCTCTTCATCCCACGTGTTGTCCATTGTTGCGTCTACTTGACTACCTGCCAGCAGATGCGTCTGTTGTTGTAACTTGACGATGTTCATCGTCGGTTTCTCATAAAGTTTCTTTCTCATGTTGTTCTGTTGTTTTAGTTGTTGAATTTGATTTGTCTATGTCTGACTCTTGTTTTGGCAATCGTTCCACGAGGTCATAGACGGCGCGGGCCATCTGCTGCATGGCCAGGTTGCGGCGGCTGATGGTCTGGTATAGCAACAGGCCGAGGCTGGCCACGGCTGCCACAAGCAGGAGGATGATGGTGGTGATGAGTATTGCCATATCGTTTTAAGCTTTCGGAAATTTTGGGGCAAAGATACGGAAAAGGCGGGCCTCCGTCAAGGGAAGTCCGCCTGTTGTCAGTCCAAAACGGCAGAAAGCGCCGTCCATTTTGGCAAAAAAGGCTATTGCAGCAGCGATTTACGGTAGTCGGAGGGCGACATTCCGTGCATGTCCTTACACAGCCGCTTGAAGGTAGTCAGGGTGAGACCGCAGTCGACAGCAATGGCCTCGATGGTGTAGTCGGGATGCTGGCGAAGCAGTTGCTCGGCCAGCCGCATACGCTTCTGGTTCAGATAGTCCTTCAAGTTCTTACAGCCACTCTGCTCCTGAATGATGCGGCTGAAGGTGGTGCGGTCTACACCCATCAGGTCAGCGAGCATCTCACGGCTGAGGTCGCTCTGAGTGTAGAGACGACCTTGTTCCACGGTGTGGTCGAAGGTGGCAAAGCGGGTAGATTCGGCATCCTTCGATTCCGTGGTGGTCGCCAAAGCCTCTGGCTGCGACATGTTTCTAACGACATCAATGATGGCCTTATTTTTCCGTTTGCGTACTGTCTTGACCCTGTAAACCAACAGCATGACAACCAGAACGGTTGCTATCCCGCCGAGAATGATAACCCACAGGCGCAGACGGCTGATCTGCTCCGTCTTCAACTGGTTCTGATAGACGGCCTCCAACTCCTGTGCGTTTTCCTCCGCCTGACGGGCCAGCAGGGTGTCGTTGATCTCGTATGACTCCTTCAGCAGCCGGAAAGCCTCGTTGCCATGTCCCAAGGCAGCCTCCGCCTCGGCCATCTGGTATTTCGACGTGCGCTCAGAAGCCGTCCACTTGCCTTTCTTCTCGCGTACCCATTCCACATATCGTCTTTGAATTTCCACAACCTCCTGATACCGTCCGCGGCTGGTCAGATAAGGACAGATGTCGCGCTCGTTGGATACGGTCATGGGCTGGTGCTGCTGCCAGAGGCCGTATGTGCTGTCGGCTTTCGAGGTGCTGTCCGTCATGTAATAGAGGTAGGCCATTGTACCCAGGGTACGGACCAGCATCGGCTCGCCCTTTTCGGGTTGCGGTGATTGCGCTAAGTACTTCTCCACCGCCTTTGCGTCGATGAGTGCCTGAGCGTAGTCTTCGTCAACAGTCCTGCGTTTCATCAGCTCATAGTGGTAGTAGGCCAGCAGATAGGGCGTATCTTCTGCGGTACTCTTCTCCATCAGCCTGACCGCTTGCGTCATATAGTCATAGGCCGTCTGCTTGTCGCCCGTTTCGTAGATTTGCAAGCCTAATGTCTTCATGGCCTCCGCCTCCATCTGAATGTCGCCGGCAGCATGAGCCTCCTCCAATTGGGTCTTCAGCAGCTCGCGTACCTTTGTCTGGTTGCCCAGCGCCTGATGGCAGTCCATGATGTCCTGCTGCAGCACCAGTCTGTCGTTCCCCTGTGCTTTCGCCAGCGCCTTTTCATATTTGCCGAGGGCCTCCTGGTATTGTTGATTATTATACAGCTCGTTAGCCTCCTCGCGCAGAGTTTCCGATTCCGAAGAGCTGTGAGGTGCACAACATACCATTAGAAAGCAAGCGGTGCAAAATGCAAGAACCTCTCTGAATATCGGCTTCATTCCTGACATAGTGAATAGAAAATGACTATACCTTATTATTATAATGCGCTAATTTGCTCTGGCGTGAGACCGGTGACCGATGAATTCGCATTGCTTGTTGTCTTTGCAGCACACATCCACAATACTGTATTTCTCTGCCTCTGTCCTGTCGGGAATCTTCTCGGCCGGCCAGTATTCGATGCTTTCCACCCGCTCGTCATCCTTCAGGGGGAGCAGGGCATTGAGCAAACTGATGACGAGATGTTTGTGCTCGCCAAATATCTTCTCGAAGGTCAGGTCGGCTTTCGGGTCTAAATACTTTGCCATAATCGATTTCTCTTGATTTTTCTGCAAAAATACAAATATTTCTCAAATAAAAGTACTCTTTTTTAGAAAATGTACTCATTACCGTTTAATTTTGCTATAGCTGGACTACTTCCTTCGCAAGAATTTGGAATATTCCATAACGAGCATCATTCAACATTTTTTTCACCTGTAGGGATGAATCTTTTGTTCAAAGTCCTGCTTACCTCCGAAAGAACTCCGAAATTTGTCGCATCGACCTCCAGCGCAAGTAAGGCTTAGCTTCGCTTCACCCAAGGCTTAGCCCCCATTCTTGTCCGATTGAGGTACGTTTGTTGTCTGTTTGTTGTCCGAGTATAGAACGGACAACAATCGGACAACAATCGGACAACAATCGGACAACAAACGAACAACAAACGGAGGAAGGACGGCGGTAGGCCTTGGGTAGAGTGGAGTAATAGTGGACAGGAATTAGAGAACATTCGGAGAACATTCGGAGAACATTCAGTATAAGTCATGTGGTTGACTAAGACATCCTTCAGCTGCATTACAAGAAAAAATGTCATCAAAAGAGGTATGCTTACGTCGTGCACCAATAATTCTGCCGACAATCCCGTTGTCACCCCACGACAGCGCGTCATCAACTTCGAAGGTATCGACAACGCGCTCGACATGGGCAGTCTCGTTAAAACAATAACCCCTGCAAAGCACTGAGGCTATGCAGGGGTTATTCTTATCTATAGTAACTATAGTCACTTTGGCATTATACCAGGTCGGCACGTCCCTTCACCTCCTCGAGCACGGCCTTAGCCAATGCTGAAGAAAGCGGAGCGTGATGGTCGTACTCCATCGAGCTGGTGGCACGACCGGAAGTGATGGTACGCAGAGCAGTTACATAACCGAACATCTCAGACAGGGGAACCTGGGCCTTAACGACACGGGCACCGCTGCGAGCCTCTTCCATACCTTCTACCTGGCCACGACGCTTGTTCAGGTCACCGATGACGTCACCCATGTTCTCCTCAGGTGTTACCACCTCGAGCTTCATGATGGGCTCCATCAGTACGGGCTTAGCCTGAGCGCAGACTGCCTTGTAGGCCATCTGGGCAGCAATCTCGAACGACAGCTGGTCAGAGTCAACGGGGTGGAACGAACCATCCACAACGACAACCTTCAGCGAGTCAACGGGATAGCCACCGAGGATACCATTCTTCATAGCAGCCTCGAAGCCCTTCTGGATAGAGGGGATGAATTCCTTAGGAATGTTACCACCCTTCACCTCGTTGACGAACTGCAGACCGCCATTCTCCTTGATATCCCAGTCGTCGTCGACAGGACCAACGTTTACGATGATGTCAGCGAACTTACCACGACCACCCGACTGCTTCTTGTAAACCTCACGGTAACCCATGACAGTCTTAGTGATGGCCTCCTTGTAGTTAACCTGAGGCTTACCCTGGTTACACTCTACCTTGAACTCACGCTTCAGACGGTCGATGATGATGTCGAGGTGGAGCTCACCCATACCTGAGATAATGGTCTGACCACTCTGCTCGTCGGTACGTACGGTGAAGGTGGGGTCTTCCTCAGCCAACTTAGCCAGACCGTTGTCCAGCTTGGCAACATCAGCCTGTGACTTAGGCTCAACGGCGATAGAAATCACAGTGTCGGGGAAGGTCATAGACTCCAGTACGATGGGCTTCTCCTCGTCGCAGAGGGTATCACCAGTACGGATGTCCTTGAAACCTACACCAGCACCAATATCACCGGCATCGATAGACTCCATAGGAATCTCCTTGTTAGAGTTCATCTGGAACAGACGGCTGATACGCTCTTTCTTGCCCGAACGGGGGTTGTAAACGTAAGAACCGGCCTTCACGCTACCAGAGTAGACGCGGAAGAATACCAAACGACCCATATAGGGATCGGTAGCAATCTTGAATGCGAGTGCTGCAGTGGGCTCATCCTCGCTGGGCTTGCGACCCTCTTCCTCCTCGGTGTTGGGGTTGGTACCCATCACCATATCCACGTCAACGGGAGCAGGCAGGAAAGCGCAGACATAGTCGAGCAGAGGCTGAACACCCTTGTTCTTATAAGAAGAACCGCAAATCATAGGTGTGCAAGCCATCGAGATGGTACCCTTACGGATAGCGGCAATAATCTCCTCCTCTGTGATAGAGTTGGGGTCGTCGAAGTACTTCTCCATCAGAGCCTCATCGTACTCAGCAGCGGCCTCCAGCAACTTGTTACGCCACTCGTCGCACTCGTCCTTCAGGTCAGCGGGAATCTCCTCGATGTCATATTCAGCACCCATGGTCTCATCGTGCCACAGGATAGCCTTCATCTTGATGAGGTCTACCACACCCTTGAAGTTCTCCTCAGCACCGATGGGCACCTGAATCACTACAGGGTTAGCACCCAGGATGTCCTTCATCTGCTGAACAGTCTCGAAGAAGTCAGCACCTGAACGGTCCATCTTGTTCACGTAACCCAGACGGGGAACATTATACTTGTCAGCCTGACGCCATACGGTCTCTGACTGAGGCTGAACACCATCAGCAGCTGAATAGGTAGCAACAGCACCATCGAGCACACGCAGCGAACGCTCTACCTCAGCGGTGAAGTCAACGTGTCCCGGAGTGTCAATCAAGTTAATCTTGAACTCCTTGCCGTTCCACATCCAGTTACAGGTGGTAGCAGCAGAGGTGATAGTGATACCACGCTCCTGCTCCTGGGCCATCCAGTCCATAGTGGCAGCACCATCGTGCACCTCACCAATCTTGTGCGTCTTACCTGTATAGAACAGGATACGCTCAGAAGTGGTGGTCTTACCGGCATCGATGTGAGCCATAATACCGATATTGCGGGTCAAATGTAAATCGCGATTTGCCATTTTCTTATCCTTTTTTGCTTTCTTACCTTTTTACCTTATTCTTAGAAACGGAAGTGAGCGAATGCGCGGTTAGCCTCAGCCATACGGTGCATATCCTCCTTACGCTTGAAGGCACCACCCTGACTGTTGTAAGCATCCATAATCTCAGCAGCCAGCTTGTCAGCCATTGACTTACCGCTGCGCTTGCGGGCAAAGCTAATCATGTTCTTCATTGAGATACTCTCCTTACGGTCAGGACGAATCTCAGTAGGAACCTGGAAGGTAGCACCACCGATACGGCGGCTCTTCACCTCTACCTGAGGAGTGATGTTGTCGAGAGCCTGCTTCCAGATTTCCAGAGCTGACTTCTCCTCGTTCTGCATCTTGGCCTTTACGGTCTCAAGGGCATTGTAGAAAATCTCATAAGAGATAGACTTCTTACCATCATACATCAGATGGTTCACAAACTTCGACACTTTCTTGTCGTTGAAGACTGGATCGGGAAGGATCACTCGCTTCTTTGGTTTTGCTTTTCTCATTTTTTGTTTTTGAATTAATGTCTGCTTGGGGTTGTCTTTTCTTTCGTTCTTCAACGCTCTCACATGAGCATTTACTCAACCTGTCTTTAACAATTCTCCAGCAAAACGGATTTTACTTTTTTGTTTTGGTCATGACATCAGAACCGTCATGCACGCGTACCTAATTAGCTTTCTAATCTTCTCCGATTATTACTTCTTAGCCTTAGGACGCTTAGCTCCGTACTTTGAGCGACGCTGTGTACGACTGGCAACACCAGCGGTATCGAGCGTACCACGTACGATGTGATAACGTACACCGGGAAGGTCCTTTACACGACCGCCACGAACCAGCACGATGCTGTGCTCCTGCAAGTTGTGTCCCTCTCCAGGGATGTACGAGTTAACTTCCTTCTGATTAGTCAGACGAACACGGGCTACCTTACGCATAGCCGAATTAGGCTTCTTAGGGGTCGTTGTGTAGACACGGACACAGACACCACGACGCTGAGGACATGAGTCCAGCGCGGGCGACTTGCTCTTGTCAACGAGCACCTTTCTGCCTTTTCTTACCAATTGTGAAATTGTAGGCATAATTGTTTGTTTTTTAATTAATTACTTATATATTATGTTTTATTCAAATTCAACTGTGCATAATACGCCCTGTACTCACTTAGCGCATTTGGGCTGCAAAGGTACGAACTTTTCCCCGAACCACCTAATTAACAAGAAACAAAAAGACACTTATTTTGTGATTTTTAACACAAAATAAGTGTTTTAGTAATTTTTAACTCCCTCTTTAGGCTTCTCCCTTGCCTGTTGGGAACGGAGCAATGGTTCGCGGCTCCTGGTTGGGAATCTTGATTTGACCGAATTCTCGTTCATATCTTACGATATTCTCCTGCAACGCACCGAGCAATCGCTTGGCATGTTCTGGTGCCAGGATGACACGACTTTTCACCTGGGCCTTGGGAACACCGGGCAGCACACGGGCGAAGTCGATGACGAAGTCGCTGCTTGAATGTGTGATGATGGCAAAGTTGGCATATTCACCCTGAGCCACGTCCTGTGGCAGCTCTATCTGCAGTTGTCCTGACTGATTTTTCTCGTTTTCGTTCATAATTTCTATCTCCTTATTTATAATAATATGTGCAAAGGTAATACTTTTTATCGAGACTTCAACCTTTTTACGATTTTTTTCGTAACTTTGCAGGCACGATAAATAACAAATAAGCAATGGAGCTGATTAAAAATAAGGAGTTAGGAGGCGAGAGACCCCTTTTCGGAATAGCAGACACCCGTCTTGAAAACATCATTATTACGGATGGCGAGTCGGGCATCAAGCAATGTCGAAACATAGAAGCCAAAAAATGCCGATTCTATGGCAAATACCCTTGGTGGCATGTTGACGGGGCACTGATAGAAGACTGTTACTTTGCAGAAGGCTCACGCTCGGCCATTTGGTATACCAACGACCTGGTGATGCGCCGCTGTCGCATCGATGGTCCCAAGTTCTTCCGTGAGATGAAGAACGTGGTGCTTGAAGATGTGGAAATCTGTGATGCCGATGAAACGTTCTGGAAGATTGACGGACTGAAGTTAAAAGACGTCTGCTTGCATGGGGGCACCTACCCTTTCATGTTCTCCAAGAACATCTATGTTGACGGTTTGAAGAGCGATGCTAAATACGTGTTCCAATACTGTAAGAACGTAGAGGTACACCATGCTGACATCCTGACAAAAGACTCTTTCTGGGAGTGTGAGAACGTCACCATCTACGACTCTACCCTCGATGGTGAATACCTGGCTTGGCACTCGAAGAACGTCCGTCTGGTGAACTGTCACCTGGCTGGTGAGCAGCTATTGTGTTATACCGACAACCTGGTGCTGGAAAACTGCACTATCGACAAGGCCTGCGATCGTATGTTCGAATACTCTACCGTTGAAGCCGATATCCGTGGACACATCGAGAACATCAAGAATCCCACCTCTGGTCATATCGTGGCTGATAGCATTGGTTCCGTCACCATCAATGAATATGTCCGTCAACCGAACGACTGTGTGATAGAGGTTCGTAGCAAGGGAGTAACAAAGGAGTAACAAGGGAGAGTAGAAATATGAAATACAATTTTGACGAAATCATAGAAAGGCGAAACACGGGTTGCGTGAAGTGGGATGAAAAACCAGACCACAATGTCATTCCACTCTGGGTAGCCGATATGGACTTTGCCGTTGCCCCTGCTATCCACGAGGCCATCAAGCGTCGTGCCCAGCATCCCGTGTTTGGTTATACCCATGTCGGAGAGGACTACTATGTGGCAGTCATCTCCTGGTTCCAGCGTCGCCACCAGTGGAGGATTAAGCGCGAGTGGATGCTCTACACCATTGGAGTCGTACCCGCCATGTCGGTAGCCATCAAGGCTCTGACCATGCCAGGTGAGAAGGTGTTGATCCTATCGCCCGATTACAACTGCTTCTTCTCCAGCATCAAGAACAATGGTTGCGAGGTCGTTGAGAGCGTGTTGACACCACTCACTCCACACTCCACACTCCACACTCCACATTTTGAAGTCGATTGGGATGATTTCGAGGCCCTGTGTGCAGATGAGAAGACGACCGTATTCCTACTATGCAACCCTCATAACCCTACAGGTCGTGTATGGACCCGCGAGGAATTGCAACGCATGGCCGACATCTGTCATCAGCATCATGTTCGCATTGTTTCCGATGAGATCCATTGCGAGTTGGTGATGCCTGGTCACACCTATGTTCCCATGGGTACAATCGATTCTGAGGCTATCATCCTCAACTCTCCCTCCAAATCGTTTAATATCGCCGGTCTGATGATGGCCAACATCATCTGTCAGGATGCTGAGACGCGTCGCCGATTGGACCGCGCCATCAACATCAACGAGGTTTGCGACGTCAATCCCTTTGCTCCGGAGGCCGTGAAAGCCGCCTATAACGATAGTGAGGATTGGATCGATGCCCTCAACCGTTATTTATGGGATAACTATCTGGCACTCAAAGAATTCTGCAACCAAAACCTACCCCAATGGAAGGTGATGCCTTTGGAGGGGACGTATCTGGTATGGGTGGATGTTTCAACTTGCTGCAACAATGTCGCAGTCTACTGTAACCAAATACTCCAGCAGACCGGAGTATGGCTGAACCCTGGCACGATGTACGGTCCCCATTCTGGCGAGGGTTATCTGCGTATTAATATCGCCTGTCCTCGCAACCTCCTTTTAGAAGCAATAAACAGAATATCAAAATATGAAAAGTGAAGTTAATTTCTGGTCAGTAACATGGGGAGTCCTCATGGCTGTCTTGTTTTCTGCAGCTGCTGCCTACCTAGGCCTGAAGGTCGGTCAGGTGTTCGAAGCTGCCATTCCCATTGCCATCATCGCCGTAGGCGTCAGTGCCGCTGCCAAGCGCAGCAATGCCTTGCGCGAAAATGTCATCATCCAGTCCATTGGTGCCTGTTCGGGTGCTGTGGTGGCTGGAGCCATCTTTACCCTGCCGGCCATCTACATCCTTCAGGCGAAGTATCCCGAGATGAGTGCCGACTTCCTGAAAATATTCATCGCCTCCCTGTTGGGTGGCGTCTTGGGCATCCTGTTCCTCATCCCCTTCCGTCGTTATTTCGTCGAGGCCCCGCAGGAGCAGTTCCCCTTCCCCGAGGCTACCGCCACCACCCAGGTCCTCAAAAGCGGCGCTTCTGAAGCCGCCACTGTTCCCAGCGATTCCGTCGCTGGGACCGCTGCAACCGCTGGGTCTTCATCGGGCTCCTCCCAGGCCAAGCCCCTCCTGATAGCAGGCCTTGTAGGCGGTCTCTACGATTTCATCGTGGCGACCTTTGGCTGGTGGAACGAGAATGTCACCTCACGCATGATTCCTTATGGCGACGACCTGGCTGAAAAGGCCAAGCTTGTGTTTAAGAACAACACTGGTGCTGCCGTGTTGGGTCTGGGTTATATCATCGGTTTCCGCTATGCCCTCATCATCACGCTGGGCTCGCTGTTTGTATGGTGGCTGGTGGTACCCGGCATGGCCCTGCTGTTTGGCGATGATGTGCTCAACCAGTGGAACCCTGCCATCACCACAGCTGTGGGCGACATGTCTCCCGAACAGATTTTCACCTCCTATGGTAAGTCGATAGGCATTGGTGCCATTGCTATGGCAGGCATCATTGGCATCATCAAGTCGTGGGGCGTCATCAAGAGTGCGGTAGGATTGGCGACAAAGGCAGGAGCTACAACAGATTCGCAGCAAACCCAACAAGATCTTCCCTTTAAGTTTATTGCTATTGCTTCGGTAGTGACATTGGTGCTCACCTTCCTCTTCTTCTGGTTTGGTGTCATGGACGGCAACCTGCTCTTCGCTTCAGTGGCTATCATCCTGACGGCAGTCATCGCCTTCCTCTTCACGACGGTGGCAGCGAACGCCATAGCCATTGTGGGTTCTAACCCGGTCAGTGGCATGACACTGATGACACTCATCCTGGCCTCGGTAGTCATGGTGGCAGTAGGTCTGAAGGGCACGGGTGGTATGGTGGCTGCCCTCATCATGGGTGGTGTGGTATGTACCGCCCTCTCTATGGCAGGCTCGTTCATTACCGACCTGAAGATTGGCTACTGGTGTGGCACGGAGCCTCGCAAGCAGCAGACGTGGAAGTTCCTGGGAACGCTGGTCAGTGCTGCTACCGTAGGTGGTGTCATGATGTTGCTCAACGAGACATACGGCTTTGCCTCGGGTACGCTGGCTGCTCCACAGGCCAATGCGATGGCAGCAGTGATTGACCCGCTCATGAATGGGGTTGGCGCCCCCTGGCCTCTCTATGCCCTTGGTGCTGTCATTGCTGTGGTGCTCACGTTGTGTAAGATTCCGGCTCTGGCCTTTGCCCTGGGTATGTTCATCCCCATGGAACTCAATGTCCCGCTGGTCATCGGTGGAGCCATCAGCTGGTATGTCACCTCGCGTTCCAAGGACGAGGCCGTCAACAAAGCCCGTGGTGAACAGGGCAACCTCATCGCCTCAGGATTCATTGCCGGTGGAGCGCTCATGGGAGTCATCAGTGCCCTGTTGCGCTTTGGTGGCATCCAGTTCGACTATGCAGCGTGGTGGGCCAATCCTCTCTCCGAGCTCTGCTCCCTCGTGGCGTATGTCCTGCTCATCATCTATTTTATCCGCGCAACTAAAAAGTAGTCCAAGACAAAAGTAATCACTATGAAAAGAATATTGGTAACAGGCGGAGCCGGTTTTATTGGCTCTCATCTATGCGAACGACTGGTCAGCGAAGGTCATGACGTCATTTGCCTTGACAACTTCTACAGTGGCTCCAAGGAGAATGTATGGCACCTGATTGGTAAGCCCAACTTCGAACTGGTACGCCATGATGTCATCAACCCCTATTGGGCTGAGGTCGACGAAATCTATAACCTTGCATGTCCTGCCTCACCCATCTATTATCAGAACGACCCCATACAGACCACCAAGACCTCCGTCTTCGGTGCCTACCACATGCTGGGTTTGGCCCGTCGCACCAAAGCCAAAATCCTACAGTCGTCCACCAGTGAGGTCTATGGCGACCCCAATGTCCACCCGCAGCCCGAAAGCTATTGGGGCAATGTCAACCCCATCGGTCTGCGCTCATGTTACGATGAGGGTAAACGCTGTGCGGAAACGCTCTTCTTCGACTATCATCGTCTGCATGGCGTCAGGACAAAGGTCATCCGTATCTTCAACACCTACGGACCTCGTATGGCTATCAGCGACGGACGCGTGGTCTCCAATTTCGTCGTACAGGCCCTTCGTGGCGAAGACCTGACCATCTATGGTGACGGCCAGCAGACACGCTCGTTCCAATATGTCAGTGACCTGATAGAAGGCATGCTCAAAGTGATGGATACCAACGATACCTTCACCGGCCCCGTCAACCTGGGCAATCCCGGTGAGTTCACCATGCTCGAACTGGCAGAGAAAGTCATTCAGAAGATTGGCGGACGCAGCAAGATAGTATTCCGTCCACTACCCAGCGACGACCCTAAGATGCGTCGTCCCGACATTACACTCGCCAAGGAGCAGCTGGGCTGGGAACCTAAGGTCAAGCTCGACGAGGGACTGGACCATATCATCGAATACTTCAGGACCAGAATGTAGCAGACAAGCCTGACAGTAAACAAAAAAAAGGTCGCTGGAGATATTCTTCAGCGACCTCTGCTTTTTCAGCCCTTGTACCCAGACCCGGGCTCGAACCGGGATGGGTTGCCCCACTGGTGTTTGAGACCAGCGCGTCTACCGATTCCGCCATCTGGGCTCGAAAAACAGTGACAAGGATGGTGCAAACCGAGAGCAGAAAGCTCGCTTTATGCCGAGGTGCCGCCCATCCTCGCAACGTTATTTTCTAAAATAACGCTGCAAAGTTACAAAATATTTATGAATAACAAGCCACGAATTATGAAATTTTTATAAAAAGATGCATTTTTCTTGTTTTATACTATTATTATTCGTACCTTAGTAGTCGAAAAATAGAAATATATCTGAATACCATACTATGGAAATAGACAAAAAAAATTATTGTGTGATACTGGCTGGAGGACGTGGCCGTAGACTATGGCCCTGTAGCCGTGACCAGTTTCCAAAGCAGTTTATAGACTTTTTCGGTACTGGGCGCACCCAGTTGCAGACGACGTTCGACCGTTTTGCGAAAGTGATACCCGTTGAGAACATTTTAATATGTACGTGTAGGGAGTTCCTGCCGCTCGTTCTTGAACAGTTGCCCGATGTCGACGAGCACAACATTCTGGTGGAGCCCGTCAACCGCAATACAGGAGCCAGCGTGGCCTGGGCGAATATGCGCATCAAGCGGGTGACGCCTGATGCCAACATCATCATAGCACCGTCAGACCACATGGTGATGAACGACGACTTGTTCCTGCGCAGCTTAGAGACCGGCATCAGCTATGTGCAGGAGAACAACGTGCTGCTGGTGATGGGCGTGAAGCCTACCCGTCCGGAACCCGGTTATGGCTACATCCAGATGGGCGACCTGAGCTGCAAGCCCGACGTTTACCGCGTGCAGTCGTTTACGGAGAAGCCCGAGCGCCAGTTTGCCCAGATGTTTATGGAGAGTGGCGAGTTCTTCTGGAACACCGGCATCTTCCTCGCCAACTCGCGCAAGCTGACGAGCTGTTTCGAGGAAATATTCCCCAGCGTGTTGCGCGAACTGAAGTTCCTCAATCCGACGTACACTTACGAACAGGAGCTGGAGTACGTGAAAGAGAACTATCCGCGCTATCCGAACCTCTCGATAGACTATGCCATCCTGGAGCATACCAAGGGGGTGTATGTGATGAAGTGCGACTTCGGATGGGCTGACCTGGGTACATGGCATGCCATCTACGAGTGTATGAGCAAGGGCGACGGTGACAACGTGGTCATCGACTCGGAAGTGATGATGGAGGACTCGCGCAACAACGTCATCAAGTTGCCTAAGGGCAAGGTGGGTGTCATCAACGGGCTTGACGGATATATCGTGGCTGAGGAAGGCAACGTGCTGCTCATCTGCAAGAAGGGTGACTCGTCAGCTATGGTGCGCAAGTATGTCAATGAGGTACAGATGAAATACGGTGATGAGTTTATATGATCATAGGGATTGATGCGAAACGCATAGTCAGGAACGGCACGGGACTGGGCAGTTACGGACGTACGCTGGTGAACGACCTGATACGCAGGGGCGACAGCGACATGCAGCTGCGCCTGTATGCACCCGACGAGGGACGTGACGACCTGCGCGGACAGATTATTGGCGACGGTAATGTGCAGTTCTGCTATCCCCATGGTCATCCGTCAGCACTCAGGAAGGCCTGGTGGCGCTCTCGCGGAGTGGTGGGCGACCTGCAGCGCGATGGTGTCGAGGTGTATCACGGCCTGTCCGGTGAACTGCCTGTCGGATTGCGCAAGAAGGGCATCCGCAGTGTGGTGACCATCCACGACCTGATATTCATGCGTCACCCGGAGTACTACCACTGGATAGACACGCGAATCTACGAATGGAAGTTCCGCCAGGCGCTACGCGAGGCAGACTGCATCATCGCCATCAGCGAACGGACCCGCCAGGATATCATAGAACTGGGTGGTGAGGAATATGCTGACCGCATCAAACTCATCTACCAGAGTTTTGCCCCACGGTTTTCATCAGAGGTTAAGAGCGAGCGAAAGGCACAGGTGCGAGAACGCTACAAGCTACCACAACGCTATGTGCTGAACGTAGGAACCATAGAGGAACGGAAGAACCTGCTATTGGCAGCAGAGGCAGTAGAGCTACTTCCCCAGGACATTCACCTGGTAGCCGTCGGGCGGCAGACATCATACGCCAAACAGTTGCCACACGACGAACGCATACACCTGCTCAGCGGAGTACCCGACGCTGACTTGGCAGCCATTTATGCGATGGCAGAGGCATTCGTCTATCCGTCGCGCTATGAAGGCTTTGGCATCCCCATCATCGAAGCCATTGCCGCCGGACTGCCTGTCGTAGCCTGTAAGGGGTCTTGTTTGGAGGAGGCAGGTGGGCCGCATAGCCTATATGTCGACCCTGACAACGTCCTGGACATGGCTGATGCCCTTAAGATGTCGCTTCGTGGAGCCCGTGGCCGTGACGAACGCATCCGCAAGAGCAGGGAGTATATCCGTAAGTTTGAGGGTAACGATGTCGCCAGTCAGGTGGCACGTCTTTACCACACCTTATTATAATATAATACGTAATTGCAGCAGCAGGTCAGCCATCGAGGAGGCATCCACTTGTTGCAGTCCGCTGCTGATGGTGGTGCGGTCAAAGTAGTTGGTGACCCCCATCTTGGCAGAGAGGGTGAGTCGTTTCCCGATTTCGCCACGAGCCATGAGTGCATAGCGCATGCCCTGTCCGTAATACATGCTCATGGTGTTGTCGTAAAGGACAGACTTCTCATACAGATAGATGCGGCTGTCGTAGTTGTCGGTATGGAACCAGCCTACGTTGGCGTTGATTTGCAGCCAGCGATATTTCCACGTGGCCTCCTGACTGAGCAACACCCCCTTGCTGTTGCCCTGCTCTGTGGTCTTGCTGATGGCATTGCCCTGTGTGCGCAGTGTCAACTGCGACACAGGCGTATAGCTCCAGGTAAGTCGCAGCTGGTGCTCCGGACGATTCACCAGTGTGGTCTTGTCGCTGTTGTCCTGTTGCCGCAGATGCATGCGATAACGCCCTTCCAGACTCCATTTCTCCTGACTGTATTTGGTGGTGACCATCGCATCGAAGGCGTCGCTGGGTGCGCTGACGCGGTAACGCTGCCACCCGAAATGGGCATAGTCAGCATAGCCCTGAACGAGCCACGCCTTCGCAGGTTGCCAGTTGACACCTAAGTAGATGCCGTGCTCATTCTGTACACTGCCCCCCTCGCTGAAGCTATAGGCATGGAGCGCTGTATAACGTTTGTCGAAATAGCGGTGAATGGCAGTCAGCCTGACCTGAGGGTTGATGGTGTAACTCAGCGAGTGGAGTGTGGCGATGGCTCCATCGCGGTTGACAGCAGTCTCTCCGGCAAAGCTCAGGCGCGCATTGTTATAGCAATAGTCAAGGCTGAAATTGGCGAAGTCGCTGCCTTCTGCGGCATAACGTCGGTAGGGCGTGTTCTCCTTCTGGGGTGTCAGGCGGCGGTCCGTGTGGGTGTACAGCCCGTTGGCATTGACGTAGAGCGTGCCTTTCCGCCATCCCATACTGATACCCAGGTCGGTTTCGTGGGTGTTGTGCTTCTTGTCCATCTCAGTGGTCGTACGGTGGTAGCCGCTGGTAATCAGTGTGCGTGCCGTACCGTCATCATTCAGGGTAGCGTCCAGCGGACGGTACGAGGCAAAGGCAGTCACCGTCAGCTGTTTCGACAGGCGTAGCGTGGTGGCACCTCCTTGCAGATATCCCGCCACCGAACGGGAGGTATGGGCTGTCAGGCTGTGGGTGGTACGTCCTAAGTTCTGCAAGGTGGCGAGCTTCCCCAGGTGGTAACCGGTATTCATGATGAGTCCCATGCCCAGCTGCACACGGTACATGCCCACGTTCAGGGCTTCCAGCCATCCCATGTCACGCAGTTGGAAGTAGTAGCTGTAATGGTCGTAGCCCGCCTTGTTGCGGTTGGAGAAGAAGGGCTCCCCGGCATCCTGTGCCGCTGTGATACCCATTTTGATGCGGTTGTTGTAGTTGAACTGGTAGCGCAGGTCATGACGATATTTGTAGCCTAAGTAGACGTCACGGTCACCCTGGCGGTCGTAGAACGGCACCTTAACCGTAGCCATGAACAGGTGTTTCCCGTATTGGGTGATGTCACTCATCTTAGGCCATACGCTGCGCGGTCGTTCCTCCCCTACCCTGACATAGTGGGTGAGCTGCTGACGCGTCTGGTAGTCCAGCTGGGTAATCATCTGCAACTCGCCCAGCGACCGCATGGGACCGTATCGGTAGAGGTACTCCATGATAGCCTCCACCTGCTGTGCTGACAGGAAGGGCAGCTGCTCCAGTTGCTCACGGGTGACTTGGTTCAGATTGAGCTTGTTGACGGACAGGTCCTCCAACAGTTCCATATTGGTGATATCCGTCATATCCTCTGCCGTGCCCCATTCCTGCATGTCCTCTTGCCAGTCGGGTGTCTGGGCAACGGAAAAGAGGGTGTGAAAGGCTAAAAAAAGTAACAAAAGACGTTTCATAGTGCAAAAATACGAAAAGTTTCCTAATAGCACGCTGTTTACTCTCAACTTTTTCGTATTTTTGCACCGTGAAACGAAAGATATGCTTAGCTTTTGGCCTTTGCCTTCTGACGCTGGATGCTGCAGCACAGGATAAGAAGCAGCAAGAGGTGGACATGGACAGTCCCACCTTTGTCCCTACCGTGAAGGTGGGTAAGGTGCTGGAAGACGGTGACAGCATCCAGTATATGGAGATGAATAATGTCTACGTCTTTCCGCCCGTCACCTTCAGCAGCAAGCGTCAGCAGAATGCCTATATGCGACTGGTGAAAAACGTGAAGACGGTGCTGCCCATCGCCAAAGAGGCGCGTATGATTATGATGGAAACAGCTGAGTATCTGGAGACACTGCCCTCCAAGGAGGCCCGCCAGGAGCACATGAACAGGGTGGAAAAGAGCATCATGAAAGAGTATAAGCCCCGTATGAAGAAGCTGACCTACTCGCAGGGTAAACTGCTCATCAAACTGATTTACCGTGAGAGCAACTCGTCAGGCTACGAACTGATTCAAGCCTTCCTCGGTCCCGTCCGTGCCGGCTTCTATCAGGCCTTTGCCTGGGCCTTTGGTGCATCCCTGAAAAAACAATACGACCCCGAAGGTGTTGACCGCCTGACCGAGCGCATCGTACTGATGGTGGAAGCGGGACAGCTTTAGGTAAAAGTTAAAAGGTAAAAGTTAAAAGATAAAAGATAAAAGATATAAGATGAAGGGAACAATTGTAATTTTTTTGGTACTGCTATGTATGATGTGTTCTTGTGGTGCTGCAAAGAAGAGCCAGAACGACAATCAGGACATCGTTAAGATAGAATTCGATGCTGATTCAGCCTATGCTTTCTGTGCTGCTCAATGTGGTTTTGGACCACGCACCATGAACAGTGAGGCACATGAGCGCTGTGGACAATGGATTGTACAGCAATTTCAGCGTTTTGGTTATCTGGTGGAGCAACAGCATGCTGACCTGAAAGGCTATGATGGCACCATCCTGAAAAGTACCAATATCATTGCCAGGAACAAAAAGCAGGCAGATAGCCGCCTGTTGATTTGTGCCCATTGGGACGCACGTCCATGGGCTGACAACGACCCAGACTCCACCAACTGGCACAAGCCTGTAATGGCAGCCAATGATGGTGCTTCAGGTGTTGCCGTCATGCTTGAACTGGCTCGTCAGTTGCAGCAGCATGACTCAGCACGCATAGCCGTCGACTTCATCTGCTTTGATGCGGAAGACTGGGGTGTTCCCCAGTGGAGCGATGAGGTGGATGGCGACTCGTGGGCACTTGGTGCTCAATATTGGGCTACGAAATACACGGGTAAAGAATACCAATATGCCATTCTGCTCGACATGGTAGGCGGTCAGGGGGCTAAGTTCTACCAGGAGGCATTCTCCATGCAGTATGCCCGCTCGATTGTAGAGAAGGTGTGGAGTGCCGCCTCAGCTGCCGGCTATGGCAGTTTCTTCCCTGCGATGGATGGTGGCGGTGTGACCGACGACCATCTGCCCGTCAACGAGAAGGCTCACATTCCGTGTATCGACATCATCAACCACTATCCTGATTGTCAACAAAGTTCGTTCGGTCCTACCTGGCACACCGTCAACGATGATATGCAGCACATCGACAAGAATACACTAAAAGCAGTTGGCCAGACGTTGACACAGCTTATATATACCGAATAGAGTCAGCTAAAGTCTTGAACTTTGAGCGTCATTCATGACGCGAATAAAGTTTCCTCCCCAGATTTTCTGGATGTCCTCCTCACTGAACTGGCGTTTCAACAGCTGGCGGGTGAAGTTGGGGAGCTCAGAGGAATTGGCCAGTCCTACGATGCCACCGTCGCCATCGAAGTCGGTGCCCAGTCCCACATGGTCAATACCCATCACGTCGATGGCATGCTCCAAGTGGCGCATAGCATCCTCTATCGTGGCCTGCCCATCCTTCACGAGGAATCCTTTATACAGGGTGACCTGCATCACACCACCCTTTGCTGCCAAGGCACACATCTGGTCGTCAGTAAGGTTGCGGGGATGGTCGCACAGGGCACGGCAACTGCTATGGCTGCACACGATGGGTGTCTGGCTCAGTTCCAAGGCGTCGTAAAAACTCTTCTCGTGGGCATGACTGAGGTCGACCATGATACCCAGACGGTTCATTTCCCGGATGACCTGCTTGCCAAAGTCACTCACACCGCCCCATGTTTGACTACCTCGTGCGGAGTCGCAGATATCGTTGTCGCCATTGTGACAGAGCGTCATATAGACGATGCCCCGTTGGGCAAAGTGCCGCAGGTTCTCTATCTTTCCATCCAGCGCATGACCGTTCTCAATACCGAGCATGATGCTCTTCTTGCCCTGATGCTTATTCATCCATAGGTCGTTGGGGTTTCGTGCCAGTGCGATATACTGACTGTTGTCAGCCACGATGTGCTCTATCTGGTCGAAGATGTTGTCAGCATACTCCTTGGGATGGTCGGTAGGCTGTGGCAGGTAGGCCACCATGATGGTCGCGTCCTGATGTCCCTCTGTCATCTTATGCAGGTCGACCAGTATCTTCGGGTCGCGGTGGGTGAACTGGATGTTTTGGTCAAAGAACATCGGTGTGTCGCAATGGGTGTCGAGGGTCAGTATGTGCTGATGCACCTGGCACACCTCGCGATACTGTGCAGCCTCCTGGACCAGCCATTGGAAGATGGGCAGTCCTTCGTCCATGCATTCGGGATGCCACTGCACACCCATGATGCGCTTATGCTCTGTACTCTCCATCGCCTCAATGATGCCGTCAGCTGAGCGTGCGGTCACACGGAACCGCTGACCAGTATCACCTACTGCCTGATGGTGGAAGGAGTTGACGAACAGAAGAGGTGAGAGGTGAGAGGTGAGAGGTATGATTTGTAGATATGGTACAGGATAGAGTCTTCCTCCACACTGACACTATGCGTGGGTTCTGACCGGTCAGCGTCTTGCGAGTGTTTAATCTGAGCTGTCTCGCTGATGTCCTGCATCACCTTTCCGCCTAAGGCGAGGGCCAAGGTCTGGATACCCCGGCAGATACCTAAGATAGGAATCTGACGGTTATACGCCAACTGGGTGATGAGCAGTTCCGGCAGGTCGCGCTCGCTGTTGATGCCCGACAAGCGCTTATCCGGTTCCTCACCGGCATACAATGGGTTGAAGTCAGCCCCACCGCTAAGCAGCAGTCCGTCGATGTGTTCCAGCGTGTTGATAATGCTGTCCGTGTCCCTCAAGGGAGGGATGATGACAGGCACACCACCCGCTTTCCATACGGATTTGTAGTACCCCTCCCCTATCTTACAGGTCAGTTCTCCATAGTTGCCCGTAATACCGATGACGGGCTTCTGCTGGGCCTCAGGGAAGGTGGTGTAAGCCTTAGCCAACTGCGACTGCCAGTCGAAACGATTGCTCATAGCGCGGTCTATTCGTCTAAGGTTACAGGGATTTCACGCTTGATGCTCTGTTCCAGCGAGATAAGCGTCTCTGTAGCTACCACACCGGGAATGTCCTGCAAGCGTCCGTTCAGCAGATGCATCAGCTGTTCGTTGTCACGTGCATACAGCTTCACCAGCATGGTGTAAGGACCTGTGGTGAAGTGGCACTCCACTATCTCTGGGATGTGGCGCAGAAACTCCACGACGTCCTTATACATCGAGCCACGCTCCAGGGTGATGCCCACGTAGGTACATGTGCTGTAGCCTAAGCTCTTGGGGTTGACATCAAAGCCACTACCCATGATGACACCACCCTCAATGAGGTGTTGTACACGCTGGTGGATGGCAGCACGCGAAACATTACACTCAGCAGCCACATCCTTAAAAGGAATACGGGCATTTTTCGACAGGATATTCAGTATCTTTTTGTCGAGATTGTCAATCTTATCCATAGATTTTAGATTGTTTTTGGGGTTGTTACTTTACAATTTGTAAGCAAAAGTACGATAATTTATTGAAACAAGCAACAATTTCTCATTTTTTAACGCTTCCTAATGAGTGTTAAGCCGTCTCGAAGGGGCAGAATGACCTGTTCTACACGCGTGTCATGCACCAAAAAGTCATTGAAATCCTCAATACCACGCGTCTGCGGGTCACGGTCGTAAGCATGGTCTACGACATGTCCGTCCCACAGGGTGTTGTCAGCCACAATAAAGCCCCCTGCTCGTAGCACGGAAAGTGCCATCTCGTAGGTCTCGCGGTAGGTGCGTTTGTCCCCGTCGATGAACGCCATATCGAAGGTGACGCCCAACCGAGGAGCCTCCGTGACGGCATCGCCAATGATAAATCGAATCCTGTCGCTGACTGGCGACCCTTCTATCCAAGGCCGTGTAAAATCCTCCTGCTCGTCGTTGATTTCAAAGGTATATACCATTCCCCCCTCCTCCAGTCCCTCCGCCATGCAGATGGCAGAGTAACCGCTAAACGTCCCCACCTCCAAAATATTCTTCGGTCGAATCATCTGCACCAACATCTTCAGCAGTCGCCCTTGCAGATGCCCCGAAGCCATCCGTCCATGCAGCATGTGGATATTGGTGGCCCGCCAGAGCCGGTACAGATACTCAGGCTCCGCCTCAATATGACGGAGAATGTAGTCATCAACCCCCACCATTTCTTCACTTCTCATTTCTCATTTGGCGCGCAGCGCCTCAATCCCTAATCGATAGGAGTCCAGTCCGAAGCCGCAGATGACTCCCTTGCATGCTGCTGAGATGAACGAATGGTGGCGGAACTCCTCACGCTGGTGTACGTTCGAGATATGCACCTCAATGACCGGACACTTCAGCGAGCGGATGCAGTCGTGCAGCGCCACGCTGGTATGCGTATAAGCCCCAGCGTTCAACACGATGCCATCGTAGCTGAAGCCCACCTCCTGCATCTTGTTAATCAGCTCACCCTCCACATTACTTTGGTAGTAGCTGATTTCAATGTCAGGATACTTCGCCTGCAACTCAGGCAGGTATTTCTCGAACGATGACGACCCGTAGATACCCGGTTCGCGTGTACCCAACAGGTTCAGGTTAGGACCGTTGATAATCTGAATTTTCATACGTTTAGTGTTCAATTTTGCGTGCAAAGATACGGATTTTTTCTAAATAATCAACAAGCCCATTCACTTTTTTACCTTATTTATAATTCGACTTTCAAAAAATTTTCGTATCTTTGCCCACGAATTCACGCCGTACTTGCCCCCAGAGGGCAGTGAAGGCGGGGTTAACATTTTGTGGAACAGCGTCTTACAACGCTTTGTTTTTGGTCATTTGAACCTAGGAAATTCAAACGCTAAGTCAAGAACATGGCAGAGAAGATGCTTCGGGTGGTATAATTCCCCACTGGTTGAACATGAGCTTATGTTTCATGCTCACGCAACGGGATTATATATCACGGCGTGAGCATTAATTCTGTTTGTTTACTTAACAGGTTTTCCTAGGACCTAAATGACGGACGGGCAGAGTGAGAGTTCACGCTTTATTTGTGTGCTGAAGTCCTCTCCGACTTAGTTTCCCATTAAAGCTTCGCTGATTCCAACTGGCATCAGGCCTAACAGCCTGTATATGAGTATGAAAGAAGACTCTAATGTCAAGATGGTGGCACTCAAGGCAACTCAAGGTGAAGAGGGGTCTTGCGGCGGAGCCATGGAGCAAAAGAAGCGAAAATATCGTCGACTCCGTAGCAAGTCCACTAACAAAATCATCCACCAGAAGAAGGAAAGACCGAGGGTCCCTAAGGTCTTCGACCCCACCGCCTGGTATGTCGTACAGACCAAGCGCAACACAGAGTGCGAGAGTGTCAACATCCTCAACGGCCTCAACATGGACTACAGCGTCAAGGCCTATGCAGCCATACAGAACGGTCCAAAGCCCAAGCTCGTCATCCGCAACAAAATCTTCGTCTGTGTCGACGAGGCCTATCGCATCCAGGTGCTCCGTCTCTGCCCTTACCTGAAGGGGTACGTCAAAGACCCAGCCCGCGAACTGACCCAGCACGACTTCACCGACTTCGCCCGAGTGCCCGACCGAGAGATAGTCGCCCTCCAGGAAATCCTCAAGATAGCAGAGGGCGATGTGGAATACGAAGCCACCATGCTCCCCAAAGACACCGTCTCCTTTAGGCACGGCATCCTCGCAGAGTCCGAGGAGCTCAGGGACCTCAAAGGCGAGATACAAATCATCAACGGCCGCAAAAGAGCCACCGTCATCCTCGACAAGATAGGCGTCTTCAAATTCACCCTCCCTGTCTCCGACCTCAAGAAGGTCTAAAAGCAACACAAAATCCACCCCAAAATTTGCATTATTCAAAACAAATCCGTATCTTTGCCCCCAAATAGAAGTTTGCTAATAACATGGGCGATATAGTGAAGAAGAATAACGACCTGATACCACTGAGTATGCAGGAGGTGGAAGACAGAATTGCGGTCATACGCAATCAAGAAGTCATTGCTGATGCCGATGTCGCATACCTTTATGGTGTGGAGACAAGGGAAGTTAATCAGGCTGTGAAAAACAACCCG
>JAGAWQ010000162.1 GCA_017941345.1 Prevotella sp. | reverse complement strand
TACTCTCATAAGTTTAAAAATATAAAGTTTTTGTCTTATCGACTGCAAAGGTAAGAAAAAATCTAAGAAAACGAATAATTATAGATATTTTTTTCGTACCTTTGCCCCCATATATTAATATATGAAGGAATTTGTAATATCTGAGGTCAAGGCTGAGACTGCTGTTCTGGTGGGACTGATAACCCAACAGCAGGACGAGGCGAAGACAAAAGAATATCTCGACGAGCTGGAATTTCTGGCCGATACCGCTGGTGCTGTCACGGTGAAGCGTTTCACGCAGAAAGTGCAGGGTCCCAGTCAGGTCACTTATGTCGGTAAGGGAAAGCTCGAGGAAATCAAGCAATATATCAGGGACGAAGAAGAGAATGACCGCGAGGTGGGAATGGTTATCTTCGACGACGAGCTCAGTGCGAAGCAGATTCGTAACATCGAGGCCGAGTTGAAGGTGAAGATTCTGGACCGTACCTCGCTGATATTGGACATCTTCGCCATGCGCGCCCAGACTGCTGAGGCTAAGACGCAGGTCGAGCTGGCGCAGTATCGCTATATGCTGCCCCGTCTGCAACGCCTGTGGACTCACTTGGAACGTCAGGGCGGCGGTTCCGGCTCTGGCGGCGGAAAAGGCTCCGTTGGTCTTCGTGGCCCTGGTGAGACCCAGTTGGAGATGGACCAGCGTATCATCCGTCAGCGTATCTCGCTGTTGAAAGAACGTCTGGTCGAGATTGACAAGCAGAAGACCACGCAGCGTAAGAACCGCGGACGACTGATTCGCGTGGCATTGGTAGGATATACCAACGTAGGCAAATCGACGATGATGAACCTGTTGGCCAAGAGCGATGTGTTTGCCGAGAACAAGCTCTTCGCCACGCTCGACACCACCGTGCGTAAGATGGTAATCGACAACCTGCCGTTCCTCTTGGCTGACACTGTAGGATTTATCCGTAAGCTGCCCACCGACTTGGTTGACTCGTTCAAGTCGACCCTCGACGAAGTTCGCGAGGCCGACCTGCTGGTGCACGTGGTGGACATCTCGCATCCTGACTTTGAGGAACAGATTTCTGTCGTGGAGAAGACGCTGGCTGACTTAGGCTGCGCAGAAAAACCCTCGATGCTGGTATTCAACAAGATAGACGCTTACACGTGGACGCCTCAGGACGAAGACGACCTGACGGAGCCTACGCGTGAGAATATCTCGCTCGACGAGCTGAAGCGTACGTGGATGGCGAAGATTGCTACCGCCCCGCTGTTTATTTCGGCCAAGAAGAAGGAGAACATCGACGAGCTGCGCGACATCTTGTATAAGAAGGTACGCGAGCTGCACGTGCAGAAATACCCGTATAATGACTTTTTATATACTGTAGAAGATTGAACCATACACAAAGAGACAATTACTTATGAGAGATTACAGACATTTAACACAAGAGGAAATTAATGTTCTCGACAACAACAGTTGTTGGGCAGAAGACTGGAACCGTGTGATGGTGGACGAGGCTTTCACGCCTTATGGCTTCCACCGTGTGGTTTTTTATGGAGACATCCGCTTGGGAAAGTTCGAGAAGCAGGTCGAGGTGACCAAGGGCTTCACCAAGCATGCCGGAATCAATGACGCCACGTTGCGCAACGTCACCGTTGGCGACAACTGTCTGATAGAGAAGGTGGGCAACTTCATCAACAATTATACCATTGGCGACGACTGTTACATCTCGAACATCAGTACGATGGAGACGACCGAGGGCGCTACCTTTGGCGAAGGTCACATGGTCAGTGTGCTCAACGAGATGGGCGACGGTAATGTCATCCTGTTTCACGACCTGAACTCGCAGCTGGCAGCCTTGATGGTGAAACACTTCAAGGACAAGCAGCTGAAGGACAAGCTCACCCGACTGGTGAACGAGGAAATCCGCTTCACCCAGCCCGAGCGTGGAACCTTAGGAAACGGCGTGAAGATTATCAACTCGAAGGAGATTACCAATACCGTGGTCAAGGACGAGTGCGAGATTAACGGTGCAGCGCGCCTGAGCGACTGTACCATTCTCAGCTCGAAGGACGATTCCGTTTACATCGGAACGGGTGTCATCTGCGAGAACAGCATCATCTCCAATGGCTGTTCGATTACCAACTCCGTGAAGATGCAAGACTGCTTCGTAGGCGAGGCCTGTCAGATTACCAACGGATTCACGGCGGAGGCCAGCGTCTTCTTTGCCAATTCGTATATGGCCAACGGCGAGGCGTGTGCCGCTTTCTGTGGACCCTTCTCGGCCTCTCACCATAAGAGCTCGTTGCTCATTGGCGGCGAGTTTTCGTTCTACAATGCCGGTTCGAACACCAACTTCTCGAACCATGCTTACAAGATGGGACCGATGCATTACGGAACGTTGGAGCGCGGCTCAAAGACGGCCTCGGGTGCTTATGTGCTGATGCCTGCCAAGATAGGCGCTTTCAGCGTCTGCTTCGGTAAGCTGATGAACCATCCCGACATGCGCTGTCTGCCTTTCGCCTATCTGATGGCTTACGGCGAGACGATGTATATTGTTCCTGGTCGTAACATCACGACGGTAGGTCTGTATCGTGACATTAAGAAGTGGCCGAAGCGCGACAAGCGAGCAGCCTCTTCGCGCAAGAGCATCATCAACTTCGATTGGCTCTCGCCCTTCACTGTAGGCGAGGTCGTGCAGGGCAAGAAGATTCTGGAGGCGCTCCGTCAGGCCGGTGGCGGCAATGTTTCCAGCTACAACTACCACGAATATATCATCAATGCCTCGTCGCTGCGAAAGGGTATCAAGTACTACGACATCGCCCTGCGCATTTACATGGGCGCTGTGCTGAAGCGCGCCATCAAGGGCGGATTCCTAGGCAAGCCCGAATCCTCCGTTGGCGAGGGCGACTGGAGCGACTTATCGGGTCTGCTCCTTCCTGTCAGCGAGGAACAGCGCATCATCGACGACATCAAGAACGGCAGCATTGAGAGCATCCAGGATGTGCTGGACCGCTTCAAGGATATTGACGACCACTATCGCGAGTATCAGTGGGCGTGGACCTACAAGATGATTCTCGACTACTACGGACTCGACGAGTTGACGGAGGCTGCCATGCAGCGCATCCGTGAGGACTATGTCAAGGCTCGTCGCGCCTGGATTGCCGAGATTCGCAAGGATGCCCAGAAGGAGTTTGAGATGGGCGATGTGGAGCAGGACGTTTACGACGACTTTATATCCAAATTAGATCACGAAATAGATTATGAAGATTAAGCAAATACTGACAATCGTTACCCTGCTGACGCTCGCATTGGGTGTCCAGGCGAAGGACTACCGTTATGAAACGGTATCGGGAGATTTGACCAAGACGAGGATTTATACCCTCGACAACGGGTTGAAGATTTATCTGAGTGTCAACAAGGAGAAGCCCCGTATTCAGACTTATATCGCGGTGCGCACGGGTTCGAAGAACGACCCTGCTGAAACAACCGGTCTGGCTCACTATCTGGAGCACCTGATGTTCAAGGGAACGCTGCAGTTTGGCGTGAACAATACGGAGGCTGAGGCTCCGCTGCTCGACGAGATAGAGCAGCGCTACGAAGCCTATCGCAAGCTGACCGACCCCACAGCGCGCAAGCAGGCTTACCACGAGATTGACTCCGTCTCGCAGGTAGCTGCGCAGTACTTCATTCCCAATGAGTACGACAAGCTGATGGCCGCCATCGGTGCTCAGGGGACCAACGCCTTCACGTCCGACGATGTCACCTGCTATACGGAGGATATTCCCAGCAACGAGATTGAGAACTGGGCGAAGATTCAGGCCGACCGTTTCCAGCACATGGTGATTCGTGGCTTCCACACCGAGCTGGAGGCCGTCTACGAAGAATACAACATCTATCTGACCGATGACAACGACAAGATATTCAGTGCGTTAGGCAAGAAGCTTACTCCTTCGCACCCCTACGGCACACAGACCACCATCGGAACGCAAGACCATCTGAAGAATCCTTCGATTACCAACATCAAGAACTACTTCAACCATTGGTATGTGCCCAACAACGTGGCGATTTGTATGGCTGGCGACTTCGACCCCGACAAGACGGTGGCCATTCTGGAGAAGTATTTCGGTCAGTGGAAGCCCGGCGCTGATGTCCGTCAGCCCGTATTCCCCGTGCAGCGTCCGCTGACGGCTCCTGCCGATACCACCGTCATCGGTCAGCAGGCCGAGCAGATTTGGATGGGTTGGCTGGCCAAGAAAGCCTCCGACTTGCAGTGCGACACGCTGGAGGTCATTGAGAGCATGCTGAGCAATGGCAAGGCAGGCATCTTCGACCTGAACCTGAACCAGCAGATGAAAGTGCAGATGGCAGGCGGTGGCGTGCAGACGCAACAGGACTATTCCCGCTTCCTGCTCATCGGTATGCCCAAGCCCGGACAGTCGCTCGAAGAGGTGCGCCAGCTGATGTTGGCCGAGCTGGACAACCTGAAGAAGGGCAACTTCTCCGACGACCTGTTGCCTTCGGTCATCAACAATAAGAAGCTGAACTACCAGAAGTCGCTCGACAACAACCTATGGCGCGTGCGTCAGCACATGGATGCATTCATCAACGGCGAGTCGTGGCAACAGCATACCAGTCAGATTGACCGCATCTCGCACATGACCAAGCAGCAGATTGTCGACTTCGCCAACCGCTTCTTCACCAACGGCTATGCCACCGTCTTCAAGCGTCAGGGTGTCGACACGTTGCAGAAGAAGATTGACAAGCCCGCCATCACGCCTATCCCCACCAATCGCGACCAGGTGAGCCAGTTTGTGAAGGATATCCAGAACAGCAAAGTGGAGCCCATCGAGCCCCAGTTTGTCGATTTCAAGCGCGACCTGACCGTCAGCAAGACCAAGAAGAAGCTGCCCTTGCTCTATAAGCAGAACACCGACAACCAGCTCTTCAACCTCACGTTCCGCTACGATTTCGGACATGAGGACGACAACCGCTACGACATCGTCAGCAGCTACCTCGACTACGTGGGTACCGACCGGCTGACGGCTGCCGACATCAAGCAGCAGTTCTACAAGCTAGCCTGCAACTATAGCGTCAACGTGCATGCCGACATCCTCAACATCTCGCTCTCAGGACTCGACGAGAACATGGTTCCCGCCCTGCAGCTGTTGGAACAGGTGTTGCAGCACGCCAAGGCTGACAAGGAGTCGTACGACCAGTTCGTGGCTATCACGCTGAAGGACCGCAACGATGCCAAGTCGAACCAGCGTCTCTGCTTCGACTATCTGACGCAATATGGCATCTACGGCCCTCACAACCAGCGCCGCGACGATATGACCGAGAAGCAGCTGCGCCAGGCTGACCCCCAGCAGCTTTTAGATTTGCTGAAAGGTCTGCTCGGCATGCAGCACAGCGTGCTCTATTACGGTCCGAAGACGGAGCAGCAGCTCGCAGCCATTCTGGACAAGGAGCACAAGACCGCCAAGCGTCTTTCTGCCGTTCCGCAGGGTGAGCCTTTCACCACTCAGCCTACTCCGAAAAACGAAGTGTGGATTGCTCCCTACGATGCCAAGAACATCTACATGCGCATGTATCACAACGAGGGACGCGCTGCGAATATTGACGAAGAGGCGGTCATCCGTGTGTTCAACGAGTACTACGGCGGTGGCATGAACGGCATCGTGTTCCAGGAGCTGCGCGAGGCTCGCGGACTGGCCTACAGCGCCTCTGCACTTTATGCTCGCGTGAGCAAGAAGGAGCAGAAGGAGTATTACTACACCAACATCATTACGCAGAACGACAAGATGATGGACTGTGTGCGTCAGTTCCACCAGATTCTCGATACCATTCCGCAGTCGGAGGCCGCTTTCAGCATCGCCAAGGATGCCGTGCAGAAGCAGCTGGCGAGCCAGCGCATCACCAAGTTTGGCGTCATCAGCCATTACCTGAAGATGCAGCGCTTGGGGCTTGACTACGACATCAACGCGAAGGTGTATCGCGACCTCCAGAACGTCACGCTTCAGGACATCGCGCGCTTCGAGCAGCAGCAGATGGCGCGCAAGCCTTATCGCTACCTGATTCTGGGCGACGAGAAGGAGCTTGACATCCCCGCCTTGGAGAAAATCGCGCCCATCCGTCGTTTCACCCTTGAAGAAATTTTCGGTTATTAATTGCTAAACAATACTATTATGGCTAAAAACGTAGAATTCAAGTACGCTCCTATGTTCCAGATGGGCAAGGACGATACGAAGTACAGGCTGCTCACCAAGGAAGGCGTAAGTACAGCCGAGTTTGAAGGAAAGCAGATTGTGAAGGTTTCGAAAGAAGCCCTGACGCTCTTGGCCCAGCAGGCTTTCCACGATGTGGAGTTCATGCTGCGTCGCGAGCATAACCTGCAGGTGGCTCAGATTCTCAGCGACCCCGAGGCCAGCGAGAACGACAAGTATGTTGCCCTGCAGTTCCTGCGCAATGCCGAGGTGGCTGCTCGTGGCATCCTGCCGTTCTGTCAGGACACGGGTACGGCTATCATTCACGGCGAGAAAGGCCAGCAGGTGTGGACTGGTTTTGAGGATGAAGAGGCGCTGAGCCTGGGTGTGTTCAACACCTTCACGCAGGACAACCTGCGCTATTCGCAGAATGCTCCGCTGAACATGTACGACGAAGTGAACACACGCTGCAACCTGCCTGCACAGATTGACATCGAGGCCACAGAGGGTGCCGAGTATCGTTTCGTCATGGTGGCCAAGGGCGGCGGCTCAGCCAACAAGACTTATTTCTACCCCATGACCAAGGCAACTATCCAGAACGAGGGAACGCTCATTCCGTTCCTCGTCGAGAAGATGAAGTCGCTGGGCACAGCGGCTTGTCCGCCTTACCACATCGCCTTCGTCATCGGCGGCACTTCGGCTGAGAAGAACCTGCTCACCGTGAAGCTCGCCTCTATCAAGTACTATGACTCGCTGCCTACTACGGGCGACGAGACGGGTCGCGCCTTCCGCGATGTAGACTTGGAGCAGAAGCTCTTGGAAGAGGCTCATAAGATTGGACTTGGTGCACAGTTTGGCGGCAAATACTTAGCTCACGACATCCGCGTCATCCGTCTGCCGCGCCATGGCGCCTCGTGTCCTATCGGAATGGGCGTCTCTTGCTCTGCCGACCGTAACATCAAGGCGAAAATCAATGCCGACGGCATCTGGCTGGAGCAGATGGATGCCAATCCTTCTGAGCTGATTCCTGCTGAGTATGCCAAGGCTGGCGAAGGCAAGAACACCATCGTCATCGACCTGAACGAGGGCATCGACGCTGTGCGCAAGGAGCTCAGCAAGTATCCCGTCTCTACCCGCGTGAACCTGAAGGGAACCATCATCGTAGCGCGCGACATCGCACACGCCAAGCTGAAGGCTCGCATCGATGCCGGCGAGGGCATGCCCGACTACTTCAAGAAGTATCCTGTGCTCTACGCTGGTCCTGCAAAGACCCCCGAGGGCTATCCTTGCGGCTCGATGGGACCCACCACGGCCAACCGTATGGACCCATACGTCGACGAGTTCCAGTCGTTGGGTGCTTCGCTCGTCATGATTGCCAAGGGTAATCGCAGCGACGTGGTCACCGAGGCATGTAAGAAGCATGGCGGTTTCTACCTCGGCTCTATCGGTGGCGTGGCTGCCGTACTGTCGCAGTCGAGCATCAAGAGCATCGAGTGCGTGGAATATCCGGAGCTGGGCATGGAGGCCATCTGGAAAATCGATGTTGAAGACTTCCCCGCCTTCATCCTCGTCGATGATAAGGGTAACGACTTCTTCAAGACCCTGAAACCTTGGACGCCTTGTGTTAAGTAATCGTTATATATCTGCGGCTCTTCTGCTGCTGCTTGTCTGCGTGACGGCGGCAGCAGACCATCCGCGTCGTCATGGCGCGTTGCGGCCACTCCCTGTGTCGGAGTGGGGCAGTGGCGCTCCGATGTTGCGCAGGGCTGCCTCTACTATCTATTCTGGCGAGCGTCACCAACTGGTGATTCTGGTGGCGTTCAAGGACAATGAGTTTAAGGCTGAGGCTCCCGCAGAACTATGGGGCAACATCTTTAACACCAAGGACTTTGCGGAGGCGCCTTTCGTGGGCTCTGTACACGACTATTTCTACGACCAGAGCTACAACCTGTTCGATTTGAAGTTCGATTTGCACTATATCAAGCTCGACAAGCCGTACATTGATTACCATAGCACTTATGCTGGTGACGATAGCGGTTCTGGGCATCTGCTCATTGATTTGATGGAAGTCATGGGTTCGCAAGTGACTGATTGGAGCAAGTATGACTGGGATGACGACGGCAATGTTGACCAAGTCCTGATGCTCTTTCCCGGTAAGGGACAAAACGACGGTGGGCCCCATGACGCTTCCATCTGGGCGCATCAGGGAGCTTTAAGTTATTTTAAACTTGACCCTGTCAAGTTCACGCAGGGCGATAAAACTTATACTGTAGACCGTTACGGCATCTTCCCTGAGCTGAGCGGCAGTGGCGATTATGGCTCTTTCGGAACGCTCTGTCATGAGTATGGCCATTGTTTGGGATTGCCTGATTTCTATTACGGCAGCAACACCTCAGTAGTGCATAAGTGGGATATCATGGATTATGGCAATTATAACTCCGGAGGCTACTGTCCTCCTGCTTATTCAGCCCATGAGCGAATGGTGCTGGGATGGCTCACGCCCACCGAACTGACTGAGCCGACAACCATTACCAATCTGAAGGAGCTCAACACCTCGAAGCAGGCTTATCTCATTCGCAACGATGCTTATGCCAATGAATACTACATCGTAGAGAACCGACAGCAGGAGGGCACGAAGTGGGACGCTTCTCTGCCTGGCAGCGGACTCGTGGTATTCCATATCGACTACGACACTAAAGTGTGGCGAGAAGAGGTGCCTAACAGCGCCACTTATAAGCGCTACGCCATCATTCCGGCTAACGGCAAGAAAGACAACTCCACCTCAGCATATTGGGCTTACCCTTATGCAGGCAACAACATGCTGACCAACGAGTCGACACCAGCCGCTGAACTGTTGCACGCCAACACCGACGGCTCAATGCTCATGTCGAAACCCATTACCAATATGCTCGTGACCAACGGCATCGCCTCGTTCGACTTCATGGGCGGCGCCTCTTCGGTCGCTCCTCCCTCCGCCGACCTCACTTCGCCATTCACCGTCCTCTACGACCTCGGGCCTCTCCGCATCGTCCGCATGCCCAATGGCGAAATCAGAAAAGTCATGAAGCGGTAAGAAATGAAAGTAATCGACGAAGTCGCTTTGACCTTGGTCAAAGAAATGAAAGAAATAGTAGGTGCTGGCAGACTACTCCATAGAGAATACTTTCATATATTACGATAGTTAAGAAAATTCAATAATTGCACTCACATCTTCTCCTATTGAAAGGGAAACTATAATCACGTTATCATTCTTGTAGATGGTAGGAACTAGCATCTCACCGAGTTTGGCAGCCACTCGG
>JAGAWQ010000161.1 GCA_017941345.1 Prevotella sp. | reverse complement strand
TTTGCTCTGCCGCTGGAACAGGGTGTCGTAGGTCATGGCGGTGGTGCTCAGTTCCTTGATCAGTTTCACGGAGTCGTTCTTCGGAAGTGATATCTTTCTGAAGGTATAGCGTCTGGAGTCATTGTAGTAGGCCCTTCCGACACTGTCGTTGAACTCCTTCAGTGAGTCGAGGTCGTGGAGGATCTGGTTCAGACTCTTGGCGCGTGCGTCACCAGCCACATCGTTCATGTCGGCCAGGTTGAAGCCGCCGTCGAAGTCGAGCACGATGCGCTTCGAAGAGAATGTCTCTCTGCGGTAGGGGATGTTCGCGTTGTTGGCGAGATCCTGCGAACGCATGTTCTCAAACCACTCACCACTATAGAGGTTGAGTATCAGATGTTTCTTCTCGGCTGTTGACTGCATCATGCCGGAGTCGGCCAGGATGATGGCCTGATCCTCGTAGCTGCCCGTCTGGCGGTAGATCATGATGCCGTAGAGCATGCCTGTGTTCAGGTCCTTCTTCTGAACATAGATGTTCGAACCGGGGATGCCGTCATAGAAGATGCCCTCTGGGATTTCCAGTTCCGGACTCTTCTGCTTCATGGAGATAAGCAGCTGGTGGAGGTGCAGGTTCGACTGTGGTCCGATCTTGTCTTGGAAGTAATAGGATACGCCTGCAATCAGCATGACCAGCACGATGAGTGGTCTGAAGGCCTGCATCAGCGAGATGCCTGCCGCCTTAATGGCTGTCAGCTCGGAACTCTCACCGAGGTTTCCGAAAACGATCAGCGAACTCAGCAGGATGGCCAGCGGCAGTGCCTGTGGCAGCAGCATCAGTCCCATGTACCAGAAGAACTGGGCCATGATGTCGAGAGAGAGACCTTTACCTATCAGCTCGTCGACATATCGCCACAGGAATTGCATCATCAGCACAAACTGGCAGATGAAGAACGTTCCCACGAAAAGCAGACCGAACTGCTTGGTGATAAAGATGTCTAATTTCTTTATTCGGAGCATAATCAGCATGCAAAGATACGGCAAAAAACTCAGATTATGCCCATTTTCACCTATTATTATTAATTTTTAAATATCTTAGAGGCCACTTGCCCTGTGTAGTCTGTCAAGATTGCTCTCCCAGAGGATGTTCAAAGCGTCGGTATCTTCATCGTCGGCGAAGTCTGTGATGAGCAGCGTCAGGAGGTGGGTCACCTCGCTTTTCGCGATGCGCATTTCCCAGTAGGAATCTTCATCTTCGTCGTCATAGTCCCATTTCAACTTGATATGATCGTACTTCACGTATTCGATTAAATGGGCCTTTCTGATGTCTTGTTCTGTCCAGGGTTCGCCCCATGTGAAGGTGAAAACGCCATTTGACTCTTCTACATGATCGGCGAACCACCGTTCCAAGCCGTGAGCACTGCTAATCTGGTCCCACACGATATTGGGCGACTTCGTGTTCAGTGGATACTCAATGTCTATTTTCTGCTTTCCCATATGCTTCGGGTTAATATTTTGTTGTTGGTTAGACCTGTCTTTTGCGGCAAAATTACGAAAAATCCTCGAAATAAAAAATATTTTTGCGAAAAATTTTGGTAGTTCCGGAAAAAGTAGTACCTTTGCACCCGCTTAACAGCAGATGGCGGGATAGCTCAGCTGGTTAGAGCGCATGATTCATAATCATGAGGTCGCCGGTTCAATCCCGGCTCCCGCTACAAAAGAAGGCAGCC
>JAGAWQ010000034.1 GCA_017941345.1 Prevotella sp. | reverse complement strand
GCTGGCGGTGCAAAGCCCGGCTATCCGTATGATGCCTACAAGAATCCCCAGAAGCGCCTCCAGAAAGACATCGATGAGAGCGGTATGCTCAAAATGGGTCCGGTCATGACGGATCTGCTGGGGAAGCTTCCGCCCATCGTTTACAAGATGGAGTCCAGTTATAAGCAGCAATACGCTGTCTGTGTGGCTAAAAGAACTGAATTCGAGGCTACCATTTCCCGTTTAGGAAAATATGCAAATGGGAAAGATCTTAAGGCTACGGATATCTGTAAAACATATGACGATTTGAAGGCTAAGTTCTGGGATCCCAAGACAAAGACGATCACTGAAGCTGATCTGGGCTTTAAGGACTGTTGTAAGTGTGCCGAAAGAAAAGATGTGGATATGTCTGTATTGACGAATTTGAGTTCCGGTATTGATCAGACAGATACAGATGCGGTCAATATTCATAAGGACTTCTTCCTTAAGGTTCGTTTTGACTTAAAGAGCGAGGTTGTTAAGAAGGCCAACGAACTGCTGCAGAACATTATCAAGTTGCGCACAGAGCCGCAAAAGTTGGGTGACTTGAAGACCTATGGTCTCGCCCGCAGACACAGGAGTTGGCCCGCCAACTACTACGAAACCATCGAAAAAGCCTTCTCGCAAAAGAATTGCAAGGATACTTTCTTCTTTAAGTATGCCTATGATCAGGACAATGTAATCTCCGACGAGCGGGCTAACCTGACAAACGCCATATTAGAGAGTCTCAACATGCATAACGTGGCACTGTTCCGCCGTGCAGCCCTGACCATCGTTGAAAGCTGGGGCATGGATTCACAGCCCATTGCCAAGAAGTTGGACGCTCAAAACGCGATTGTGGATGCTAACATCGCCAAGAAACCAGCCAAGCCCGTCACCGACGCTGATTTTGAGAACAACAACCTGTGGAACCTCTACGTGAGCAGCCTTGAGTTTGGCAAAGCCGTCGGTAAGCAAGGTGGATCATGGAAAGACGCTATGGCTGCGCCCTTCGACAGCAAGACTCTCAAGATAGGTACACCTTTCACGGAGTACGGCGCATGGGCTAATGCCAAGACAGGACAGATACTGTTCGGAACGGGTGCTACTTACAGCATGAAGAACGACGGTACCATCAGCCTGCTCGACACCCGCTACAATCAGGGTAAGCTCTCGAGGGCTCTGAAGAACAATGCTGATAACGCTGCTTACGACAACTTGAATATTCAGGTTCAGGACAAGCTGAAGACACTCGAAGTAAAAGTTGCCAATGCAATAAATCCCGCTGCGGACTTTGTGGTTGTTGAACTAGATGAAAATAATGCAGATGACAACAACCAAGCACAGCCCAATGTAGAAATTGATAACAATGGAGCACAATAATTTAATTAAATAATAAGGAATATGGCAGACTATATATTCGATGACTGGAAGACCATGCTTGGCAGTTTTCAGGACTGTGTCCAGAAAGACCTGGAAGAGATTCACAAGCAGAAGGCTGAGATTCAACAGATGAAAGCCGACCTCTATAAGGAGATGGAAGGCTTCAAGTATTATCGCGACGAGCAATGTCTGATACTCTCTGCTCCGAAGGTGATCATCGGCAATGTCGATGAGAGCGGCGACCTCATATCAAGTATGGGTGAGGTCATCATCAAGGGACAGGGCGTGGAGCTCAACGGTGTGGGTGAGACAGGACGCATCCTCAGCCGTGCACCCATCATCCAGCAGACTGCCGTCAATCCAGGCAGCGACGGGCTGGAGAACGTCGTCTGTGAGACGTCGGTTATCTCATCGCAGGCTTGCAACATCGTGCTCGAGAGCAACGACGCTACCGATGCCTTCTCGATGACACCTGCATCAGCAGGCAAGGGCGGTATCCGTATCCATGCGGATAACGCCATGCAGCTGGAAGCTGCGGTATCCAGCGAGCTGCGTAAGAGCAGGATAGAGGATTCGGTGGATACGCTCAAAGCGCAGATCTCCGATCTCGAGGACCAGAAGACAGCGCAGAAGAGTCAGGTGGACGGTGCGTTCGCCACGATGAAGAAGCTGCTCGACAAGCAGGAGGAACTGGATTCTGACGACGCTATGGTGGGCCGCGTGAACACCATGGATATGTTCGATGTGAACGAAGATGTGCAGTCGGCACTGTCGGTGCTCTGTCAGGCTACGATGGACTATGTGACTACCATCTCGCGACTGGCAGAAGCCAACCGCCAGAAGAAGGCGCTGGAGACGGAGAAGGGCAACATCAAGGCGGGTGACGACTTCAAGAAGAACACCACCGGTGCCACGATGAATATCACGGCAGAGACCATCAACGTGGCTACCGCCGACGCCGACGGCAACCTGCACACCAACATAGAGGCTGGCATCAGCATAAGGACCCCGAGAATGGGCGTCACGATGATCGACGATGAGGGCAAGCTCGTGGAGGGCGGCGACTTCTCAGTGAGGACGGAGAACGTCAACCTGAAGACGTTTGACGCAGAGAACGAGGGCAAGAACCTGAACGTGAAGGGCCGCGTGAACATCACCTCTAAGAACGTGAATATCGAAGCCATCGACTACGAGGCGAACGACAAGGCTTATACGGAGAAGGAACTGACTGCCGACAGCAAGGTGAGCATCATCGCCAAGACCGTCGAGGTGGCTACGACGAATCCGAAGAGTATCGAGCGCGACGACAATGGCAATATCACCAAGGGCGAATATACGGCTGAGGGCGACGTGATCTTCAAGTCAAAGAACTTCACCGTAGAGAGTCTGGACTACGAGATAGCCGACGGCAAGCCGAAGGTGAAGGCACTGACGAAGGACGGCAAGATCGCCATCCGTGCCGAGAAGACCGACGTGATGGCAGCCGACGCCGAAGGCAAGGCTACAGGTAGCATCAGCCTGAATGCAAAGGCCGTCAGCGTGAAGTCGATGGATGTGGACAAGGAGAAG
>JAGAWQ010000160.1 GCA_017941345.1 Prevotella sp. | reverse complement strand
GTCGTACCCGATCTGATGGTGAACCGACGTGTGCTCATCATTCTCGAGGAGGGGGCTGAGATCAAGATGCTCTTCTGCGACCATGCGGCTGACGACCGCAACTTCCTCGCCACACAGGTCATCGAGGCCTACGTGGGCGATAATGCCTCGCTCGACCTCTATTGTCTGGAGGAGACCCATTATAAGAATGTACGCGTGAGCAATGTGTATATCGACCAGCAAGCTAACAGTCGTGTCAATCATAATGTCATCACGCTGCATAACGGCATCACCCGCAATAAGCTCGACCTGACCTTCTCGGGCGAGGGAGCTGAGTGTCATTGCTACGGTTGCGTGATTGCCGACAAGCAGCAGCATGTCGATAATAACACGCTGATTACCCATCGCGTGCCTCACTGCACGTCGAACGAACTCTATAAGTATGTGCTCGACGATAAGGCCATAGGTGCTTTCGCAGGGCGTGTGCTCGTGGAGCACGGTGCCCAGAAGACCGTCTCGCAGATGACCAACCAGAACCTGACGGCCACGAAAGAGGCACGAATGTACACCCAGCCGATGCTGGAGATCTATGCCGACGACGTGAAGTGTGCCCACGGCTCGACGGTAGGACAGCTCAACGATGCGGCCCTCTTCTATATGCGCCAGCGTGGCATCTCGCTCGCTGAGGCTAAGCTGCTCCTGCAGAATGCCTTTATCAACGAGGTCATCGACAAGATGCAGCTCGAACCTCTTCGCGATCGTCTCCACTATCTGGTAGAGAAACGCTTCCGCGGCGAACTCAACAAGTGTGATGGTTGCCGACTCTGTAAGTAACTTACCCCTTTAACTAATTATCAATTATAAGAAGTATGAAAGTTAGAATGTTTCTCGCAGCTGTACTGACGATGTTCAGTGCGACAGCCGCTGTGGCACAGGAAATGCAGATGCCACCAATTCCTGTCGATCCCGCCGTGCGCATCGGTAAACTCGACAATGGACTTACCTATTACATCCGTCACAATGACTATCCTGAGCATGTGGCCAACTTCTACATCGCTCAGCGTGTGGGCTCCATCAATGAGGAGGAGTCGCAGCGCGGTCTGGCTCACTTCCTCGAGCACATGGCCTTCAACGGCTCAGAGCACTTCAAGGGTAATGGCATTATCGAGTTCTGCCGCTCGCTGGGTGTTGAGTTCGGCAGCGACCTGAACGCCTATACCTCTATTGACCAGACAGTCTATCGTGTCTGCAACGTACCTACAAAACGAGCTACGGCACTCGACTCCTGTCTGCTTATCCTGAAAGACTGGTCTAACGGTTTGGCACTCGAGCCCGAGGAGATCGACAAGGAGCGCGATGTCGTTCATAACGAGTGGCGCCTGGGTGAGGGTCCTTCTCAGCGCATGCTGCAGCGTGCCTTGCCCAAGGTCTATCCTGGTTCTAAGTATGGCGAGCGTCTGCCAATCGGTCTGATGAGCGTCATCGACAGCTTCAAGCCCCAGACACTGCGTGCCTACTATCAGAAATGGTATCGTCCGGATAATCAGGCTATCATCGTAGTGGGTGATGTCGATGTGAACCATATGGAGGACAAGATCAAGGAACTCTTCGCAGGCATCAAGGTCGATCCCAATGCGCCCAAGGTGGTGCCTGCGAAGAGTTCCTTGATCTTATCCTCCATATGGTTCACATCGACATCACCCACTACGATGATAGCCTGATTATCCGGACGATACCATTTCTGATAGTAGGCACGCAGTGTCTGGGGCTTGAAGCTGTCGATGACAG
>JAGAWQ010000159.1 GCA_017941345.1 Prevotella sp. | reverse complement strand
TTGAAACTTGCAAGGATTTTCGGTTGTTTTTTTGCGGGGGAGCATGAAAAAGCCTTCAGTCGATGCAGAGGTATTCGGCGATGAGACGCACCTGGCGGGCGGTGTAACTGTTGCGGTTACGGTTCCAGCGCGTCTGCTTCAATGCCTCTACCAGTTCCGGGCAGCCATTGATGTCCTCACGCAGCCGCTTCATTGCCGACTTCACTTCCCTGGTGTGCGGCGAATAAATACGGGCCAACTCCCGTTTCAGATATTCACGATCTTCTATCATAACACACAAATAATGATTGAACACAGAGGCTCAGAGTTTATTTATAAATAGGAAAGATGCAAGCAGTGTAGGTAGATTATCGGAAACCTCACGCGTACCGCATAGGCGTGCACGGTACGCGAGGGAGCCTAAGAACTGCCTGCACCACCTGCACCCTCTTCCTCATTCTGAACGTCGAGGGCCAGCAGCCGACGGTTCGCCTCAATCTCCTCGGGCTTATAGCGCACCACGCGGTAGCCGCGCCTGCCCTTCGACGAGCAACGCTCGTATCCCAGCTTCTGCATGGCACCGCCTATCTTCTCAGGCGTGAAGCGCAGCGACGGACCCTCACTGGCTACCAACAGGATGTCCGTAGCCGTATAGAACTCCCCGCGCTCGCCGTCGCCGGGGCGCCGGAAGTGCTTCTCGATGGCCTCCTGCTCCGAGCATGGCGCCTCGAACGCCCGGTTGTGGGCCTTCAGCCGTTCCTCCTCCGCCTTCGTGAAGAAATGGCGGAAGCCCTGTCGGTAGAGGGCGTAGGCCTGCGCATAGATGCCCTCATAGTTGAAGGGATAGAGCCGCGGATCGTCGATGCGCTCCACTTCGAAGGGCAGCCAGCGGCGGTTGCCCGTTGCGTCGTTGAGGAACTGCACGTTGTTGCCCGTGCCGCAGAACGAGGCCACGTGCGGCATGTGCTCCGTATAGTAGCCATACGGTCTCCGCTCGTCGATGGCAGGCATCGTCACCACCGATTTCATCGTGTTCACATCCGTGGAGCGCATCACGTCGAGTTCCTCATAGCACACCAGCCCGTACTGCGACATCGCTATCAGATCGTCCTTGCCCACACGACTGGCATTTACCTTGATGCGGAAATAGTCGCTCAGCTCAGGCGGCAATAGCCGGCTGAACCAGGTGGTCTTGTAGATGCCCTGCTCCCCGATGAAGACGAGCACCCCTTGGTTCACCGTGTCTTCATCGAGCCAGCTGGCCACCATGCCCACGAGCCATCGTCTCAGCACGTCGGCAAAGAACAGCTGTTCCTCCACATCGCCCTTTACGCTGACTGTCGCCGAGAGTTCGAGGATATAGTCCTGCCCATCCCAGGGCGGCAGGCGGTTCAGGTAGTAGAGGAAGGGATGGAAGCTGGGCACGAACCCCGAACCGAGCACTGTCAGGAGGTCCTTCTCGCGCGTATCCTTCAGCGTCTGCAGCACCATCAGCAGCGTGCTCCTCAGGCGGTCGCTCATCGGCTGCCACGTGTCGCTGATGAACTCGTTCAGTTCAGAGTTCTCGATAAAAGGATCACCAGGCGGCACCCGGGCTTCCACACGGTGCTTCACCGTGTTATACCTCAGATAGACATGGTCGCTGAGGAACGCTTTGATTTCCCCCACCGTGGCATATACCTCACGCCAGTTGGGCTTGTGCTCCTTAGCCTCGCCGTCATCGGCTGATTTTTTCTTACTCATTGCACACTATTAACTATTCCCTAAAAAAAGCCACTCCATCCAGGCTTGCAGATAGCAGAAAGGCAGACTGTGGCACCTGTCATCGCCTTCTTCACCTGTTCCACCCTACATACGTCTAGTGCAGCTACGAGACTGCCTACACCATGCTCAATCGTTGTTTTCAAATCCTCTAAACTCATTGCTTTGTCTTTTTTAATCTGGGACAAAGATAGAAAAATAAACCGAATACTGTTTCATCAACTTGTAAACTCTTGTAAACTCAGTAAGGCAAAAACTGCTTATATCGATAGAATAATGTCTTGATGCTGGCTTCGCTTCCCAGATTAGTGTATCGAGCCAAGAAGGAGATAAGTTCCTGATTGTCCATCCCGATTCCCCCCTTGGCATAAATATCAAGGAAAGCCTTATAGATATCCTTTTTATGGACGCGGCTGAAGTCGAAGTGAAGTTCCAGATAAGTATTATTCCCTTCTGCGTCAACGTCACCGATTTTTGCCAGGCCACATTCAAGCAGGCCTTTGGCAATCATCTTCTGTCCTGTATTGTCTGCAGGCTCTATTACAATTCTCATTTTATCATTGTTATTAAGTTTGACATGAAATGAGGCGCCTCGATGCTGCTCCATCCTTTTCAGCCAGCCAGAAAGAAACAACACCACACCCCCGATTCTCGAGATTGCGAGCACAAAGGTATAGTGAAAATGCACAATACTAAAGGATTTAGTCGTGCATAAAGTGTGCAAAAAACATGTGTAGATTATAAGCTATTACAGATGGTACGGATAGAATCTTCATCGGCAAGATTGGTGAACTCCTTCAAGTATTTGGCTAATCCCGTTTTCTTCATCTGTAAACATAGGAGGATTTCACCCCATAAAGCATATACGTCCGTTTTGTAGTAACTGTCAAAGTCGAAGGTATAGTGGCTCATATCCTCGAAACTGTCTCTGAGGCGGTATTTTTCCATTTTTATAAGGAGCGCCCACAGTTTTCTTTCTGAACCAGGCAGCGCATATTGCATAAGGTAATGGTTGACTATGGGAATGGTAGGTCGATGAGCAAACTGGTCCTTCAGAAAGTCTTTCATCCGTTGTTCGTGTTCAAATACAGCTTGCTCTATATAGCCCCTGTCAGCATAGTGTTTAAGGACAATACGGGCAATACGATACAACAAACGGCTCAATGCAATAAAAGGATGAAGTTAAACCAATAATTTAAAGAAAGTGTTCATATAAGAAAAGAGGCGTGTGACAATCGTAGATACAGCATCCCCAAGGGATACCTGCAAAAGAAGCCCATTACAAATGCTGTAAACCACCAATGCCCACGCCCCAAACGGGGTGTGAGCTGGCAGCCTTCAGTCTTGTAAAGTTCTTCTTTAGTACTTGCAGGTATTTATGGGGAACTTAAGAAACTGTCGGGCTCTCTTTTCTTATATGAACCGCTGTTCGTGCGTGCAAAGGTAATTCAAATCCTTCACACTTGCAAAATTTTCCTTCATTTTTTGCATACCGTTTTGCTTTTGTATTATCTTTTTATTAGATTTCTGACAAATAGGCAGTCAGGCGCTGACGCTTCAGATGCCTGACTGCCTGAACAATTACTACTAACTTATAAACCTTAAACCAAATGTATGTATGAACCTAAATTACTATCTTGAAACTTCAATAATGCTGATGGCATAACCACCACCAGGCGCTGCTGTGAGCTTCATGGATGACTTAGCTGTAACAGTAGTCTGCTTAATTGTGTAAGCCTGCGGATTGGTCTTGTAGTGGGCATCCTTGGCATCGGCATAGACGGTGGCAATGTACTTCTTGCCTGGGTCGAGGAAGTTCAACTTGACGGTAGAGGTATGACCGTGCTCACTGGCCGTACAGCCGACGAACCAGTTGCCAGTGCCCTTGGCCTTGCGTGCAGCCACGATGTAGCGGCCCGGCTCTGCCTCTAAGTAGCGCGAGTCGTCCCAATCGACGGCCACATCCTTGATGAACTGGAAGGCATCCATGTGCTGCTCGTAGTTGTCAATCATATCAGCGGCCATCTGTAGCGGACTGTACATCGTGACATAGAGGGCCAACTGGCGGGCCAGCGTGGAGTTGACGTGGTTCGGGTTGTTGGGATTGATCTTGCTCATATCCATCTCGAAAATGCCCGGTGTGTAGTCCATCGGGCCACCCTGTAGACGAGTGAACGGCAGGATGGTGGTGTGGAAGGGCTTGCTGCCGTTGGTAGCCTCATACTCCGTGCCACGGGCGGCCTCGTTGCCAATCAGGTTGGGCCAGGTGCGGCAGAGTCCTGTGGGGCGAACGGCCTCGTGGGCATTCACCATGATGTGGTGCTTGGCGGCCTCCTTGATGCAGTAGAGATAGTGGTTGTTCATCCACTGCCCATAGTGGTACTCGCCACGGGGGATGATGTCACCCACATAGCCGCTCTTCACTGCCGTATAGCCGTATTTGTTCATTAGATTATAAGCGGCCTCTAAGTGGCGCTCATAGTTGCGGGTGGAGGCAGAAGTCTCGTGGTGCATCTGCAAGCGGACACCCTTGGAGTGGGCATAGTCGTTCAGGCCCTTCAGGTCGAAGTCAGGATAAGGTGTCTGGAATTCAAACACATAGTCCTTTGACTTACCGAACCAGTCTTCCCAACCAATGTTCCAACCCTCAACCAGAACCTGATCGAAGCCATGCTTGGCAGCGAAGTCGATATAACGGCGTACATTGTCGTTGTTGGCACCATGCAGTCCGTGGGGCTTGGTCTTCGAGTAGTCGAGGTTGTCGAGTTGCACTGACGGCAGGTCGAAGGTGTAAGACCACTGGCTCTTGCCGTTGATCATCTCCCACCATACACCGACGTACTTCACGGGCTTGATCCACGAGGTATCCTCAATCTTACACGGCTCGTTGAGGTTCAGAATCAGGTTTGAGGCCAGGATGTCGCGGGCATCGTCAGAGACCATGATGGTGCGCCAGGGCGAGGTGCATGGAGCCTGTAGATAGCCCTTGTCGCCCTTTGCATCGGGAGTCAGCCAAGACTCGAATACCAGATTCTTGTCATCAAGGTTCAGGTGCATACAGGAATAGTCAATCAGTGCAGCCTCATGGATGTTGATATAGAGTCCGTCAGCGGTTTTCATCTGCAGCGAGGTCTGCACACCCGTGTCAGAGAAGGGGTGCTGTGAGGCATTGGGAGTGATGGCCTCCTTCATGTGACTGCGAATTTCTGAAAGTTTCGTCTCCATATAGTCGTACTCCTGCGTATCATAGTCACCGGGAATCCACCAAGCGGTATGGTCGCCAGTCATGGCAAACTGGGTATGCTCTTCCTTGATGACGAAGTAGTTCAGGTTTTGCGACAGGGGGAACTCATAGCGGAAACCGAGGCCATCGTCGTAGAGACGGAAGCGGATCTTCATATCGCGCTGCTGAGCCTCCTGATGCAGCGTTACCAGCAACTCATTGTAATGGTTGCGGATGTCGCGGGTCTCCCCCCATACGGGCTGCCACGTCTCATCGAAGGAACTCGTCTGCTGACCAGCGAGCGTAAAACCGCTTTGGAGGTTGGTCTGGCTGGTGCTGGCTGTGCGTGTAGCCCCCTGAGCGGTATATTCCTCATAGGAGTTAGCCTTCAGCTCCAGTCCGAGCTTCGAGGGGTTTATCACCGCCTTCCCCTTATAAGAGAGGTCGTACAAGGGTTCACCCTTCTCTGTGAGTGTAAAGGTCATCTGCATCTGTCCGTTGGGCGATGCCAGCGTGATTTTGTCGGCTGCATTGACAGTGGATGCCACAAGAGCCAAAGCGCAAAGCAATATGCGGTTGATAGTCTTCATTGTTATTTTGTTTTATAAATGGCTGCCGTGAAGGCATGGAGGGAAATCTTGTTCTTGTTGAGGCTGGCCTTGCCCGAAAGCATGACGGGCTGGGCTGGGCCGATGGAGAGAGAGGCAGACACTTTGTTGCCCGAGGGGTTCAGGGCGATGATGTAGGTCTCACTGCCGAAGCTGCGCTGATAGATCATGGGATAGGGCTGGCCGACATCGCTCAGCAGTTGCCAGTCGCCATCGTTGCCGAGAGCTTTTGACGAATGGCGTAGAGCTGTCAGCTGGCGCACGAAATTCAGCATGGAATTTGGATCGGCCTCTTGAGCCTCTACTGTCAGTTTGCCGTTTTCTGTATCCACGGGGAAGTAGAGCTTATCGGGTGTGCAAGTCGAGAAACCTGCCGTCTGATCGTTCTTCCACTGCATCGGAGTGCGGGTGCCGGCACGGTCGTTGCTGCCCTCCTTACTGGGCAGGTCCATCTGATACTTCATGGCTATCTCGTCACCATAATAGATAAACGGTACGCCAGGCATCGTGAGGAAGAACGTCATAGCCACCTTCAACTGGTCGAGCGTGTTGCGGTCTGCCACGTTTGGACGCTGGTAGTCGTGGTTAGACGACGGGATGGCGATATAGCCCTTGTCTTTGGTAGCGGTGTAGGCCTTGGTGTAGTTGTCGATAAACTCGCTGATACTGCCCTTGCCCGAACGGTCGAAATAGCAGTAGTCATACTTCTCCCATCTGCCCCAAGGGGTATTCTTGGCGAAGAACAGCGAAGGATAACCCTTGATGCCGAAGTGGATCATGAAGTCGATGTTGAAGCCGGCGGGAATGGCGACGGCAGGATCGGACCACTCGGAGATGAGCACGCACTCAGGATAGTTCTTATCCTTCCACTCACGCATCTCGTTCCAGAGTAGCGACACGGCCTTCTTGTCGGGGTCGTTCTTCACCAGAGAAGGAGCCATATCTACGCGGAAGCCATCGATGCCCTTGTCGAACCAGAAGGCCATGATGTTGCGCATCTCGCGACGGACAGCCTGAGGGCCAGGGGCATCGACACTCTGTTCCCAGGGATGACTGGGATCAGGATTGGCGAAACCATAGTTGAGGGCAGGCTGACACTCGAAGAAGTTCTTCTCGTAGTATTTAGCACGCGGCGCATTGGCCTCTACGTAGCGGCCACGGGTGCTGGCGGCAGGGTCAGGTTCTTTCATGCGTTCCTCGATTTCCTTTTTCTCGGCATCAGAGATATTGTCGAGCCAGATGAAGTAGTCGCTATAACGCCCGTTGGGATCTTTCTCGGCCGACGCCTTAAACCAGGCGCATTCGCTGCTGGTGTGACCTGCCACCAGATCGAGACACACTTTAATGCCACGCTTATGCGCTTCAGTTACCAACGTCACTAAGTCGCTGTTTGTGCCAAAACGAGGATCCACCTTATAATAGTCGATCACATCATAGCCGCCATCAAACCAGCCCGATTCAAAAATGGGATTCAGCCACAGGGCATTGACACCGATGGACTTGATGTAGTCGAGTTTCGAAGTGATACCAGGCAGGTCGCCGATACCATTGCCATCCGTATCCATATACGATGACGGATAAATCTGGTAGAACACTGCATCGCTCAGCCACTTCGGCCCCTTCTGAGCCATCGCACTGCCCGATGAGAGGCAGGCAATGGTCAGAGCCAGGGCACTTTGATGAAGCAGTCGTTTAATTCGCATAGCCTGGATTCTGCTTGAGGTTGGTGTTCAGGTTCAGCACAGCATACGGGATGGGATAGACGTTGGTGTAACCCTTCGTATCGTTATTGTAGTCGCCAGCCGAGGCATTATGCCATACTCCGACATAGCGGTCGGCAGTGGGCTGGGTGAAGGTACAGAAGCGTACCTGATCCTGACGGCGAACGCCCTCCCAGGCCAGTTCGAGCATACGCTCATCGAGCAGGTCGTTCAGGGTGAGGGATGTACGAGGCTCAGCATTCACACGGCTGCGAACCTGATTCACGAGGTCGAGGGCGGCACCAGTATTACCCAGGCGGTATTCGGCTTCTGCCTTCAGCAGCAGTGCGTCGGCATAGCGCCAAATGACGAGGTCGTTGTTGATGCACTCGTTGATGGTGGTTGAGCGGTCGTACTCATACTTCTTGAAGCGGGCACCGGCGCACTTCACCTTGTGGGCATCGGCTCCGGCAGGGAAATCAACCACTGCCTCTAACGGCATGTACTCCAAATCCTTGTCCGTGGCACCATCATTGACGGGTGCGCCACACTCCTCTACATAGTCCATATCGGTGTAGAAGTTCAGAGCCAGACGTGGGTCAACATTCTCTGTGCCGTAGCCATAGACTTTCATCTGATGTACAGTGGAGCAGGCACCGTTCCAACCTGAGTAGCCGATGGCACCGGCGTGGTTATAGTGGAGTGAGCGCATGCGGTTATAGTCATACACCTTATAAATCTTATCATCGTTGGGGCGCACCCAGATATTCTCCACCGAACTCTGATTGGCTACGATGAAGTTGTCGGCATAGACAGGCTGCAGCGCATATCCGAGGGCCTTCAGCTGATCTACACAATACTTAACGGTCTCCCAGGCATTGCGGGCTGTGCCGTCAACGGTGATGTTGATACCCTTGCCTGTCTGCGATACGGCTGCGCCCTTGGTCTCGCTGGCCGTGCAGGCTCCACTGAGGTCATCACCGACGAAAGCCTGATAACTGGTCTCTGAGGTGTTGTCCACGGTATAGACAGGGGCATTGATGGCGCACTTGGCCATACACATATAGGCCACAGCCTTGGTCATGCGGCCATAGTAGTCACCCTGGTTCTGGCACTTGCCGTCAGAGAGGTGGGGCAGGCACTCGGCCAGTTCCGTAATGACGAACTTGAATACCTCAGAACGGTTGGACTGTGCCACGTCGGAAGTGCTGACAGATGAAGAGGTCACCACAGGAATCTGGCCGAACAAGTCCATCGCATTGTAATAGTAAAGAGCGCGGATGGCACGAAGCTCATAGATATAAGTCTCGCAATCGGGATTCTCCGCCTTGAACTGTTCGAGTTTGTCGATAGAGGAGTTGCAGAGTCCGATGATGCCATAGAGATGGTTCCAGATGTTATTATAGGAATCGACCGACGACTCGAAGTTGTGCAGGAAGATGTTCTGCCACTTGCCGCCGTCCACCCAGTCGCCCTGACGGCCAGGGAGCATCGTGGCATCGGAGGAGAATTCCTGAAGGGTGTGGACACTGCTGCCGTCACTGCCATAAAGGCCGTTGCCGATGGCAGAATAGACGTTGGCCACCGTGTTTACATAAATCAGTGTCGAGCTCTTGAAGGCCTCGGCCTCGCTGAACTTGCTCTGAGGGGTCTCGTCAAGTGAGCAACTTGTCAGCAGTGTTGCTGAAAGAAGTAAAGAGCCAAATATATATTTTTTCATAATCGATATGCTTATTTTCAATTTTTTCAATTCTTCAATTTTTCAATTCTCTTTAGAAGTTGACAGACAATGAGAGAGTGAAGGTACGGCAGAGCGGATAGATCTGCTTATCGTCAAGGCCGATGTTGTCGGCGAGGCTGGCAGAGTTAATCATTGGCGTCAGGCCACTGTAGCCAGTGAATGTGCAGATGTTGTTGCAAGAAAGAGCCAAACGCAGATTCTGAATCCAGTCAACGCCAAGTGCCTCTTTTGTGAAGTTGTAGCCCAGTGAAGCATACTCAAAGTTCACGTAGTCACCCTTCTCGAGCCAGTAATCAGAGATTTGTATATCGTAGATGCCCTTACCGTTATTCTTCGAAGGAGCATCACTCATCACGTTATAGGTTGGGAAGTTGCTCATGTTGCTATAGGTCATGCTGGTACCATTATAAATCTTATGACCGAAAGCACCATTAAACTGCATCGTCAGATCCCAGTTTTTATACTTAAAGCCGAAATCCCAGCCGAGGAACATCTTTGGCAAAGCCTGACCGCATACCTGACGGTCGCCGCTGTCACCCGTGTCGATGCTACCATTGCCATCGAGGTCTTCTAGAATGTACTGACCGTTCTCGTCAATACCTGTGCAGTGAGGCAGGTAGAAGACGCCGATGGGCTGGCCCTCAATCAGATAGGACACACCTGTGTTCTGCGTCAGACCTGCTGCACCGACATTGGCCACAGCGATGTGCTCACTGGTAGTCAGAGGCTGTCCTTTATAGGTACCGCTTAAACTCTTCAGCTTATTTTTCTGATAAGAGAAGTTCACACCAGAGTTGAAGGTGAAATCCTTTGTGCGGATGATATCACCACGTACTGCAATCTCAAAGCCAGTATTCTGCATCTCACCCATGTTGGCCAGCAGACGGTCGTAGGTGAACGGGGGAACAGGCACGGTATAGGTATAGAGCATGTCGCTGGTGGTAGAAGTGTACCAGTCGAAGGTGACGGTCAGGCGGTTCTTCCACATCGAGAGGTCAAAGCCTGCATCGAAGGTCTTTTTGATTTCCCACTTCAGGTCGGGATTGCTGTTGGAAGTCACGGCGAAGGTGGTGGTGTTTGTTCCATTTACCGATGTGACACCGTTAGGCTCCATCAGGGCCAGGGAGTTGTAGGGACTAATGGCATCCTGGTTACCTGTGACACCGTAGCCGGCTCGTACCTTCAATTGATCAATGTTGCGGTATTTCTTCATGAACGGCTCGTTACTGATGACCCATGCTGCCGATGCAGAGGGGAATACACCCCACTTCTGACCACTGCCCAGTTTCGACGAACCGTCAGTACGGAGGTTCACGGTGGCAATATAGCGGTCGGCATACATATAGTTCACGCGAGCCATGTAGCTGCTCAGTGTGTATTCCGTGGCATCCGAGGCATTGTCACCCCAAGCCACGTTGGCCCCAGCCTTCAGGTTGTTATACTTGAAGTAGTTGGTCTCAAAGCCCTTGGCCTGCGTTGAGTGCCAGAACGTCTTGTAGCGCTGCCCCTCCATCAAGGCGAGGGCATCGATGTGGTGCAGTCCGAAGTCCTTCGAGTAGTTCAGCATGATGTTACCCATCAGGTCCTTGCGGTTGGTATTGGCGATGTAGGCCCAGCCGTTACCGTTGAGTTCACCCTGACGGATGTCATTGGGGATATAGAATTTATTGTCGCGGTTCCAATAAGAATACGAGCCAAATGCAGAGAGAGTAAGACCATCAAGGATAGTCCAAGTAGCTTTACCATGAATGTTGGCAGAAGTATCCTTATAAAAGTTGTCAATCTCCAACAGTCCCAGCGGGTTGTAGATTTCGTTGGCCAGAAGGTCCTCGTCCCACTTGCCTTCAGCATTCTTCGTGTTGGGATAGGTGGGGTTGTATGCAGCGGCGGAGTAGAACATACGTTGCATGGAGTACTGGATATTACCGTCGCGTTGAGAGCCGAGGATACCGAGTTCGAGTTTCAGGTGCTTATTGAAGGCGTACTGCGTACCGTCGAACTTCACCGTCCAGTTCTGCATGTCGGAGTTCTTCAGAGCACCCTGCTTCTGGATATAGCCAATAGATGCGCGCATATTTGAGTTCTCGTTGCCAGAAGAGAAAGCCACGTTATGGTTCTGGGTCAGACCCGTCTTGCGTTCAATTTCCTCTAAGAAGTTGGTGCTTCCACCCATATCCGTAAAGGTCAAGCCGAGATTATTGGCAGTCCTGCGATAGTCAGCGGCGGAAAGCATATCCAGGTTCTTGAACACCGTGTTCACGCCAAACTGACCTGTATAACTGATGTTGGAGAAGCCCATCTTGCCCTTAGTCGTTGTCACTACGATAACACCCGAAGCACCGCGTGAACCGTACTGGGCTGTCTCAGAGGCATCCTTCAGGATGGTCATGCTCTCAATATCATTTGGAGCGAGAGAATTGAACATTGTCATGTCAGAGAAAACACCATCGATGATCACCAGCGGGTCATTACCACCTGACAAAGAAGTAGTACCACGTACACGAATGTTAGTACCGCCCATCGGGTCTCCACCGCTCTGGGTAATAACTACACCAGCCACCTTGCCCTTCAAGGCTTCTGCGGGACTGCTGACAATACCTTTGTTCATATCTTCTTTCTTCACACGATCGATGGCACCAGAAACTGTACGCTTGCTACCAACAGCATAACCCACGACGATCACTTCGTCAAGTACTTCATTATCCGGCTTTAATTGAATATCAATTTTGGTACGTCCATTAACGGCAACTTCTTCCGTCTTGTAACCAATATAAGAGACCTTCAGTGATGCTTTGGGGTCAACCTTTGCAATAGAGTAGTTACCGTCAAAGTCTGTCACGGTACCTGTACTTGTGCCAGCAACCATCACACTGGCACCAATAACTGGTTCGCCAGTATCATCGGTCACATTACCACTTACCGTAATCTGCGCATAAGAGACCACGGTCATCAAGAATCCTGCAACGAACAGCAGTAGTCTTCTGATTGAATTGCTTTTGTTCATAATGAGTTAATTTTTGAGTTATTGATAAAAATTATCGTTTTCGGTTGCAAAGTTAGGGAAGATTCTGACAGATTGTATCTCATAGTAATGATTTAGTAAAGTAGTTGAAAATCTTGAAGGTTTTATTTATTTGTATATCAGTAACTTATAATAATTCTTAAAAACTCCATAGTAAACTTTACTCATTCAAGTATTCTTCTTATATTTGCGGAAAAATTACCTGTTATGACCAGATTATTGCTATTACTGACCCTTACTTTTACATTTTTTACCGCCCAAGCCGACACCGAACAGATGCTGAAGGAACTGGATCAGACGATTGCCAGCCGTGGGGAGTTTATTAAGGCAAAAGAAGACAAGATAGCCCTGCTGAAACAACAAGCAAAGGCCGAACGTGACAGCAACATGCTACTGAGGCTCTACACCGATATTTATACCGAATACCATGTATTTAAGTTTGACTCAGCGATGTGCTATGCCGAGAAAGGCTACCAGTTAGCACTCCAGCAGCACAATCAGAACTATATTAACCGTTTCCAACTACATCGTTCAGAATTGCTATCCATCAGCGGCCTTTACAGCGAGGCACTCGACATTCTGAACAGTATCGATTCAGCGACTGTTCAGAAGGATGCGATGTTTTATTACTACTTTCACTACTTCACCCATTATTCTTATAAAACTAGTTTCGCCAACGATAGCACATACGCCCCTCGATACCGGGCAATAGCAAAGCAATATTTGGAGAAGGCCATTGCCAATTTGTCACCTGACGAACCTTTCTATGACTATTACATGGGTGAAAAGTTCGTCTATATCGATATAGACCCAGTAAAGGCACGTGAACATTATGAGCGTGTGCTTGAGAAATATAAAGATAATGTACGCGAATACGCGATGGCCTGCTATGCATTGGCAGGTAATCATGCGGTACGTGGCGAATACGACAAACGAATGGAGTATCTAATCAGAGCCAGCCAATGTGATCTGAAATGCTCCAACATGGAGAATTCTGCCCTGATGAGTATCGCCATGACTCTTTTTGAGCAAGGTGATGTGGAACGGGCAGAACAATATATCAAGGTATCCATGGAAGATGCGAAATTTTACAATAACAGGCTGCGCATGATTGAAGTTTCTCGCGTCCTGCCTCAGATTGTTACCAGTTATCAAGCTACCATTAAAGGGCAGAACAAAAATCTGACTTACGCCCTGATTTTTATCTCCCTACTTGTTTTTGGTTTGTTGGCCACTGCTTATTTCATTCTTCGGCAGAATCGCAAACTGACGACCAGAAGGCAGGAACTGGCAGATAATAATCAGCAATTGAATGTACTTAATCAACAATTAGCCGAGAGCATCCACTGCCAAGCAGAATTAAATGATCAGTTACATGGGCTGAACCAGAAACTAATAAACACTAACAAACGCCGTGAAGGTCTTGCCAGTATCTATATCGACCTCTGTGCCAAGTACATCGACAAACTGGGGAAATACCAGACGCTTGTCAAGCGAAAGATCAAGGCCAACCAAGCACAGGACTTACTTCAGACCATTTCATCAGCCCGAATATCCGAGGAAGATGCGGCAACCTTTCTCACTCGTTTCGATAAGGCGTTCATCGAACTATACCCAACCTTCGTAGAAGAGTTTAATGCCTTACTCACAGAGGAAGGACGCATCCAGCAGAAGTCACCTACGACCCTTACAACCGAACAGCGGACTTTCGCTCTCATCCGTCTGGGTGTTAAGAATACCGCAGACATCGCAGGCCTGCTCTTCCTCTCCCCACAAACTATCTACAACTGTCGTTCTGTCACCAAGAATAAGGCCATCAATAAGGACACCTTTGAAAACGATGTGCTGAAGTTGTGTACAGTGATAGGTCTAAAATAGTGACAAATGTTGACGTTTCATTGAAATTTCAGTCGGACCAGCGGTGGTCTTTGGGGAAAGGTTGTCCGCCCCAGGCTTTGACTTGCGTCCAGGGCTGCGGGGCATCGGTCCAGAAGGGATGGTTGGCAGGCAGGCCGAGGGGCATGAAGGCCAGCGAGGTCATGTAGAGCGAACCGTTGTTGGTGTACCAGTCGGCGGTCTCGGGCTGAGAGCCGCAGAAACCGATGGTCAGGTAACCGCCCTCGTTGAAATT
>JAGAWQ010000158.1 GCA_017941345.1 Prevotella sp. | reverse complement strand
TCAACCCGAATTTTGCGTTCCAATCATGCCGAACACCCCCAGATTGCAATTACACTTTTTTGTACCTTTCAATTATGGGTACTCCCCGCTATATGCTGATTTACAACCATTTGCGATTATCCGAAACACTTCCGCATGAACGATGACATCATGCGGTTTAGCAGTAACTATTTCTACGAGGGGAAGGTGGAGAGTGCCCCCGAAGTGAAATATCGCAGCATGCTGGACCTTGACACGGCAATGGAGTGGATTTGGCCGGAAAATCCGGATAATCCGGAATGCTCGGATAATCCGGATTATCCGGATTACCGGGAGCAGTTTGTGGGTGAGTCGTTCGGGCGCATCAACAAAACTGAGGCGGAGCTGACCCTTGACACGCTGCAACACTACTTCGAGCGTATCGGCAAGCAGCGTCTGCTAGACGAGCGCATCGATGTAGGCATCATCTCACCCTATCGCGCTCAGGTGCAGTATCTGCGACGACTGCTGATGAAACGTGAATACTTCAAGCCCTTCCGCCGTCTTATCAGCGTCAATACGGTGGATGGGTTCCAAGGCCAGGAGCGCGACGTCATCGTCATCTCCTTGGTACGTTCGAATGACGAAGGGCAGATAGGATTCCTCCGTGACCTGCGTCGAATGAATGTCGCCATCACGCGGGCACGGATGAAACTCATCATCTTAGGCGACAAACAGACCATGACGCGGCATCCTTTCTACCGCCAGCTATCGCAGTATATCGAGCAGCTTTGAACTCCTTTCTTAGGTAGGCTGCATCTCGGAAATGAAAATAAATACTAATTTATTTTGCATTTCGCTCGATTTGCACTACCTTTGCAGCCATGAGTAGGATTGAAATCAAAGAAGTGACCAATCGCAAGGAACTGACTCAATTCATTCAGTTCTACTACGATTTATACCGCGGTAACAACTGCGTCGTACCTTTTCTATTCAATGAAGAGATGAACACACTTCGGAGCGATAAGAATCCGTCCTTCGAGTGTTGTGACGCCAAATATTTTATGGCTTTCAGCGACGGAAAAATAGTGGGGCGTATCGCTGCCATCATCAACCGCCGCGCCAACGAGCGCTGGCAGCGTAAGCAGGTACGCTTCGGATGGTTCGACTTTATAGATAATAAAGAGGTGTCGAAGGCACTGCTCCAAGCCGTTGAGGAGTGGGGTCGTGCACAAGGCATGACGGAGCTGGCCGGTCCGTTAGGATTCATCGATACCGACCGCGAGGGCATGTTGATAGAAGGCTTCGACCAGCTGTCCACCATGTATATCAACTACAATCACCCTTACTACGCCCAACACATGGAGCAGATGGAAGGGTTTGAGAAAGCCAACGACTGGGTGGAGATGAAAGTCAAAGTGCCCGAGAAGGTGCCCGACAAATTCTCAAAGATTACGGAGATGGTTCGCAAGCGCTATGGGCTGCGTGTTCATAAGTTCACCCGCAAGGAACTCATTGACGAAGGATATGGCCGTCAGCTGTTCGACCTGCTCAACACCACTTACAAAGACCTGTATGGTTTCAGCCAGCTCAGCAATCGCCAGATAGACAAACTGGTCAACGACTACATCAAGATAGCCGACCTGAACCTCATCACAGCGGTCATGGACGGCGACAAGATGGTAGGCTTTGGCATCACGTTCCCCTCCTTCTCGAGGGCTATGCAGAAGACACGCGACGGACGCTACCTGCCCTTTGGCTGGTGGCACCTGCTGAAGATTCTGAAATGGCACAAGACACCTATTGTAGACCTGTTGCTGATTGGCGTGCTGCCCGAATACAGGGCGAAGGGTGCCAATGCGCTGATTTTCGACGACCTGATACGCTGGTTTCAACGCTACCATTTTGAATGGGCGGAGACCGGTCCACAAATGGAAAGCAACGAGGGCGTATTGTCGCAGTGGCAATATTTGGAAGCCACCCAGCATCGACGCCATCGTTGCTATCGGAAAAACCTGTAAAGAGTCTATCGACGGTCGTTATTAATCAGCTCCAACAGCTTATCGACAGCCTCTTCCTCCGGGATGTTCTTCTCTACACAGACTTTCTGCTTGTAGAGTGATATCTTGCCACGTCCGGCACCTACGTAGCCATAGTCGGCATCCGCCATCTCACCAGGTCCGTTGACGATACAACCCATGATGCCTATCTTCAGACCCACCAGGTGACTGGTGGCTGCCTTGATACGTGCAATGGTCTCCTGTAAATTATATAAGGTACGCCCGCAACCCGGACAAGAGATGTATTCCGTCTTGGTGAACTTGATACGGGCGGCCTGAAGAATGGCGTCGCTGAGTGAAGAGTGAAGAGGAAGGAGTGAAGAGTGAAGGACCAGTTTCGTGGCCTTGCGGTCAATCAGCAAGCCACCTACCGCCATGGCCGCCTTCAGCTGCAAGGTCTCGTAGTCGGGAGCATCGACATGCAGCGTGATGGTATCGTTCTGGATGCTCTTTACAGCCTCCTCACGCAGACGAGTACACTCAGGGATGAGGTCGACCAGCTTACGGGCCACGGGAATCTCACACTCCGGCTCCTCAGAGAGCGACACACGGATGGTGTCACCGATGCCTTCGGTCAGCAGGGCGCCAATGCCTACGGCACTCTTGATACGGCCATCCTCGCCTTCGCCAGCCTCTGTCACACCAAGGTGCAACGGATAGTGCATATCCTCCTTGTCCATCGTCTCGACCAACAGGCGGACGGTAGTCACCATCACCACCGTATTAGAAGCCTTGATGCTGATGACCACATCGTTGAACTGCTCGCGCTGGAAGATGCGCAGGAACTCCATGCAGCTCTCGACGATGCCGGCAGGCGTGTCACCATAGCGCGACATGATACGGTCGGAGAGCGAGCCGTGGTTCACACCGATGCGCACAGCAGTATGGTGCGCTTTACAGATGTTGAGGAAAGGCACCAGCTTCTCCTCAATCCTCTTCAGTTCGGCAGCATATTCCTCATCGGTGTACTCCAGATGCTTAAAAGTGCGACCCGGGTCGACATAGTTTCCCGGATTGATACGCACCTTCTCGCAATACTGCGCAGCCACGTCAGCCACATGAGCCGTAAAGTGGACATCAGCCACCAGTGGAGTCTGGTAGCCGTCAGCCTTCAGACGTGCTGAGATATTCTTCATGTTCTCAGCCTCACGAGTGCCCTGCGTAGTGAATCGGACCAGTTCGCCACCCGCATCAATGATACGCTTGGCCTGAGCCACGCAGGCCTCGGTGTCGTTGGTATCGGTGGTTGCCATCGACTGAATGCGAATGGGGTTGTCACCACCAATGGCGATGTTGCCCACATGGGCGACACTGCTAATTCGTCTTGTACTCATACTTGATTTCTGCTAAGTCTTTGTTGGCCTTCTCTATCTTAGCCTTCAGTCCACCCTTATAGTCAGCCAGACGCTGGGCAATGGCCTCATCGCTCAATGCCAGCATCTCAACAGCCAGGATAGCGGCATTCTGTGCACCATTCACTCCCACAGTAGCCACAGGAATGCCTGGAGGCATCTGAATGATGCTCAACATGGCATCCAAACCATCGAGCATACCCTTGATGGGAACACCGATAACAGGCAGTGTCGTAGAGGCTGCTATCACGCCAGGAAGGGCAGCAGCCATTCCCGCAGCAGCAATAATCACCTTCAATCCACGCTCCTTGGCTCCCTTGGCAAAGGCCTCGACAGCCTCTGGTGTGCGATGAGCCGAGAGGGCGTTCACCTCGAACGGTACCTGCAGCTCGTCAAGCAGCTTGCAGGCTTTCTCCATAACGGGCAGGTCGCTCGTGCTGCCCATGATAATGCTTACAATTGGTTTCATATCTCTGATTACATAAATAATATCGCCAAAGCGGCACAAACAAAGCCAACCCAGAAGCCCACCACGACTTGCAAGAGACTATGCTGACGCAGAATCATGCGGCTGGTTCCCAGCAGGCCTGCCAGAAAGAAGATGAGGCAGAGCCACCACACGGGATTGAAATCCAGATACTCGGCAAAGGCGAACAAGGCTCCTGCCACTCCGCCAATGGCTGCTGTGTGTGTGGAAATCTTCCACCATATATTAATCAAGGCACACACTATCTGCAACAGCAAGGCAGCGATGATGATAGCGCTCATGAAGTGGGGCATGTGGAGACGCTCCATCACATAGATACACGTGAAATAGCTGACGATGGAGATGACGTAAGGCACCATACGTCGCTCACGGTGTCCCAGCTCTATCAGGTTCCAGCCCTGGTAACGGCGGTAGAGGTGAATCATCACCGTAGGTATCAGGATGGTGAAGAGGTAGGCCATCGTCAGCACCTCCACCTTATAATACAACGGGAAGATACTGAGGTAGCTAAACAAGAAAAGCGCTACCAGCCCCACCATAGGCAGATAGAAGGGGGTAAACAGCATGCTCATGACACGAGCAGCCAGAATCATTCGTCGTTCTCGTCTCATCTTCTCAGTCTTGCTATAGGAATGCCTAATTGTTCACGATACTTGGCCACCGTTCTGCGGGCTATGGGGTAGCCACGCTTTGTCAGCTCTGCTTTCAGGGCATCATCGCTCAACGGCTTACGTTTATCCTCCGCATCAATGATATCGCGTAGGGCCACCTTAATCTCACGTGTCGACAGTTCCTCACCCTCAGCCGTCACATAGCCATCGCTAAAGAAGTATCTGAGGGGGAACGTGCCCCATCGGGTCTGTGCGTACTTCGAGTTCGACACCCGTGAGATGGTACTCAAGTCAAGTCCCGTCTTCTCAGCGATGTCTTTCAGTATCATAGGGCGCAGGGAAGCCTCATCGCCATCTTCAAAGAAACGGTGCTGCCACTGGATGATGGCATGCATGGTCACCGTCAGGGTACGCCTTCGGACACGGATGGCCTCGATAAAGCCTTGTGCGGCATCCACTTTCTTCTTGGTATACAACAGCGCCTCCTTCATCTGGCGGCTCATGTTTTCCTTATTGGTCTGATACTCTCGCAGGATGTCCGAGAACGACTGCGACACGTGCAGCTCGGGAATATCACCGCTATTCAGTGTGAAGGTGACGGTGCCGTCGTCTTGCGTATCAATGATGAAGTCAGGGGTAATCTGCTGTACGGAGCGTCCTACCACCTCGCCCATCGCCGTCCCTGGCTTGGGGTTCAGCTTACGCAGCTCCTTAATCAGTGTCTCTGCCTGAAGGTCGGTCAGCTGCAATGCCTGTTGCAGCTTCTCCCAGTGTTTCTTGGTGAACAGTTCAAAATAGTCTTGCACAACCAGCAACATCAGTTCCTTCAGACGCGACGGGTCTTTCCGTTGTATCTGCAACAACAAGCACTCCTGTAGCGAGCGGGCTCCTATGCCGGCAGGGTCGAACTCCTGCAACTTGTACAGCACCTGTTCAATCTCTGCCTCCGACACGTCGACATTATGGTAGATGGCCAGCTCGTCAGCAATGCTATGCAGGGGCTTGCGCAACAACCCGTCGTCATCCAGCGAACCAATCAGATATTCCATGACGGTCTGCTCCCTCTCCGTCAGGTCTGCTATACCCATCTGCTCTTTCAGCTGGTCGTAGAATGACTCCGTCTGCCCATAGACCACCTCTTCTCGTTCCTCTTGACTAGACATACCACCGTGATAGATAGGCAGTTCCTCGTCATCACGGCCAATAGACTCCAGGGCGGCATCCAGTGCTGACTGGCGTTCCTCTTGCTCGTAGGTTGGGAGGGTGTCCGGATTTTCCGGATTGTCTGGATTATCCGGATTTTCCGGATAATCCGGTTCGTCAGGGGAGATTTCCAGGGCGGGGTTGTCGTCCATCTCTGCATTGACGCGTTCAAGCAGTTGGGTAATAGGCAGTTCTGTCAACTGCGCCTGCAACAATTGCTGCTGCGTGACACTCTGCGCCAGCTTCTGCTGTTGCGTAAGTCGTTGTTCCTGTCTCTGCTCCTGTACCATATTTCAGGCTGCAAAGTTACAAAATAACCAATAAAAGGCAAAAAGATTTTTGCTTTTTCTCAACTCTCACTCCTCAACACCCATCACATCCCCCTATTGATAATATGCCATCAGCTGTACGGCATACGATGCTAACTTCTGCGTATCCATGTTACCATATCGCCCCCATATCTGCTGACAGGGCTGTAGCAGCGGATGAATGATGACATCGCGGCGCTTCAAGTAGGGGTCGCAATACTGGAAGACGTCTAACACATCGACTATCAATTCCACAGGCACCTTCATCTTTCGTGCCAGCTCCTGCACCTCAGGGGTCTCCCTGACCATTGTGGGTGGTGTGAGACGGAAATAAAGGTCCAGAATCAGCACAAGCGATATCGGCATCAGCCTTTCCTCGCCTTCCAAGGGTCGGAAGTCGTGTTCGAAAGTCTCTACCACGTCTACCCCATCGTAGAAATCTCCTGCATTGTTGAAGCCTATCATGCTGCGCAGCATCTGTACCGCACGCGTCAACCGCTTGGGGTTGCGGCTGTACTCTTCCCACATGCGTTCAATGCGCGGAGTCTCCAGATGGGCTATCTCACACTGGCGTGCAAAAAGCTGTTCCGGGACGATGTGAAGTTCCAGACTAAGGAATACGGAATCGCGGCTGTACATCGGTTTGACACCAACGGGCTTTCGCAGATAAAGCTGCATGACCAGCAGCCAGTATTCATCCTGCCAATTCAGATTTTTAGCCATAGTAAGTCACTTTTTTACTTATTCTGTTGCAAATATACAACTTTTTTCTTAAATTTGCACACAAATTAGGAAATACTTTATGCAAAAGTTACTGCTATTAGCAGCTTTCATTACTATAACTACAACTTCCAACGCACAATCTGCCCGCCAGGAGATACTCAGCGACAAGCGTTGTTCGGCCAGTACCTATATGGCCTACCCCACTCCACGCGCCTCGCTGAGCCCTGCCCCACAAGGCAAGCATCCTTTCTTCATCAGCCATTACGGACGAAGCGGTTCACGCTATCATTCCAAAATCAAAAACTACGACGGCCCTTGGCAAGTGCTTCAGCAGGCCGAGTCGTCAGGCAAGCTCACCCCGCTGGGACGTGATGTCCTGCACCGTATCGCCCTGATTCGCCAGGAGGCCACCAACCGCTGGTACGAGCTCACCCCGTTAGGTCACCAGCAAGAGGAACAGATTGTGCAGCGTATGGTAGAGCACTTCCCCGAAGTGTTTAAGGACACCGCTGAGATAGACGCCAGAAGCATGGTCTTTACGCGTAGTATCATGTCGATGGAGAGCGCCCTGCTGCAACTGGTCACCCTATGTCCGCAGCTACGGATAACCCATGATGCCAGCCATTCCGACCAGTTTTTCATGAATGCCTCGGACTACAGACTGAAGAAGATCCGCAACGACTCGATAGCCCAGCTGCAATTCCAGAAATTCGTCAGCAAGCACCCCACCAGCCATCACTTCCTGAAGAAGCTGTTCAACGACATGAACTACGTGCGGCAGCATGTTAACATCGAAGAGTTCAGCGACCTGATGTTCAAGCTGGCCAGCATCCAGCAGAACACGATACTTAGCAGTCAGGTGACGCTCTACGATATCTTCAGCCACGACGAGCTCTACACCAACTGGAAGAAAAACAATGTCTGGTGGTATGTCAACTACGGTGCGTGGCCTCAGAATGGCGGTACCCAGCCTTATACACAGCGCCGTCTGCTGCGCAAAATCATAACCGATGCCGATGAGTTCATGCAGACAGACCGGCATGGTGCCCAGTTGCGTTATGGCGACGATGTGGTGGTGATGCCGCTCATCTGCCTGTTAGACTTGAATGGTTACGGGTTGGCTACCAACAATCTGGAGTCGCTCGAGTCGAAGGGATGGGTCGACTACCGTGTCCTGCCTATGGCTGCCAATATCCAGTTCGTGTTCTACCGAACAGACCCACAGGACCAAGAGGTGCTGTTCAAAGTGTTGCTCAACGAGCAGGAAGCCACCCTTCCGCTGCCTGCCGACCGCTATCCATACTACAGATGGAGCGATTTCCGCGAGTATTACCTTAAAAAGTTAGATGCGTATGAAAAGTAGGAATACCGTATATCAGACGTTTGTCCTGCTCGTCGCACTCATCGTCAGCAGTACCGCCACATGGGCGCAGGCAGCCTTCGACCAGATTCAGGCAGACCGCTACTTTGCCGCCACCAACTATCGCATCTATCCAGACACCATCACGACGCCACAAACACCACCACCGGCAGGAAAGCATCCTTTCTACATCAGCCACTACGGGCGTCACGGCTCTCGATACCTGAGCAGTCGAAAGGCTTACATCACACCCCTGCAGATTCTACAGAAAGGATACAAGGAGAAAAAACTCACCCAGCTGGGACTCGACCTTCGCAAGCAGCTGGCCAACATCATACACGACTCACAAGAACGCTGGGGCGACCTCAGCCCGTTGGGACATAAGCAGCACCGCGACATTGCACGCCGCATGATGCAGAACTTCCCTGAGGTGTTCGAAGGCGACGCTCACATCCAGGCTCGCAGCACCACCATGAGCCGCTGCATGCTCTCCATGGGGTCCGCTCTTCAACAGCTCAAGTCGATGAACCCGCGCCTACAGGTGGACATGAATGCCGCGCATGAGGATATGTGGTACCTGAACTTCCAGGATAAACAGCTGCGTGACAGCATGATGACCCGCAAGGCCGAGTCGGCTTTCAAGGAATTCAACAATCCGCGTAAGCACAACTGGCGACTGATGGAGATGATTTTCACAGATACGGCATTCGTCAGGAAAAACATCGACGACGTAGCACTGAACTATTACCTGCTGAAGACTGAGCTCGTACAACTGAACACCAAGACGTACGACCAGGTGCGGATGGCAGACCTCTTCACGCTGGAAGACCTCTATCTCTTCTGGCAGAATGAGAATGCATGGTGGTACATCTCATACGGTCCGTCGCTGCTCAACGGTGGTTGCCAGCCCTACAGCCAGCGCCATTTGCTCCGTAAGATTATACAGGATGCCGACAGCTGTATCCTGCTCGACAAGCCTGGTGCACAGCTGCGCTATGGTCACGACACGATGATTATGCCGCTGACCTGTCTGTTAGGACTTAACGGCTACAATTTCCAGACGGAGGACCTGGAAGAGGTAGAGAAGCACGGCTGGTGGGTCAGCGACATCATCCCAATGGGTGCCAACCTGCAGTTCGTCTTCTATCGCGAGAATCCGCAGGACAAGGATGTCATCTTCAAGATTATGCTCAACGAAAAAGAGGCCACGCTGCCTCTCCCGACAGACATTGCCCCTTATTATCATTGGCGCGACTTCCGCGAGTTCTTCCTGAAGAAACTCGACGACTACGAAGCCCGTTAACTATCTCCCTTCGCCTTAAAGGCTACGGCATACATACGCATCTGCTTCACCATGGCCAGCAGTCCGTTCGAACGCGTGGGCGACAGGTGCTCCTTCAGTCCTATCTGTTCGATGAAATACAGGTCAGCATCCAGTATCTCCTGAGGAGTATGTCCTGAGAGTACGCGGATTAGCAGGGCTACGATACCCTTTACTATCAGCGCATCGCTCTCTGCCGTGAAGTCGATGATGCCGTCATGATAGTCAGCCTGTAGCCATACTCGGCTCTGGCATCCGTCAATCAGATTGCTTTCCACCTTGTATTTCTCGTCCAGCGCCTCCTGCTCGTTACCCAAGTCTATCAGCAGCTGATACTTGTCCATCCAGTCGTCGAAACCGGCGAACTCCTCAATAATCTCGTCTTGTATCTCGTTAATCGTCATATCGTTATTGGGTTGTTATTATCTTAAATAGTTTATCGCTGGGACGTACCTTGTCGGGTACCTTAAAGGCTACGCGCGTCCCTTGTTGGGCGGTCTGTACTGCCTGCACATCATCGTGAATCTCGTCAACAGTGACATACATCACACCCGTAGTGGGACCCGTAATCAGCATCTTATCACCTACAGAGAAGGTGTCAGCCTCGACGGTAAACTCCGCCACACCAAGTTTGGAGAAGTACTTTACACCTTTGCCGATATACTGCTTACGCTCCGTCGCATTCGACCCGTAGTTGTGGTTCCACTCGCCCAGTGTCTGACCCTGGTAGTAGCCATCCCAGAAGCCGCGATTGAAGACGGTGGCCAGACGCTCGTCCCACTGGTCTTTCTTCTCTTCGGTGAAAGCATCGTCTAACACCGCCTGTATGGCCTCTTTATAGCAGTTCACTACGGTATATACATATTCCGGTCCGCGAGCACGGCCTTCAATCTTGAATACCCTCACACCGCTCTTCATCATACGGTCTATGAATCGGATGGTCTTCAGGTCCTTAGGCGACATGATATACTTGTTGTCAATCTCCAGTTCTGTACCCGTCTCACGGTCTGTCACGATATAGCTGCGACGACAAATCTGCATACAGGCACCGCGGTTGGCAGAACGTCCTGTGTTGTCAAGACTCATATAGCACTTGCCACTGACTGCCATACAGAGAGCTCCGTGACAGAACATCTCGATACGCACCAGTTCACCCTTAGGGCCACAAACGTGCTGCTCTTCTATCTGACGATATATCTCAGCCACCTGGTCGAGGTTCAGCTCACGAGCCAGCACCACCACATCGGCAAACTGGGCATAGAACTTCAGTGCCTCAATGTTAGAGATGTTCAACTGCGTGGACAGATGCACCTCCATGCCCTTCTGCCGGCAATAGGTCATCACCGCGATGTCACAGGCTATCACAGCCGTTATCTTAGCCTCAACAGCAGCGTCGATAATCTGATGCATCAGTTCGATGTCCTCGCCATAGATAATCGTATTCACCGTCAGGTAGCTCTTCACCCCATGTTCCTTGCAGGTGGCTGCGATTTCACGTAAATCGTCAATGGTAAAATGGTTGGCCGAGTGCGAGCGCATGTTCAACTGCTCCACACCGAAATAGACGGAGCCTGCCCCCGACTGCAACGCTGCAGCCAGCGACTCACGACTGCCCACAGGCGCCATTATTTCAAAGTCGTTAATATTCATGGGTGCAAAGTTACAAATAAATGAGAAATTATTCGTATCTTTGCAGCAAAATCAAACTACAAAGACGAAAAATGAAAAAGATTCTATGGACTGGCAGCCTGCTGCTGCTTTGCACCGTTGCCCTTGCTGACAACGAATCCAAGACGACTATTGAAGGTACGAAAGTACAGAAAATCACCTTCGATGGTGATAAGATGACCATCAAGTACAACAACGGAACAGCTGATGCCACCTACGACTTGGCAGACGTTGTCATTACCTTCAGCAATGCAACGAGTATCGAGGAGCGTCTCACCATTGCACGTCACGCTGGCCTGGAAGGGAAGAAAGTCTATACGCTGAAAGGTGAGTATGTGGGCAACAGTGTTGCCCGCCTGCAGCCAGGACTCTACGTGATAGACGGAAAGAAGATACTCATCAAGTAAAGGGAGGACACAAGCCATGAAACAGCTATCATCTATCTTCGCGCTGCTCGCCCTGATGGTGGGCATGAACGCTCAAGCACAAAGCGATGTTACCCAGGATGCCACCAAGAATCAGGTACAACTGGAACTGACGGATGGCACCTCTAAATACTATAATACGGCTGACGTACAGAAACTGGCCTTCGACAATGGCAAGGTGACGGCAGGACAGGACCAATATCTTAATAATGTGACTTCCATCTCGTTTGCGAAAGCCATCACAGCCAAAGTTAACATTACAGAGGCCAAAGGGTGGTTGGAGTCTGCCTATGTGAAGTTCGACCTATATGATAATATCCGGAAATACAATGTCTACGTCAAAGGAGGCCAGTATAGCGACTTTACACAAATCGACAGAGAACTGGTTCGCAACTACGGCACCTACGGACGTGCTGACGTGGTGGGTCTGAAGGCTGGTACAGACTATCAGCTGAGAGTTGTTCCTGTGAATGGCGACGGTACGGAGCTGACGGCATTTGCCAGCGAGACAGGTCTGCTGGAGGTGAAGAACTACAGTCGTGAGGGATTTGCCTTCAAAAATGATTATGAGCCAGGAGCCTACAAGGCAGACGGCACGCTGAAGGCTGGTGCTAAAGTACTGTATGTCACGAAAGACAATGCCAAGACCATTTCTACCGATGTGGCTGGTGCCACGCAGAACCCCTGTGTGGGTCTTCAGGCTATCATTGCCGCCTACGAGAAAGGACAGGACCAGACCCCTATCGCTTTCCGATTCATCGGTCTTATCAAAAAGGCTGACCTTGATGCCATTGGCAGTAGCGAAGAGGGCATCCAGGTGAAAGGTCGCAAGGCTGATTCCGAGCTGAACCTCACCTTCGAGGGTATTGGCGACGACGCCACCATTTATGGCTTCGGTTTCCTGATACGAAACAGCAAGAGTGTGGAGTTCCGCAACTTTGGCATCATGCGCTGTATGGACGACGGGCTGTCACTTGATACTGACAACTCCAATATCTGGATTCACCACATGGACTTCTTCTATGGCCCTAATGGTGGCGGCGACCATGCCAAGGGTGATGGCTCCTGCGACGTCAAGTCTGACTCTAAGCTGGTGACCGTTTCCTACAATCGCTTCTGGGACACTGGCAAGACCAATATGTTTGGCATGAAGAGTGAGAGTGGTCCCAACTACATCTCCTACGACCATAACTGGTTCGACCACTCTGATTCGCGCCATCCCCGTGTACGTACAATGAGTGTTCATGTCTGGAATAACTACTTCGACAACTGCGCCAAGTATGGTGTGGGCGCCACTTCAGGAGCCAGTGTCTTTGTGGAGAACAACTACTTCCTCAAGACCAAGAAGCCAATTCTCTCGTCCATGCAGGGTACTGACGCCTTGGGTAGCGGCACCTTCTCCGATGAAGATGGAGGTATGATTAAGGCATTTGGCAATTACTTCGACAAGACCATTGCCAACTTCAGGTATTACACCCAAAGCAATCCTACCACTACGGGCTATGATGCCTACGAGACAGCGACGCGTAACGAACAGATACCCGCTACAGAGGTGACGAAACAGGGAGGCACCTCTTATAACAACTTCGATACCGATGCCTCACTCATGTACAACTACGACGTGGTGGCTGCGGAGAATGTTCCAGCCCTCGTTACGGGATATTATGGTGCCGGACGCATGAATCATGGCGACTTCACCTACACCTTCCCCGACAATGTGGGCAACGATGATACCGACTCAGCCTATGATTCCACCCTGGGTGGATTGCTCGACAACTATCAGACAAGTCTCCTTGGTATCTTTGGCGAAGAGCGTTCATCAGGTGATGAAGGAGAAGGTGGTAGTGATGACCCCACACCGGAAGGAACCATTCTTGCTTCATTTGACAGTACACCCTCACACTCCATGTTTACCATTGGCAGCACAAGCAGCTATGGTGATGGTAAAATCACTTATAACGGAACATATTATAAGAAAGGTGTCAAGTTCGACAGTAAAGGCTCTATCACCTTCACGCCAAAGAAAGACTATCAGATGACTCTCATTCTTGGTACAGCAAAGGTGGGACGTAATGTTAAGATAAACGGTACACAAACTACGGTTGGAGGAACAGAGAATACGGAAGGAGCCTATTATGAAATGGAGAAGATTCTTATCAACAAGGACACAGAATACACACTGACTAAAGGTAGTGCCGAAGGACTTGTAATGCTTATCAAACTGGAACCCGTAACGGAATGAGGATACCATCTGCTGTCTTCATCGCTGTGGCGTTACTGCTCATAGGGTGCAACCATCGTCCACCTAAGGAGTATGTTCACGATGTGTTGTTGCCCATGACTCCTGTGAAGAATCAGGGGAAGTCGGAACTCTGTTGGGCCTATGCCATGCTGGCGACCATCGAGACAGAACACATCCTGCAAGGCGACTCTGTGAACCTGTCTGCCGTCTATGTGGGAAGGATGTTAAAACGCGACAGCCAACGCGCTATGGGGCAGACCCTACTGAACCTGATTCAGCAGCATGGCATTGTGGGCTACGATGTGTTGCCCGACGATACACCTGCCGATGTGAAAGCCCCCAAGTGGGTGTTCATGCTCGGAGCCCGATATACCCCACAGGAGTTTGCCCATTCCGTATGTGCTCCCGATGAATATCTCTCGCTGACATGCTGGCCCGACTCACCTTATTATAAAAAGGTGGAGGTGCCTGTACCTGACAACTGGGAGCACAACCGGCTGCTGAACATTCCGCTCGACACACTCAAGACCCACGTCGACCAAGCCTTGCGCCATCGTCATCCCGTCTGTTGGGAGAGCAAGGGGCACGCCATGGAAATTGTCGGACTGGCCCACGACGCCAAGCAACAGTCCTATTATATCATGAAAAACTCGTGGGGCACGAATCAGCCCCACGAGGGATTAGTTTATATGCCCGTCGACCAGATGTGGGCCGACATGATAGCCATCTATATGACGCAGGAAGCGTTTGCTACTTATTCAGCTTCCAGGTGACGCCGTCCTTGGTGTCCTTCACCTCGAAACCGGCAGCAGCCAGTTCGTCACGAATCTTGTCGCTGGTAGCCCAGTCTTTTTCAGCTTTGGCCTTGGCACGCAGTTCGAGCACCATATCCATCACCTTGCCAAAGGCGGCCTCGCGGGCATCAGAACCATTAACCGTTAACCCTGAACCCTGAACCGAAGAGAGTCCCAGGATGTCGAAGGCGAAGAGATGCATCACCTCCTTCAGCTCCTTCAGGCAGTCGGCACAGATGGTCGCCTTGTGGTCCACCAGTTTGTTGATGGTGGTACAAGCCTCGAAGAGATGGCTGATAACCTGCGGCGTGGCGAAGTCGTCGTTCATGGCGTCGTAGCACTTCTGGCGCAGGCTCTTCACGATGCGTTCCGTTTCGGGGTCACATTGCGACGAAATCGCAATGCGCTCTATGTCGCTGATGGCATTCATCAGTTTCTCCAGTCCCTTCTCGGCAGCCAGCAGTGCCTCATTCGAAAAGTCTACGGTGCCGCGATAGTGAGCAGAGAGCACGAAGAAGCGGATGGTCATCGGACCATAAGCCTTCTCCAGCAGTGGGTGGTTGCCCGTGAAGAACTGCTCCAGCGTGATGAAGTTATTATACGACTTACCCATCTTCTGACCGTTGATGGTCAGCATATTGTTGTGCATCCAGTACTTCACGGCGGGATGACCCATCGAGGCCTGCGCCTGAGCTATCTCACACTCATGGTGCGGGAACACCAGGTCCATGCCACCACCGTGGATGTCGAACTCATCGCCTAAGTACTTACGTCCCATCGCCGTACACTCACAGTGCCAGCCGGGGAACCCGTCGCTCCAAGGCGAGGGCCAGCGCATGATATGCTCAGGCTGTGCCTTCTTCCACAGGGCGAAGTCGGCCTGGTTGTGCTTCTCGCCAACACCAGCCAACTCACGACTCTCGTCCTTGATGTTCTCCAGCGAGCGACCGCTCAAGATGCCGTATCGGAACTTCTTATTGTACTCCTCGATGTCGAAATAGATGGAGCCGTTCGACTCGTAGGCAAAGCCATTGTCCAGAATCTGCTGCACCAACTGCTGCTGTTCGATGATATGCCCCGTGGCATGCGGCTCTATCGAGGGACGCAGACAGCCCAACGCATCCATCGCCTGATGATAGCGATTGGTGTAGTACTGTGCTATCTCCATCGGTTCCAACTGCTCCACACGCGCCTTCTTGGCAATCTTATCCTCGCCCTCGTCGGCATCATGTTCCAGATGCCCTACGTCAGTAATGTTACGCACGTACCTTACTTTATATCCCAGGTGTTTCAGATAACGGAACACCAGGTCAAAGGTGATGGCAGGACGGGCATGCCCCAAATGGGGGTCGCCATAGACGGTAGGTCCACAGACATACATGCCCACATTAGGCGCATGCAACGGCTCGAAGCGCTCCTTCTGGCGCGTCAGCGTGTTATAAATAACTAGTTTTGATTCCATTACTTCACGTATTCTGCAAAGTTCGTCAGTTTCATGTCGCCCTTGCGCGCCAGCGTGTCGTGCATGGCGAAGGCGGCAGGCAGGTTGTGACGCGTCTGACCCATCTTCGCAATCTTCAGGTAGTCCCACAGCAGCTGCTTGTAGTCAGGATGTGCACAGTTCTCGATGATGCACTCTGCACGCTGGATGGGACCTTTGCCGCGCAGGTCGGCAATACCCTGCTCCGTCACGATGATGTTCACGTCGTGCTCCGAGCTGTCCTGATGAGAAACAAAAGGAACAATCGAGGAGATGACACCACCCTTGGCCACACTGGGACAAGTGAAGATAGAGAGGTAAGCATTGCGGATGAAGTCACCCGAGCCACCGATGCCGTTCATCATCTTCGTACCGCTGATGTGCGTCGAGTTCACGTTACCATAAAGGTCGGCCTCGATGGCGGTATTGATAGCGATGACGCCTAAGCGGCGGATAATCTCTGGCGAGTTGGATATCTCGCTCTGGCGCAGCGTCAGGTGGTTCTTGAAGTAGTCCATATGGTCATACACCTGCATCAGACACTCGTTCGATACCGTCAGCGAGCAAGCCGACGCATCCTTCACACGTCCGTCGAGCATCATGCCTACCACGGAGTCTTGCAGCACTTCGGTATAGATGTTGAAGTCGGGCACGTGCTTATCCTGTCCCAGTGCACCAAGGATGGCATTAGCTGTCGAGCCTACACCACTCTGCAGCGGCAGGAACTCCTTGGGGATACGGCCTTTGTGCATCTCCTCGACGAGGAACTCAGCTGTCAGGTATCCGATTTTGTCCGTTACGGGGTCGCTGTCCTTAAATGAACGAGCCTCATCAGGGATGTTGCACTCCACGACACCTACGACCTTCTCCTTGGGAATGCTCACGTAGGGCTGTCCGATGCGGTCGCCTACATGCTCAATGGGGATGGGCTTGCGGTAAGGCGGGTCGAGCGGCTCATACACGTCGTGAATGAACTTCGCGTTAGGGTTATGGAACGAGTTCAGCTCCAGAATGACATGCTTGGCCAGACGAGCAGCCGTCGGAGAGATACCACCGGCAGCAGTCAGGAATACGTGATAGTCGTTGCCCACCTCTTCGATGGCGCACACCTCGAGGATAGCCCAGTCCAACGGACCGTAGAAGCCGTAGCGCAGCTCCTGTGCCATGTGGCTCAGATGCAGGTCGTTGTAGGGAATCTCACCCATGTTCACATGCTTGCGGAAGTCGGGATTCGTCGTGTAGGGCGCACGGTAGAGGATAGCCTGGGCGTTGGCCAGGTCACCGTCGGTGCTCTGACCAGTGGAAGCACCCGTGAAGATAGCCACCTTGAACTCGCGGCCGGCTTCGTGCTCAGCCACAGCAATCTTTGCCAGTTCCTTTGTTGTTGCCTTGGCCACACCGGCAGGTGTAAAGCCACTCATGGCGATGTGCTCGCCATTCTTAATCAGCGCCGCAGCCTCTGCGGCAGTCATACGTGTATAAGCCATAATTATTGAAATTTGCAAATTTTGCCTGCAAAATTACTGAAAATCAAGCAAACTGCCAAACTAATTATCAATTATCAATTATCAATTATCAATTTTTATAAATATTCCATCAGCACATCCCACACCGCAATGATATGACACAAGCTTCCGCCCAGCACGAAGAAGTGGAACACCGAGTGCATATACTTCTTTTTGTTCAACGAGTAGAACAGCGCTCCCGTGATGTAGAACACCCCCTCAGCCACTATCCACACCACCGCTGCCGTCGACACCGAGTCGATGAGCGGCTTGAAGGCCACCAGCACACTCAGCCCCATACCCACGAAGCAGAAGGTCTCCACATTAGAGTGCTCCTTCAGACGGACAAAGCTGGCAATGGTTCCCGCTATGGCACACAGCCACACAAACGAGAACAGCGACCACCCCCAGTAGCCCTGCGTGCGCAGTGCCACCAGCGTCAGCGGCGAGTACGACCCCGCGATATGCCAGTATATCGCTGCATGGTCCCATTTGCGCAGCCGCTCCTTCCATTTCGACCGCCGTCCCACCAGTCCCTGGCCGCGTCGCCGCTCGTAGATGGGCAGCGCATGGTATACCGTCGATGCCACATAGCTCGCCAACATGCCAAACAGGTAGAGACACACCCCTACCCTTGCCCATGGGTTCTCGCCCTCGAACGTCATCCACACGAACACCACCCCGAACAGCACACCCATAATGATGCCGCCGGCATGCGACCACGAGTTCCACAACTCCTCCTTATGCGTATATCGTATTGCCATGATTATACCCAATAATACGGATGGCACGAAGCGTCATGTCTTCCATATTGCCTACAGGAGTAGGAACGATATACAATATGCCCATATTCGCGGACAAAGATAGGAATAATTTCCGAATCGGCAAAATAATAATGCAGGAAATCGTTGAGATTCC
>JAGAWQ010000157.1 GCA_017941345.1 Prevotella sp. | reverse complement strand
GCCACGAACATACTCTCTTGTAGTCAGACCATTACCGCTAACGTGCGTGATCCAACGCTGCTCATCGCGCTGATACTGCCAGATACCCATCGACGTGCTACACCAGAGGTCACCATATTGGTCTTGTATCATACCACAGATGACTTTGTTAGCGAGTATCTCAGCCCCAGGTAGTGGCACCACCTTACCTTCCTTCTGATTGTATAGGAAGATGCCAGCATCTGTTCCTACAAGGACACGATGGTCGCGGTCTTCATAGAGTGAATAGATGGTCTTGCCTTCCAGCATCACCTCCCAGCCGTAGGGATGGAAATTGTCATTTACTGGGTCATAGCAGCAGAGGTTCGACGAGGTGCCAATCCACAATTTACCACGACTATCTACCATCATGGTCATCACCCAGTTGTTATGCAACCTTCCCCTTACCTTGTCTTCATCACGCATTGAGAAGTGACGTATCGCCTTGGTCTTGACATCATAGGAGGTAAAGCCCTTGGAGTAAGTCGAAATAAACATCCGACCTTGGCCATCGTCAGTCATCAAGTTGATGTAGTCACATTCCAGCGTAAACACTTTGGAATAGGCACCCGTCAGGGGATTATAGCTATAGACGCCATCATCGGAACCAATCCAGTAGGCCCCCTGTCTGTCACGATAGATTGAATAGGTCTTCGGAGGGGAAGCCGGATGGGCTACCATTTTGCCGTTTCCATCGAAGCCATAGATACCATTATTCTGAACAGCACACCACGTGATGCCTCCATCACCCAGACAGAAAGAAGTCACCGAACCGCCGACACTCACATTCTGTGCCGAGAGACTCCACGAACTGAACTGCGGCTCCTGCTGAGGCAACAGAAGCAGACCACGTTTCAGACAGCCTACCCAAAGGTTATCCTGATTGTCGGCATAGAGTGCCCATACGTTGGTAGTCTTCAAGTCGAATGAAAGACTGGCATACTCATAGCGCTGCAAGCGATGAGAGCCCTGAGGCACCCAGCAGAGTCCCTTGCCAAGTGTGCCAAGGAATAAGTTCCCCTTATCATCACAAAGGGCGGTACGCAGTTGAACCATCTCTCCGCCGAAGATGCTGGTGTCGATGAAATCGGTTAAAATCTGTCCATCACGATAGAACATCAGTCCGCGCTGACAAACCATGAGGACACCGCCCTGATAAGGAACGAAAGTTGTCACGGAACCATAAGGAGAGTCAAAGTGCTGTACCGTCTTGTCGCGCAAACGGCAAGTGATCACTGTTCCTGCCCCACCTTTCCAGAAATTGCCCTGGTCGTCTATCAGTATATGATTGAAATAATCATCATCACCAGTAGCGTAGCGCTCTACCTGTACCACCTTTTTTTCACGGATATCAAGTCGGAACAAGCCATAACCAGCCGTTCCAATCAGCAGATGATTGTCGTCTTCCTGAATGATATCATTGACACGTGCAGCCTCCACATTGGCCAACGGAATTCGCTCGAAATTATCATTAGCATCATTATAATAGGCCAGACCGATACCCGTACCAACCCATAGACCACCATTCTGATCAACAAAAAGTGAGGTGACATTATTGCTGTTGATGCTGGCTGCATTGTTTACATCATGGAAATAGTTGGTAAAACGATAGCCGTCGTATTTGTTCAGGCCATACTCCGTGCCAATCCAGATATAACCAGCCTTATCCTGACAGATACAGGTAATCAGGTTACTCGCCAGTCGCTCTGACGTATAGAAATGTCTCGTCTGTCCTACAGCAATGAGACATAGTCCCAGGCAGAATGCCAAAACTAAGGTTTTCTTCATAGAATGTTAGTAATTTTATTTTTTATTTGTCTCATAGTATGTCTCAAAGCCAGAAAATCCCCTCTGGTCCCATATTGAAGAGGAGGTCAAGGATAGATAGATTAGACAGGAAACCATGTTTCTGCTGATAGACCTGATAGTAAGGCTTTGACACGAAATCAGCATCAGGAGCAGGATGCTTGGGGTTAATAGCTTCCCGATAATCCAAAGACGGGCTATTCTCCACCCATTGCTCTGTATATGAAACCTGCGGCTGAATGTCGATCAATTCGCACATCTTCTCACGGATAGCTTCATTGAAGTCCAGCAAAAACTCCCATCGATTCTGAAAAAACGGACGTATATCGTCCTGATAATATTCAAAGAAAGGTGACTCACCGTAAGCACTCTGTAGCGCATTCCAATGCAGATGACGCCAATTGCCATGATCACTGATTCGGAGGTCTTTAATCAGCGATGTCTCCCCTCTTACCACAGGAACGGTCAAGGCCTGAATGCCTTGTGTCGTAGCGATGAGACAACGGTTACGATAGGTCTGTTTCTGAAAACTCTCCCACCGTTCTATCTGTACATGTTCGGCCCGGTGCAGTTTCTGATACCACTGCACCGGGCCGAAATAGGTTGTACTCAGCAGCACCTCCATGGAGCCTGCTTACTTGATATTGTCAACAATGCTGCCAAGACGGCTCCAACGGACACTACTGAATCCACGACGGTCTGGATCGCTCGACCACCAGATGAAAATCGGCTTACCCACGATATGGTCCTCAGGCACGAAGCCCCAATAGCGGGAGTCGGCAGAGTTGTGGCGATTGTCACCTTGCATCCAGTAGTAG
>JAGAWQ010000033.1 GCA_017941345.1 Prevotella sp. | reverse complement strand
CTCATAACAAGCAGCAGCCTGTGCAACAAAACGAACCAGGCGACTCGACACGCTATGGACTGGCCTGCGACGGATGTACCGATTCCATACTTCTGCTTTTGCCTTTCGATGGTGGCGATCCTGACACCTTCGACATCATCAACGCTTACCAAAACCGCAAAATATACGGCAGACCGCGCATCGGCGACGAACTGGCTGTTATTCTGAATCCTGAAGACAAGGAGGAGGCGCTGATGATTATCAATATCGAACGACTGAAGGGACAATGGTGCTATCAGGTAATGCCTACGTTCCGAAACATTGAGAAGATGCCCCAGAAGATGCAACGCCGTATGATGGCACAGATTCCTGACTCCGTGAAACAGCGCCTGCTGGTGCCTCGTGAATATGGTATTCAACTGAAGCGCGGTCATTTGGCTCAGACGATAGGAAGCTACCGCAACCGTCATTCCGACAGCATGAGTCCTGTGGAATACCCCAAAGTCCGACGCTATGCCGGATGGAAACTCTTCAACGGGCGACTGGTGTTGGAAACAGACACGGCACGGCTGATTCAAGCCGGTAAAGCACAAAAGCCGGAGTATGACACTGCTGATATTGTATCGCTGCGCCGCGACACATTAGTACTCCGTTTCAAGGATCACGAACAGACTTATTACCGTAAAAAGGATTCTTAAATATTATACGCTATGAAATTAGAAACTATTCATCATCGCTTTTCTTGGCTGGCACTCTCACTCATGGGAGGATGTATGCTGCTGGCCTCATGCAACAGCAATCAAAAAGCCACTGCCGAACAGGTGGAGACAGGTATGAAAACTGTAGGAAACCCGTATCTCCCTCTTTGGGAACATATTCCCGATGGCGAGCCTTATGTTTTTGAGGACCCTGACCAGCCTGGCAAATACCGTGTGTATATTTATGGTTCACACGACACAAGAATCACCGACTATTGCGGACGTGAACAGGTGGTGTGGTCGGCATCGGTCGACAGTCTGAACAATTGGCGCTATGACGGCGAAATACTGGCTGTCAGCAAGAATGCTAAAGGCGAATTTATCAATAAGGACAGTCTGGCCGACGTGCTCTTTGCGCCAGACGTAACACTGGTAACGGATAAGGACGGAAAGAAGACTTACTACCTCTACCCCAACGACCAGCATGGCGGACGCAACGGACTGGTAGCCAAGAGCAATCGCCCTGACGGACCTTTCGAGGTGTGCAACTGGAGCCAAACGGATCCCAATGCCACGGACGGCGTTTTGAAGTTCGATCCCGCGGTGTTTGTTGACGACGACGGCAAGGTGTATGGCTATTGGGGCTTTGAACGTTCATACGCAGGCGAATTAGATCCTGCTACTATGGCTACCCTGAAGCCAGGCACCAAGGCTATAGAAGACATGATACCAGGCCGTAACCAACCAGGCGATTTCCGTTTCTTCGAGGCTTCCTCTATCCGTAAGATTAAGGATAAATATGTGTTTATCTATAGCCGTTGGACCAAGGATGGCGAATTCGGACTTCCCGAGACCAACTATACCCTCGCCTATGCCTATAGCGACAAGCCGCTGGGACCTTGGACCTATGGCGGCACCATTATAGACGGACGTGCCCGTGAGAAAGACGAACAGGGAAATGTGATAGCCTCCGGCAATGTATCAGGAAATACCCATGGCAGTATTTGCGAGATTAACGGACAGTGGTATGTATTCTATCACCGCCAGTCGGGTCTCAACGAATTTGCCCGTCAGGCAATGGTGGCTCCCATTGAAGTGAAGGTGCAGGAAGGTGCTGGCGGCAAGGTTGAAATTTCCGAGGGCGAATATACGTCTGAAGGTTTTGCCCTCGATGGTCTTGACCCCTTCGAGCGTCACTCTGCCGGTATCTGCTGTTGGTACACCGGTCCAAAAGTGGCTGAACACAAGTGGCCAAACAACATCTTTTACGGCTCCTATGTAGAAACCAGCTATGGCACTGACAATAAGTTTGCCGAGCCCTATTCTCTGAAAAACAACACCAACCTTGTAGTCAATAATACGGCTGGCTCCATTGTGGGCTACAAATACTTCAATTTCGATGCGCTTAAAGGTCGCAAGGATGTAAAATTGCTGTTGAAACTGATTCCTGAGGGAGTTGACGGTAAGATAACCATCATGATTGACCGCCCTTGGACATCACAGGGCGGCAAGGAGATAGGCACCGTCGAGCTGAAAGCCAACATGAAGCAGGAGCCTACAGAGACGACAACTTCCCTGCCTGCTCTGAGCGAACTGACAGGGAAGCATGCGCTGTTCTTCGTCTTTTCGTCTGACACGAAAGAGAAGTCGCTCTGCAAGCTCTGTGACTTCGCCTTCGAGTAGAAAACTACAGAATGTTAGATCACCTGATGGCTGAGCATCCGTTGCTCAGCCATTTTTTCGTATTTCGTACCCGGCATGCCATAGTTGGCATAGGGGTAGATAGAAATGCCGCCACGAGGCATAAAGAGACCAATGACCTCAATATACTTGGGCTGCATCAGTTTCACCAAGTCTTTCATGATGATGTTGACACAGTCTTCATGGAAATCGCCATGATTACGGAACGAGAACAGATAGAGTTTCAAGCTCTTCGACTCCACCATTCGCTCTGCAGGCACATACATAATCTTTATCTCCGCAAAGTCAGGCTGCCCTGTAATAGGACATAGCGATGTGAACTCCGGACAGTTGAACTGCACCCAATAGTCGTTGTCGGGATGCTTGTTCTCAAAAGTCTCCAGCACCTCCGGAGCATAGTCACTACAATATTCTGTATCTTTTCCCAGTTGTGTGAGATGGTCACTTGATCTATCCATGGTTTAAGCAAATTTAAATATATTATACGATACATGCTGGTCGTAAACATCCTCGCCCTCAACATTCTTGACCCATTTCACCACACAGATGGTCAATGGAAGAACGACTAACTCGTAGGCTGTCTTCAGCACCACCTGCCAGAACATGAGCTCCAACAGTCCTTCAACGGGGACAACACCTCCCAAGGCAAGGGGATAGAATATCAGTGAGTCGGAAGTCTCACCGACAATCGTACTGAGGATGGCACGTGCAGAGAAGAACTTCCCCTGCGATGCCACTTTCATCCTACTCATCACATAGGCATTCAGAAATGAACCCACGAGGAAAGCCAGGAAAGAGGCTGCTGCTACACGGGGAGCCAAGCCGAATACGGCATGGAAGCCCTCGCTATTCTCGTAAAAGGGTGCTGGCGGGATTATGTCACACAGGAATCCCATGAACACAAAGAAGAAGTTCATGACGAATCCCACCCATATCATCTGACGGGCCCTTCCGAACCCCCACACTTCACTGACCACATCATTGACAATGTAGGATATCGGGAAGACTATCAAGGCTCCCACCATGGTGATTCCAAACACGTTGATTTGCTTTGTTGCAAAAAGGTTTGCCGCTATCAGGCAAACGCAAAACAGGATGCTGAAAAGCATAAACAGCACACTGACTTTCTGATTGTCTTTTTTTTCCATTATTTATTCTTGTTTTGTTAAAGGGGGTCCACCTCCGCGGAGGCTTCGCAAGTACCCCTATTGCATTTTGCGGGTGCAAAGGTAGTACATTTT
>JAGAWQ010000156.1 GCA_017941345.1 Prevotella sp. | reverse complement strand
CTGAAGGCTGAACCTCGTCTTGATATCGTTTCCATAACTTTTCAAAGTCTTTACTTGTTGCCATAACGTAAACTTTTGGTTTCCGTCGGCAAAGGTACACATTATATATATTATGACCCAAGAAGCAATTGAGTGCTTACATTAACATGTAACATTTTCGAGTTTTACATACTATTATATATGGTTCAAGGAGAAATAATAAGGACAGAATAAAAACGTTATAGAATATATGGCAGAGAACGAATTGATACAGCTGTTTGGAGAGCAGAAAGTACGAACCAAGTGGGATGATGAGACATACTCTAGCCTGCTCCTAGCCTGCTCCTAAGCTGCTCCTAGCCATACTCTAGGCTGCTTCTAGGCTTACTCTAAGCTTACTCATGAGTATACTTGCAGTATGGCTAGAGCGAGAGAAGAGCGAGGCAAAAGTATGGCAAAGAGAGAGAATTTGGTCGTTACCTCCTATACTAGCAGAATTTTTCTTGTTTATTCGTAACTTTTTAGCTGCACTGAACTTAGCTTAGCACTCGAAAGAGCTCAAAAAAATTTGGCTCTTTACTCGTTTTTTCATACCTTTGTGCCAAATAAAACAGAAAAACAGAAAGAGTATGCCAACAACAGAACGAGTATTCCAGATTTTCAAGGAACTGAACCAGATACCACGCCCCTCACACCACGAGGAGCGAGTGGCCGATTACCTTTGCCAGTTTGCTGAGCGACTGAAGCTCGACTACAAGCGCGACAAACAGAACTGTGTGGTGATTAGCAAGCCCGCCACACCAGGACACAAAGGGGCTGAGCCCATTGTGCTGCTGAACCACATGGATATGGTCTGTGTGGGGATGGCGGAGCCCCTCTCCGACCCCATCGATGCTTATGTGGAGAATGGGTGGATGAAGGCACGCGGCACTTCGCTGGGCGCAGATAATGGCATCGGTCTGTCGATGGCTTTGGCTGTGCTGGAAGACGACAGCATCCAGCATCCAGCCTTAGAGGTGATGACCACGACCAACGAGGAAGACGGTATGTCGGGTGCTGCCAACCTCTCGGAAGATTTTCTGAAAGGGCGCAAGGTCATCAACCTCGACTCAGAGGACTACGACACCATCACTACCGGAGCCGCAGGTGCCTGTCTGCAGTTCCATCGCATCCCTCTTCAGCGCAAGCCTGCCCCTGGGGGCAAGCGTCGCTGGTATCGCATCCGTTTTGAGGGAGGACTGGGTGGCCACTCTGGCGTTGACATCAACAAGGGGCGTTGCAGTGCGGTCGTGCCTGCATGGGCCATCTTAGCCACCATCTACAATGAATACGACTTCGATGTGGCTTCTATTAAGATAGGTGAAGCCAATGCCTCGATAGCCTCTTCCGCAGAAATCATACTTACCATCCCTTCTGGCGAGGGTGCTGAATTTGTGAAACAGCAGCAGGAAATGATGAACGAATGGCTACGCGAGGAATATGGCAATAGCGACCCCAACATGCACTGCACCATCGAGAAGTGCGAGGCTCAGGAAACAGTTATCAACCCAGAGGCGCTGGAAGCCCTGCTGACCTGTCTGGAACAGATTCCACAAGGAGTGGTGAAGATGAGCGAGACGATGAAGGATACGGTAGAGACGTCGAACAACGTGGGACGCATCCTAACGGAAAACGACCATATCTTTGTGTCTACCCACACGCGGAGCTTCATCGATAGCGAGATGGAAGCCTTGAGTAAGGATATTGCAAATACGTTTAAAGCCAATGGGGCTACTACGGAACTGGTGATGTCAGCGCCTGCCTGGCAGGAGGATCAGCACTCAGCATTCCTGAAGCTGACCTCCGATACTTTTCAGGACGTCTTGGGATGGCGTCCCCGTATGGTAGCCATGCACTTCGTACTGGAGGCAGGTTTCTTCGTGCAACACTATCCTGGCATCCAGATGGCGAGCATTGGCCCAAGAATAGTTGAGCCCCACTCTACCAGCGAGAGAGTGGAGCTCAAGACCATTGATGACATCTGGGCAGTGCTCATCGAGATGCTCAAGCGCCTCAGCGCTTAATCTCAATGTCGCGCTTTACATTGTTGCGAATCTTGGTCAGATAGCCCTTCATGCCTTCGGCATCCTTGTTGTCGATGATTTCCAGGAGCTCCTTCAGCTCCGTACGAATCTGCGACACCTGGTCGTGGGTATAGGGGTTGAAGAGGATTTCCTGCAACAGGTAGTCGTCCTCGTTCAGCACACCCTTGGCAATGCGCATATGACGCTTGAAGGTGGTACCAGGCGCGTCCTGATGCTTCATGACAGCAGCAAAGACGAAGGTCGAGACGAAGGGAATACTCAGCGAATAGGCCACCGTCTTATCATGCTCTTCGAAGGTGTACTCGTAGATGTTCAGCCCCAGCTTCTGATAGAGGTCCTTGAAGAAGATGCGTCCCATATAGTCGCCCTCGCTGATGATGATGGCATTCTCCTCAGAGAGCTGTTGCAAGTTGGCAAACGTTGGTCCGAACATCGGGTGAGTAGACACATAGCGACGACCCGACTGCTCGTAAAACTCCTTCAGGTCGGTCTTCACGGAGGCTATATCGCTGATGATGCAATCCTTGGGCAGATAAGGCATCACCTCCTCGAACACAGGGATAGTATACTTTAGCGTGACCGCATTAATCAGCAGTTCGGGCTTGAAGTCGCGAATCTCCTCCAGCTGTGTAAATCGCTGACAGTTATAGGTGAAACGCATGCGCTTGGGGTCTTTCTCAAACACAGCCACCTCGTGGTCGAAACTCAGCAGGTCGATGAAGAAGCTTCCCATCTTTCCTGCACCTAAAACTAATATCTTCATTTGTTGACGATTTCGATTTGTTGACGGACGGACTCCTCGTGAATGCTCTCAAACACTTTGGCGACGAACTCTGGCGACATGCCTGTCAGCGAGCCCTGAACACCACGCTTTTCCAGAATCTCGTTGTAACGCGAGGTCTGCAGCACCGTCATATTGTGCTCCTTTTTATAATTACCAATCTCACGACACACCTGCATACGCTTGGCCAGGATATCCATTATCTGGTTGTCCAACTCGTCAATCTGCTTACGCAGCTGTTGGATGCTCTCCGTTGTGACGTGCTCATCACGGATGATGAGTAGCGACAAGATGTAGTCGAGCACCTCAGGCGTCACCTGCTGCTTGGCATCGCTCCAAGCCTTATCCGGGTCGCAATGGCTCTCCACAATCAGTCCGTCGAAGCCCAGGTCCATAGCCTGCTGGCAGAGCGGAGCAATCAGTTCACGACGACCTCCGATATGACTGGGGTCACAGATGATAGGCAACTCAGGAATGCGACGATGTAACTCGATGGGAATCTGCCACATAGGAGCATTACGGTAAATCTTCTGCTCGAAACTGGAGAAGCCGCGATGAATGGCTCCAAGTCGCTTGACACCAGCTTGGTTGAGGCGCTGCAAGGCACCAATCCACAACTCCAAATCAGGATTGACGGGATTCTTCACAAAGACAGGGACATCGACACCCTTCAAGGCATCGGCCAAAGCCTGCATAGCGAAGGGGTTGGCTGTGGTACGGGCACCAATCCAGAGGATGTCCATATCGTACTTCAAGGCCAGCTCAACATGCTCAGGAGTAGCCACCTCCGTAGAGATGAGCATGTGCGTCTCCTCCTTCACCTGCTTCATCCAGGGCAGAGCCTTCTCGCCATTACCCTCGAAGCCTCCTGGCTTGGTGCGCGGCTTCCACACACCAGCACGGAAGTTATGACAGCCCTTCATAGCCAAATCGCGGGCAGTCTTCATCACTTGCTCCTCAGTCTCAGCACTGCAGGGTCCTGCAATGACGAAGGGGCGTTCGTTGTCACTCGGTAAATTCAATGGTTGAAGTTCAAGTTCCATAATTATATTGCGTTTTTAATTCTTTCTAATGCTTCTTTGATTTTCTCTTCTTTCGCACAGAGTGAGATGCGAATATAGCGCTCACCATTGCTGCCAAAGATAAAGCCGGGGGTGATGAAGACGCGAGCCTCGTGGAGCACTCGCTCCGTCAGGTCTTCTACATGCTGGATATCATCAGGTATCTTGCCCCAAAGGAACATGCCCACCTGATTCTTGTCGTATGTACATCCCAGCACGTCCATAATCTGCCCAGCATACTTCCTGCGTGCTGCATAGCGTTCGATATTGGCCACACGATGCCACTCATCCGAATTCTTATATGCCTCAGCAGCAGCCAGTTGGATGCCTCGGAAGGTACCACTCTCGATATTCGACTGAACCTTCAGTATCCATGAGATAAACTCGGCATTCGAGGCACACATACCCACACGCCAACCTGGCATATTGTGCGATTTCGACATCGAATTGAACTCGATACAGCAGTCCTTGGCACCAGGCACCTGAAGGATGGACAGATGCTCCTCGCTCAGGATGAAGCTGTACGGATTATCATTCACTACAACGATGTCATGCTCTTGGGCAAACTGCACCAGTCGCTCGTAGGTCTTCATCTGGGCTCTGCCACCAGTAGGCATATTGGGATAGTTGGTCCACATGAGCTTCACCTTCGAGAGGTCCATCTGCTCCAGCTGGTTGAAGTCGGGTTGCCAGCCATTATCCTCGCGCAGGTCGTAGTTCACGATATTAGCACCCAGAATCTTCGACAGCGAGGTGTAGGTAGGATAGCCAGGATTGGGCACCAGTACGCTATCGCCAGGATTGACGAAAGCCAGCGTGACATGCAAGATACCCTCTTTCGAGCCAATCAGTGGCAACAACTCTGACTTGCTGTCCAAATCCACATCATACCAACGTTTATAGAATCCTGACATCGCCTCTCGCAATTCTGGTGTTCCCTGTGTGGGCTGATAGCCATGGGCATTAGGCTGGCGAGCCACCTCACACAGCTTTTCAATGGTCTGGTCTGATGGGGGCATATCCGGACTGCCAATGGCCAGACTGATAATATCCTTACCCTCTGCATTCAACTGCGCTACCTCCTTCAGTTTGCGGCTGAAGTAGTATTCCTGCACTAAACTTAATCTTTCTGCTGGTTGTATCATAATTCTAATTCGTCTGTTTTCCGTCTTTATACTCTCCTAGAATCTTGAAGTCCTTGGTCAGCGGGATGATGGCATCAATCGACTGACGATAGCGTGTCAGGTCATCGTACATCAGGTCGACGTAGAACAAGTACTCCCATTCACGTCCGATTATAGGCAACGACTGTATCTTCGTCAGGTTGATTTTATAGAACGAAAGGATGGCCAACACATGGCTCAACGAACCTTCCTCGTGAGGCAGCGAGAAGACGATGCTCGACTTGTTGGCTTCCGTCAGAGGACGAAGCAAGTCTGCCTTGTTCGGATTCGACACCACCAGGAAACGCGTGAAGTTGTGCTTGTTGTCCTCGATATGGTCCTCGAGCACCTTCAGTCCATAGAGCTTGGCAGCCTCCGCATGACAGATAGCTGCCCATCCGCGATGCTGACCCTCGGCAATCATCTTCGCACTACCTGCCGTATCCTCAGCCTCCACATGCTTCATGTTGGGGTGCTGCTCCAGAAACTTCCTGCACTGCATCAGAGCCACTGGGTGAGAATGTATCTCCTGGATAGTTTCCCAGTTGTCGTCAGGCAGACAGCAGATGCAATGCGAGATATGCAGCTTGTGCTCTCCAACAATGGTTGTACCTGAGTCGCGCAGCAGTTCGTAGTTGTGCAACAGCGAGCCGGCAATCGTGTTCTCTATAGCCAGCATACCAATGGCAGTAGGATCTTGCTTGATATGGGCGAATACCTCTTCGAAGGTAGAGCAGCAGATTAGCTGTATCTGCTCATCCTCGAAATAGAGGTGGGCTGCAATGTCGTGAAACGACCCGATGAGTCCTTGTATTGCTATTCTTTTCATCTCTTTAAAAAAATTCCCGCTTTCACTTGTTTGTGAAGCGGGACCTTATATTTTTTATCTTTTAATTTCTAACTTTTAACTTACATACGGCCTTCCGCTTCACAGGTTGCTGTAAAGTAAAAATAAAAGCCGTAAAAATAAGCATTCAACATATTCATATTGTCACTATTTGATGATTTCGGTTGCAAAAGTAATACTTTTCCCTGAAACAAACAAATAAAATGTCACTTTTTTGACGAAAAACTATTCATCGAGCAGAAATAGCGGGTCTTCGGGCATCACCATAATAGGTTTCTGCTCGTAGTCCTTCAGCAACTTCTCGCTGACATATTGCTTGTCAACCACCAAGCGGAACATATATTCACGGAACCAGCGAGCCGACATGATGATACATCCCTGATGACCAGAGTCTGCACCCCATGAGTTTTCCACCTTCCACTTCAGAGGCTGTCCCTGAGCATCCAAATCAACAGCTGTCAGCGTCATAGCGTGCGTAGAGCCACTGTCAAAGGTGGCAATACGCTCAGCCTTATTCATATTAAAGGTGGTACCAAACAGCGAGGCATAGTCGAAGTTCTCCGTGTCAGCATAGCCACGCTGGCGGTCCAGCTGCTTGCCTACATCATAACTGCTATAGAGCTTACGCCCATCCTTCAACGAGGCAATAGCCAACTGCTCTATCTCCTCCATAGGCAGGTTCAGGTATTTCCAGTTATGTCCGTCGTAAGTATGGCGGTCATACTCCACCTCATAGGTCTTGTAGTAGTCGCGACGAGGGTCATTCATCACCATGATAAATGTGCCGTTCAGTTTGTCGCCCACCACTTCCTGATAGAACGACTGCGGTGTATACTTCTTGGCAGGAGTCAGTGCCTTGCCGTTCTTGTCGCGGAAAGCATAGGTGAACTCCTTGACAGGCTCACCCAGTGTGATGACCAGCATGTGGTACACCTCGCTCAGCATCTCCGTCTTACGCTGCTGAATATCCTTGGCCTTCTTTCCTTCAGCCACCATCTTACGCAGCTCCAGACCAAACTCACGCAGCTTTGACGCAATGATACGCGACATGCGTGAAGTACTTTCAGCAGAGAAGGTTTCGGGCTGCACCTCAGTAGGTACCAGGCCATATTTCTCCGTCAAGTCTGCCACACCACAGAAGGTGCCGCCATCATTCAGCGGATGATGGAAGAAGAACTGTACGCGCAGGTCGTCGATAGGCTTCTTGCCGGTATCTATCACGCCTTGCAGCATCAGGTTTGCCTTCTCCAACTGGTCGTAGAAGAACAGATAATCCTGCGAGAAAGTCACCTTCAGCGAGTCTGTACGTTTGGCAAAGTTGGCACGCAGCACGTTCAGCCCGCTGAACATCCAGCAGCGTCCGCTCGACTTCTGGTTGGTAATCGACTGCTTCTTGGTCTCCACACTGAAGTAGGTATCCAGTGCGCCCGCATTCTTCTGGTTCTTGGCCAATGCATCAATAGCATTGGAAGCCAGCGCATTACGCAGCGCACGGTCAGAAGGCGTAGGCGCATTCTGTTTCTCTATCTGTTGCAGCATCTGCTTGCTGATACCACCATCCTTCGTCTGGGCACCTACGGTCAGCGTACCCATCAGCATCATGCCTAATAACAACTTTCTCATAGCTTATTTCGATTTAATGTGTATCGTCTTCATGGTCGAATTCTTGGTCGTCTTCGTGTTCATGTTGCCGCCACCATTATAATACTTACGGGCCTCAGGCAACCAGCCCTGTATCTGCTTGATACGGGTAGCATCGCTGGGGTGCGTGCTCAGCCAAGAGGTAGAGCCACCGCCTGTAGCTGCTGACATGCGCTGCCAGAAAGTAACTGCCGCATCAGGATTATATCCAGCCATCGCAGCAAAGATGATACCCAGATGGTCGGCTTCACTCTCATGATTGCGTGAATACTTGGCACTGGCACCTTTGGCACCCAGTCCAAACACCGTACCTGCAATGTTCTGCATACCCGTGCTTGCCCCTGCGCCAGAAAGCACCACACTCAGAGCCTGAGCACCATACTGCTGACGAATGGCCGTCGACATCTGCTCTGCCGAGTGTTTGGCTACAGCGTGTGCTATCTCGTGTCCCAAAACAATGGCCAGCGAGGTCTCATCCTGTGTGACAGGCAATAAGCCCTCATAAACCACAATCTTTCCACCGGGCATACAGAAAGCATTCACCTGGTTGTCCTGCACCAGATTGAACTCCCATTGGAAGTTGGCCACCTCACTGCTCAACCCATTGTTGTTCAGGTAGTTCGTCACAGCAGTAGCCAGCTTCTGCCCTACCCGCTTCACCATTTCAGTGTTCTTTTTGTTGGTTGAAGGCTTGGCAGTCTTCATATACTCCGTATACTGCTGATTACTCAGACTCAATATCTGCTGGTCGCTGACCATCAGATTCTGCTTACGACCTGTAATAGGCACCGTCGATGTTGTGCCGCAGCTAACCAACAGAGCTGCCGCCATCGACATCAGTAGAATTCTAATATGTTTCATTGATGATTAAAATATATTCCAGAACATTTGTAGTGGATAGTGCTTTATCAGCTGCATGGTCTGTCGTCCTTCCATAACCTGTTGTAAGATAAAACGACCTTCCGTCTCTTTAGGTTGCATAGGGAGCAATGTATCGTCCAAGCGGAACACCTCCTGCATCACCCACATCACGCCTTGGGCAAACTTTGCAATACCAAACGAATCCAGCACCTTAGCTACCGTCATGCCATTCTTGTAAGTACCAAAGCGACCAGCTTTCTTTTTCAGGATAAAGAAGCAGTCCATCAGCAACTGCATATCCACATGACCGTAGAGGAACTGTTCGTGCAAGAGTTGCATCACATAGACGACGTTCATGTCTTCTGAGGGAACCACCATGTTCCCACCTTCCATAAACAGCTGTTCTCTGTTCTGACGGAACCAGCGCTGTTGTATCTCGTTTCTCCAAGGATTCTTACTATATGCCAATTGCGGCAGTATGCGGACGGGGGTATCCTCCCATGCATCCAACCATACCACATGACGATTGTGGCGCACCTCCTGTTGACCGGTCTGCTGGACAAACTTGATGGCTTTCTCCAATCCACAGTCCACATAGACGTCTATACTCTTGGGGTGGCGCAGTTCCTGTAGTTCCTCGCCATAATAGCGAGCCACCCCCTGACCCAACAGGATAGTAGTATAGATTTTACGTTCTAACAGCCTTTTCTGGATAATCGCACTACGCTTGTCAAACGTCGTATTGTTCATACGTATCTCCTCAGCCTCCGACATCCAGTCGATACTGATGTCCTGAGGAGCACGCAGTCCGAATTCAAACAACCGTTCTACACCCTTATAGCAAATACCTGCAACACCCTGGCGCTGAGCTGTTGCATAGAGCTCCTGCCATTCCTCTGGCGAAGGTCCGCGACTCAGACAGTCTAACTGGCCTACGGCCACCTGCATCAGTTCGTAAAACAGTTTTTCCATAGTTATTGGCTGGTTATTAATTTGTTAGACGACATTCGCTTTGATGGTGTCGACGATACGCTTCACATCTTCGTCTTTTACCCAAGGCCCGGCAGGCAGACACATGCCTTTCTTGAAAATGGCCTCAGATACTCCATTGACATAAGCAGGCGAATTCTTGTAGACAGGCTGCTTGTGCATGGGCTTCCACAGCGGACGCGACTCTATACCCTCCTTATCCAAAGCCATGCGCAGAGCTTCCACATTATCATTAGGCTGACAATCCGTTCTGGCAGAACTTGCTGCATGTATCACTGCCGGCACACCTCCTACCGGACTTGTTATAATGTTCTTATAAGCATTCTCCTGACCTTTTATCTTCAGGCTTTCGTCTATCAGAATACTGGTCAGCCAATAATTGGAAGCATAGCGGCCATTAGCAGGCTGGCTGTGTACCTCAATACCATCAACTTCCTTAAACAGCTCTTCATACAGCTGGTGAACATGCTGGTGGTGGGCAATATGCTCATTGACAATAGTCATCTGTCCACGCCCTATTCCAGCACAGATATTCGACATACGGTAGTTATAACCGATAGTCTCGTGCTGATAGTAAGGATACGACTCACGAGCTTGGGTGGCATACCACATCAAGCGCTCACCTTCCTCTTTGTTCGGACAAATCAATGCGCCACCACCTGAGGTGGTTATCATCTTATTGCCGTTGAACGACAGGATGCCATACCGTCCAAAAGTGCCCAGCACCTGTCCATCAAAACGTGAGCCAAAACCTTCAGCAGCGTCCTCTACCACAGGAATATCGTAGCGTTTTGCTATCTCCAAGATGCGGTCTATCTGATACGGCATGCCATACAGGGCCACCGGCATAATCACCTTCGGTTTCTTCCCCGTCTTAGCAATCCGGTCCTTAATAGCCTCCTCCAGCAAGTCCGGATCCATGTTCCAGGTATCCTTCTCGGAGTCCACAAACACAGGAGTCGCCCCCAGATAGGTCACAGGATGAGCAGAGGCACAGAACGTAAACGACTGCGTAATCACCTCATCACCAGGCTCCACGCCACAAGCTACCAGCGACAGATGAACTGCTGCCGTACCTGTCGTCAGAGCCACCACATCTTTCCCCTGGCCCACAAACGCCTCCAGGTCTTCTTCAAACCCATTCACATTTGGACCGAGTGGTGTCACCCAGTTTGTGTCAAAAGCCTCTTGAATGTATTTTTGTTCCAATCCAGCCTCACTCATGTGGGCCAGACACAAATAGATTCTATTTGCCATGTATCTCTAAATTTGTGCAAAGGTACTACAAATCGAGCGAAATGCAAAATAAATAAAGAATTATTTTCATTTCCGGGATGTATCAATGAAAATAACAGATACCTTTGGTGAAGCTAACATGATTTTGCAGGATGACGCCACATTCCCCATTTATAAACTATTCCCCTATAAATAGCTGACAATGGATTAACACGATACTGAACTAGCATCCTAAGACACCACAAGAATTCTTTGCGATTCGTCTTACCAATGCAAATTAGTTTATCTAAAAAGGAATCTGTGAATACAGAAGGCCAGACTTTGTTAACCATCAAGGATGACATAAACCTTTCCCGATTCATTTCCTGTGAGTCCAATGTCGTCAAAGACCCCAAATGGGAAGTTACGACATACATCACCTGATTGTATGCCTTCACATGACGAACCATTGTTGCCAACGTTACAGAGAAAACGGTATCTTCCCCTACCGTCATTTGCGGAAATCTGATGGCATTTTCTTGTATGACCGCATTTCTCATGATTTTCCCCCATGGCACATCATAACACAGAAGTATTCTTTCCTCTGACCTCCACTCATGGCGAAGGAACCTATCGACCAAACCATTGTAATAATCAGCCCTGTTGCTTTCCTTTCCCGTGTCTAAGTCTATACTTCTCGACTTCAAATAGATGATATCTGTTGATGCATCAAGTGCCACGCTATCAAGAAAAACCCCAAAGTTATCTTCGAAATAATCATCAGCATCTGCAAATATGACCCATTCCCCCTCAGCCTTTTCCAATCCTATATTCCGTGAGAAGCCTGGTCCTACCTGTTTGTCGTTATAAATAAAGGTTACTGCAGGGAACATTTCCTGTATATCCCTAACAGTTTTCACATCCTCACTGTGATCATCCACGACAATCGTATGAATATCCTGCCGATTGGGTATAGAAGCTATGCAACGCCTTAACAACGTTGGAGTATCTTTATGCGGAATAATGATAGTTAGGAGTGGGCGCATTATTGTATTAAGAATTGACATCTTTGCCTAAAGTTCTTATCCACACAAATAAGAAATATAAATAGAACTTTATTTTATATACTAGAGATTTGTCTTTACAGATATCTCGTAATACTGACATTCTTGATGGATATATCTCTTCTATTTTATTTAAAAAATAATATTTAAACAAATATCTGTCTTTATGAAGCAGCAACAACATATAATATTTCATGAATTTCTCTCTACATATTTGATGCTGGAACATAAACTTATCTGAACGGAAGAATACATCGGTTCGAATTCCCAACTCATCAGGTTTAGAACAATAATCTGCAGTTAAAGAATCGGAGCGGGATGTCACGACATAAAGGACTCTATTTATAACCTTAATTATTCCAGCATAATAACCTACGAGCAAAGAGAAATACACATCATTTGAATACTTTACTTCATCAAAACGAATGTTATTTTTACTAATCAGCTCTCTTCTGACCATCTTCCCCCAAGGGACATACATGCTGTATCTTATAGGCCATTCATCATCATCTGACAGATATTGATCAATATTTTGATTTACATAAGCACATCTATCTGCTTTTATACTCGTGTTTTCTGACAGTACCGACTTTTTCTTAAAGTATATGATATCAGCTTCTGAAGCTATATACGAAGAAATGATATCATACATATCTTCAACAAAGAAGTCATCCGCATCGGCAAACAGCAACCATTTTCCTTTGGCATGTTCTAACCCTACATTCCTGGTATACCCTGCGCCTCCACCTTTGGTCGTTCTGATAAACTCCAGATAAGGACGTGACAGTTCTGGATATCTTTCCAAATACCTATCTGCATCCGAACTATTGTCATCCACCACTATTACCTGAATATCCTCAGATACAGGTATCGAT
>JAGAWQ010000155.1 GCA_017941345.1 Prevotella sp. | reverse complement strand
CCGTCAGGTACGAACTCAGAGTCCGCAACGTACGGACTGGGACTCGTACAAGAATTGAATCCGGAACTACAGGCTGCCCAATATCAAGTGCAAGCCAGCAAACATGAGTGGCATCAGGCCCGCGCAGCCTTTTATCCATCTATCTCGTTGAGTGCGGGTATGAACACCACTTACTATCATACGCTTCATTCCGATGTTGGAGAGTCATTCAGCAATCAGTTCAATAACAATATGGGTGAATATGTGGGTGCCACATTGAGTATTCCCCTGTTCAATCGCCTGCAGACCATTACGAACATACGGAAGGCCAAGAACAACTATCGAATTGCCCAAGAGACATACAAGCAGAAACAGCTGGAACTGGAGAAACTCAGTCGTGAGGCTTGGCAGGACTGGCAAGGCTATCTGAAACAGACAGTGCAGATGGTGGAGAAAGTAGAAGCCGACAGCATCTCCTATCAACTTACGAAACGTCAATTTGAAGAAGGGCTGAGCACGGCTATCGACTTGCGTACCACTTCAGCACAATTGCTGAACTCAAAGGCAACGCTGCTGCAGTGCCAACTGATGGCGATAGTGAAGGAACAATTGGTAAGATATTATAGAGGAGAAGCAATATGGACAGAGTAATCGAGAAAACCAAGAGTCAGCGGCTGATGAAGTATTGGCCATATATGGCAGGGGCCTGCTTAGTGCTTATCGTCCTGGGCTGGCTGGTGTTTGGAAACCATGCGTCGACACTTCGTGTGAGCAAGGAAGAACTGACCATCAGCGATGTGCGCCAGGCTGAGTTCAAGGACTACGTGCGCACCAATGGGCAGGTGCTGCCTATCCAGGTGGTACAGATCTCGCCCGAAGAAGGCGGCATCGTCATGGAAAAAGTTGTTGAGGAAGGAACGATGGTACATAAAGGTGATGTCATCGTCCGTCTGAGCAATTCGAACCTCGACCTTCAGATTTTGAATGCTGAAGCCGAACTGGCTGAGAAGCAGAACCTGCTGCGAAACACGCAGGTAGCCATGCAGCAAGACCGTCTGAACAACCAGACGGAGCAGGCACAACTTGACATGGACACCCAGCGCAAGCAGCGTACCTTCGAGCAGAATAAACGACTCTACGGCGAGAAGCTTATCAGCAAGGAGGATTACCTGCAGTCGCAGGAGGACTACCAACTTTCTGCCAAGAAACGCTCGCTTGTGACGAAGCGCCTGAAGCAAGACTCTATCTATCGCACCGTTCAGATGGATCAGATGGAGGATAACCTTCAGAATATGCGTCGTAACGTGGTACTCGTGCGTCAGCGTAAAGATAAGCTCGAAGTGCGCTCTGCCATCGACGGCGAGTTAGGCCTGCTCGATGTGGAGTTGGGACAGAGCATCAGTCCAGGACAGAAAATCGGTCAGCTCAATGACCTGTCTGACTATAAGGTACAGGCTCAGATAGACGAGCACTATATCGACCGTGTGCGCCAAGGTCTGACGGCCACCTTCACACGTGGCGATAAGACCTACCAGTTACAGGTTCGCAAGGTCTATCCAGAAGTTCGCGAGGGCAAGTTCCGCTGTGATTTCATCTTCAGTGGCGAGCGCCCAGAGAACATCCGCACAGGTCAGACCTACTATATCGACCTCGAACTTGGTCAGCCCGAGCAGGCCGTCCTCATCCCTCGTGGAACCTTCTTCCAAACCACCGGCGGACAATGGATTTTTGTTCTTGATAAGAGCGGCCAGAAAGCCTATCGCCGTAACATCCGCATAGGCCGTCAGAATCCGCAGTATTACGAAGTCCTCGAAGGCTTGGAGTCAGGCGAGCGCGTCGTCACCAGCGGCTATGAGGCATTCAAAGATAATGAGGTGTTGGTGCTTAAGTAAGGAGTCAATGATGTTACTACGCGCGAAAAGGGTAAGAACCCGTAGCAAACAGGGAGTGAGAGCCTACCTGACAGGGACGTGACCCGTACCTCTCTCGTTTTGTACACCCGCCCGTATCAATTGGGGCGCCCGCCCTTATATCTTGGAGCGAACGGTCTCATACACTGGAGCGCCCGCTCAAAACCGAATTTTGAACAACAACAATAATGCAATAAGATAAAGGAATTGATATATGAACGTAATTAGAAACATGCTTTACATGGCACGCCGCTTCAAGACGGCAACTGTATTGAACTTTGTCGGGCTGACAGTGGCCTTTGCTGCCTTCTACCTGCTGATGACGCAAGTGGTGTATAACATTTCCTATAATTCGTGTATCCCTGACAATGAGCGTGTGTTCCGATTTGAGACGAAGATGGGATCCGACTCTCCGTGGGGCATCAACTGCAATCGTCCTACAAACGCCATCCTTTCGGAGATGCCACAGGTAGAGGCCATGACTGAACTGGCCAGTTGGGGACAGAAACGTGAGTTTGTTGTTGGCGAGAGTGTGGTCGAACATCCTCGCTCCGGCTCAAATCTGACACCGTTCGGTGCAATATCTGCACATTGTCTTGACGGCAAGCTTAGTTGGGACGACTACGGTGAGCGGAGTGTCATCATACCGGCATCGCTGGCTAAGAAGATTTTCGGTCGGACGGACGTGGCCGGACAGCCAATCTATTCGAAGAGTGACACGCTAACCGTGCAGGGTGTCTATGAGGACTTTCCTGCCAACTGTTCAATGAAGAACGATGTTTATTATGCCACACAAAACAATCTGCAGGACTGGAGTGAATGGAGCTATATTGTCTACGTCAAACTTCGCGAGGGTGTCGATGCAGAGAGCATGCTGAAGGGGTTTGGCAAACAGTTTAAGGAACAGTTGTGGAAACTGCAGTGGGGCGGAGCACTTGCTGCTGGAGAGGTTTCTGAAAGTCAGGAGTCGGAGGTGCGTGCCATGTTCGACAGGCAATTTGACAATCAGGGCTATCGACTGACGCCCATACGCGACACATATTTCTCTGGTGTTCATGGCGATGACAAGGGCAATCCCGCCATACTCTTCATCTTGGAGTTATCATGCGTGCTGGTAATCGTTATTGCAGCCATCAACTTCCTGAATTTCGTCTTGGCTGAGAGCCCTATGCGCATCAAGAGTGTAAATACTCGTCGTGTGTTGGGCGAAGGTGTGGCGAGACTGCGATTAGGAATGATTGCCGAGACAGTTCTGACGGCATTGATAGCATACGGCTTAGCATTAGTGGTTTGTGCATTAGTGGCAAAACAGCCTACAGAACTGCTATTAGGCTCGCTGGCCCTTGGCGACCATACTGTCCTTCTGGCTATTACAGCGTTGCTGGCTGTTGCCGTCGGCATTGTGGCGGGTGTCTATCCTGCATTCTTCGCTACGTCGTTTCAGCCTGCCTTAGTGCTGAAAGGCTCTTTCGGTCTCACGCCAAAGGGACGTAAGTTGCGTTCCACTCTTGTTGCACTTCAACTGGGCATAGCCCTGCTTATGGTGACCTATATTAGCATCTTGCTCATGCAGAGCCGCTACATCTATAACAGCGACTACGGCTTCGACAAAGATGAGGTGCTCTATGCCCCGCTCACAAATGAACTACGAGGTAAGAAAGATGCCGTCCGTGCCGAGTTGATGCAACAGAGTGGCGTTTCTGATGTCAGTTTCTCGCGCTTTGTGCTGGGTGCACAGGATGGCTATATGGGTTGGGGACGCGCTGACAACGACCACCAAATCACCTTCACCAGTATGCCCGTCGATTGGCACTATCTTCGTACTATGGGCATCAAGGTTATAGAGGGGCGCGACTTCACAGAGCATGATGGCGACTGCTACATCATCAATGAGGCGGCCCGCAAGCAATGGCCCTGGGTGGAGATTGACAAGAAACTGTTGGACAAAGATTACCCTGTCATTGGTGTTTGCGAAGATATCCGATATGCATCTACTCGCAAGGACCGGCATCAGGAACCGCTGGCCTTCATTATCTTCGGTGAAAGTTTTTCTGAATGGGGCGACCAGTTGGGTATTGCCAACATCCGTGTGACTGCTGGCAATGACAAGGTCGCTACTCGCAAACAGATTAGCGATGTACTTACACGGATGGGCAGTGGAGAACAGGTGGAAACAAAGTTCCTCGACCAGAAACTCGAAGACCTCTATCAGGATGAGTTCCGTTTCATCCGTCAGGTGGGCTGGTTCTCAGGTGTATGCCTCGTCATCACCCTCATCGGTGTGTTCTGTATGACGATGTTCGAGACGGAATACCGTCGCAAGGAGATTGGCATCCGCAAGGTAATGGGATCTTCGACGCAGGAAATCCTCATGATGTTCTGCCGCCACTACGCCCTGCTGCTCGCTGTCAGCTTCATCATTGCAGCTCCGATAGCTTACTACATAGGACGTCAGTGGCTTCAGTCGTTTGCCGAGCGCACGCCCATCTACTGGTGGCTCTTCCCCCTGGCCCTTCTGACAGTTGGCGTCATTACCCTCACCACCGTCATTATCCAGAGTTGGCGCACGGCCAATGAGAATCCCATTAATAGTATCAAGAACGAGTAGAAACATGAAGAGTTATTTCAAATTCCTATCGCGTAACAAGGCCTACACCTTTATAAATATAGCGGGCCTGGTGGTGTCGCTGATGTTCATCATCCTGATGGGCGACTACACGTGGCGACAGTATAGCATCGACAGCTGGCATAAGAATGCCGACCGCATCTACCTGATGGGCAACGAGAGTTTTTTCTTTATGTGGCCGCAGGAGGCTAAGGACATTAAGAATCTGTGTCCAGAGGTGGAAGAGGCCTGCTGCGTGATGAGCCAAAGCGGAAAGATAAAATACGGACAGCAGGAGGTGAAGGACGGTGAAAACGAGAACGGCATCATCATGCTGACCGACCCGGTGTTCTTCCGCTTCTTCGACTTCGAGCTGTTGGAGGGCGACAGACGGACGGCACTCGATTCGCCAGACAAATGTGTCATCACCAAACGGCTGGCCAAGCGACTCTTTGGCGATAAGAATCCTATTGGCGAATCGCTGCAGATAGTGGGCGACCGCCATGTGAGCATTGGCCATGATGACCCCTCCGACAGTACGCTGCTCTATCGTGTCAGCGCCGTCGTGGAAGACCTGGACCGTACCGTCTTGCCCAACGAGACGCAAATCATCGTCAACATAGAGCGCTTTCCGCAGGTGTTGGGCTATGATCTCAAGGGCAACGTCTTCGCCTACGGACCGACAGGTGCCAACAAGGTGTTTCTCATGCTGCGACCCGGCATGACCCTTGAGCATAAGAAAGACATCATCAATGCCCATCTGAAGAAGGCCCACCCTGCCGGATGGGGCGACTACAAGGTGAGCCTGACACCACTTACCGACGTTCTGTTTGCCTTGCAGAACGAAGGCACAGGACTGCAGAAGGGTGACAAGACGCGGCTCTACATCCTGCTGGCTGCCGTGCTGGCCATCCTCTTCTTTGCCGTTAGCAACTACATCAACCTGACCGTGGCGAATACGGGCTTTCGCGCCAAGGAGATGGCTACCAGGCGGCTTTTCGGTAGCAGTCAGGCGGAAATCTCGCTGAAACTTATAGCCGAGTCGACGCTGATGATAGGCGTTGCCTTCCTCCTCGGCTTCGGCTTGGCCCTCTGCTTCCAGGATGACGCTGTCGCCCTGTTCAAGGGCAAGATAGCCCTGCTCAACGACATCAGCATTGGCACGGTGAGTGTCTGCACGGGTTTCACTCTGTTGGTGGGTATCATCTCGGGCATTTTGCCTTCATATCAGCTCTCCCGCTACCAGCCCATCGACATTGTGAAGGGCAACTTTCGCTTCCGCTCGAAGATGCTGTTGGGTAAGCTCTTCATCGTCTTGCAGAATGTCATCACCGTCATGATGCTCACCGCCGCCCTCGTCATCTGGCTGCAGCTGAACCACCTCATTCACGCCCCGCTTGGCTTCAACACAGAGAACCTCTATTATGTCTATCCGCCAGAAGGAAAGGAGCAGGCGGTGAGGAGCCAACTGGAAAAAATGCCCTTCGTGGAGCGTATCGGCACTTTGCAGGGTACGTCGTTCACACAATATAACACCAGCGCTAAAGGCATCAAGCGCGACGACGGGCAGTATCTCATGCTGATGGTGACGGAACTGGACAAGACGGCCTTCGAACTCCTTGGACTGAAAATCCGCCAGGACTACGGTCTGCATGGCGGTGGCTACTACCTGACGGAGGAGGCCCTGCGCCAGACGGGCTACACGGAGAAAGACCGTGAACTGGACTGGGGCGACGGCGACAAAGACCCCATTGAGGGTGTCATCAGCGACTTCCACATCATCAACGTGCTGCAGGATATCAGGCCCTTCATCATCCGTCTGTCTGATACGAAGGAGTATTCTAATTTTCTCGTCAAGACCAACGGCGACAAGCAGGCCAAGACAGCCTTCATCCAGATGCTGAAAGACGCGGGTGTCCCTGAGGTTGCTATGGAATGGGCCGCATTCGGTATGGAAGAAAGTATCGCCAATACCTTTGAAGACCAGCAGAACACGCTGAAGATTATCACGCTCTTCACCATTATTGCCGTCATCATCTCCGTGATGGGCTACGTGGGTATGTCGCTTTTCTTCATCCGTCAGCGCCAGAAGGAGATTGGCATCCGCAAGATTATGGGTTCAACATCGGGCGAGGTGATGGTACTGATGCTGCGCATTTTCTGTTCGCCGCTGCTG
>JAGAWQ010000032.1 GCA_017941345.1 Prevotella sp. | reverse complement strand
GAAACGATTGCATAAATCAAGTTTTTGATACAATTCATGTTGCGGATTCAAGCATTTTTTGTAATTTTACACCCTGAAAAAAAAAACGAATCGATCATGAAAAAGAATCTCGTACGTACATTATTTATAATATGCGCTGTGGGTGCATTGACTACATCGTGCATCAGAGACAAATTCAAATATTATGGATATGAAGACCAGTTGGAGGGCTATTTCCCCGTTGACTCCATCGAGCGCGGGCACACGTGGACACTGACAACGGCGGCTACAATCGGCGTGAGCAGCATTCCCAACGGTGCCGAACGCGTAGTCCTGCTGTCGGGAAATCCCTTTTCGGAGAGTGGTGTAGAGGTGCTGGGCGAGGTTTACACCTCGTCGCTGGCTGGTCAATATGCCAACATCGAATACGTGAGCGACCCCACACTGAGCACCGTCTATGCGGCTGCCTTGGACAAGGACGGCAAGTATCTTGCCATCGGTTCTGCCAAGATGAACAACGAGATTAAGCTGACTACCACAGTGCCTACCACCCAAGCTAACGCCATCACTCCACAGGCGTTCCGCTATTGTTTCGAGGCAGACTACCCCAACCCAGGCGATTGGGATTACAACGATGTGGTGATGACCATCGAGAAGGAGATAGCGCCCGACGACCACGATGTGGTGCTGCTGCACGTGACGCTGGATGCCGTGGGATTTGACAAACAGATTGGTGCTGCCATCCGACTGATGGGCTATGCCAACGATAAGGTGACGATTACTGAGGACGAGAACAGCTCGTTCATTCGCTATCCAGATCGCGAACGCGCACTGCTGAAACAGAAGGAACTGCAGTTTGCAGCCATCAACGGCAACGCTACCATCGGGCTCTTCGACGATGCCCATCTGGTGATGTATCCTTTAGCAGCTGACGGCAGCGTCTATCGCCGATACTTCAATACTGTGGAGAACCCCTCGGCAAGCAACAACGGAGCCACCCAGCCGGCTCAAACGGTGACCTACTACCTTGACTTTGGCGATGAGAACATAGCACGCCGCTTCCAATTGACCGAGGTTGACCCCTTTATCCTCGTGCAATACGGCACGGCAGGCAGCAACATATGGGAGGTTCACTCCTACCCCTATAAGCTGACTGAAGTGATTTACGGATACTACAACGGTGCGGCACAGAGCTACAACAACGGATTTTCGTGGGCTGTCGTAGTGCCCGACGGTAATTTCCGCTACCCGCTGGAAGGGCAGACCATCGGAATGCGCAAGAACAGCATCGTATCGGGAGCCTATCAGACGGCAGGCCATTCGTTCGGCGAGTGGATTCTTGATCAGGATGAAGCCCAAGACTGGTATCTCTATCCCTCCGATGGTGCCGTTTACTAAGTGACATCGTGACAAGTGACATAGTGACATTAAGGCACTTTCTGTGGGTGAACGGGGAATAGGAGAGGAAGAGTAATATATTTATGTATAAATATTATAAATATATTAAATATATATTATATATATAAATATT
>JAGAWQ010000154.1 GCA_017941345.1 Prevotella sp. | reverse complement strand
CGTGGCGCCGCTCGTCATCCTGATGGCGTGGAGTGTGGTGACCCGCAGTTACGCCCTAATGCCGTGGATGCAGGGCTATTTCCTGCTGGCGGTCATCGGTTTTACGTTGTATATGGTGCGCGAGGTGCGACAGTACGGCCGATGGCTGCGCGACAACTATGCCGACCTGGAGCACAAGGAGGTGTGGCAGAGCCTGCTGGTGCTGGCGGTCATCATGTTCCTGTTCGTCTATTACGTGACGGGCTACGGCAGCATCACCTACGAATACATCATTCAGGTGTGCGGCCTCTTGCTCATCGGTCATCTGCTGTGGCGCGTGGAGACGCTGGCCGACCTGAGCATCTCGCAGTCTCCGTCGTCCGAAACCATCTCCGATGCCAGCTACGAGCAGATTGGTGCCTTGCTCAAGCAGCAGTGTGAGGACACGCAGCTCTACCTGGAGCACGACCTGACGCTCTCGCATCTGGCGCATGCCCTGGGCACCAACCGCACCTACCTCGGCATGTATTTCTCGCGTCAGGGCACCACCTACAATGCCTATATCAACGACCTGCGCATCGACTGTTTCGTCCGTCTCGTCCGTGAGGCCAACGCTGCCCAGCGTCCCTTCACCGCCCAGGAGCTGGCCGCCCAGAGCGGCTACCGCAGCTACCGCACCTTCAGCGTCGCCTTCAGGCAGCGCAAGGGCCAAAGCGTCACGGCGTGGATGTACGAAGAGGAGAGCGCATAAGAGCGCCCCTTCATTCAGTTCTCGGAACTTAAGTGCTGAGCACAGAACGAAGCACCCCCCATTTCCTCGATGAAATGGGGGATTTTTGATGCGGGGACGAAAAGTACAGGAGAGCGGGGGAGTGGCAGAATTTACAAAAATGTTGCAGAATTTACAAAACTTTCATCCGAGGGCGTTTTGCTCTTGCACGGATGAAGAATTTTTTGTATATTTGCCTTGTCTTTTTCAACCCAAGACAATAAGAAAGTGTACAAAATGAAAAGCGAAGCTGAAGAAAAACTAATACGCAACAGCGTTGTCTGCCCCAAATGCGGACAGAGGACGTCGTTTAACTTGATACAGGACGCCATCGACGAGGACGGCGAGTTCTACCGGTGCCAGCACTGCGGCTGGCCCTTCCATTACAAATAAGGCAATTACAAATGTATTTTCAAACCTAATTAATAACATTTTTAAACTAAACATTTTATGCGTATGAAACAAAAATTATTCTCAATTCTCGCCCTGCTGCTGATGGCAGCAACGGGCGCGTGGGCACAGACGGAGACACTGCTGACCACAATTACGCCTACAGGTAAAGACACCTACAGTGAAACAACAGCTGGAGTAGTAACAGTTACACCTAGCAATATGCGTCGTCACAATGCAGATTATGGATGGTTATGGTCTCAATCAGGTTCTGTGACAGTTGAAGCGAAGGAAGGATACACAATCACCAAATGTGTGTTCAAACAGAATAGTAAAACTCCTGTCACGATTACTACATCACCATTTGCAATTACTTTTAATGGGAGAGGGAACTGTGTACAAAATGATGATATGGATGGTGTCACATCGATTGAAGTCTATGGGCCTGCAGCCCCCGTCACCACCTACAGCATCACGCTGGCCGAGGGCACGGAGGATGCCGACCAATGGACCATCGAGCCCAAAACGGGTCTGAAGGGCGGCGAGACCGTCACCGCCACGTACAAGGGCGAGAAGAAGGTGAAGAGCGTGAAGGCCGTGAAGAAGGCGGCAGCAGCCGTCACCACCCCGCTTGACAACACCACCACCGCATGGACGGCAGGCACCTTCGCCGTGCCCGCTGGCGGCCTGACCTACAGCGACGCCATCACCGTGAGCGGCGACGTGACGCTGACGCTGACCGACGGCGAGACGCTCACCCTGAACAAGGGCATCAGCCTTACCAGCGGCGCAACGCTCACCATTCAGGGCAAGGGCGCGATGGTAGTCAACGGCACGAGCAACAGCACCGCTTCCACCGTTGCCGGCAGCACAGGAACACTGATACTGACCAGCGGCACATTGACAGCTACAGGCGGTAAAGGTCAAGACGTGACGGAAAATGATCAAACAGGAGCGAGCGGTGGTGCAGCTATCAATGGCTCAGTCACCGTAAACGGCGGAAGCCTCACAGTCAAAGGCGGCAACGGCGGTAACTGTAGTGCCCCTACTATAGGGCCTGATACTTATGGAGGCGCTGGTGGTGCTGCCATCAGCGGCGATGTGACCATCACAGACGGCGCAGTGGCAGCCACAGGCGGCAACGGTGGCAGCATTGGAGCTAGCAATTATGGTTTGGATCTTCATGGAGGAGCCGGAGGCGCAGCCATAGGTGGTAATGCAACCTTGACCGGCGGAACGCTGACAACCACACAAGGTGCCAATGGAACTGAAACTGGCCGTCTTAGCAGTAGTAGCGTCGGTGCCGGTGGTAAGGCTGTCGCAGGTACTGTGACCAACAACGGCGGGCAACTTAGCGTAAAAGTCACCAGCATCACGCTCAACAAGACCGCTACGGAAATCAAAGTCGGCTCGACCGAAACCCTCAGTGTGACCGCAGTGGCTCCAGACAACGCCACAGACAAAACATACACATGGAAGACGAGTGACGCATCGAAAGCTACCGTTGACCAAGACGGCAAGGTGACCGCCGTAGCCGCAGGAACTGTCACTATCTATGCCGAGGCCAACGACGGTAGCGGTGTTAAGGGCAGCTGCACCGTCACCGTGACTCCCGCCACCATCACCGTAACGTGGAACAAAGATGATATAACCGGCAGTGGAAAATCTTTCACCAAGGACGGTGTCACTATAACTATGACGAGACGCACGATAGACTTCACTGAAAAGAATTTCACGGCCGGCGGAGAATTTACCACCACCCTCGGCAACTTCACCAAGATTGAAGTAACTGCAAGTCGTTGTAGCGCATCAGGCACAGGCTGGTCTGGCGACTCTGCAAAAAAGACCTGGACCGGCAATGCCTCCAGCGTATCGTTCAACAACAATTTTGAGGGTCGGGGGGGCGATATTGAAGTGAACCCCAAAGTTTGGACAGTTAAACAATCGAAGCTGTAAGCATCTTCCTGTATTGTACGGGCGACATGCCATTAAGCCTCAGTTTTATTCTCTCGTTATTATAGTATTCTATATAATCTATCAGGTCTTTGAT
>JAGAWQ010000153.1 GCA_017941345.1 Prevotella sp. | reverse complement strand
TTCTTCCTAAAATCCGCAGATAATTTGTCACGGGTCTATTTTTTACCGCCAATTGAGTTGTATCAGTCTGGTTTTAGCCATACAGGCGCGTAATACGCCCCATCATGAGCCAGCTACCCCTTACCCCGTAAGGTCGAGAGGCTTAGACCGATGCATCAGCGAAGAGAGTCCGGCTATCCGTGTTCCCAGATAAGGTCGTAAGGCTTGTTGGAGTAGATGTTGAGTCTGTATTGTCTTGCCGTCTTAACCCACTTGGCAGGCACGGCGATGAATCTGAAGAGGAAACTCTTGACCCTGTCCGTGGCCTTGATTCCAAAGAGGACAGCCATGAGCGGCAAGGCCACGATGTATCGGTAGAAGTTGGCCGCCATTGCGGTAACGAGCAGGAACACGGTGTTCTGGTTCATGAACGACTTTGGCAGGTGTGCCCACCCGAAGTCGTTGTTCTGGCGGTCGAACACCTGCTCGGCGGAGCCCCGCCTGTTGTAGTGCAGTATGACTTCCCCGTCGGTCATGTCCCAGTCGTTGGTCAGTATGCAGCGGTATGTGTACTCGCCATCGAAGATGTCGAGCTGCTCGCCCTTCTGCCTGCGCTGCCGCTGTATGACGAGACGGCAGTGCCTCACGCCCTCGAAGCTCTCGAAGGGGAACGACTGTACGTCGTACTGCTGGTAGCCTATCTCCACGGCTGTCCAGCCCGTCTTGCGCTTCACCTTCTCGTACAGGCCCGCATATCGCTCGGCACGTATGTAGAACTTGTCCGCATGCTCCATGACCATCTTCACGATGTCCTCGCTATAGGAGCCGCAGTCGGCACGGAAGCTCCCGACGTGGAGGCCGAACGACCTCATCATCTCGAAGAAACGGCGGTGGGTCTCGGCCTGCATGAAGCGCACGTTTGCATTGCCGTCGCGGTTCTCCAGGTAGGCAATCAGCCCGCCGATGGTGAACACACCGGGGCTGTAGCCGTCAAAGCCCTTGTAGGTGCGCTTGCAGTCATACTTCTCCGCCTCAAGGAACTGATGGTCGAAGTCAACGTCGTACCCGCCTCCCTCCGTAAGCTGACCGGTGGCCAGCAATAGCTTGATGAGCAGCTGGTTCAGCTTCTCTGCCGTGTTGAAGTCATAGACGTTGCCCGTCTTTTCCGCCGTATATGATATGTTCTCCGTTGCCAGCTCCTCTATGCCACGCAGTACCGTGTCCGCACTTGGGACGCGGGTATGCGGACGCTCGGTAAGCACGTCCTTCAGATACAGGTTGAGGTCTTCCATGCAGTCGCCCCCACAGCAGAACACGGAGAATACGGCCCGTATAATCTCGCTGTACTGATAGCCTGTCAGCGTGCTGCGGAGTCCCAGGTGAGAGTCTATCACAGAGGACAGGATAGAGTCAAATTTGTCCAGAACGAAAAATATTCCGCCAAAAGCGGTAATTTTCTCAGATTTTCTGCTTATCTTTGCCATGTCATTGAAGAATTTGCTTGTTTGTATTTGCAACACTAAGATAAGTGAAATTTCTGATATGACCAAATCCTGAGCAACTTTTTGTTGCTCAGGTACTTATAAAGAATGCTAAACTAAAGCTCTGCGGAATTAAGGTTCTTT
>JAGAWQ010000152.1 GCA_017941345.1 Prevotella sp. | reverse complement strand
GGGTAAGGGGATGGTGGCTACATATTGATGTTGTGCTGTTGCTTTTTACTGAAAACTGCTACTAACGACTCATAAATCTACCCTTAATCGTGTATTGGATGATAGTTGCGGATTTTAGGTTTTAGAAGATTTTATGTAGGCATGTAGGCTGTTTTCTAAATTTTTTCAGAAAAAATGAGCTTAGGCAACATTAGTCTGCTACTGGAATACTGGTTGTTGGAATCGAACAAAATAAAAGAGGCTCCCAAGCGGGAACCTCTTTCATAAATATGCTTCTAAAAACTTACTTCACCTCCTCGAAGTCGGCATCCTGGATGTTCTCATCCTTGGGAGCTTCCTGCTGAGGACCGGCCTGCTGACCGTTGAAGGGGTTCTCCTGGCCGGGTTGAGCACCCTGAGCGCCTTGGTACATCTGCTGTGAGGCAGTCTGCCAAGCGGTGTTAAGGGCAGCCATAGCGGTGTCGATAGCAGCGATGTCGCCAGCCTTGTGGGCGTCTTTCAGTTGCTGGAGAGCTTGCTCGATAGCAGGCTTGTGCTGAGCGGGAATCTTATCACCGATTTCCTTCAGCTGGTTCTCGGTCTGGAAAATCATCGAGTCAGCCTGGTTCATCTTGTCTACGCGCTCGCGCTCCTTCTTGTCGTTCTCGGCATTCTGCTCTGCCTCAGCCTTCATGCGGTTGATTTCATCCTGAGAGAGACCGCTGGAAGCCTCGATGCGGATGGCCTGCTCCTTACCTGTGGCCTTATCCTTGGCAGAAACCTTCAGGATTCCGTTGGCATCGATGTCGAAGGTCACCTCAATCTGAGGAATACCACGACGGGCGGGAGCGATACCGGTCAGGTTGAACTGTCCGATACTCTTGTTCTGGGCAGCCATTGGGCGCTCACCCTGCAGCACGTGGATGGTCACCTCCGTCTGGTTGTCGGCAGCTGTTGAGAATACCTCGCTCTTCTTGCAAGGAATTGTGGTGTTGGCCTCGATGAGCTTGGTCATCACACCACCCATCGTCTCGATACCCAGAGTCAGCGGAGTAACGTCGAGCAGTACGATGTCGCCTACACCGCCTTCTTTGTTCAGGATGGCACCCTGGATAGCAGCACCTACGGCTACCACCTCGTCGGGGTTAACACCCTTTGAAGGCTCCTTGCCGAAGTAGTTCTTGACGAGCTCCTGTACGGCAGGTATACGGCTTGAGCCACCTACGAGGATGACCTCGTCGATATCGTTGTTTGACAGTTTGGCATCAGCCATAGCCTTCTGGCAGGGAGCCAGACAAGCCTGAATCAGGCCGTGAGCTAGCTGCTCGAACTTCGCACGAGTCAGGGTCTTCACCAAGTGCTTGGGAACACCGCCAACGGGCATGATGTAAGGCAGGTTAATCTCAGTAGATGTGCTTGAAGACAGCTCAATCTTAGCCTTCTCAGCGGCCTCCTTCAGACGCTGCATAGCCATCGGGTCAGCCTTCAGGTCAGCACCCTCGTCGTTTTTGAACTCCTGAACCAGCCAGTCGATGATGACCTGGTCGAAGTCGTCGCCACCCAGGTGAGTGTCACCATTGGTAGAAAGTACCTCGAACACACCACCGCCAAACTCGAGGATAGAGATATCGAACGTACCACCACCGAGGTCGAATACGGCAATCTTCATGTCCTTGTTAGCCTTGTCGACACCATAGGCCAGAGCAGCTGCTGTAGGCTCGTTGACGATACGCTTTACATTCAGACCGGCAATCTGGCCAGCCTCCTTGGTAGCCTGACGCTGAGAGTCAGAGAAGTAGGCAGGAACGGTGATGACAGCCTCTGTCACCTCCTGTCCGAGATAGTCTTCAGCGGTCTTCTTCATCTTCTGCAGCACCATAGCAGAAATCTCCTGCGGAGTGTACTTGCGGCCATTGATGTCAACACGGGGATATCCGCCCTCGTTAACTACAGAGTAAGGTACGCGTGAGATTTCCTTCTCTGTCTGCTGCCAGTTCTCACCCATGAAGCGCTTGATAGAATAAACGGTGTTCTTGGGGTTAGTGATAGCCTGACGCTTTGCGGGGTCACCCACCTTGCGCTCACCATTTTCCACAAAACCAACCACAGAGGGAGTTGTACGCTTACCCTCACTGTTGGCGATTACTACAGGCTCGTTACCCTCGAATACGGCAACGCAGCTGTTTGTAGTACCTAAGTCAATACCAATAATCTTTCCCATAATTCTTATATTTTTTATTTGTTAATATGCAATTTTGTCGACTAACAAACAGCAAAGCATGTGCCAAAAACATTTTTTTTGAATATTAAGGTGACATTTTGGCATAAGTATCAAATATTTTTTTTATCTTTGCAGCACATTATTAATCAATAGTTAAAACATCATTATCATGAAACGAGTGATTTTAATGGTCGGACTCGCCTTTGCTGTGCTGGGTGCTATGGCACAGGACAATCCTTATATCGTCAAGACTAAGGGTGTGAAGAAGACGGCGGCGAAGGATTGTGAGTTTAGTGCTGCCGAGTTGGCTGAAGAACCTGAGGCTACCGACTTTATGGGTAAGAACTTCCGTTTTTACAGCATGTGCGACTGGAAGGAAGGCATGCGCTTTATGGTGATTCCCGAGAAGTACGACCTGCTGGTGAATACTTTCCGTGATGGCGTGACCAACAAGGAGGTAAGTAGTGGCAAGCTGCGTCATAAAATCATGGTTTATAATGGGCACGAGGATATGTCCAACGGCAGGGTGCACGTCAATTTCACCTGCGAGGATGATGGCAAGAACTACTATTATGAGCTGCCTAATGGTACCTTCGACGACTATTGCTATGGTAAGTTGGGTGTGCCAACGCTGGCTTATCTGGGCGATGTCGACAAGGCCCGCGAGTTGCTGCTTGGCAAGACGCTGCTGACGCGTACTCAGTTCTTCCGTGTGGATACGGAGTATGATGGCGATGGCTATCGTGAGGTGACAGTCGATAAGAATAAGGTGGTAGAAGTGAAGGCCATCGGTGTGGGCACCCGTTCCTTCCCCGTCAAGATTATCGTGGAAGATGAGAATGGCGAGCAGTTCTATCAGTGTGTAGCGATGAGTAAGACCAACAGTGGCATGCGTGATGACGAGTTCATTGTTGACAATGAGAAGTTCCTGTTTCAGGGCTCTTTTGAGTTCGCTGATGACAATATGGCAGTGTCTAACGACGTCAAAGACTATCTGAATACGACTGTTTATACGAAGGTGGCTACCAGCATGAGCAGTAAGGGTGCGGGCAAGGTGCGCGACATTCAGGTACCACGCTTTACGGGCTTCGTCATCGACGAGATTAATCCTGTGAAGAATACCCGCTACTATACGCTGACGCTTCGTGAGACGGAGAGCCGTCGTATCTATTATAAGGATGTCACCTTCACCAAGGAAGACGAGCAAGGAGGTTTAATCGCTGATAATAGCGACGACTACTTCGGTTATGTGTTCGGTATGGGTGAGGGTGCTGCCCGCAGCACCAGCAAGGAGACGCGTGCTGCTATCCGTGAGGGTCGTGTCATTCCCGGCATGTCGAAAGACGAAGTACAGCTGGCTGTGGGTGAGCCTGCCAGCAAGATTGTCGACAGCGAAGGTCTCGACATGTGGCTTTATGCCCGTTCGAACGGTGTCATTCTCGACGTGAAGTTCGACGCGAAGGGTAAGGTGAAGTCAGCCAAAGCTCGTGCCGGCAACAAGCAGGCTACGACAAGCCAGAAAAAGAGTTCGCGCCGGAATGTTGGCGGCATACCTGGGGGAACGATGAAGACGGGAACCCCGATAGATCAATAAGAAAGAAAATAAAGATGGCAGCGCTTCCAAAAACGCTGCCATCTTTTTTTTATTGCTGTTTGGTAATAACCTCCATGATTTTTGCCTCTATCTCCTCGCAGAGCTCAGGATTGTCAGCCAGCAACTGCTTTACGACATCACGCCCCTGACCAAGCTTGGAGTCTCCGTAGGCGAACCACGAACCGCTCTTCTTGATGATATCGTGCTCAACACCCAGGTCGACGATTTCGCCTACTTTCGAGATACCCTCGCCAAAGGTAATCTCGAACTCAGCCTTGCGGAAGGGGGGAGCCACCTTGTTCTTCACCACCTTCACACGCACCTGGTTGCCCACAATGTTATCGCCATCCTTGATAGAAGTCACCTTGCGGATGTCCAGACGTACGGAGGCGTAGAACTTCAGGGCATTACCACCTGTTGTCGTCTCAGGATTGCCAAACATCACACCAATCTTCTCGCGCAGCTGGTTGATGAAGATGCAGGTGGTGTTGGTCTTGGCGATGGTACCCGTCAGCTTACGCAGTGCCTGCGACATCAGACGGGCGTGCAGACCAACGGCAGAGTCGCCCATATCACCCTCAATCTCCTTCTTTGGCGTCAGGGCGGCCACTGAGTCGACCACCAGGATGTCGACAGCACTTGAGCGTATCAGCTGGTCAGCAATCTCCAGTGCCTGCTCGCCGTTGTCGGGTTGCGAGATATAGAGGTTGTCAACGTCGACACCCAGTTTCTCAGCATAAAAACGGTCGAAGGCGTGCTCAGCATCGATGAATGCTGCTACGCCGCCAGCCTTCTGGGCTTCAGCGATGGCATGTATGGCCAATGTGGTCTTACCTGACGACTCCGGGCCATATATCTCGATGATGCGTCCCTTGGGGTATCCGCCAACACCGAGGGCGGCGTTCAGGCTTATAGAGCCAGTAGGGATTACTTCGACATTCTCTATCTTCTCGTCGCCCAGCTTCATAATGCTACCTTTACCGAAGTCCTTTTCAATCTTCTGCATAGCCTGCTGCAGGGCTTTCATCTTTTGCTCTTGCGGAGTCAGCTGCTCCTCTTCTTTTTCTTTCTTTGCCATAGTTGTTTGTTTTTTATTTCGTTATGTCGTTATTCTGAGATGGGGGATTACAGCTCCAGGTCGCCGTCGTGAATCTCGTGCCAAGGCAGCCCTTGCTTGTTGAGCTGTTCCATGAAGGGGTCGGGGTCGAACTCCTCGACGTTATGCACGCCGGGCTTCTTCCACAGGCCCTTGCAGAACATCATGGCACCAATCATGGCGGGCACGCCTGTGGTGTACGAGACGCCCTGCATGCCCGTTTCCTCGTAGGCCGCACGATGCGAGCAGTTGTTGTAAACATAGTAGGTATGCTCCTTGCCGTCGTTGCCGATACCGCGAATGCGGCAGCCGATTGAGGTCTCGCCCTCGTAGTTCTCACCCAAATCCTGTGGGTTGGGCAGTACGGCCTTCAGGAATTGCAGGGGTACGATTTTTACCTTAACCGTTTTAGGAGCTCCTTGCCCCTCTTCTACGAGCTCCGCCTCGTAGACCACCTCGTCGATGCGGCTCATGCCAATGTTCTGAATCACTTCCAGGTGCTTCAGGTATTGCTGTCCGAAGGTCATCCAGAAGCGGGCGCGACGGATGGTAGGATAGTTGATGACCAGCGACTCGATTTCCTCGTGGTGCAACAGATAGCTGTCGCGAGGTCCTATGTTGGGATAGTTCAGCTCCTTGTGAATCTCCAGCGGCTCCGTCTCCACCCATTTGCCGTTCTCCCAGTAGAGTCCCTTCTGCGTAATCTCGCGGATGTTAATCTCGGGGTTGAAGTTGGTGGCGAAAGCCTTGTGGTGGTCACCGGCATTACAGTCGACGATGTCCAGATACTGTATCTCCTTGAAATGATGCTTCGCAGCGTAAGCTGTATAGATGCTCGTCACACCTGGGTCGAATCCGCAACCCAGGATAGCTGTCAGACCAGCCTTCTCGAAACGCTCGCGGTAGGCCCACTGCCAGGAGTACTCGAAGTGAGCCTCGTCCTTGGGTTCGTAGTTGGCGGTGTCCAGATAGGAGCAGCCACATGCCAGACAGGCGTCCATTATCGTCAGGTCCTGATAGGGCAATGCGAGGTTGATGACCAGCTCGGGCTTGTAGTCGTTGAAGAGAGCCTTCAACTGTTCCACATCGTCAGCATCGACCTGGGCAGTCGAAAATTTCGGGGTTAGTGGTAACTTCTTCTTAATCGCCTCCACTATCGCATCGCACTTCTCCTTGCGGCGACTTGCTATCATAAACTCCGTGAACACATCAGCATTCTGTGCTATCTTGAACGCTGCTACTGTTGCGACGCCACCAGCGCCAATCATTAATACTCTTGCCATATTGTTTTAGTTATCAATTATCAATTGTCAATTGTCAATTATCAATTGTCAGTTGTCAGCTCCGCTGACCTAATCCCGAGGGCTGCCATCAGCGAGTAGCCTAAGATTTCCTGACGGAACTGGCCTCCCTGCATGGGTTGCATGCTGAGTATGGTGATGTGTTTGTCTGGATCAGTATCTTTCAGTCCTTCGCGTACCTTATTATATATATGCTCCGCGTTGGGTACGATGATGAGTCGGCTGACCTCCGCAGCGTTAGCAATGATTTGCATCGAGTCGATGAAGAGGTCGTCCATCGTCGTCAGCTCTTCTACGGGAACGCAACTGATTAGAAATTCACCCAGCTGGCCGTTGAATGCCTTGCCGTCCAGTTCGTCAAACACACTAGGCAGAAAGTTCTCCATCTTGTTCTTGCTGTGCAGCAGCACCACTTGTGTTTCGTTGCTGCCCTCGCGTAGTCCCCCGTCCAGCGCCACACACTCCAGCCATTTGGCCATATCAGCCTGCGGAATCCTTCTGCCTATCATGCGCTCGAAGTTCACAATGAGGTCAAAAGCAACCTTGTCGACGTAGTCAGCGTCGACAAGGATAACATTCTTGCTCCACTTGTCATTATTCATACCTGCAAAGGTACGAATAAGCGAGAACAAAACCAAAAGAAAAGCTAATTTTCTTTTGGTTTTGTCGAGCGGATTTTGTTTTTTTCTTTCTTTGATTAATTGTACCAGATGCTTGAGTCGGTTTGCAAGTTACGTTCTTCTTCGTTGTACTGATAGTCCAACTCGTGGTCTTCTTCGTTGTACATCTTCTGAGTCTTCATAGTTCTGTCCTCCAAAAAAAATTAGTTAGTTTGTTACTTCAATGAGTTAGTTATTACACCGCAAATATAGGCAATAAGATTGAAATATGCAAGTTTTTCCGAACTTTTTTAGCTTTTTCTTGTAAAAATTCATTATTCTTGCATCTTTATTCACGAACGGAGCTGTAAACTTAGCCAGAATACTCCAGAAATAGGGACAGTCAGAGAAACCCAATCTTCGCATGTTTCATATTCGTCGCACGGTGACTTTCCCTGTTTCAAATCTGAAAATCACCGTCTTATGATGACAAAAAGGTAGAATAAACGTCTTTTTGATAACAAAAAAGCAAAATATTTGGAGGATTGAAAGAAAATCCATAAATTTGCACGCAGAAAACTTTTAGTACTAATTAAAATATAACGTTATGAAGAAAATCTTTACGCTTATTTGCATGGCCGCTATGGCCGTGAGTGTTAATGCCCAGACACCGGATGATGAGTATTTGGCAATTGATGATGAAAAGAACTTCAATACAGAGTTTGCCAATGCTATTGTAGGTGAATACACTGATGGTGAGGGAAACAAAAAAGTAGACTATACGGCCAAGAATATTGTCAATGGCCAGTCTGTTGTCACTTATAAAGGCTCTCATGTTACAATGACAGCTGTGTCTAATGGTACTCCTGAGGATTTGTTGAAATCAGAGGGTTATACCCAAGAACAGAGCTTCGACAATACCAATTGGCCCAAATGGGGCGATCCTCAGTGGAAGGTGTTTAATAAGAACAAGAAAATCTGGCATTATAACGATGCGAATGAGCAGGTGACTGACTTTATATTCTATGCCATTCAGGGAACTGCTAATCCTGTCACAGGTTTTAAGAGTAGAGTGGTGACTTCCGGTGAAGAAAAAGAGTTTGAGAAGTTGACTGCTGATTATGAAGGCTATTATTTCGTACCTGGCACTTCTACGTCAGTCCCCATTTCTGGTGAATATTTTACCTTCAAGGCTGATGCTGCAGGTATGTTCCGCATTGGTTTTGCTGTGACCAGTGGTACCAACCGTTATATGTATATCGTAGAAGAATCTACAGTACGTACATTGGAAACCTCAGAATATAAGGTCGAGGGTTATGTGAATGGCGTTGACAATGAGAAGTACGAGCCTATGTGGCAGGCATCTATGATGGTTAATGCAGATCGTTCTATCGGAAATGCGACAGGTCAAACATATAAAGACGACTCATGGCAAGAGGTTAATGAACTGACTAGAGATAAGTTTGGCTGGTTTGTTTTTAATGCAAAAGCCAATGAAACTTATTACATCTTTACGCCAAACACTCAGTTTGGCTTCCGCAGCTATGAATTCTATATTAATAAGTCAATCGATGATTACCAGCCTCAAAATCCTGCAGGCATTGAGTCTATTAAGACTGTTGCAGCCAAGAACGCCAATGATGCTATCTACAACCTCGCAGGTCAGAAGGTCGATAAGAGCTACAAGGGCATAAAGGTTCAGAACGGTAAGAAATTCTTCTAAACTCAGTCCTAAGACATAAAAAGAAGCGAGACTACCTGATGGCAGTCTCGTTTTTTTTTTATCAAAAAAAGAATTACTATAAATATGATTACTATAAATATGATTATTATAAACATGATAATCATAAATATGGTAATGTGAGATTTCTATATATACTGTAAGGTGACAAAACGGAAGGCTCCTCGTCTTATATAAAGAAACATTTGCAAATGAATTATGAAGAAACAAGTCTTACTATTGATAGCATTGACGCTGATGTCTTTTACTGCTGCTTATGCAGGAAAATACTATGTGACAATTGAGCCGGAAGGGGCTGGAAGTGTTAATCAAAGTGGAAAAACCGTATTTGCTGACAAGCAATTCACTATTACTGCTACCGCTAATGCTGGTTATAGCTTTGCCGGATGGTACGTTGGGGGTGAATTAGTTGGAACAGACAATCCTCATACCTTTACGATGATTGCCAGCGGCGATATGTATATTACCGCTAAGTTTAAGGAAGAGGCTGCCAACACGGTGTTGGGCTTTGTCAAAGCGGGCTGTGAGGGTATGGGTACTGTTAGCGTTTCGCCAACAGGCACTGCCGTCGAAGGTGGTTATAAGTTCACTCATGGCACCAACGTGACGCTGAAAGCTTTGTCTGCAAAGGGCTACCGGTTCGTGCGTTGGGAGGATGCTAATGGCGCGACGTTGTCGACGAGCACCAGCTATAGCTTTACACTGAATGAAGATTGTGCTGTCTACGCCGTCTTCTCAGCATTGGAGAACTACAAGGCTGACCTTGTCTCGTTCCCGGGGGCTGAGGGGTGGGGACGCTTCACGACGGGTGGCCGTATGGTTGACAGTCGGGGGGCGAAGGTCTATTACGTCACCCGTCTGGATGATACGGGTGAGGTAGGAACCTTCCGTTGGGCTGTGACTACGGGTGACGATACGCCGCGAACCGTATTGTTCAAGGTGGCGGGGACCATCTATCTGACCTCTAAGCTCTCAGCGAAGGCCAACACCACCATCGTCGGACAGACGGCACCTGGTGGAGGCATCTGTCTGGCAGGCTACCAGATGAAGCTGGGCAGCAACAGCATCGTGCGCCACATCCGCTTCCGTGCCGGCGACCTGCCCAGCAACAGCAAAGCCAACAACGGCAACAGCATGTCGATGCTCGATGTGGAGAACGTGACGAACATCATGATGGACCACTGCACCTTCGCCTGGTCGATGGAGGAGAACCTGACGATGTACGACTGCGACTACACCACCGTTCAGTGGTGCATCTTCTCGGAGTCGCTCTATAACTCGGGCAACCTGAAGGGTGCGCGAGCCTACGGAGCCCAGTGGGGCGGCGAACACGGCACGCTGCACCACTGTCTCTTTGCCCATAATGTGAGTCGCTCGCCGCGCTTCAACGGTGTGCGCTCCAGCGTCAACGACCGACAGGTGGACAGCGAGTTCATCAACAACGTCATCTACAACTGGGGAAATCACAATTCCGTCTATGGCGGCGAATGCTCAGCAGGTGGAGCTACCGACTACAACCGCACCTACATGATTAACAACTACTACCGTCCAGGTCCTGCGACAAAGGCAGGTACCAGCAATGGGCGCCACTTCGTACGTCCCACTGGTGGAAGCATCAACGAGGTGGGTGAGTGGTATCTCAGCGGCAATAAGTTTGAGACCGGCAGCAAGTGGGCAGGCAGTGAGGCCTTTTGGAAGGACGACATCCTGGAAAAAGTCAATGCTGACAACTACTGGGGCTTCCTATCAGAGAAGGGACGCGCCATACACTTCTGGTCGCTGAGTCCTACGCAGGAGCTCTATGACACCAAGCTGCTGAAAGTACTCCCTGAGGGCTATCAGCTGACGATGAGCTATGAGACTGCCGACGAGGCTTTCCAGAAGGTCGTCAAGCAGGCTGGTGCCTCGCTGCCCCGTTACGATGAGGTCGATGCACGCGTGCTGAAAGAGGCTGCCGGTGAGACAGACCCGATATACAAGGGTGACTACGGACAGCTGGGCATCATCGACACACCCTACGACATCACGCTGACCGCTCACGACGAATTTGCTGCCCTGCGCGAAGAGGACAATACGGAGATTGACGTCACCTGCTACCCCCGCTTGCAACCTGTGGCTGACGACTATGCCAACCAGGTGGTCGATACCGACGGCGACGGACTGCCCGACAGCTATGAGACGGAGGTAGGCCTGAACCCCAACGACGCTACCGATGGCATGAAACTGACGGCCAGCGGCTATTCCAATCTGGAGGTGTTCCTCAATGCCGTTGCCGACCGACAGATTGATGCCACCCAGTATACTCAGCATCAGGCCGTTAGCACCTTCACCGCCTTCAATGCCGTAGTGGGCGATGACGAGACCTATCAGACCCTCCAGGCAGCCATCGATGCTGCTCCCGCTGACGATACACCTTATTACATCTTCGTCAAGTCGGGCACCTACACCGGTCATGTGCAGATTGACCGCGCTAACGTCCACATCACGGGTCAGTCGAAGCAGAACACCATCGTGTCGTGGGACAAGACAGCCGCTGAGGGTGGGGTAGACAATACCGCTACTGTCAATGTAACAGCTGCCAATGTGTCGTTCGACAACCTCACCATCCGCAATACGCGCACCAACGAAGGGCAGGCGCTGGCACTCTACACCAAAGCTGACCGCATCGCCCTCACCTCGTGTAATCTCGAGGGCTGGCAGGACACCTACCGCACCGGTAAGGACGGACAGCGCCATCTGGTGCGCAACAGTAAGGTCAGCGGCACCACCGATTTCGTCTACGGCGCCGGTGAGGTCTTTTTCGATGCTGACACCCTCGTGGTGGTGCGCTCTACGAATGTCATTGTGGCACCCGACCACGCTTCAGCCCAGTATGGCTATGTCTTCTCCGACTGTGTGATTGACGCCAAGCAGAGTGGCAGCACCACAGCCTTAGGGCGTCCTTGGGGCAACAAGCCCAAGACCAGTTTCCTGAATACGCGCCTGACCAGCAGCGTCAGCATCACTGCTGAGGGCTGGAATGATATGGGCGGACTGCCTCAGCAGATGGCTGAATATAACACCAGAGATGCCAACGGCAATGCTGTCGACCTCAGCAGTCGTAAGACGGTCTTTAAGAACGAGTCGGGCACCACTGCTACCAGCAAGGCTGTGCTGACGCCCGTCGAAGTGAACAGCTATAAGCTCGACTATATGTTGCGCGGCTCCGACAGCTGGGATGCCGACTGGCAGGCATTCATTCTGCCCGCTCCTGCTGTCTATGTGACCGACGCCACCATTTCGTGGGCTGACCTCACGGGCTTCTCCAAGAGCTATCTGGTCGTTGTCGACGGCAAGGCAGAGGTGACCACCGCCACCAGTCGTGCCAACGACGGCAAGAAGCTGACGGTGCAGGCCATCAGCCAGTATGGCGTGTTGGGCGAGGTGGCCTCTTCCGACCATCCTACGGGCATTCGTCTGTCGAAGACCGATGCAGAAGTGGTTCATCGCCAGTACTTTACCCCCGATGGCCGTCAGGTCAGCCGCTTACAACACGGTCTGAATCTCATCCGCGAGACGCTGGTCGATGGTTCTACGCGTACCATCAAGTTGATGGCGAAGTAATCGGGCGAGCCCGACGAGGCGGGCTGTCTGCTTCGTAAACCTTTACGGGAAATTCTTCAAATAAAAAGCTTAAAAAAGTTGGCAGTTTGGAGGATTTTCCGTAATTTTGCCGTCAAATAAATTTTAATTCAATTCAATTCATTTACTAACATTTTATTAAACAAACGCGTATGAAGAAAATTTTTACTCTGATTGCTGTAGCCGCTATGGCTATGGGTGTTAATGCACAAGAAAAGGTTATTCTTTCATTTGATGGTCTTTCATCGGCCAATAAGGTGGAATTTGAAGGGGGTTATACCTTGCAGATTACAGGAAACGAAGAAAAAGAACTCTCTGGTGGAAATAATATTACCGTAAACGATGCGACCAAGAAAAGTATCAAGCTTTCAAATGGTGCCCAGAACACTTTGACACTCCCTTCTGGCAAGAGCGCATCCAAGATTACTTTCCATAGTTATATTAACTATGATGGTGGAACTGGTAATAAAGATATGGCTAAATTCCGCACAAGCTATTGGAGTGAAGTTGGTGGTACCACATACACTGCAGAAAGTGCCACACTGATGACCCAATTCCTTTACACCTATAATAACGAAAATGGCAAAAAAGTAACCACCTACGGCGCTTGGGTTAATGGAGAAAACAATAAGGACGGAAAGTTTGATGCTATTTCTTTCTCGTTAGCTTCTGCACCAAATGTTATCACTTTTACCAACACAGGTGAACAGGCATGTTTTGTGATAGAACTAGAGCTTACTGGCTCAAATAACATCAACACCGTAAAGACTGTTGAGGCTGAGGACAGCGCTGCTTACAACCTGGCTGGTCAGAAGGTAGCTGATGGCTTCAAGGGTATCGTAGTTAAGAATGGTCGTAAGATGATTCAGAAGTAAGATTACACCTTCAAATAATGTTCAAGAGCGGAGCCCTGAGCCCCGCTCTTGGCGTTAAGAAAAATAATTGTGATGATGATGAAGAGATATGTGCTGATGATGTTGACTGCGGGACTTGCGCTGAGTGTGCAGTCACAGACGCCAGCCTTCCCTACGGCAGAAGGCTTTGGCAAGTACGCCTCCGGAGGACGAGGCGGCAAGGTTGTTGAGGTGACCAATCTCAACGACAGTGGTGAGGGTTCCCTGCGTTGGGCTCTGACGGACGCCGGTCGCGAGAATGCTACCATCGTGTTCCGCGTCAGCGGCATCATCACCATAGGCCCTAACCCCCAGCGTAAGGGCGAGAACTCCATCCGTGCCAAGCTGAAGAATGTCACCATTGCCGGACAGACAGCCCCCGGCGAGGGCATCCTGATACGCGGCGGCAAGCTGAACCTGGGCGGCTCCGACAATGTCATCATCCGTAATATCCGCGCCCGTCTGGGTGTCAGGGAGCTGGCGCGCGAAGACGGCGAGACCGATGCCAGCTACACGAAGCGGTGCTTCATCGAGGGCGGCGCCATAGGCATTGAGAATGCCCACAACATCATCATCGACCACTGCTGCTTTGGCTGGAGCGGTGAAGAGAACATGACCGTCTACGACAACCACTTCACGACGGTCCAGTGGTGCATCGTCCACGAGGGACTCTACAACGCAGGCCATAAGAAAGGCGTGCGCGGCTACGGGTGCCAGTGGGGCGGCTCTCCGGCAACATTCCATCATAATCTGCTGGCCAACAACGACAGCCGCAGTGCACGCATCAATGGCGCTACCAACCCCAAGGTCGACAAGAACGTGTTCCTGGAGTACCAGAACAACGTCAACTTCAACTGGGGACGCCGCAACTCATGCTATGGTGGCGAGAACGAGGCGGGCGAGGGCAGCACCCACGAGTGTAACTTTGTGGGCAACTACTACAAGCCCGGTCCTGCCCATCCCGCCGATAATGTCCTGATAGAACTCTCGCCGGCGCGTAAGGGCAAGCAGTTCACAGGTCCGTCGCTGTGGTACTTTGCGGGTAATGTGATGGAAGGTCAGAAGTCAAAGGACAACTGGGCGCTTGTCGGCAACAAGACCGGTTTCAGCGTCGACCAGATGAAGCAGGACAAGCCCCTCACCAAGCCCGAGTATGCGCGCTACCTCACCCCTGCCGAGTCGGCCAAGCGAGCCTACCAGCACGTGTTGCAGCGGGCAGGCACTATCCACCGCGATGCCGTAGAGCGCCGTATCATCGAGGATGTGAAGAGCGGCACTCCCCGTTACAGCGGACAGAGTGCCCACCGACAGGGCATCATCGATTCGCCTGCCGATGCTGACGGCTGGCCTCAATATGTGGATGCTGAACCTGTTGTTGATAATGACCACGACGGTATGGCAGATGAGTGGGAGAGAGCCCATGGATTGAATCCAAGTAATCCTGAAGACCGTAACAAGATCATTTCAAAAGAAGGATATACCGCCCTTGAAGTCTATCTTAACAGTTTGATGGGCGAAAGTTCTAAACCGTGATTTCACCTGAGCCATAGCATCGATGGTGCTGCGCATCGTAGATGACGCAGAACTGGCCGGGAGCTACGCCGTGAATCGGAGCCTCCGCATGAACCATATACGCCCCTTCGCCCAGCGCCTCCAGCCGCGCCGCGAGGAATTCCGGCGTGTGGCGAATCTTCAGCGTCACCTGCTCAGGTGGCAGCTGTCCGTTGATGCTATGAAAGGCGTGAATGGGGAAGTCCTGCTTGTAGGCCGTCTCAGGGTCGTAGCCATGTGACACGTAGATGATGTTCTGCGCGATGTCCTTCTTGACCACGAACCAAGGACCTCCACCCAGTCCCATTCCCTTGCGCTGCCCGATGGTGTGGAACCAGTGCCCCTTGTGCTGCCCTATCTTACGGCCTGTCTCCAGCTCTATGACGTCGCCCGGCAGCTCACCCAGATACCTGCGGATATAGTCGTTGTAGTTGATTTTTCCTAAGAAGCAGATGCCCTGCGAGTCCTTGCGCTTGGCGTTCACCAGGTGCTCACGCTCAGCAATCTGTCGCACCTCCTCCTTCATCATGTGACCTATGGGGAACAGCGCCTTCTCCAGCTGCCAGTCGTATAGCTGCGCCAGAAAGTCCGTCTGGTCCTTCACCGGGTCAGGACTGGTGCAGAGCCATTTTAGAGGTGAGAGCGACCATTTCTCATTTCTCATTTCTAATTTCTCATTCCACACAGTGGCATAGTGCCCTGTGGCAATAAGGTCATAGTCGTGGCCCCGCTTCTCGTGGAAGGCCCCAAACTTTATCAGGCGGTTACACATCACGTCGGGGTTAGGCGTCAGTCCTGCCCGCACCTTATCCATCGTGTAGCGCGTCACCTGGTCCCAATACTCCTGGTGGCAGTCCACGACCTCCAGCTTGCAGCCGTACTTATGCGCTACGGCAGTAGCCATCTCCAGATCCTCTTCGCTCGAGCAGTCCCACTCCTCGTCCTCCTCCGGTCCTATCTTGATGTAAAAGCAGTCGGGCTTCAGTCCCTGCCGCGCCAGTTCGTAGAGCACCACACTCGAGTCTACACCGCCCGAGAGCAGCACCGCGATACGTTTATTTGCTAATTCTTCTAAAATCATCGATATATTTTTGCAAAGATACGATAAAAGGAGCAAAATGCAAAATAAATAAAGATTTATTTTCATTTTCGAATGGTAGTATCTCGAATTTAAAAACCACACGCCCCGGAAAAGAGCAAAGAAATGGAGGGTGTCATTGGTGTCAAGTGTCATGAGTGTCATTAAGGATTTTGAATTCGGGGAGTGGATTTTCTTCCACTATATTATAATAAAATATATTTTATTATAATATAGTGAGCATTTTTACAGTTTTCAGATG
>JAGAWQ010000151.1 GCA_017941345.1 Prevotella sp. | reverse complement strand
TTCGGAGAAGGAGGTTGGTGTACCAAGAATCGGTGCATCCAGCTTCTCACGTATCTCACGTACATAGTCCTGGCACAGCAGCGCCTCCGCTTTCTTTCCTACAAAGAAATAAAGTACAGTGTCATCACCACATCGCTGTGACAGTTCTGTCTTTCCAATACGTCTGCGTCCCATCAACACCGTCATCCTTGCTTCACGTCGGCTCTGCTGCAAAACCTCGCCAAGCACCTGTCGCTCGTTTTCCCTATCGTAGAATTTCATACCTTCAAATAGTATTCGTTATTACTGTAACCGTCATTACTTTTGCAAAGATACAAAAAATATTTATACCAACAAACAAAATGGGATAAAAACTTTCATTTTGTGTCCGTATTTCTACTTTTGTAAATATTTAGGTGCTGGAAAACCGAGGACGAGGCGTACACCAGGAAACGGGAGCGGAACGAAGAACTGTTCCATTTCGTTCACCCGGAACTTGACGAAGCGGAAGCGTGGCGTATTCACGATGCGGTGAGACGAGTGGTGCGGCTGCAGGGAATACAGATGATATGCCAGTATCTCGTCGAGGCCCAAGACCGAGGCGAGGCCGTATGGCTGACCATCAAGTAGCTCTCAAAAGAAAGACTGGCATCCGTCGTGGGTGTCGGTCTTTTTCGCATGTATCAGCAAAGTGTAATGGGCTCATCACATAAGTCGACGACGGCTTTGCGGTGGGTGATGATGAGCATGGTCTTGTCGGGATATGACGAGAAGAGACGTTGGTAAAGCTCGCGTTCGGTCTCTTCATCGAGCGAGCTGCTGATTTCGTCGAACAGGAAAATGTCGCCGCCGTGCAGCAGTCCTCGGGCAATGGCTATGCGCTGTGCCTGACCCTCGCTGAGCCCGCCGCCCCGTTCTCCGAGTTCGGTGTCCAAGCCCTTAGGCAGGTCGAAGACGAAGTCGGCACAGGCCCTGTGCAGCACCTCATGCAGTTCCTCGTCGGTGGCATCGGGCTTAGCCAGTTGCAGGTTGTAGCGCAGCGAGCCACTCATCAGGGTGTTGCCCTGCGGCACGAAACACAGTTCGCCTCCAACTTCAACTGTTCCGCTTGTCGGTTCGATAAAACCGAGGATTATCCGGAACAGGGTGGTCTTTCCGATGCCCGTCTCGCCCATGATGGCTGTCTTCGAGCCTGGTTTGAAGTGGTGAGTGAAGTGGTTGATGACATACCGGTCGCCGTCGGCATAGTGGAAGCTGACGTCGGTGAAGCGGATGGAGCCTGATTTGTCAGCAATGACCGACTTTGCAGCTGGTTTTGATTCCGCAGAAATCTCCTCCAGACGGTCAATGCTTGCGGTGGTATGTATCACGGCAGGCACCATGTTGAGCAGTTGCAGGATAGGGTGCTGAATCATGCCTACCAGTTGCAGGAACGAGGTCATCACACCGAATGTGATGGCTCCCGTGCGCAGTTGCAGACCACCCCAGACGAATGCCAGCAGGTAGCCCAACCCGAAGGCACAGCCCATGATAAGCCTTGCCGTGACGGTAAACCATGTGCGTCGCATCACATTGCCATGCAGTCGCTGCTGCATCGCGTCGAGTCGCCCTGTCACCCATTGTTCGCTGCCAAGTGAGCGGAGTATGGCATTATGCTCCATGCTCTCCTGCACCTGCATCTGTATGCGGCTCTCGTCCTGTCGGATGTCGAGTGTCATCTGTCGCAGCCGTCGGGCGATGAGTTTTCCGAAGACGATGGCAAGGGGTGTCAGCAACAGCAGCGCCCATGCCAGGCGTGCATCGAACCATCGCATCAGCAGGAAGGCACCGCAGAGCTGAATGATGGTGACGAGCATCTGTGGCAGCGTGTCGGTGGTCGTGGTGTTCACCTGTTCGATGTCCTTTGCCAGTCGTGACGAGACATCACCCGAGTGCAGCTCCTTCTCCGTGTAGAGCTGACGGCGGAACAAGCGGCTGAAGATGCGCAGCCGGAGAGCGTTCGACTGTCGGATGCTGGCTGTGGTGGTCATGTAGTAATACACCTGACGCAAGGCCACGCCGCCAACCACGGTCAGCACCAGCCACACCACCATCTGCACGACATCGTCAGCAGACCCCGTACGGATGGTCTCGTCGATAAACCGCCGACTGAGCCATACCATCAGCAGACCGAGCGTAATCTGCCCGATGCCCACCACGATGCGTACCACCGTGTTCCAGCGGATGCCCCGCGAGTTATGCCATAACCAACTGACGTAGTTCATCATGAGTAATTTGCAATGAGTAATTAGTAATGAGTAATTAGTAATTATGATTACTCTGAAATGACTCCGACTTTTTCCCACTCGCTGACGATGGCGGCAACATCAGTTTTCGCCTCATCGGGAGCCACGTCGTACTCCTCACACAATTTCCCAGCCAGCGCCTCGACGGTGAAGTCGCCCATCTCCTGTGCCTGTTTCCACAGCCATGCCGCCGACTCGTTAAGAGCCAACAGCTTTCCAAAGTTGACGGCACCAAGTCCCTCACCTGTAATCACATGTTCGCCGCACACCTCGCGCAGCACAAATCCGTTCTTGATTCTCATAATCTTCTATAAATTGCCAATAAATATCTTCTAATGGGGAGCAGTCGATACCACAGCTTTGCCGTCAACTTTCTCCACCTGCTATTCAAATAATAAATCCTTCCGTCAGCACCGACCACATGCGTCGCTACGGCTTTGATGTCGCTCCTGGTGCAATGCTCCGTACCAGCCACATTGCCGTCGCCCATCAACGTCACGTCATCACCGTCGATACGGATAATACGATGAACCACATAGCGCGAGCCGTCGACCCACGCCAGCACCACATTACCCACCTTCGGAAGAATCGGCTTTTGCAGGATGACACTCTCTTTGCCGCCAATGATAAACGGCAGCATGCTCTGCCCATTCACTGGCAGCGTCACACTGACCCAATCCTCCACCAGTCGGATAGTCTCCTGCAATATCTCAGCATCAGTAATCATAATTACTCATTACTAATTATTTCAAAGCACACCCTCGCCGCTTCTTCATCGGGCAGACACTCCAGATGCCACGTCCGTACATGCGAGGCCAGCTGATTCTCACTCCAATGCAGCCCGTCAGCAATGTGCTTGTCCCATCGCATCCCGCTGATGCTGGCTACAAGCGAAGCGTATGCCTCCAGACCGCTCAGTCGACGTATCTTGTTGTAAGGCGCCTGACTCAGCAGCACGATACCGTCAAGGGGATAGCTCACATTACGATAGCACGGTGTCTTGCCACTCCAAGGCGAGCCATAGACTACGGCGCGACCATCGTCACCGATACGAACCACGGGGTTGTCGTCGTTCACCAATGCCGTACCATCGATATATTTCTGCCACAGGCTGGCATGCGTGCTCTTGCCTGTACCGCTGGGTCCCAAGAACATATATCCCCTACACTGATGACTCACCACAGCAGCATGGAACAACACGGTGCCCTCCAGGGCCGTTGCCAAGGCGTACAGAATCATCAGCGCATTGTCTATCGCCAGCTTCGTGTGATGTCCCGTCGTGATGAGCCTGCCTTCACGGTAGTCGGCATGACAAACCAGAAACCCCGCCGTCGTGCCCCACCAGACAAATTCAAAGACAGGCATACCGTCAGCAGTCTTTCCGCAGACGATGACCTGCCCCTCTTCCTCCTGCCGGTATTCTTCCGTGTATTCCGGCTCCTTGCCACTTCCAATACTCAGCACGAAGTCAGGCTTACTACCGGTACAGCCAAAAGGCACATAGTTCGGCATCAGCGCGAAGCACTCTGCATCGCAGCTGATGCCGAACATATGTCCTGCAACATTGTAATATTTCGTCTCTACCATTTTGGTATTAACACCAAAATCCAAGCATGGATTCAAAAAATTTTGGTTCAGTATTATAGTGGATAGTCCTCGAAGGCATAGAGCACCGTAGAGAGGTAGCGCTCGCCGGTATCGGGCAGCAGAACGACAATCTTCTTGCCTTTGTTCTCCGGACGCTTAGCCACCTCGATGGCTGCGAAGAGGGCTGCACCGGCAGAGATACCAACCAGCAGACCTTCCTGCTGGGCTATCTCACGACCCGTACGGATGGCATCGTCGTTCTCGACGTCGAACACCTCGTCGATGATGTTAGCATCGTAGGTCTTGGGCACGAAACCGGCTCCGATGCCCTGAATCTTATGAGGACCGCTCTGACCGCCGTTCAGCACGGGCGACGACTTAGGCTCTACAGCGATAATCTTCACGTTGGGGTTCTGCTCCTTCAGGTATTTACCTGTACCGCTGATAGTACCGCCAGTACCTACACCGCCAATGAAGATATCCACCTGTCCGTCGGTGTCGCGCCAAATTTCAGGACCTGTAGTGGCATAGTGCTTGGCGGGGTTGGCAGCATTCTCGAACTGTTGCAGGATGACTGCTCCGGGGATGGAGTCACGCAGTTCCTCAGCGGCACGGATGGCACCTGGCATACCGTCTTTACCAGAGGTGAGGCGTACCTCGGCACCGTAAGCCTTCACAAGGTTGCGGCGTTCTACGCTCATGGTCTCAGGCATGGTAAGGATAAGATGGTAGCCCTTGACGGCTGATACCAGTGCCAGTCCTACGCCTGTGTTGCCGCTGGTGGGTTCGATGATGGTTGCACCCGGCTTCAGGATTCCCTTCTGCTCAGCATCCTCAATCATCGCCAGTGCGATACGGTCTTTCACGCTGCCGCCGGGGTTGAAAAACTCTACTTTGGCAATCACTGGGGTCTCCAGACCCTTTGCCCGTGAATACTTGTTGAGCTCTAAGAGTGGGGTGTTGCCGACGAGCTCGGTCAGCTGTTTTGCAATCTTTGTCATAGTCTTATCTTTTTTTATTTTATAATATCTTGAATAACCAGTCCCGCCAGCACAAAGCCAAAAATGGCGGTGATATGTACGATGGAACCTTTGCCTTCACCATGTGGCTGCAAGAGTTCGTCGGAGTAGACGCACTGGAACTTCCGTTTGGGAAACACCTTTTCACGCTTGAAACGGTTGCGGAGAGCGCGTGCCAGGGGGTCGCCAGTCACCTTCCAGAATTCAGCCGTTTTGATGCGGGTAGGGTCAAGCTTCAGGGCTGCCCCCATCGACGAGTAGAACTTGGCCTGCGTCTGTGTCGCCATCAGGATAAGCAATGCCTTGTCTTTCAACGAATCGATGGCATCGATGATGTAGTCATAGCCGTTGAGGTCGAAAAGCGCTGCCGTTTCTTGCGAAAAGACCTCTTTCCGTGCAGTAATCTCTGCCGAGGGGTTGATGCTGAGCAGCCGTTCCTTCAAGATGACCCGTTTTCGGGCTATTACCTCTATAGTCTCTTTGCCCAACAGCTGTTCTGCCCTTTGGAATATTGCCTGTTCCATAGCCATACTTCACACATTTTGGGTGCAAAGATACTAAAATTCGTGTAATTTGCCTAATCCGCGGTCAAAAATAACCATGTGGTTAAATCTTGTCGAGGGCTTGGGCGAGGTCGTCGATGATGTCGTCGATGTGCTCAGTACCGATGGAGAGGCGTACGGTGGCAGGTGTGATGTGCTGCTCAGCCAGTTCCTCAGGCGACAGTTGTGAGTGGGTGGTGGTATAGGGATGGATGACCAGACTCTTCACGTCAGCCACATTAGCCAGCAGCGAGAAGATTTGCAGGGCATCGATGAAGCGCCAGGCCTCTTCCTGTCCGCCCTTCACTTCGAAGGTAAAGATGCTGGCAGCACCGTTGGGATAGTACTTCTTGTAGAGTGCGTGGTCAGGATGACTCTCAAGAGCGGGGTGATGCACGGCAGCTACCTTGGGGTGCTTACTGAGGAAGTCGACCACCTTCAGGGCATTCTCCACATGACGCTCCACACGCAGGCTCAGCGTCTCAACACCCTGCAACAGGATGAAGGCATTGAACGGCGAGATGGCAGCACCAGTATCGCGCAGGATGACGGCACGGATGCGGGTGACGAAAGCCGCAGCACCTACTGCGTCGGCAAACACGATGCCGTGATAGCTTGGGTCGGGCTTAGCCAGTGTGGGGAACTTGTCAGGATTAGCCTTCCAGTCGAACTTGCCGCCATCGACAATGACACCACCCAGAGAACTGCCGTGACCACCGAGGAATTTTGTTGCCGAGTGTACCACAATGTCTGCTCCGTGCTCCAGCGGACGGATGAGATAAGGCGTTCCGAAGGTGTTGTCGACGATGAAGGGGATGCCATGCTTATGTGCCACAGCGGCTACGCCTTCGAGGTCGAGCACATCGGAGTTGGGGTTACCGAAGGTCTCTGCATATACTACTTTTGTGTTGGGTTTGATGGCGGCATCGAGGGCTTCGAGGTCGTTGACATTAATAATGGTATTCGTGATGCCCTGCGTCGAGAGCGTGTGGGTAATCAGGTTGTACGAACCGCCATAGAGATTGTCAGCAGCAACGATATGGTCGCCGGCCTGCACAATATTTTGCAGGGCGTAGGTGATGGCAGCAGCACCAGAGGCAACAGCCAGACCTGCCACACCGCCTTCGAGGGCAGCGACACGGTCTTCGAACACACCTTGTGTGGAGTTGGTCAGACGACCATAGATATTACCTGCATCGCGAAGACCAAAACGGTCGGCAGCATGCTGTGAGTTACGGAACACGTACGACGTGGTCTGATAGATGGGCACGGCGCGTGCGTCGGTTGCGGGGTCAGCCTGTTCTTGGCCTACATGGAGTTGCAGTGTCTCAAACTTGTAATTCTTTGTACTCATAATCTTATCCTTTCTTTTTATTTGTTATTAATTGTATTTTCTGGGTGCAAAGGTACGAAGTTTGGAAATATCCTCCAAATTTCTTGCATATTTCAGAAAATATCACTAATTTTGCAGCTGAGAAAGAAAATCTTTCCACCGGAGACCCTTCAACGACCTCCAAACAGAATAAAATTCTAAATGATGGCAGAAATCTTAGACGAAATCGACCTGCAGATACTGAAAACGCTGCAAAAAAATGCCAAATTGACCACAAAAGAGTTGGCTGACGCCGTCCATCTGACTCCAACGCCCGTGTTTGAACGCCAGAAACGGTTGGAAAAGAAAGGATATATTAAGAAGTATGTGGCAGTACTGGACCCAGAGAAGCTAAATCTTGGCTTGCAGGTATACTGTAAGGTGAAACTGAAGCAAATCAACCACGAGATAGCAGATGCCTTTTCGCGGCGAATCATGCGTATTCCGGAGGTGACAGAGTGCTACAACACCTCAGGTGCATACGACTATCTATTAAAGGTACGTGCACGTGACATGAAGCAATACCAGGAGTTTGTACTCAATAAATTAGGGGAGATTGAGAACCTGGCCTCTATTGAGAGTACTTTTGTGATGAGTGAAGTGAAACAGAGCTACGGACTAAACATATAGGAACCCGAGACTGTCACAGCTTCGGGTTCCACACAAACCAGAACTTGCATTCGAGTTTGATTATCTTATGAATAGCAGCTCACGATATTTGGGCAGTGGCCACAGAGCGTCGTCGACGATGAGCTCCAGCTTGTCAATCTCGTAACGTATCTCATCGAGCTTTGGCTCAACGGTATTGTGGTAGGCAATGGCCTTGTCGTGCTCGTCGCCAATCTTGTTGGCCAACTTGCGGGCATTGACCAGTTCTTCGACACCCTTCTCGATGGCTGAGGTACGCTCAGCAATCTCCTCGATAATCTTGATGTTACGGGCGTTCAGCTTCTCAGCCTTGTCGACGGAGAATACGGATGCCATATTTTCGACGTTCTTCAACAGTTGACTCTGATAGCGGGTGGCCACGGGGATGATATGGTTCATCGAGAGGTCGCCCAGCACACGGGCCTCTATCTGAATCTTCTTCGTGTAGGTCTCCCACTTCACCTCGTTGCGGGCTTCGAGCTCTTTCTTCGTCATCACACCCAGGCTCTCGAACATCTGAATGCTCTCCTCGTCGAGGTAGCGCTCAAAGATTTTCGGGCATGACTTCTCGACGTCGAGACCACGCTTGGCAGCCTCCAATACCCACTCGTCAGAGTAGCCATTGCCGTCGAAGCGGATGGGCTTGCAGGTCTTGATATCCTCACGCAGCACGTCGATGATGGCATGGAACGTGGCGCTGTGCTCAGTACCTGCCAGCTTTTTCTCGTACTCAGGAATCTTGGCATCCACACGCTTCTTGAAGCTGACAAGGGCTTCTGCTACGGCACTATTCAAGGCAATCATGGCACTGGCACAGTTAGCCTCGCTGCCTACAGCGCGGAACTCAAAGCGGTTGCCGGTGAAGGCGAAGGGTGACGTGCGGTTGCGGTCGGTGTTATCGATGAGCAGTTCAGGAATCTCAGGGATGTCCATCTTCATGCCCTGCTTGCCGTCCATCGAGAAAATATTGTCCTTGTCAGCTTTCTCGATATGGTCGAGCAGTTCGCTGAGCTGTTTGCCAAGGAACGAGCTGATGATGGCAGGAGGAGCCTCGTTGGCACCCAGACGGTGGGCGTTGGTGGCACTCATAATAGAGGCTTTCAACAGTCCGTTGTGACGATAGACACCCATAAGCGTCTCTACGATAAACGTGGCAAAGCGCAGGTTCTGCTCCGCCGTCTTGCCGGGAGCATGCAGCAGAATGCCGTTGTCGGTAGACAGGCTCCAGTTGTTGTGCTTACCGCTACCGTTGATGCCTGCAAAAGGCTTTTCATGGAGCAGCACACGGAAGCCGTGCTTGCGGGCCACACGCTTCATCAGCGACATCAGCATCATGTTGTGGTCGACAGCCAGGTTGGTCTCCTCGAAGATAGGAGCCAGCTCAAACTGGTTGGGAGCCACCTCGTTGTGGCGCGTCTTACAGGGAACACCCAACTCCAGCGCCTGAATCTCCAGGTCGCGCATAAAGGCAGCCACACGCTCAGGGATGCTGCCAAAGTAGTGGTCGTCCATCTGCTGGTTCTTGGCAGAGTCGTGTCCCATCAGGGTGCGACCTGTCAGTAGCAAGTCAGGACGGGCAGCATACAATCCCTCGTCGACAAGGAAGTACTCCTGTTCCCAACCGAGGTTAGAAGTCACCTTCTTCACGCTGGGGTCGAAGTAATGGCACACCTCCGTAGCAGCCACGTTGACAGCATGCAAGGCACGGAGCAGAGGAGCCTTATAGTCAAGGGCCTCACCACTATACGATATAAATACGGTGGGAATACACAGGGTATCGTCGATGATAAACACAGGTGATGTGGGGTCCCATGCAGAGTAGCCACGGGCCTCGAAGGTGGAGCGGATACCACCAGAAGGGAACGACGAGGCGTCTGGCTCCTGCTGAACGAGCAGCTTGCCGGTGAACTCCTCCACCATACCGCCCTTGCCGTCATGCTCGATAAATGAGTCGTGCTTCTCGGCTGTTCCCTCGGTCAGCGGCTGGAACCAGTGGGTATAGTGGGTGACACCATTCTCTACAGCCCACTGCTTCATACCGGCAGCTACAGCGTCAGCGATGTCACGGTCGAGACGGGCTCCGTTATCCATCACGTCTATCATCTTCTCATAGACCTGCTTGGGCAGGTACTTGTACATCTTCTCACGGTTGAAGACCTTCTTGCCAAAATACTCGTAAGGCCTCATTCCCGAGCTTTGCTCGCCTACCCGTAGCCTTTCATTGGGTGCTTTTACGTCGAGTGGCTTCTTCTTGAAGGCCTCACCGACAACCTGAAATCTTAATGCTTCCATATTGTTACCTATTTAATTTTGAAATGTCAATTTGCTTGAATCACGATGCAAAGTTACTACAAATTGACAGAATAATATCGCATTTTGCTTACGTTTTGTTTGTTAAAAACATTATCAACTATCATTTTGTAAAGCAAATAAGTATTTATCGTTTCTATTTGCTATCAATTTGCTCATAATAACGGCCATTTCGTTACAATCTGTTATCGAACACACAATTGAATAATCCTCCCCCTGTCATCGTAACAAGGGGAGGATGCGTACCTGTAAGATTAGGGTTGCAGCGTAAACCCAAAGACCAGGTAGGCTTTCTGTGAACAAGGGTTGCCAACAATCTGTCCGAAGACGGGTATCGAGAATGTGTCGGTCACCTTGATGTCCTTGGTGGCTTTCAGTGACAGGTTGGTGACGGCAAAGCCCGTAGTGCCATAGGAGGTGGTGGCCCAAGGGACGGCAGCGGCCGTAGCAGTCCATGCGATGCCAGCAAGGCTGAAGGGGACAACTGCTTCGAAGTAACTGCTATAGGCCCGCTTGTCGTCTTTATTGGTGCCATCGTTGCCAGCGAAGTTGGTGAACCATTGCAGGCTCAGAGGACCGAAGTCGTAGCCGATGTTTGCCTCGAATATGTGGTTTGTGCCGTGGGCGTCGTACTTGAAATATCTTCCATCCGGATCAAGTCCTGCACTGAACCAATAGTCTGTGACGCCGATATTGAAGCCTCCCGTGGTGTAAGCCAGCGTCAGGTCAAACTCCTTCGTGTCGGCGGTGTTCACTAGTCCATAGCTGCCCCACGCAGTCAGCGACAGACCTTTATACTCTACGCCCAGCGTCGGCTGAACAGCAGCACTTCCCAAGTCCTGACCGCGCCAGATATAACTACTAACGAAATCGGCTGCTACCGTTGTTTCCACGATATCTTGGGCCTGCGCGGCAAAACCGCTCAGCACACTCATTGCAAATAAAACAATCTTTTTCATACCTTTACTTTTTTACTTTTAGTTGTAGCACAATTCTCCGTGCTCATACACATCGAGACCCTCTTCTTCGATGCGCTTGTCGACACGCAGGCCATGCAGCTTCTTGATGCCGTAGAACAGGGCGAAACCACAGGCAGCAGCCCAGAGGTCGATGACCAGGATGCCGAAGCACTCAGCACCGAAGAATCCCCAGCCATGACCATAGAACGCACCATTAGAAGTAGACAGCAGACCCGTCATCAGCGTACCTAAGATACCGCAGACACCATGCACAGACGAGGCACCAACGGGATCGTCGATATGCAGACGGTGGTCAATAAACTCTATGGCATAAACCAACACGATACCACATACCAGCCCAATGATGATGGCTCCAACAGGTGATACAAGGTCGCAACCTGCGGTGATGCCTACCAAACCTGCCAGCACACCGTTCAAGGTGAGTGAGAGTGACGGCTTACCGTACTTGATATAGGTGAGGAACATCGTAGCGACACCACCTGCCGCAGCGGCGAGGTTTGTCGTCAGGAATACGTGCGAGATGGCGATGCGATTCACCTCACCCGAGGCGGCCAACTGTGAACCGGGGTTGAAGCCAAACCAACCGAGCCAGAGGATGAAGACACCCAGCGCAGCCATCGCGAGATTGTGACCGGGAATGGCACGACTCTTGCCGTCATTGCCATACTTACCGATACGAGGCCCCAGTGCCAAAGCACCAATCAGAGCCAGCACACCACCCACACTATGCACGATGGCAGAACCCGCAAAGTCGTGGAACACATCACCAAATATCGTCATCATAAACCCGTCGGCAGCATCGTTGCAGAGCCAGCCGCCGCCCCACGTCCAGTGACCCTCAATCGGGTAGATGAACAAAGAGATGACTGCACTATAAATCAAGTACATCGAGAACTTCGTGCGCTCAGCCATTGCACCGCTGACGATGGTGGCAGAGGTGGCACAGAATACTGTCTCGAAAATCAAGAAACCCTCTACGGGCAAGTCGCCCTTGTAGAAACTCAGGTCGCCCCAGTTGGGCATACCAATGAATCCTGCGCCGTCGCTGCCGAACATAAATCCGAAGCCGAGGAAGAAGAACAACAACGAGCCGAACATAAAGTCGACAAAGTTCTTCATCAGGATATTCGCTGTGTTCTTGCTACGTGTAAAACCTGCCTCACACAGCGCAAAGCCCGGCTGCATCCAGAAAACCAACATGGCTGCCAATAGCATCCATACAGTATCGAGTGATAATCCTATTTCGTTCATAACCTTTTACCTTTTTACTATTTTACCTTTTTACTTTTTGTCTCTCAGTACGGTGTCACCGTTTTCGCCTGTACGAATAGACCACGTGTCAATCACGTCACTCACGAAGATGCGACCGTCGCCTACTTCACCTGTATGGGCCACCTTTAGAATCACCTTCACCGTCGGGTCGACAATGATGTCGCGGCATACGATGGTGATGGCTACACGTTCGATGACATCGGTAGAATACTGGACGCCACGATATATACGCTCCTGACGGCTCTGGCCTATGCCGTGCACGTCGTGGTACTCAAACCAGTCGATGTCGGATGACAGCAAAGCAGCTTTCACCTCCTCGAACTTCGTCTTGCGGATAATTGCTTCAATCTTTTTCATACCTTAATACCTTATTAAATTAATACTAAACCCTCTCGTTGGGTTACAATTTGTTATTTCACGATGCAAAGTTACGACACTTTGCTTGATTATTTCTTACATCCATTTCGTTTTGTTTGTTAAAAACGTAAACAAATAACAAAACGTAAATTAAAAGACATACTTTACTTGCATTTTGATGACACTTTGCACTTGAAACCTATCATTTCGTCGCAAATTGTTATCGCACACATTTGAGTTGCCCCGTTAATCGGGGAAACGGTGTAAATCCAAGGGGAGATGTTCTTGATAAAATAAAAAAAAGGCTTGGAGTTATTTGCTCCAAGCTTTTATGCGACGTAATGCTTCTTCTGTTTTTTCGTGACTGCCGAAGGCGGTGAAGCGGACGTAGCCCTCGCCGCTGGGACCGAAGCCGACACCGGGGGTGCAGACGACGTTGGCGCCGTAGAGCAGAGCCTCGAAGAATTGCCAGGACGACATGCCGTCGGGGGTACGCATCCAGACGTAGGGGGCATTCTCGCCGCCGTAGCACTCGTAGCCGAGCGCACGCAGGGTTTCCAACATCTTTTTGGCGTTCTGCATGTAGTATTCGATGGTGGCCTTGACCTGAGCCTTGCCTTCGGGCGTGTAGATGGCCTCGGCGGCACGTTGGGAGATGTAGCTGCAGCCGTTGAACTTGGTGCACTGGCGACGCAACCACAATTGATTAAGTGAGATACGCTCGCCCTCGAAAGTGGCAACGCTGACTTCCTTCGGCACGATGGTATAACCGCAGCGTACACCCGTAAAGCCTGCCGTTTTGGAATAGGAACGGAACTCGACGGCGCACTTGCGGGCTCCGCGAATCTCGTAGATGGAGTGTGGTATCTTCGGGTCTTGGATGTAGGCCTGATAGGCGGCATCGTAGAGGATGAGGGCGTCGTTCTTCAAGGCGTAGTTCACCCACTTGCGCAGTTCCTGCTTCGAGATAACCGTACCCGTGGGGTTGTTGGGGTAGCACAGGTAGATGACATCGACAGGGCGACCCTTGGGCAGTTCCGGCACGAAACCATTCTCAGCCTTAGTGGGCATGTAGCGTACGTTGGTCCAGCGACCGTCTTTGAAGACACCGCAGCGACCTATCATCACGTTCGAGTCGATATAGACGGGATAGATGGGGTCGGTCACACCGATGAAGTTATCCCAGTGGAGCAGTTCCTGGAAATTGCCCGTGTCTGACTTCGCACCGTCGTTGATGAAGACCTCGTCGATGTCGAGGCGAATGCCACGCGGCAGGAAGTCGTTCTTCAATATCGCTTCGCGCAAGAAGTCGTAGCCCTGCTCAGGACCGTAGCCGCGAAATCCCTCGGCGGAAGCCATCTCATCGACGGCTTTGTGCATGGCCTCTGTGACGGCAGGACACAGCGGTTGGGTGACGTCGCCAATGCCGAGCGAGATGACGTCAGCACCGGGATGCATCACCTTGAAGGCGTTGACCTTCTTGGCGATGTCTGCGAACAGGTAGTTGTTCTGGAGATTCAGGAAGTGGATGTTTACTAATGCCATATTTTTCTATATTTTTATTGAGAAGTAGGATGTACGAAGTACAATGTGTCGTTTCACTAGTAGGAAGTATAAAGTTCGAAGTAACATCAACCTTCCACCTTCAAAGCTCAAACTCGCAGCGAAGCGAGAATACATCATAATTCCAACTTCATAATTCATAATTCTATTTCTCCGTCGAAGACGAAGGCGGCAGGGCCGGTCATGTAGACGTGGTTGTCACTCTCGCGGAGTTCTATGTTGAGCGTGCCGCCGTCCATGACAATCTGCGACTGGCGACCGGCACGACCGGTGATGAAGGCGGCCACTGCCGTAGCGCAGGCACCTGTGCCACAGGCCTGGGTGATGCCGCTGCCACGTTCCCAGACGCGGGTGCGGATGACGGTGTCGACGGCAAAACCGTCGACCACAGTATCCACGCGGGCGAATTCGATATTGCAGCGTTGCGGGAAGGCGGGGTGATGCTCTAAAGCCCGCCCCTTTTCTGCCACTTGGTCCACATTGTCTGTGAAGATGACGTAGTGGGGATTGCCCATGGAGACAAATGTTCCTTGATTCAGTCCACGAGAAACGACGAACTGTTCCGGGTTCTCGAGCTGAGGTGCGCCCATGTCGACGGTGACACTCTCCACCATGCCGTCTCGGACGTGGAGATTGAGCGTCTTGATGCCCGACTTGGTCAGCAATCTGATATGGGTCTTTGTCGTGAGGGCTCGCTCATAGAGATACTTCCCGATACACCGCGATGCATTGCCGCACATCATGGCCTCAGAGCCATCAGCATTGAAGATACGCATGCTGTAGTCAGCCTCGGGGATTGGCGACTTATCAATCAGCACCAGTCCGTCGCTACCGATACCCTTATGGCGGTCGCTCCAAAGGATGGATGCCTGGACAGGGTCAGCGATGGAGTGCTGCATGGCATCGACGTAGATGTAGTCGTTGCCGCAGCCGTGCATCTTGGTGAATCTTATCTTACTCATATTCTCGTTATTACGTTATATCGTTATTTCGATAAGAACTCATCTACTTTCAGAGCTGTCTGCTTGCCGCTGGCCATCGCGCGGACTACGAGAGAGGCACCATTGGCGGAGTCGCCGCAGACGAAGACATTCGCTGGGTATTCTGGATGCTCGGGTTTGAGGAATCCCATGGCGAGGAGGACGAGCTCAGCCTTGATGATTTCAGGCTTACCCTTCTCGACCATGATGGGGCGACCACCGTCGGGATTGGGTTTCCAATCGATTTCCTGTACTTTGACTCCAGTCAGTTTGCCGTTCTCGCCCAGGAACTCGAGGGTGTTGATGTTCCAGCGACGGGTACAGCCCTCCTCATGACTTGATGTTGTCTTGAGGGTACGGGGCCAGTTGGGCCAGGGGTTCTGCGGGTCGTCGGGGCCTTCAACGGGACGGGGCATAATCTCAATCTGAGTGACGCTCTTGCATCCCTGGCGATGGGCCGTTCCGATGCAGTCGGAGCCTGTATCGCCGCCACCAATCACAAGGACATCCTTGCCTTTAGCGGTGATGCGTTCATCCTTCGAACGCTCGGCTTTGCCGCTTGCCTCTGGCAAGAACTCCATACCAGCCAGTATGCGGTTCTGCTGGGAGAGCATATCGAGGGCGAAGTGGACACCCTTCAGTTCGCGACCGGGGGCTTTGAGGTCGCGGGCGGTAGGTGTGCCCGTGGCGATGACGACGGCATCGTATTGTTCTGTGGGCTGCGATAGTATCGCAGCATACTCGACAGCTTCGCCGTAGCGGAACTCTATGCCTTCCTGCTCTAGCAGCTTGATGCGGCGGTCGATGATGGCCTTATTCAGCTTGAAGTTGGGGATGCCGTAGCGGAGCAAACCGCCGGCGGCCTCGTTTTTCTCGAATACGGTTACGCTGTAGCCCATCAGGTTCAGATCGTTGGCAGCGGCGAGTCCGGCAGGACCGGCACCGATGACTGCCACCTTCTTGCCGCGGCGCACGATGTCGGTGTGGGGCTGGATGTAACCCTCGCGGAAGGCTGCCTCAGTGATGGCGCACTCGTCCTCGCGGTTGGTGGTGGGCTCATGGTTGAAACGGTTGAGCACACAGGCCTTCTCGCACAGGGCTGGACAGATGCGACCGGTGAACTCGGGGAAAGGGTTGGTGCTGTTCAGCAGGCGATAGGCCAACTCCCAATCGCCTTTATACAGGGCGTCGTTCCACTCGGGGGCTTTGTTGCCCAGCGGACAGGCCCAGTGGCAGAAGGGTACGCCGCAGTCCATGCAGCGCGAGGCCTGCAGCTTGCGTTCGCGGGTGTTGAGCGTCTGCTCGACCTCGCCAAAGTCGTGGATTCTGTCGTGAATCGGACGGTAGCCCGCCTCCTGGCGGTGTATCTCTAAAAATGCTTTCGGATTTCCCATATTTCTATCTTTTTTTCGTTAAAAAGTCATTTTTCGGTCTCGCGAACCCTTCGCGAGCCTGCCAGAGAAGTTTTTCTCGTTCGCGAACCCTTCACGAGCCTTCGCTCAGTAGTCGCGCTGGATGTTGGCAATCTTCTCCTGCAGTTTCTTGTTCTGCTCTTCCTGCAGCACACGCTTATACTCGATGGGCACCACCTGGATGAAGTCCTCGATGTAGCGGTGCCAGTTGTCGAGCATCCGTCCTGCCAGCGCCGAGCCCGTGTGCAGGTAGTGCTGGCGAATGAGTTCGAGCAATTCCTTGCGCGACACGCTGTCCTCGACCAGCGAGAGCTCGACCATGTCCATATTGCAGAAGAAGTCGAACGTGTGGTCGGGGTCGTAGACATAGGCCACGCCGCCCGACATACCGGCGGCGAAGTTGCGGCCCGTTTTGCCTAGCACCACGACGCGTCCGCCGGTCATGTACTCGCAACAATGGTCGCCCGCACCCTCGATGACGGCGATGGCACCTGAGTTGCGCACGCCAAAACGCTCGCCCACCTTGCCATTGATATAGAGTTCGCCGGAGGTGGCGCCATACAATCCGGTGTTACCGGCGATGATATTCTCCTCAGCATGGAAATCCTCACCACTGCGGGCAGGAGGCAGAATCGAGATGCGACCGCCCGAGAGTCCTTTTCCGAAGTAATCGTTACACTCGCCCTCCAGCTTAAGGTTCAGTCCACGAACGGCGAAGGCGCCAAAGCTTTGACCCGCCGAGCCCTTGAACTTGATGTTTATCGTATTGTAGGGCAGACCAGCCTCGCCATATTTCTTCGCAATGACACCGCTGAGCATCGTCGTCACGGCACGGTCGGTATTCTTGATGGCGTAGTCGAGCGTCACCTCCTCGCCGTCGTTGATGGCCTTCTCGGCTGCCTTGATAATCTCCTCGTCCTTTACGCCGCTGACCTTGGTGAATGCCCCGCGGTCCCAATAGAGAGCCTTATCCGTCTCGGGCTTATGGAGCAGGCGGGCAAAGTCGATGGTCTTCCATTTCTCGACGGCAGAACCGTCGGGCACACCAACCTCGATGAGCTCCGTGTGACCGATAATCTCCTTCAGGCTGTGCACGCCAATCTCAGTGAGATACTCGCGTACCTGTTGGGCGAGGAAGGTAAAGTAGTTCACGACATACTCCGCGCGACCTTCGAAGTGCTTGCGCAGTTCGGGGTTCTGGGTGGCCACACCCATCGGACAAGTATTCGTATTGCACTTACGCATCATCACACAGCCCAGCACAATCAGCGGCAGCGTGCCAAACGAGAACTCATCAGCGCCCAGCATCGCCATGATGATGACATCCTTCGCGGTTTTCAACTGTCCGTCGGTCTGCAGGCGTACCTGATTACGCAGGCCGTTGATGACCAGCGTCTGCTGCGTCTCAGCGAGACCGATTTCAGGCGAGATACCGGCGAAGCGCATTGAGCTGGCAGGACTTGCACCCGTACCACCCTCGGCACCGGAGATAACAATCAGGTCCGCCTTGGCCTTTGCCACACCGGCGGCGATAGTTCCCACGCCGCTCTCTGCCACGAGCTTCACGCTGACAGCCGCTGTCGGGTTGATATTCTTCAGGTCGAAGATGAGCTGCGCCAAGTCCTCAATCGAGTAGATGTCGTGATGCGGCGGAGGGCTTATCAGACTGATGCCAGGTATGGCGTTACGCGTCTTAGCAATAATCTCGTTCACTTTAAAGCCGGGCAGCTGTCCGCCCTCACCGGGCTTCGCTCCCTGCGCCACCTTAATCTGTATCTCCTCAGCATTCACCAAGTATTCAGCCGTCACGCCAAATCGTCCTGATGCGATCTGTTTGGTCTTGCTCGATAGGCTCACGCCGTCCACCTCCGAGTGATAGCGGGCATTGTCCTCGCCACCCTCACCCGTGTTCGAGCGTGCCCCCAGTTTGTTCATCGCCAGAGCCAAGGCCTCATGGGCCTCAATGCTCAGCGCGCCAAACGACATGGCACCCGTTACGAAGTGCTTCACGATGCTCTCCACAGGCTCCACCTCGTCGATAGGTGTTGGTTTGGCAGCCTTCTTGAACTTTAAGAAGTCGCGGATGAAGATGGGCGATTCCTTCTCGTCGACAATCTTTGCCCAATCCTTGAATTTATCGTAATTGCCCTGACGGGTGGCCAGCTGCAACTGAGCGATTGTCTCCGGGTTCCAGGCGTGCTTGATGCCATCCTTGCGCCATGCAAACTGTCCCTGATTGGTCAAGTATGTCGCTGTGTCACAGCGACCCATCTCATGCAGACGGATGGCATCGCGTGCAATCTCCTTCAAACCTACACCACCGATAGTGCTCACCTCTGTACCGAAGTAGCGGCGCAACAGGTCCTCGCTCAGTCCGATGCTCTCGAAAATCTTGGCGCCACGATAAGAGCGGATGGTCGATATGCCCATCTTACTCATTATCTTCTTTAATCCTTTATCCACCGCCTTGATATAGTTCTTCTCGGCTGTAGCATACTCCTCCTGAATTTTTCCTCTTTTCACCAAATCATCAAGCACGGCAAATGTCATATAGGGACACAGCGCTGAGGCACCATAGCCCAACAACAGCGCCGCGTGCATCACCTCGCGTATCTCACCGCTCTCCACAATCAGCGCCGTCTGCACCCGCTTGCCTACGCTAATCAGATAGTGGTGAACAGCCGATACAGCCAACAGCGATGGGATGGCAGCATGTGTCTCATCGATATCGCGGTCAGAGAGAATAATGTAGTTCACCCCCTCGTCCACACTGGCCTCGGCCTGATGACACAGGTCGTCCAATGCCTGACACAAGCCTTCCTCGCCCTTACTCATTTCGAAGAGAATGGAGAGCTTCTTGGTGTTGAATCCCTTATAGCGGATGTTACATAATATATCGAGTTGTGTGTTGGTCAATACGGGCTGTGGCAGGCGAACCATCTTACAGTTGCTCGCGTCCGGCGTCAGGATGTTCGTCCCCACCGCCCCGATGTACTCCGTCAGGCTCATCACCAATTCCTCGCGAATCGGGTCGATGGCAGGGTTCGTCACCTGGGCAAACTGCTGACGGAAGTAGTTGAACAACACCTGAGGACGGTCTGAGATGACGGCCAGCGGCGTATCGTTACCCATCGCAGCAACAGGTTCCTGACCTGCTGTAGCCATGGGGATGATGGTCTTGTCGATATCCTCTTGACCGAAACCAAAGGTCACCAATTTGCGCTCTAAATCGACCACACCGTTATCTATGTGGCGACCGCTCTTCAACTTCTCCAGCTGCACACGGTTCTCGTTCAGCCACTCGCGATAGGGATGCGCCTTCGCCAACTGCTCCTTGATTTCGCCATCGTAGTATATCTTACCTTCCTGGGTGTCAATCAGCAGAATCTTACCGGGCTGCAGGCGGCCTTTCGACACCACGTCGCCCGGCTCAAAATCCATCACGCCGACCTCACTGGCCACAACCATCATACCGCTCTTGGTAATGGTGTAGCGACTGGGGCGCAGTCCGTTTCTGTCCAGCATACCGCCGGCATAGCGTCCGTCGCTGAACAGCAGTGCGGCAGGACCGTCCCACGGCTCCATCAATATTGAGTGGTATTCATAGAACGCCTTCAAATCCTCGCTGATAGGGTTCTTGTCATTGAAGCTCTCCGGCACCAATATCGCCATCGCCTGCGGCAGCAACAGTCCGCTCAACATCAGAAACTCAAACACGTTGTCGAGGCTGGCTGAGTCACTCATGCCCTCCTGCACGATGGGGCGCAGGTCCTTGATGTCGCCTAAGGCCTCGCTGTTCAGTACGCTCTCACGAGCCTTCATCCAGCCACGGTTGCCACGGATGGTGTTAATCTCACCATTGTGGGCCAGCAAGCGGAAGGGCTGGGCTAGTTTCCATTTGGGGAATGTGTTGGTTGAGAATCTTGAATGGACCAGCGCCAGTCCGCTTGTAAAGTAGTCGTTCGAAAGGTCAGGGAAGTAGCGTCGCAGCTGTCCGCTGGTCAGCATTCCCTTATAGATAATGTTCTTGTTTGACAACGAACAGATATAAAAATCCTCATCGTCGATGCGATTCTCAATACGCTTGCGTACCTTATATAGTATACGCTCGAACACAGGCACCTGTTCGTCAGCAATACCCGTCACGAAAATCTGCTTGATGTCGGGCTCAACCTCACGGGCAGCCGCACCCAGCACCTCGGGATTTGTAGGCACAGCCCTCAGGTGCATCAGCGTCAGTCCTTCGCGCTCAATCTCCTCAATCATCACGCTCAGAATACCCTGTTGCACCTTCTCGTCTTTTGGCAAGAACACCAGTCCTGTACCATACTTACCCTTCTCCGGCACGGGGATACCCTGCAACAGAATAAACTCATGCGGAATCTGTACCATGATACCAGCACCATCACCCGTCTTGTCGCGCGTCTCTGCGCCGCGATGCTCCATGTTTTCCAGCACCCTCAGGGCATTGTCCACTAGTTCATGACTCTTTCCGCCGTGGATGTTCACAACCATTCCCACGCCGCAGGCATCATGCTCGTACTGGCTCTGGTAAAATCCTTGATGCGAATGTGCTTCTTTTTGCAATCTTTCCGATGTTTGAAGTTTACGTTTTGCCATATTATCCTTACTTTTTCTTTCTTTTTGCTCATTATCAGCTGCAAAATTACGACATTCTGCTTAATCTAACAAAATTCCGCTTCCTTTTTATCTTCAAAATCGTCCTTTCTGACACTTTGCATCAAAACCACCAATTTCCCATCAAAAGTGTAAGCATTCCGTCCGTCTTTGCCTACCATATCTTACACTTTGACATTTCGTCCTCAAAGAAACGCTTTTTGTATTATTCCGACAAGGCAGCAAAGAGGCGGTTGAGAGCCTCGTCGGTATCACCGTTAGTGTCGTTGAGGAGCGTGACGAACTTGGAACCGATGATGGCACCAGCGGCATTCTGCTGGGCAGACTGGAGTGTCTGACGATTACTGATGCCGAAGCCAATCATGCGGGGATTGCGCAGGTTCATCTGGTCGATGCGACGGAAGTAGGCTTGCTTGGCATCGTCGAACGACTGCTGGGCACCGGTGATGGCGGCAGAACTGACCATATAGATGAAGCCGTCGGTGTTGTTGTCGATAAATCGGATGCGCTCGTCGCTGGTCTCAGGGGTGATGAGCATGATGATACGCAGGTCGTATTTGTCTGCTACAGGTTTCACGATGTTCAGATAGTCATCGAAAGGCAGGTCGGGAATGATGGCACCGCTTACACCGCTCTCTACGCAGCTTTTGCAGAAGGCCTCGATGCCGTAGTGCAGGATGGGGTTGAGATAGCCCATGAGGATAAGTGGAATCTGCACTTGCCCTTTAATGGCCTTTAGTTGGGTGAAGAGTTTCGACAGGGTCATGCCGTTCTTGAGGGCCTGAGTGGCGGCACTCTGGATGACGGGGCCGTCAGCGAGAGGATCGCTGAAGGGGATACCAACCTCGATGAAGTCGATGCCACGGCGCTGCATGGTGAGAATTACATCGCCCGTGCCGTCGAGTGTAGGACAGCCGGCACAGAAATAGAGTGAAAGGAACTTTTTATCCTGGGGTTGCTCAGCAAAGAGCTTATTAATCTTGTTGGTCATCATTCAAAAATGTTTTTAATTTCGTAATATCTTTTATTCCTGGCTCAATCTCGAAACGAGAGTTGAGGTCGATGCCGATGCACCTGGGGTGCCGGAACGACTTGACGCGTACTGCATCATCGGGGCCTATACCGCCGCTGAGTAGGAAGGGCGTGTCGCCATTGTAGGCTTCGAGGACACTCCAATCGAACTTCTCGCCACTGCCGCCAACACTCTTGCCCTTAGTGTCGAAGAGGAAGTAATCGACGAGGCCTGCGTAGGCGGCTGTTGCATCTAAATCCTCTTTCGTGGCGATGTTGAAGGCCTTGACGAGTGAGACAGTGAAGAGTGAAGAGTGAAGAGTTGTTCTGGTGATTCATGACCATGTAGCTGGATAAAATCCAAAGCATAATCGTCTGCAATCTTCTTGATGGTCTCCATATCTTCATCTACGAACACACCGACGCGCTTGCACTTCTGTGGCAGATAGGCGGGGCGCTCACTGACGTATCGGCTGGACTTCGGCCAGAAGATGAAGCCCATCCAGTCAATGCCTAACTTCTCCACCTCACGGATATTGTCAGCATCGCACATGCCGCATACCTTAATGAGAAAATTCCTGGTAATCATAATTATCAATTGTCAATTGTTAATTTACCGACGAAGTCGGCAAGTGCCTGGCCTGGGGATGGAGTCTTCATGAAGGTCTCACCAATGAGGAAGCCACGGAAACCGGCCTGACGGAGGGCGCGGACAGTAACGGGGTCGCTGATACCACTCTCGCTGACTTTTACCGCATCCTTCGGCAGAAGCTCGGCGAGACGGAAAGAGTTATCGACATCGGTGACAAACGAGCCAAGGTTGCGATTGTTGATGCCACAGAGGTCGGGGCCGAGTTCTGCGTATTCGAGTTCTGCTTCGGAGTGCATCTCCAGAAGAACTTCAAGTCCCAACTCATGCGCACTGTGCAGGAGTGTTTTGCACTTCTGTTTCGACAGGCAGGCGGCAATGAGCAGCACGGCACTGGCTCCGCAGAGAGCAGCGGCATAGAGCTGGGCCTCGTCGATGACGAAATTCTTATAGAGGATGGGAAGGGTAACACCGCTCTGGCGCGCCTGACGAATGAAGTCGTCATTTCCACCAAAGTAGTGCTCGTCGGTGAGGATGCTCAGGGCGGCGGCACCATTCTGCTGGTACGACAGTGGGATAATGTCGGCACGTCCCTCTTCCTTAATCCAACCCTTTGAGGGTGAGCGGCGCTTGAACTCGGCGATGATACCTGTTTCACTTTGTTTCAGGGCCTCACGTAGGGAGTTTTTTTTTGCATAGAGAGCAACCATTTCCTCACGTTTGTGGGCAATAATTTGTTGTAGGATGTCTTGCATATTCTTTTCGTTATGACGTGGTATCGATATTACGAATTTAACTCGACGAACTTCTTGAATGTCCGTAATGCCGTTCCGCTGTCGATGCTCTCGCGGGCAATCTCGATGCACTCCTCGACGCTCTTCTGGCCGCGCTCCATGACCTGAATACCGAAGGCGGCATTGGCCAGCACGATGTTCTTCTGGGCGGGCAGGGCGCGATTCTCGAGTACGGAGTCGAAAATCTGGGCAGCCTCTTCTTCGGTGGCTCCGCCTACAAGTTCTTCCGGCTTGGCGATGTCGAAGCCTAAGTCTTTTGGCGAGAAGATGCGCTCGTAGTCCTTGGTGGTGACCTTGAAATCGCCCGTCAGCGATATCTCATCGTAGCCGTCGATGCTATTCACAATGCCATAGTCGATACCCAACTTCTGATAGACCTGATGGTAGAGGCGCATCTGGTCGAGGTTGGCTACGCCGAGCAGCTGGCATTTAGGCTGCGAGGGGTTGACGATAGGACCAAGGAGATTGAAGATGGTGGGGAACTGCAACGCCTTGCGGATAGGGCCGACGAACTTCATTGCCTTAGCGAAGAGCTGGGCATGCAGATACACGATGCCGGCCTCGTTGAGCGAGCGGTTCAGGCGGTCGATGTCGTCAGTAAACTTGATGCCATGATGGGCAATGACATTTGAAGCGCCAGAAACGGAAGTGGCGGCATAGTTACCGTGTTTTGCCACCTTGTAGCCAGCTCCGGCGATGACGAAACAACTCGTCGTCGAGATGTTAAAGGTGTTCTTACGGTCGCCACCGGTACCTACAACATCGATGTAACGGTCGGCCTGCAGGATGGCCGATACACCGGTCTCGAGGATGCCATCGCGGAAGCCAAGCAGCTCGTCGACGGTGACGCCGCGCATCTGCAGACACGTCAGCAGGGCGGTAATCTGCTCGTTGGGATATTCACTCTGGGTGATGCCAATCAGGATGTTTTTCATCTCCTCGCGGGAGAGCTCTTCGTGATTCAACAGGCGGAAGAGATAGCCTTTCATTGTCTGTTCCATATTAAATTAATTGATATTTGACAATTGATAATTAAAGGAAGAGCCAGTTTTGGAGCATCTTCTTGCCATCGGGGGTCAGCACGCTCTCGGGATGGAATTGTATGCCACGAACGTTCAGATTGCGATGGCGGAGAGCCATGATCTGGCCCTCGTCGGAGACTGCCGTAACCTCAAGACAGTCAGGCAGGTCCTCGCGAGCGACAACCCATGAATGATAGCGTCCGATGGTAATGTCACGAGAAATGCCACTGAAGATGGGGTCGTCAGTAATGATATGGCAAGGGGTCGCCACACCGTGAAATACGTCGCTGAGGTTCTCTAATTTCGCACCGAATACCTCACCGATGGCCTGATGGCCCAAACACACGCCAAGGATTGGCTTGCGACCGGCGTAGGTGCGGATGACGTCGAGCAGCAGACCTGCCTCCGACGGAATTCCAGGCCCGGGCGAAAGGATAATCTTACTGTACGCCTCGATTTCGTCGAGGCGGAACTGGTCGTTGCGCACAACGGCGACCTCAGCGCCCAGCTCCTTCACCAAATGACTCAAGTTGTAGGTAAACGAGTCGTAATTGTCGATGATAACTATTTTCATAATTCTGAAGCTTTAATGATTGCCTTGCGAAGGGCTCCCAGTTTATTGTTTACTTCCTGCAGTTCATACTCCTCGTCGCTCTTGGCCACAATGCCGCCGCCGGCCTGGAACCACAGCTCGCCATTGCGCGAGACGAAGGTGCGAATGGTGATGGCCTGATTCAGCGAGCCATCCAAACCGATGTACCCAATGCAACCACCGTAGGCACCGCGGTTGTGCGGCTCATACTCAGAAATAAGCTGCATGGCACGCACCTTAGGCGCACCGCTGAGCGTACCGGCGGGGAAGGTGTCAATAAATGCCTTGATAGGGTCTTTATCAGCATCGAGCTCACCGCTGACTCGCGACACGAGATGAATCACGTGCGAATAGTACTGCAAGTCCTTGTAGAAATCGACCTTTACGTCATGACAATTGCGACTCAGGTCATTACGCGCCAGGTCTACCAGCATCACGTGTTCAGCATTCTCCTTGGGGTCGCTGCGCAGATACTCTGCTCCTTTGCGGTCTGCCTCTGCATCGCCCGTGCGCTTCGTCGTGCCGGCAATGGGGTCGATGTAAGCGCGACGTCCCTCAATCCTGCAATGCGTTTCAGGACTGCTTCCGAATATCCTGAACCCACCGAAGTCGAAGTAGAACAGGTACGGACTCGGATTGATGCTCCTTAAAGCACGATAGAGCTTGAAGTCATCACCCTCGTACTGCTGAATAAAGCGACGGCTGAGCACAATCTGGAACACGTCGCCGCGCAGACAATGCCGGATGCCGCGGCGGATATTCGCCTTGTGCTCTTCATCTGTCAGCGTCGAGCGCACATCGCCTACGGGATGGAAATCGTATGCCTGCACATTGGCCTTGTTCATCGCACGGTAGATTACATCGATGTCAGCAGCATCACCCAACGACACGATTTTCAGCTGACTGTTATGATGGTCGAACACTATCACCACCTTATATAATATATACAGCACGTCGGGAGCATCGTTCTTCTCCTGCGTCTCGTCCTTCACGGCGATGTCCTCGAAATAGCGCACGGCGTTGAACGAGGTGTAGCCGTAGAGCCCGCAGACGGCTGCATCATCGCCACTGACCTCGATGCGGTCAATAAGGGCGTGGATGGCTTCGGCAGAACCGAAGCCTACAGTTAACGCCTGGCTCATCGTAGTTCCGTCGGGATAGTTGACCGTAGCGACCCCGTGCCCGATAGCTACGCTAGCCATGGGATTGATACCGATAAACGAACGCGAATTGCTCTGGTCGTGATAGTCCGAGCTCTCCATCAGCGCACTCTGCGGATAGAGGTCGCGCAACCGCATATACACGCCAACTGGGGTATACAGATCCGCCAGAATAGTTTTGCTTGTTGTTTGATATTTAAAAATTTCCATATTCTTTAGCCATTTCTTTATTCTTCAAATACGTCTCCACATCCTTGTCGCCACGCCCGCTGACCGTCAGCACCACCACATCGTCCTTCTTGAAACTTAGTTTGGAAAGCGCCGCAATGGCGTGGGCACTCTCGATGGCAGGGATGATGCCCTCCATGCGCGTCAGCTCGTAGCCGCCGTAGATGGCCTCGTCGTCATTGATGCTCAGCACCTGCGTACGACCCTTCTTCGCCATGTTGCAATGCATCGGACCTACACCAGGGTAGTCGAGACCTGCGGAGATGGTAAACGCCTCCTGAATCTGTCCGTCCTCGTCCTGCATCACCAGCATCTTCGCTCCGTGCAGGATTCCCGTCGTGCCGCGATGTATCGTAGCTGCGGTGTAGTCGGTATCCCAGCCGTGTCCGCCAGCTTCAGCCAACACAATTTTTACGCGCTCATCGTCCATATAGTGATAGATGGTGCCAGCAGCGTTACTTCCGCCTCCGATGCAGGCAATCAGATAATCAGGATAGTCGCGGCCAACCTGCTCCTCCAACTGCCACTTGATCTCCTCGCTGATGACACTCTGCATCCTCGCCACGAGGTCGGGATAGGGATGAGGCCCCATCGTCGAACCTACGATATAGAAGGTGTCTGCAGGATGGCAGCACCAGTCGCGGATAGCCTCCGAGCAGGCATCGCTCAGCGTCATGTTGCCCGTGCGGACGGGATGCACCTCGGCACCCAGCATCTTCATTCGCTCCACGTTGGTGTGCTGACGCTCCACATCTGTCGCCCCCATGAATACCTCACACTTCATGTCCATCAGGGCACACACCGTTGCCGTAGCCACGCCGTGCTGTCCGGCTCCCGTCTCGGCAATGATGCGCGTCTTGCCCATCCGCTTCGCCAGCAGAATCTGTCCGATGGTGTTGTTGATCTTGTGAGCGCCCGTGTGGTTCAGGTCTTCACGCTTCAGATACAGCTGGCAGCCGTACTTCTCGCTCATCCTACGGGCATAGTAGAGCGGTGAGGGCCGTCCCACATAGTCCTTCAACAGCGCATGATACTCGGCTTTGAACTCTGCACTCTCAACAATTGGCAGATAAGCCTCCTGCAGGTCATGCACACACTTGTAGAGTATCTCTGGCACATACGCGCCTCCGAACTCACCGTAGAAACCGTTTTTGTCAACTTGAAAATTTCCCATAATTATTCTTTATTAATTATCAATTATCAACTAAAAGAGGCCCGTCGCAAGAACGACAGGCCTCCGGAGTATCTCTTTTACAAACTTACAGGTACGCGGCTATCTTCTCACGATTTTTTGAATCTTGAGCACTGCCACCACCAAAAGTTTGCTGTTCTAATCATATCTATTTTCTACTTTTTATAACTATTCGGGTGCAAAAGTAGTACATTTTGCTGAAAAAAACAAATTTTTGCTTACTTTTTTCACAAAAAAAATTCCATGTCTGACACTTTGCAACAAATATGGTTACTTAACTAAACTTTCCGACGTACTCCGTAGGCGAGCAACCCTTGAACTTGACGAAGTTGCGGTGAGCCGTCGGATAACTGCGGAAGCCTGCGGCAAAGAAGAGCTGCTTCTGGTTCTGTGTAGGATTCTGGCGCAGCAGGTTGGCCATGAAGTCCACACGCTTCGAGTTCATGTAGTCGTTGAAGGTCATGCCCGTATGCTCTTTGATGCAACGCGCCACGTAGATGCGGTTGGTGCCGAGCGTCTGACTGACGGAAGCAACAGTCGTGTCGGGGTTGCGCCAGTATTCCTTGATGTCCATCAGATACGACACCTGCTGCCACAGGTCCTTGTTCTCCACCACAGACAGGTCGCCACCGTCGCCCAGCGACTCGGGCACCCCGACAGGTACCAGGCGCACCCACAACTCGTTGTAGGTGAAATAGGCAATCACAAATGCGCACCATAGTGAGTGGAGAATCTGGAAAACAGCCAGATTGGTCAGAATCAGACCGAAATACAGGGCACTGATAACCTGAGCCATCAGCGTTGTGCGTCGCACCCAGTGATAGTCGGCACTCGACTGCCGCCAGTTGTATGGAATGATGAGCAGGAGCAGGGATATGAAGGTTAGCGTCACGACACCAAAAAGTCGAAGTACGACATCTACCTCTGTCATGTGTTCCCACAGGTCGGAAATAGACAATAGTGGCTGGAAACGAAGCCCCAACAGCATAGGTGCTGTAATGATAACAATGGGCAAAAACGGCAGTAGCACTCGCCATCCGTTGAGCCATCGCGGGCGCATCACCTCTATAGGATAGAGCAAGAACAGGGTGATAGCCAACAGCCCGCCAATGACAGAAAATGGGGGCAACAGCTCCATATATGGCTTGAGTTCCTGATTGTTGGCCATAGTGGCAATACGGCCAAGATAGCAGATGCTGGCCACAATGCCAAAGACGGAGAGATACAGTCTGGAACGGTCCTGTACCTCTTTGCGCTTCGTCCATAGCAGTATGCCGCACGCCATATACACTGCCATGCAAATACCAAAGCAACAAGTAATCAAAGTCGTCATCATCGCCTTCTCCTATCTGTTTGCAAAGGTACGAATTGTTTCCGACAATCCGCACCTCTTCCTGATTATTTTATCACAATTTTCTTGCCGTCGCGGATATAGATGCCCTTTCCGGGCTGCAATACCTGACGACCCTGCAGGTCGTACCACTTTTCACTATTCACACCCTCACTCTGCACCTCCCTGATGCCGCTGGCCACCTGGTCGGGCAGGAACTCGGCTATCGAGTTGTGGAACAGGTTGCCGTAGTGGGCCTCGTTGTAGATGGAGGCATGCGAGCCGGTGGTCAGACGGGCCACATACTGGTAGAGGTCGCGGAGCTTGATGCTCGGGTCGCGCCAGAGCACTTGCTCAAAGGCGCGGGTGAAACCGTTTGAGAGCCATATCTGCATATCGGGGTCGAGCATGTCGGCCTTCGACGGCTCGTTGGCGTTGGCAGCAGTCAGGTAGAGCACACCGGGCAGTCCTACGATGGCCTCTCCGATGCTGCCCGAATAGCAGGCATCGATGGCGGCAAAGATCTTGCGATACTTCTTTGCATCGGTAATCTGCTTCCACCCTCCGCTCATGGTCTCCGTGGTCAGTTGCAAGTTGCTGCCCCATGCCACCTTGCCTCGATTGCCGTGGCCACACCAGTAGATGAAGATGTTGGAGTGCTCTGTGCAGTCCATCACAATGGGATATTTTTCCGACCGCTCTCCTAACAGAATCTTGCGCAGGTCGCCGATACCCACGTCGCTCAGGCGGTAGTCCACCACCACATCCTTATACACGTTCTCGGCCCCCTCTGTGCCCTTCGGACGCACATACACCTCGCCGGGGTAGATGTTGTTGGGGTCGTTGGCAATGTTGTCGGCCAGGATGAGGATGATGTGGTCGTCGTCATAGCCGTGGCGCTTCAGCATCTGGTAGATAGCCAGCGCGTCGGCCTGGTGGCGGTAGTTGTCCCACGTGTCGCTGGCACCGATGACGAGTGCCCAGTTGTCTTTCAACTCCGGGTAGTTGAAGTCTTCCTGCTCCTCGTTCAGCTGCTGTTGTTGCTGGGCGCGCAGTTTGTCCCACTCCTGCAGCGTCTCCGGATCGGCATCATCGCGGTTGCGGCTCACTATCTGCTCGATGCTGTACTGACCATTCTCCAAGTGCCACATCGAATAGAAGGAGTAAAGCGGCGCGGCATGGTGCAGAATGTCGAAGTCAAGCGCTCCCGTGATGCCCTTCACGTCAGGATGCTTGCCAGCATGCAGCTGTGCGAAGGCATCACGCATGTCCTGCCAGGAGGAGGTGCAGGCATCGCGTCCGTCAATCGCCGTCACCATCGCCTCGTTCATGCTCTTTCCGGTTTGCTGCTGTACCGCAGCCGCATAAGCAACCAGCGACAGGGCATCATAGACGGCGGCCTCGGTGTTCACAGGCTCACTGCCGAACCGTTCGCGGTAAGCCTCGCTGAAGCCCACACCGGGGGCGAGGCTCGGGGCCAGTCCTTTATATTTATGTGACAATTTGGCGGGCAACGTGGCCGACATCATCATGTCTGAGCAATAGACCAACTCCACCTGGGCGTCGCTCAGCATCCCGTCAAGCAGCACACCGTCGTCCTCCGTCCCTGGGGCGAAGAACAGAGCGGGCTTCACGGCCTCGGTGCTGCCATCGTAGATAGCCTTCCACTGCTCAATGAGGGCTTTCAGTTCGTCCTGTGAACGGTAGATGCCCACCATGTCGGTCTTCATGCCCAGTTCGGTCATCGTGTAGCCGAACCAGTCGGAGAACGACTGACCATAGACGTCGTCGCTCGTAATCAGGCTGACGTGGTTCATGCCGTGCAGCAGGATGCCGCCTATCATAAGGTAACTCAGCGTCATGTCGCTCTCCGAAAGGAAGAATACGTTGGGCTTGGCCGAGTAGATGCGCTGCAGTTCGGTCGATGTGGCTACGGGCAGCAGCAGTGTCTTCTCCTTCGCGTTGAAGGCCGTGGCGGCCACCTTGGCGTGGACGGAGGTCTTCGGGCCAATCATGGCGATGATCTCCGGGTCGTTGGCGATGGCCTGATAGTCCTTCTTCGCCATCACGTCCTCGTCGTACCACACCAGTTCCAACTCCACGGGGTCGCTCGCGCCCGCCTGTCCTGCGGCGATGGTCTGGAGCGCCCAGTCAGCCATGCGCTCAAACTGCGTCTGCTGCGCCTTCGGCATCGCCACCGCCACCTTAAACTTCCTGGCCTCTGCCGACACCATCGTCAGCATCGCCAGCATCATCGTAAAGAGTAGCCTTCTTTTCATATTCTTTTATTAGTCAATTATTTATACCCATCACCCCACACCATCATCCCTCGCTCTTGGTTGAGAGCGGGGGATGGCGGGTTATAGAGGGTGGCTTTTAGCATCGGGAAATGATTGCTCGATGTGAGAGCTTAGAAACCCCAACTATGATTGCCAAAACCTGGGTTTTTATACCAGATTGCCTTTTCCCACCGAGTCATCTCGCCAGGTTCACGAAGAGCGTTGTAGGCTTTTTCTTTGTCGTAGAAGAAAAACATTTCGCTCAAGAGCCCCAAGTGAGTGTACGCACGCCAATAATTAGACTTCCCTGTGCTGAAGTTCCAGGCATACAAGTTGAACGTAAGGCCTTTCTTGTTGTATTCGTCGGTCCAGAACCAGTAGTCCAGAGCCTCCTTGTCAATCACATTCTTGATGCCTTCATCCCCAAAAGTATTATGAATTTTCTGCAGTTCCGCAAGTGATGGCAAGGCATAATCCGGAGTATTATCATCGAAGTTACAGGTATTACGTATTATCTCACCTCCTCCCTTAACCTTAGTCGTCCAGAATCCATATGCCCTGTATCCACTTTGATAAGATTGGACCCGAGTCTCTCCGTCGTGCCTATACGACAGAGGAATGAACTTGCCATTAGAGCTGCCAAATAAATATTTGTAACGGAAGAAAGTGAGACTCCCACCGTAGTCACCATTATCAATGCAGAGTAAAAAAAATCCATTTATATTCATATTCTCTGTCACCTTGGCCATATCTACTAAGAAATTGTGCCACTCGCCATTACTGTAGATTGGTTCAGCAGTCATCAAAAGATACTCGTGGCCGACGATGTATGGTGATTCTGCGTTGTTGGGCCAGAGTTTCTTGTCGATGAATCGCACCTCGCTGACCAAGTCCTGTGGGATGTCGTCGCTGAAGGTGACACGGGCGATGCAGCCGTCGGCTCCGGCAGTAAAGCTGATTTCGCCCTGCTGCTTTCCGTCGCGGCTGACGGGCGCGTAGGTCAGGTTGCCCGCAACGTAACTGGTCAGATGGAGCGTGTCGGTGACAAACATACGGAACAGGTCTTCTGCATCCTCCAGCGACTCCACGCCGATGCTGAGCACGGTGGGGTCGCCCTCGTCGAGTGCCTCGCCATAGCCGCCGAGCACGGTGTTGCCCAGAGAGTCGGTGGTGGTGAAGTAGGCCATGAAGTCGCCCAGCGGGTCTTCGGGGGCCTCATAGACGTCTTCCTCCTCGTACGTTGGGTTACTTACTGGATCGTCAATTGCTGTGCAGGCTGTTATGAGTCCTGCCGTTGCTGCCAGCATCACCGATGCCAGGAGCGAATAAAAAACTTTTTTCTTCATCTTATTTATCTGTTTTTTGTTAGTAATGCAATATGTACCCAGGGGACTGCCCCCATGACTATTGTGGTTCGCTGCCTTCGTAAATGGTGGGGTTACCTTGGTTTATACCCTCACCGCCATTGTAGTCATAGATGGTCCAATTCCTGGCTTTGGCCGCAGCCACCTGTGTCGTCGTTATCACGTTCTGTTCGTCGGCGCTCTTCGTGTCAACTGCTGTCATATAGCCGTTGTCGGGTTCCGATGACGCAATGAGGGCGTCCATGCCGGCACCCTTGATTCTGTTGTGGAAGCACCAGAACTGTGTGAGCGCTTTACAACCGGTCAGGTCGATGGTTTCCAACTGGTTGTCATTACAGATAAGAACGTTCATCCCTAGACTGGCAACTTTAAGCGAAGTGAGTTGATTCTCGCTGCATATCACAGTCCTCAACCTTGTATTGTTGGCTAGGTTGAGTTCCTTAAGTTGGTTAGCATGACACTGAAGTTCCGTCAGATTCGTGTTCTTCGACAGGTCGAGCAAAGTCAGTTGGTTTTCGTAGCAGTGCAAACGTCTTATCCCCGTAAACAAATCAATGCCTTTCAGCGTCTGAATGCCGCAATTGGACACATTTATAGAAGAGACGTTCATTCTTTCCTCTTCGGTGACAACGCCGTCTTTGCCGTAGTCCTGCTTCATCAGCTCAGCACGGAAATTGGCATCGGGGAAGTGCTCCTCGTCAATAATGAAAGCTATGTCGCCTACCTTTTTCCATGTGAAGGTGGTGGTGAAGCGGGTGCCGTCCTCACGCACGCGCAGGGCTGACCACTTCATCTGACCATCCTGGATCTCGTCGATGTCCCACCATTCGTAGTTCATCTCGCCGCCTTTCTCCTGCCAGCGCGTAGCCAACCAATCACCATCCACATTGTATTCTGACACTTCCTGACCAGCCTTCAATTCCCACTCGCCCCTGTCGTTCTTCTGATAATAGCGGTAGGTGCCGTCGGGCAGATAAGCAATACGAGCATCAGCGTTGCCGTAGGTCTCGTCGCCTGTCATCTCCACGCCCTCCCACGTTCCGATGATGTCCTCGGAGTAATCGACAGCGACACGTTTAAATTCATTTACTTTGTAGCGAGAGTAACTTTGACCATCCATGAGATAACCTGTACAAATCAGCTTCATTTCGCTATCGCTGAGGACTGCCACCTCTTCAAAAGTTTTCCTCACACGTCCATTTTCCTCCACTCCCTCACGTGTAACGACATTGCCACTGACAACGTAAGTAAACGGATTCTCGTTATACCATTTATATCCTGTCCAATAATCAGAGAATGAAGAACGCGAATAAGTCATCTTTCCATCGGCAAAGTAGGTCAGAACGCCCCGATTATTGGTACCCCGTTCCTCACCGTCTTCTTTAACACGTTTCCACTTACCCAAAATCTTCTCCTTGATAACCGACTCCGACAGGCCGCTGGGTGTGGGGTTGTCATCGTTACTTGTGCAGGACGTCAAAAGTCCTGCCATCGCTGCCAGCATCACTGATGCTAAGAGCGCATAGAAATTGTTTTTCTTCATCATGTTCTGATTCTTATTGATTAACTAACGTGCCAGGATACTTCTTACCATCAGCATAGACTGTCCAGCCTTTAGCGTTGGCAGCGGCTATCTGTGACTCTGTAATCCCGTTTTGCTCATAATCACTCATAAGAGTTCCCAGCAGTTCCTTCTTTAACGGAAGGTTGGCGATGACAGCATCCAGGGCTTCACCTTTTAACTGATTAAGAGAGATGTCTAAAAATCTTAACGATGTGCAACCTGACACGTTCAGCGCACTCATCTGATTCGACGTACAAGCCAGTGTCTCTAGCTTTGACAGATTGGAAACATCCAGTGCCGACAGCTTATTATCTATGCAACCTAAACTCATAAGATTTGTGCATTTTGACACATCCAATGTAGTCAGTGCACATGACTGACAATCCAGACGTTCCAACTTCGTGTTTTTCGACAAGTCAATCGATTCCAATGAATTAGAAGATTTACAATACAACACTTTTAATTCTGGACATCCCGACATATCTATCTTGGTCACTTTCGAATCTGAGCAATCCAGCGACTCCAGTTTCGGGAGTTTTAGGTCGAAAGTCTTGATGGACGTTTGGATGCAGGTCAGTGAATTCAACTCTGTAAACAGTTCGATCCCTTCGAGGTTTTCGATATTACTATATCCGATATAAAGCCCGTCAACCTTCTCTAACTCTTCGGTTGTTATAACGCTATCGTCACCAAAGTTGTAAGTCTGGGAATAGTCTCCTTTGATGTGATAAACAGGTGTTGTAAGTTTTTTACGCAGAGTGGCATCAGGGAAGTTCTCCTCGTTGATGAGGAAAGCTATGTCGCTTACCTTTTTCCATGTGAAGGTGGTAGTGAAGCGGGTGCCGTCCTCACGCTCGCGCAGGGCCGACCACTTCATCTGACCATCCTTGATTTCGTCGATGTCCCACCATTCGTAGTTCATCTCACCGCCCGCCTCCTGCCAGCGGGTAGCCAGCCAGTCGCCGTCAACGAAATATTCCTCAACGTCTCGGGTGCTTACCAGTTGCCATTCGCCAGTGTCATCCTTTCGGTAATATCTATAGGTGCCATCAGCCAGGAACGCCAGTCGGGCGTTATCGTCGTTGTAGGTCTCCTCGCCCGTCATTTCAGTCACTTCCCAGAGACCGATGATGTCCTCGGAGTAGTCTGCTGTGACACGTTTATAGACGGACTTACGGCCGGGGTTTAAATTCTGCATTGTCATTGCCAACTGGCTGTCGTCAATGACATCGATGTTGTAAATCGCTACATCATACCCGTCGTTTGTGTCTAGATAGTTTTTCAGTTGGCTACCTTCGATGACATATGTTCCAGATTGTTTATTTCGGAAGAGGTACTCATTTACATTACTCTCAAAGCGAGAGGTTGATACGGTTCTTGTTCCGTCGGCATTGAAGGTTAACACAGTTCTGCCGTTTGTAGTAAGTTCCGTGCCATCTTGCGTAGCGCCTTTCCACTTGCCCACTATCTTCTCCTTGATAACCGACTCCGATGGGCCGCTGGGTGTGGGGTTGTCGTCATTTGACGTGCAGGCCGTTGTGAGTCCTGCCATTGCTGCCAGCATCACCAATGCCAGGAGCGTGTGAAAGTTCTGTCTTGTTTTCATTGTTTTATTATCTTTAAAATGTTTATAGTCAAAAAATCAATGGGGGTATTGCACGGGACGGACAGGATATGCCATGTTGCGGCGCAGGTCGCAGTCTGGATATACCATTTTTTCCCAGAACGTCAAGAGCTGGGCGCTCCACGGATATTCCTGCCAGAGCGAGGCAGAGTGGTAATGGCCGTAACGTGTCAGACCACATAAAAACACACCATCAATGTAGCCCGTGACTGGCAGGAAGATGGAGTTGCCGTTAGCACCTGTAAACCTTCGTCCGTCTACGCCGTTTTGCATTGTCCACTCTGATGTTGTGTTATTGAGAAGTTCCATGATATCCTCAACCTTGG
>JAGAWQ010000150.1 GCA_017941345.1 Prevotella sp. | reverse complement strand
TAGGGGATATTAGGAATCTGGCAGAGCAGACGCGTCATCTCGTCCTGAGCATCGTTCATCTGCTGCTCCAACTGCTTGTTCGTCTCCTTCATCTGCGAAACTTGAGCCTTGATGGCTTCAGCCTCGTCTTTCTTTCCTTCCTTCATCAGACCACCAATCTGTGCTGCCATCTTCTTGGCATCACTCAGATTCTTGTCCAACTGTTGCTGGGCCTCACGACGCTTCTTGTCGACAGCCAATACTTCGTCAATAGCCTCACGGGCACCCTTGAAATGTTTCTTTTCCAATCCGCGAATCACGCGGTCAGTCTCCTCAGTAATGAGTTTCAGTGTAAGCATAATTATCTTGTTTTTTGAATTTTGCTTGCAAAATTACAAAAAAGATATGAGAAAGGTGCGATTCCTTGAAAGAAAATCGCACCTTCTGTGTTATAATTGTGTTTTGTGTTGGCTTATACGATTCCCTGAGCCATCATTGCATTGGCAACCTTCATGAATCCGGCTACGTTAGCACCCTTAACATAGTTGATGTAACCATCAGCCTGTGTACCGTACTTCACGCAGTTCTCGTGAATGTCGTTCATGATGCGCTTCAGGTAGTTGTCAACCTCCTCAGAAGTCCAGCTCAGACGCTCAGAGTTCTGCGACATCTCAAGACCAGATACTGATACACCACCGGCGTTAGAAGCCTTACCAGGAGCATACAGAATCTTGGCATCCTGGAAAATCTTGATGGCCTCGGGCAGTGAAGGCATGTTGGCACCCTCAGCAACAGCGATAACGCCATTGTCAATCAGAGCCTGAGCCTGCTCACCGTTAATCTCGTTCTGGGTAGCGCAAGGCAGAGCGATATCGGCCTTCTCGTGCCAAGGACGCTCACCAGCGTGATATACAGCGTTAGGATACTCCTCAACATACTCCTTGATACGTCCGCGCTCCACGTTCTTCAGCTCCTTCACATATTCGAGCTTCTCGAATGAGATACCGTCCGGGTCGTAGATATAACCGTCAGAGTCAGAGAGCGTCATGGGGATAGCACCCAGTTGCAGACACTTCTCAGTAGCATACTGAGCCACGTTACCAGAACCTGAAATCAGCACCTTCTTGCCCTTCAGCTCAATGCCGCGAGTAGCCAGCATAGAAGTCAGGAAGTAAACGCAACCATAACCAGTAGCCTCAGGACGGATGAGAGAACCACCGAACGACAGACCCTTACCGGTCAGCACACCCTGGAACTGATGGGTGAGCTTCTTGTACTGTCCGAACAGATAACCAACCTCACGTCCACCAACACCGATATCACCAGCAGGTACGTCCTCATCAGGACCGATGACGCGATACAGTTCATTCATGAATGCCTGGCAGAAACGCATCACCTCAGCGTCGCTCTTGCCACGGGGAGAGAAGTCAGAACCACCCTTAGCACCACCCATAGGCAGTGTGGTCAGAGAGTTCTTGAAAGTCTGCTCGAAAGCGAGGAACTTCAGGATACCCAGGTTGACGCTCTTGTGATAGCGGAGACCTCCTTTGTACGGGCCAATAGCATTGTTGTGCTGGATACGGTAACCCATATTGGTCTGTACGTTACCCTTATCATCAGTCCAAGTGATACGGAACTCATAAACACGATCGGGGATGCAAAGGCGCTCAATCAGATTGGCCTTTTCAAACTCGGGGTGCTTGTTGTACTCTTCTTCGATGGTAGGAAGAACCTGACTAACGGCCTGGATGTACTCCGGCTCATTGGGGAAGCGTTGCTTCAACTGTTCTACAACTTGTGCTGCATTCATAATCTTTTTACTTTTTAAAGTGTTATACTATTGTATTTTCTGTTTCTGGGTGCAAAATTACATCAAAAACTAACAAAAACCAAACATTTTGAAAGAAAAATCACG
>JAGAWQ010000149.1 GCA_017941345.1 Prevotella sp. | reverse complement strand
TACGACTTCTACCTCTCGCGCGGCATCTGGCAGGGCATCGTCATCGACTACTCCCCCGAGGAGTTCTCCCGCCAGCGCTTCTTCGACACCGAGCGTTTCGATAAGATTCGTGTCGAGGCCGTCGAGGCCGACAAGGCGATCGTTGACATCGATTCCCTCTACATCAGTGTCTATGACGAGCTCTATGGTGACTCCTGCTGGCACTATGAACTGCCTTCCCGCAACCCGGTGACAGGACTATATACTGTGAGCGCCCAGCCTGAGCAGATGGCCCTCGACACGCTGAGGGACATGGACGTCTGGGGCGGTGAGTACGGTGACTATATCCCCTGGAAGAAGACCGAGCAGTACCGTTCTTCGCTGACCGTTCAGGGGTTCGAGGCTGCGCCGGAGCCCGTCGTCTGGCGCCTCCGTGTGCGTATCCTCGTGAAGGGCATCCAGAACATGTGGGATCTGAAGGGTTCGCTGGCAGGCCTGTCCAACGGCCACTACCTCGGCCTACACGAGAAGACCGATACGGCTTGTCTGGTGGCGCTCGACGAATGGGATGTGGATGTCGTCAACGACTCCATCGGCTATGTCACCACCACCATCAATACCTTCGGCATTCGCCCCTCTACGATCGACGGCTATGTGCCTGTCCTCGACCGCAGCTACCGCAACGACAGCATCGTCGGTCATCCGATGTGGCTCGACTGTGACTCGCTCGACCTGCGCATCAACCTCCGTTTCATCCTGCGCGACCGCAAGACGGTGTGTGAGTACTCCTACGACGTGGGCGACCAGGTGGTGGAGTGGGCTGACATCATGTTCAAGCGCATCGACCTCGACGCAACGTTCTTCGACATCCCCTGGCCAACGGGCAAGGACGGCCGCGATGGCAAGGACGGCGAGCCCGGCCCTCCGGGGCCGCGCGGCCCTCAAGGTCCTCCGGGTCCTCCGGGCCCTCCGGGGCCGCCGCCTCCAGGTCCGCCTGACCTCCCGTGGGTGGATCCCTACAACAGTGCCGGCTTCGATGCCGACGTGGAGCCGTGGGTGGACGAGCCGACGGTGGATGTGAGATTCTAGCAACCGGGAAATACATTAACATATAAAAATGGTCAATAATGAGAAAAGTTTCTGAATATGCAGTTCTGCTGACAGCCGCTATCGCGCTTGCCGCATGCACCGATGACCGGAGTGAAAGTAGTGTCCTCACCGACGTCACCGGCCAGGGCCAGCCCGTGCTCTTCGCTACGGCCGGGCAGGAGCCGGCTGCGGCAACGCGCACGGCCGTCGGTACCATCACCGGCGACGACCGCCTGCGTGCTGCGGGCTTCGGCGTGTTCGCCGCCCACCACGGTCAGGTCCCGTATGTCAGCAGTAATATATCCGCCAACTTCATGTGGAACCAGAAGGTGGGCTTCGACACCTCCAACGGCGTGTGGACCTATAATCCGGTGATGTACTGGCCCAGCGGCGACGGCGAGCACCGGGAGTACCTCAGTTTCTTTGCCTATGCCCCGTACAGCCCTGCCGACGGCCAGGGCAGCGGTGCCTCCTCCTGCATCATCGGCTTCTCCGGCAACAGCGCCCCGGGCGATCCCTGGCTCACCTATCAGTTGGGCGGCACGCGCGACGAATGGCAGTCGTCGCAGGCCGACCTGCTCTATGCCTTCATGCCCGACCAGCAGAAGGGCGACGACCCCGCCGGCAGGATCGGCTTCACTTTCCGCCATGCCCTGGCCACGGCGGGCGATGCCGTCACCATGGGCTGCACCGAGGGCCTGCATGACCGTCTGAAGTCTGTTGCCCGGGATGCCGCCAAGGAGCTCCGTCTCTATATCGACAAACTGACTTTAAACTATACCCTGTTGCGCAAGGGCCGCCTCGTGCTCAACAGCAGCGAAACGCCTAACTGGCAGAAGATCGACTCCGAGGATGTCACGACCCGTCGTGTCGTGAAGCTCGAGGCCGGTGACGGACTGCCGGCTGAAGGCTTCCGGGTGGCCACGGTGCCGGCCGACGGCAGCTCCGTCAGTCCGGGCGATCCGGAGATAGCCACTGACCAGGGGATATTCTACATCCCGCTTGACATTGCTGGTGTCAGTCAGACGGTCTGTGTCAGTGCCGAGTACCGGGTGGTGCTTGGCGGTGAGGATGCCTACCGGGGCGTGGTGGGCACCACCGTTACCCTCGATCCCGCGGCGGGCAGGAACCAGAACTTCAGCCTGACGCTCAACGACAACCTGCCGCTCAGCGGCTCTCAGGACGTGAGCGTGATGCTCCGTATCCTCGACATTGCCGACCATACCTATACGGGCAGTGAAATCCGGCCTGCCGTCACAGTCGTCAGCAGCGACGGGCGCGTGCTCACCCTCGGCACCGACTATACGCTCTCCTATACCGACAACGAGAATGCCGCCACCAGCGGGGATGCCAATCCGCCGACCGTCATAGCCACGGGTACGGGCGACTATCAGGGCGGTCTCGCCACCATGAGGTTCACGATCAACAAGGCCATGGGGGCCCTGAACTTCCAGGATGCGGTGAAGTCGGTCACGACAGAAGGGACGGTCAGTAACCCGTTGCTGAATGTGAAGGGCATGGCAGTGACAGTCGGTGACGGCGATGACTGCGATGTGGCAACGGCAGCCTATCACTCAAGCAACCCGGAGGTGGCCACCGTCGATGCTTCGACAGGGGCTGTGACACCGGTCGCTGCCGGTCAGACCATCATCACCGTCACTGTCACCGACAGCAGGAACTACACCTACCCCGTGAAGACGGCCTCCTACTACCTCACCGTCGCTACCCCCTGAGTTAGACATAGTTCTGACAATACCATTATTTGGTACTATATAGTATTAATTTAAATTTTTAAGTTTATGAGAAAGAAGTTTTTCTATGCAGCAGCCATGGCGGCGATGCTCGCCAGCTGCTCGGAGTCTTTTGAGGCACAGCAGCCCGTCGCCCAGTCGCAGACGCCAGCCGTGGCCGGAGAGACTCCCGTGAGTTTCGGTATCTACACCAACCGCGGTACCCAGGGCACGCGTGGCGGTGCAACCGGCGCCTTGACCACCGATGGGCTGAAGGATAACAACGGTGATATCGGCAGGGCAGGCTTCGGCGTGTTTGCCTATTACACCGACAACCTGGACTACACCGGGTCCACGAAGCCCAACTTCATGTACAACCAGCAGGTGACGTATGCCGGTAGTGCCGGTGACTGGACCTACGAGCCGGTGAAGTACTGGCCGAACGAGTACGGCAGCCATGCCGAGAGTGCCGACGAGGATAAGGTGAGCTTCTTCGCCTATGCCCCCTATTTCGCCTGCGATCCTGCCACGGGCAGTGTGGTTGAAACAGCCTGGGGCATCTCCGGCTTCTCCAAGAACACCGCCTCGGGCGACCCCATCGTGAAGTACACCACCAGCTTCAACCTGATGAATCAGGTGGACCTCTGCTGGGCAGTGAAGAACGGCGGCACCTGGAACACACTCACCGACCAGGGCTCACAGACCATCGCCAACGGCTATGCCTGGAAGGACGTGGAGCATCCTGCCACCATCGAGCAGAAGATGCTGTTCCACTTCCGCCACGCCCTGGCTCAGCTGAACGTGCAGATCGATGCCGATGCCGATCTCAAGGCTCATCAGGACGGCAGTGAGATTGCCCGTGGCACGAAGGTCTATGTGCGCAGCATCAGCTTCAACGGATTCGCCCAGAAGGGTGCGCTCAACCTGAACAACACCGCCTCCAACCAGCCGCTCTGGCTGAACTTCAACGGTCAGGGAGAGCTCCAGCCCGCTTCCTCGCCCGTCGTCATCAACGACGGCCGCAAGAACGGCAAGGAGGGCACGACGGACAACACGAGCGAGGCTTTCAAAGCGCTCAACCCCAATATCGTACAGTCAACGGAATGGGGTGCCGCCGAGGAGACACCGGGTGTCACCGGTACACTCCAGAACCTCTTCAGTGTCGAGAGTCTGCCCACCTCTGCCACCGATGAAGAGAAGGCCGAGGCTCCTATCTACGTGATCCCCACCGGCGAGGATGCACTGACCGTGACCATCGCCTACGACGTGGAGACCGAGGATGCCAACCTCGCCGGATACCTTTCTGACGGTAAGACCCACGGCTCTTCTGTCCAGAACGTCATCACCAAGGAGATCACCTTCGGCAGCAACAACGAGGGCCTGAAGGCCGGCAACAACTATCAGGTGAAGCTCCACCTGGGCCTGAACTCGGTGAAGTTCGACGTGACTCTCGAGGAGTGGAACGAGAATGCCATCAATGCTGACGGCTGGCTGCCTGCCAACACGGGCGAGGGTGTCTCCGACCCGGCTAACCCGTTGACCATCCACGGTCTTGGTGCCGCTGCACCGTCAAGCAACCTGGAAGATCAGAACCTCACAGGCGCCCAGGCCACAAGCTACACCATCTCAGGTATGGCTAACGACCTGACCGTAGGTGCTACACACAACAACACCTGGACCATCGAGGATCCCGCCGTTGCACAGATTGCCGCTACGACAGCGCCTTCTGCTCCTTCGCGTGCATTCGCTGCCCTGGCCCGTGCATTCACGCGTGAGGGAGAGGCTCAGATCGAGTGGACCGATAAGGTTGAGGGTGCCCAGTATATCCTGATCCATCCGGTCAGCAAGGGTACCACGAAGCTGACAGCCACCGACGGAGCCGGTCACACCTCTACCTGTATCATCACCGTCGATGCTACTGAGATTAAGCTCTATACCGGTGACGAGAATAACAAGGAGTTCGTAAAGGATATCACCCTGTATAAGTTCGCTACTCCTGCCGAAGCTGACAAGGTAACGCTGAAAGCCGACATCAAGAAGGCAGCTTCTGCTGAGGAGGAAGACGCTGTTGCTTCTTGGGAAATCGCTGCAGCGACGGAAGGTGATGATGTAAGCCAGATTGCTACTATCGAGGGCGGTGTGGTGACACCTGTCGGTGAGGGCAATGCCATTGTTACCGTTAAGACCACCTCTGGTGCCAGCGCTACATGTAACGTTACGGTGAAGAAGCCGAGCATCACGCTGAACAATACCAACCTCTATCTTGTTGGTGCTGCCGCTCCTAGCGGTGCTACACAGAGCCAGCTCAGCTGGACAGCCGAGCCTGCCGACGTCGAGGTGGTGATCACTGAGACCAACGATGCTTCTGCATTCGAGTGGAATGAGGCTACGCGTACCGTGAAGGGTGCTGCAGAGGGTGAAGGCTCTCTTACCTTCGCATTCAAGGGCCATGAGTCTGAGTCAATGGCTACCTGCAATATCTATGTTCAGGTAACTGATCCTGGTGTAGCTCTGAATGAGGAAGGTGGAAAGGCTCTACGCCGTATCCTCGTTTCCGACGTGGCCAACTCTTATGCTTCTGTCGCTGAGGCTAAGCTGTGGAATCACACGCCTATCGCCGTCATCGCTGCTAAAGGTGAGAACCTCGACGGCAGCTACAGCTTCCTGGCTATGGCCATAAATGATCTCCCTGTAACTTATGTCTGGGCAACAGGTACTGCCGCTACCACTGCATTTGCATCTTGGGCTGGCAATAACACAAAGACTGGTAACAATTATAACAAGCCTGATGCTTCTATGGTAACTGCCTACAACGGTTCTGAATTAACATCGGATCTCGTTAATGCTGCAACGGCTGAGGCTGACTATCCTGCCGCCAAGGCTGCCAAGGAATATAGTGTTGCCATCCCCACTGATATTATTGGCGAGAATACAGGTTGGTTCCTGCCGAGCATCGGTCAGTGGAACGTGATGATCCAGCAGCTGTGTGGTTCAGTTTCCGGTCCAATCCAGAAGAACGACGGCAGTGCAGCAGCTTATACATGGGAGCTTAATATCCCGCGCTGGACAGATCAGAACCTGGGCTATATGGCTAACGGTGAGGACGGTACAAGCGGCGTGAATAGTATTCTGGTGAACAAGTTAGGCGTAGGAAAAGTTCGTTCCAGCGTCTATTGGTCAAGTTCGGAGAATGGTGCCGGACGCACTTGGAGCCTGTCCTTCGACCGCGGCGCGGTGGGCCACGACCCTAAGTCGAGTAAATACTATGTTCGCCCTGTACTCGCTTTTTAAATAAAGCATAAAAGGGACGTTTCTTGCGTCCCAATAAATCTCTCATCACCCGGCGGGGAGGCCCGCAGCCTCGCCCGCCGGGTCTTTAATAAATAAAAAAAACCAGGCGTCGCCCCGGCGACAGCGATCTCACACTTACTGACACAAACCGCAGGGATTTCTGAAGATTTTCCCGTAATTGTTTGGCGGTCTCGGATAAAGTTTGTAACCTGACTTTGAAGAGTCGGGCTGCTTTTTTTGTGTCCACTTGATTAGAAAACTCCAGGCCGGGCCCTCGGGCCAGGCACGATATATAGAATAAAACGATGATATACAGAATGAGAATAGGATTTGTGGTCTGTGGAATGGTGCTGATGGTGATGACCGTCGGCGCCCAGCGGCGGTATGACTGTATGGCTCAGTTGGCGCAGCGCAGCGCCACGCGCGGCATGCTCGGCTATCCCTGTCGGCAGTGGGACCCGCAGCACATCTACCACCAGCCGGTGGTCCTCATCTCGTTCTCCGACTGCGACTTCAGCATGGCTGAGCCTGCAGCCTATTACGACAGGATCCTCAACGAGCCGGGCTACAACGAGGGAGCAGGCCCCGGCTCGATGGCCGACTACTTCCGCGACCAGTCGCGGGGGTGCTTCAACCTGCATTTCGATGTCTTCGGACCCGTCCGTGTCGATGTGCCGGTGAAGAGCGAGACCGGGGGTGTCAGCTATGGGAGCGGGACGGTACAAAAGGCCCTGCGACGGCTCGTGGAGACCTCCGGGGCCGACTTCGCACCCTACGACTGGGACGGCGACGGACAGGTCGATCAGGTGATCTGTATCGCTGCGGGCTATTCGGGCAGTCAGGTCAGCGGCTATGTTTGGCCGAACACGGGCAGCACGGATGTGGCCGTCAGCGAAGACCTGAGGTTCTCCACCTTCTCCCTCAGCTGCGAACTGTGGTCCGACGGTGCACGTTGTGGCATCGGCACCATCTGCCATGAGTTCTCCCACTGTCTCGGTCTGCCCGACCTCTATCCCCTCGGCGGGGATGGCAGTATGCCCTTCTCGGCGGTCGATGAGTGGGACTTGATGGACGGCGGCAACTTCACGGGCCGTGGCTGGTGCCCGCCCAACTACTCCGCCATGGAGCGGATGCTCCTGGGCTGGGACGAACCGCAAGAGCTGACGTCACCCGCCTCGGTGACGGGGATGAGGCCTGCAGGGGATGGGGGAGCGTCGTACATCGTCAGGAACCCGGCGAACACCGACGAGTATTACCTGTTCGAGAACCGCCAGCGTGCGGGCTGGGACTACGGACTGCCCGGCGAGGGGCTCGTGATATGCCACGTGGATTATGACCGCGAGCTGTGGAGCATGAATGCGGTGAACAGTCGGAAAGACCACTTCCGCTACGACCTGGTGCATGCCGACAACCGCGACTACCGCAGCTGGGATCCCGCCAACAACGGGCGCGACCTGGAGAAATATACGATGGACGGCTGGCTGCGCAACCGCTACCTCAGCACGTCGGCCTACCCCTGGACGTCGCCGGAGACGGGACTGGTCAACCGCGAGTTCTCCGACACCTCCGTGCCGGCAGCCACGGTGTTTGCCGCACAGGCCGACGGCAGGCTGCTGCTGTCCAGACCGATTACGAATATCCACCTTGACCATGACCGGACGATATCCTTCGACTTCATGGGGGATGTCGCTGGGATCAAAGGGGCAGTCTCGCAGCGTTCCGGGACTAGCCCTGATGATTCCGGTCACACCGCCTATTACGACCTCACAGGCCGTCGGCTGCAGGCACCGCCGCGCAGCGGGTCATTATATATAAGAACCGAACCGGGCTTCAAACCCCGTTTAAAAATAGACATCAGATGAAAAAGAAATTATTGTTTGCAGCAGCGCTGGCGGCGATGCTCGCCAGTTGCTCGGAGTCTTTTGAGGCACAGCAGCCCGTCGCCCCGTCGCAGACGCCAGCTGTGGCCGGAGAGACTCCCGTGGGTTTCGGTATCTACACCAACCGCGGTACCCAGGGCACGCGTGGCGGTGCCACAGGCGCCTTGAGCACCGAGGCACTGAAGGATGCCAATGGCGAGATCGGCCAGGCAGGCTTCGGCGTGTTTGCCTATAACACCGACAACCTGTACTACACCGGGTCCACGAAGCCCAACTTCATGTACAACCAGCAGGTGACGTATGCCGGCGCGGTCGGTGCCTGGACCTACGAGCCGGTGAAGTACTGGCCGAACGAGTACGGTAGCCATGTCGAGAGTGCCGACGAGGACAAGGTGAGCTTCTTCGCCTATGCCCCCTATTTCGCCTGCGATCCTGCCACGGGCAATGTGGCTGACGCTGGTTGGGGCATCTCTGGCTTCTCGAAGAACACCGCCTCGGGCGATCCTATCGTGAGATATACCACCAGTTTTGACCTGACGAAGCAGGTGGACCTCTGCTGGGCAGTGAAGAACAGCGGCACCTGGGCCACGCTGACCGACCAGAAGACCCAGAACATCGCCAACGGCTATGCCTGGAAGGACGTGGAGCATCCCGCCACCATCGAGCAGAAGATGACGTTCCACTTCCGTCATGCCACGGCACAACTGAATGTGCAGATCGATGCCGATGCCGACATCGCCGCCCATCAGGGCGGCAGTGCCATCGACGGCAAAACGAAGGTCTATGTGCGCAGCGTGACGTTTAAAGGCTTTGCGCAGAGGGGTGCGCTCAACCTGAACAACACCGCCTCCAATCAGCCGCTCTGGCTGAACTTCAACGGTCAGGGAGAACTGCAGTCTGCGCCCGTCGTCATCAACGACGGCCGCAGGGACGGCAAGGAGGGCAAGACGGCCAACACGAGCGAGGCTAACCCTGCGCTCAATCCCTATATCATCCAGACGGCAGAAGACACCATTGGAGTTACCGGCACGCTCCAGAACCTCTTCAGTGTCAGGAGTCTGACCGGTAGCAGTCAGCAGAGGGCCGAGGCTCCTATCTACGTGATCCCCACCGGTGAGGATGCACTGACCGTGACCATCGCCTACGATGTGGAGACCGCGAGTGCCAACCTCGCCGGGTACCTCTCTGACGGTAGGACCCACGGCTATTCTGTCCAGAACGTCATCACCAAGGAGATCACCTTCGGCAGCAACAACGAGGGTCTGAAGGCCGGCAACAACTATCAGGTGAAACTCCACCTGGGCCTGAACTCGGTGAAGTTCGACGCCGCCGTCTCCGACTGGGCTGATGGCGACGATGCAGTAGCCGGCCTGCCCGGCAACGGTCCTGCCGACGACTCTTCAGCTGCTGCTACTACACCCACAACCTTGTCACAACTAAAGGATTGGATTAACGCCGGCAATGCAAGTGACGATACCTACCTCGGCTATTATGTAAAGGCAAACGGTGACATCAGCACTGACGATACCGATGCTATCGGCGTTGTGGCCTACTATGGCGATGCAGCCGTTGATGCGAGTGCAACGGATTCCCGTATTCTCGTGCTTGCTACGGCAGATGCATCAGGTTCAGCTCAGTGGAAGACCTCTATGTCAGGCGGTGAGTCAGCTTATAATGACCCGGATGCCTTGAACGGTATTGCGTTCACCGAAGCATACGGCGACAACGCAGTTTACCGGGCCGCTCAGGCAGCCAAGGTGTATAGCGCAACCAGGCCAACTGGTGCAAGTATCTGGTTCTTGCCTTCTAAGGGTCAGTGGACGAAGATGATTGATGCCGGCCATACAGGTAATGCATCTGGCGGCTATTGGAGTAGTACGGAGGACGCAGACGGCACCTACGCGTGGGAATACACCTTTGGCGACTATAGCTGGTGGTTCAACTACCCTAAGAACTACTGGCGCAAAGTTCGTGCCGCTTTCGTTTATTAACCCTTTGCCTCACTCGGCGGGGAGGCCCGCAGCCTGGCCCGCCGAGTATAAATAAAAAGAAGCGTTGCACTTACTGACACAACAATAGTTGTTGTCATAGCAGCTCTATGGGCAGGTCTTAGATTAACACCTAAAAGAAAGGAGTAATTTTGAAGAGTCAGGTTGCTTTTTTGTGTCAAACGGGATGGAATACTTTAATTTTTAAATAAAATAAATGATGAGAAAAAAATTATTGCTATTTTGTGTCTTGGCGGTCGCCGGCATGCTGCCGTCGGCTGCCGGCGTGCCGGGGCAGCAGGACGGCGGGCAGAGCCAGCCCCTGCTGAACGGCACGGCCTTCTTCGTGCCCCACTGGTACGTACGTGCCCAGGGCGGCGTAGGGTGTGACGTCGGCGAGGCGAGCTTCGCCCAGCTGCTCTCGCCCGCTATCCAGCTCTCCGCGGGTTACCAGTTCACGGAGGCCTTCGGCCTTCGCGGCAGCCTGAGCGGCCTGTGGGCGAAGAACCGCTATGCCTACCCGGAGGCGGAGTACAAGTGGAACTTCATCCAGCCGACGCTGGAGGCGGAGCTGAACCTGACGCCGCTCTTTCTGGGCAGTGACCCCGAGCGCAAGACGCGTGTCTATGCCTTCGCCGGTGCGGGTGCCGCCTACAGCTTCAACAACGACGATGCCGTCGGGGCCTC
>JAGAWQ010000148.1 GCA_017941345.1 Prevotella sp. | reverse complement strand
CCATCAGGATTATTCTGATACAGTCTCTTATAGGTGTTAAATTCGCTGAGCCAGCCCTCTGAACTGCGCTCATGATTGAAGAGGGTAGAGTCGCTGTCGAATACGGAACTGTTGCCGAAGGGGAAACCGTTGCCAAGCGAGGAGCTGTTTGAGAAGCTGTTTCCATCTACGCGGACTTTCTCTCCGTTGACGATAAAGGTTCTGGTTTGTCTTTTACTATTGCGGTATTGCAGGGTGGTGGCATAGGTGATTGCCAGGCGCACTTGTGTCTTCTTGTCCTTCTCCACCCATTCCAGCGCATAGGCATAGCGGTAGATCTTCTCAGGGTCGTCCTTGTCAAGGAATAAGGCATAGATATAGTTGGAGCCTTTGATTCTGCCTACTGCTACCGAATACGATTTCCCGTCACCGACGGCTAACCGATGGTAGTCGTTGCCCGCATGGTCTCCAGACCTGAGTTCATAGGCGTCTTCCTTGTCCTTGTCGAAGGCTCTCTGGATATCCCTGACTCGGCTGATGCCTGTAGGATTGGCTACCTCGAAATCATAGATATCCATCTGTGCCTTCTTTCTGCCCGTCTCTGGGTCGCGTTCCAGGGTGTGCTGGGTTTTGATTTCCACAATATTTTCGTTCAGCAGTTCATCGAATGCTTTTTGGATGTTCTGCTGTGCCAGTAAGACTGATGGCAATGCCGTCAGCATGGCTGTGAGGATTAAGCTTTTACTCTTCATATGCAATTAATTCTGTTTGTTCGTTCATATATATAATGGTACCATCTTCTTGTATGACGGGAATGTAACCATAGGCGGCCATCTGAGCTTCAATCAATTCCAGTCTGCACTGTTTAATCTGCTGCTCCACTTCCCTTTTCTCTTTCTCGGCCTGAGCTGTCAGCGCATACGCCTTGTCGTAGTCGTGAATGGTGGGATTCATCTTGCGTAACCGTCTCTTCTTGCTTTGCACAGGCTGGGCCTTCTCTTCGTGCCTGGGCATCGTGTCAGGCGTCAGTTGCTCGGATGGCTGAGTCGTCGTTGTGTCTGTCTGAGCCACTAAGGGTTGTCCCGGCTCTGTCTGCGAATGAGGCAATGCGAGGTAGAGGATTCCTGCAACGATGGCTGCAGCGGCGGCGCTCCATCCAATCCATCGCCTGTCAGACTTAGGCTGAGGCTTCATCGCCTCGATTTCCTCGAACAGCTGGCGATAGTCCTCCCACTCCTGAGGTATGTTGTTGCCTCGGAAGTAGCTGGCGAGGATGTCTTCCTCTTCCAGTGTCGTTGTGCCGTCCATATATTTGTCCAGCAGACTTTGGATGTATTCTTTCGTGTAACGTATCATATCTGGTTCCTCCTTCTGATTTCTTCTAATAATGTTCGTCTTGCCCTTGCCAGTAGTGTACTGACTGAGGTGACTTCGATGCCTAACAATGTGGCGATTTCCTCGTGGCTCCTACGTTCTACCTGCCGTAAATATAATAAGGTGCGTTGTGTGGTGGGCATCTGTTTGAGTTTCAGGCTCAGCCAATTCTCGTCTTCCTTCATCTCCAACTCTTCGTGCGGGCTTGTGCTGAGGCTTACGATAGCGGCTTCGTCCAATGTTTCTGTCGGCTGTCGGCGCTGATGGTTTCTCAGCAGGTGTTTCGCCATCAGTGTGGCGATAGCCTCAACAGAGCGATAACGTTCGAGTTCATCGTGCATCTGCCACAGGCGGAGCATCACATCCTGTGCGATGTCCTCTGCCTCTTCCTGCCCCGCCCCGTAGCGCCGACATGTGCTGAGAGCCTTCTCTCGCCACGTGCGGGCCATCTGTTCAAATTCACTTCTCTCCATT
>JAGAWQ010000147.1 GCA_017941345.1 Prevotella sp. | reverse complement strand
GGGAATAATTTTTTCCCTTAATGGCAACAATGGCTCGTATTCCTGCTGATGTATAGAAGATTGGTAGAGGTAATGTAGAAGAAAAGTAGAGGCAAAGTAGAGGATTAGTAGAAGGAAAGTAGAGGTAATTCTTCATACAATCAACTTATATACAACCATTTATCCGTTTTTAGTAGAAGTAGATGGCTATATTGCCAATAGTCACTAAAAGAGCATTTATTGTTGCTTTTATTGAGTAATGAGGCGTACAAAACTCGAAATAATGATATAAAGGCATTGCCGATTCAGAAAAATATCGTAACTTTGCACCAAGAAATAAAAAAGGAGATACAACAATGGCATTAGCAATCAAAGCAATCCCCACGCTCTATGGTGACGAAGCCCGTCGTTTCCGTGAGATGGCAGACGAAACGGAGCGTAAGTTTGATATGCGCCCGAAGCGAGATCTCACAACGGATCCTCGCTATAAGGCAATGCGCACAATTCTCGAGAGGTCGAACATCAACTTCTAAGCAACGATGGCGTTTCTCGAAGAAAACTGTGTACTCGACATACTGACAGATGGCATTCGACAGCATCCGTATCTATGACCTGCCAAGCAGTCGTCGCAATGCTATGTGGGGTATCACTAATCGAGAAAAGATGTTGACTCGGTACCCAGGTGTACTTGTCGGTCGATTGGCGGTTGCTTCTCAATTCTCAGGAAAAGGAGTAGGTTCGGAGGTCCTTGATTTTATCAGAATGTGGTTCCTCGATGAATCCAATAAGACAGGATGTCGCTTTGCAATTGTTGATGCCAAGAATGAACCTGACGTGTTACGCTTCTATGAGCATAATGGTTTCAAGCCACTCTTCCCTCGCGAGATAGATGAAGATTTCTACACGAAGCCGCCTAAGAACGAAGAAGAACGGGCAGAACGGGTAAAGAATCCTCGAAAGCTCAGGACACGATTGATGTTTAGTGATCTGCTTGATGAATAACAGAGGTATACGGGGAGAAATATGGCGGCCTGATCACCCGTTAATTGTCCGCAAGGACAGAAAGTATGAAACCTCTATAAAAACCCCGTCCCAATACAAACAGGACTTGCAGATTGGTTGCGAGTCCTGTTTTGCTTGTAAAAGATGCCAAGAATAAGGTTATTCTTCAATTCTTGGGCCATTTTATCAAAAAGTGCTAAATATTTGGTCTCTTCTTTCTTAGTTTGAGTATTATTATGTATTTTTGCAATAAATAGCAATCAGAATAACGACAATGCACGAAAGAGAGACAATCAACTATGTAAAAGGAGAGAAAAGAATAGCTGATTTATTTGGCTATTTCAATAATTTGATTACTCTTTCTTTCTCTCTCAGGCGCTCGCCAGACACACCTCTTATAATATACGCGGGCGACCCGCGCGAATTTACGACTTCTTTTGTATTCTTGCAAGAGAAGTCGCAATGTTTTTTCTACCTTATCAGCAACTTATTTATTTCAAACGTATATGACTACAGGAATTCTAACTATTAGAGACTTTCTAAAGAGGACAGCGATGACGCTGGCCATGATGATGCTTGCAACGGTGACGGCGTGGGCGCAGGGCGTGAGGTATATCGACGCAAGCGGTGACGATCAGACGTGCAGCACTTACACGACGCTCAGCAGCGAGACGGAGTGGACGGGCTGGTATGTGGCCGACGGCACGGTGGAGATTCCGGGGCGCGTGACGACGAGCGGTGATGCGCACCTGATACTGAAGGACGGGGCGACGCTGACGATTCAGAAGGGCATCACCGTGACCGCTGGCAACAGCCTGACGATATACGGACAGAGCGGCGGCACAGGACAACTGACGATAGCTTCCCCCGAATCGGGCTATGCTGGCATCGGCGGCTATGTGATAAGCTCGGGGTCGGCTACTAAAACAGGTAGCATCACCATCAACGGTGGCATCATCGACGTGACAGGTTCAAGTGAGACTACTGGCGGTGCTGCCATCGGCAGTGTCTATTGGGGCAACACGGGCACCATCACCATCAATGGCGGCTCGGTGACTGCCACTGGAAAACGATTCGGAGCAGGTATTGGCAGCGGTGCTGATGCTTCTGGTGGCGGTACGATAACGATTACGGGTGGCACGGTTGTGGCTACGAGTGCCCAAGGTGCAGGCATTGGCGGGGCTATTAAGGCAGTCACTCCAGACATCTATATCTCTGGAGGCAATGTAACAGCGTCATCTACAGGAAATGGTACAGGCATTGGGGCTGGTAGTGGCCAAAGTGCACAGATTATCACCATTTCCGGCGGCACAGTGACAGCAACAGGATATGCTGGCAGTGCTGGTATCGGTGGAGGAAATGCCGGTGGTTCAACGAGCATTCCAGGCACTTGCGGCACTGTCACAATCAGCGGTGGCACCGTCACTGCAATCGGTGGTGAGGGAGCCGCAGGTATTGGTGGCGGAAAAGCATTCGGTCCTGGCTACCCAGGCAATAATGGTGGCACAATCATCATCACTGGCGGCAATGTCACCGCCCGCACGACCTACAACGATACCTATGGTGGGGGCTACGGCATCGGCCACGGCTATGCTGGCAACAGCACGGGGCTTACCGCCGACATTCGCCTGAGTTACACCGCTGCCAGCAACAGCATCAATGCCGAGGGCTACACGGGAGCCGTGACCATCACCGACAGCAAGACGATGAGCGACGGCACGGACACCTATACTGGCGTGCTGACCTCAGACGAGATTACCGCCATTGCGGGCAAGACGCTGACGGCACCGACCTACGGCGTGACGGCTAACTCGGCGAATGGCAGTTATTGGGCGACGTTGCATAGCGGCGTGGCTGGCTATCAGACACCATCGGGCACGACGGCCTACATCGCCACGCTGACCGACGGCAATACGAAGGTGGACTTGACGGAAGTGGCGGGCGGCTTCATCCCTGCCGAGAAAGCCGTGATACTAAAGTCTGCATCTGCAAGCATCTCTTTGACACGTGCGGCAACGGGCACGGCATTCGATTTCTCGACAAACTCGCTGCTGGGCGGCTCGACGGTGACCGACGGCTACGATGCCTATACGCTGGCGGCTGTGGGCGGCGTGATGGGATTCTACAAGTTCACGGGCGCGGCTCTCGACCCGAACAAAGCGCATCTGGAGATTCCGCAGAGCAGCCCGGCACCCGCACGCGGATTCATCGGCTTCGGCGAGGATATTCCCGGCACGACGGGGATTGAGGCTCAGACCGTGACCGACAATCAGGACGGCGAGGTGTATGACCTGACAGGCCGACGGGTGGAGAAGCCCGTGCGCGGCATCTACGTGAAGCAGGGACGGAAATTCATCGTAAAGTAAGGAAAGGAGGACAAGATGAAAACGAACGACATAACGAAACGCCACTACAAGAAGCCCGTGATGAAGGTCTATCAGTTGCAGCCCCGCCACCAGATACTGGCAGGCTCGCCGCTGCCCATCGGCGACCCCGACGACACGACGGACGAGCAGTGGTAGATGAGCATCAGAACATAATAATCAACAATAGTATTAACAATTAAAACCATTACAACTATGGCAATCATCTTAAAGAACGCGCCGAAGACCGAGGAAGGCCGACGGCTGAACTTTTCAGAGGAGGACGAAGAGCAACAGAAAAGTGTTCCGCTACAATGCAAATACGAAGGAACTTGCGAACATAGAGCCGTGGAGCGCGGAGTTAGAATATGACAACTACTGCGTGATTGCGCCATTTACATCTACATTCGTCTATAGAGATTATTATGATTCTCAGAATTTAGTTCAAAATGTAATCGGCTCAAAAAATGACCCTTTGCCGCCAGGAATACCTTCGTGGATGGCTTTGATAAGAAAAGTTTATAAAGAAAAGGGAGAAAGGGTGTCAAGGGACAGGAGAGTGACATCTAAAAAATGTTTTTCAATTAGATGGTGTCGGTGATATTGATAAAAAAATAAAGCGCTGACAATCAGCGCTTTTTAGTAGTCGATAGGGG
>JAGAWQ010000031.1 GCA_017941345.1 Prevotella sp. | reverse complement strand
TAAATCTTAAATTTTCGAATTATTATGACATTATGGCAATTAAAAGCCATGAAGAAGGAGACTTGGAAATTGATTGTGCAGATTTTGGTTTCGATACTGACTGCACTGGGAACGTCGCTCGGAGTAACGAGCTGTATGTAAGGCAAAAGAAAGGTTGGGCAGCAATGCTCAACCTTTCTTTTTTCACCTCATTGATTACTTCAGATAGTCCGCTATCATCTGCAAGCACTTGGCTGCATTGATGGGCTTGGTCATGAAATCGTTGCAGCCTGCTTCTAACGCCTGCTGGCGGTCGGTATCGAAGGCATTGGCCGTCAGCGCGATGATAGGCATGTCGGGGAATGCTGCCCTGATTTGACGCGTGGCCTCCAGCCCGTCGACTTTCGGCATCTTCAGGTCCATCAGAATCAAGTCGGGACTTTCCGTCTGCGCCTTCTCAATAGCCTCCTTGCCGTTGATGGCACGGAAGAACTCGTAATGGTTCTTCAGGATGTAAGTCATCAGCATGTAGTTGCTGTCGTTGTCTTCTGCTACAAGAATCTTCTTCATGATGCTTATTGTTTTTTCCAAAGTTTAGTCATATCTTCAAGCGTCTTGCCCTTTGTCTCAGGAACGAGTTTCCATACAAAGACGGCAGCGATGATACAGATGACACCGTAGAGTCCGTAGGTGAACCAGTGGCCGAAGTCGTCGCCCTCAACGAGATGCATGTTGAACATGGGAACGAACGAGGACGAGACGATGAAATTGGAAATCCACTGTGCAGCCACAGCGATGGCCACAGCTGCGCCACGAATGGTGTTGGGGAATATCTCGGCAATGAGCACCCAGCAGATGGGTCCCCACGAGAACATGAACGAGGCAGAGTAGATGAGCAACGAGGCGGCGGTGCAGAGCTCCATGCCTGCGTGTCCGAAAGTGACAGCCACACCCAAGGCTCCGAAAGCCATGCCCAGCGAGCCGTAGATGAGCAGGGGCTTGCGTCCCCACTTCTCAACGGTAAATACCGCCACGAGGGTGAACGTGATATTGATGATACCCATAAATACGGTCAGCATCATGGGGTCGTCCATACCCATATCGCCAAAGATGCGGGGAGCATAGTAGAGCACCGCATTGATGCCTACAGCCTGCTGGAAGACGCTGAGCATGATGCCCACGAAGATGCACACCCAGCCGTAGGTGAGCAATTTCTCCGTCTTCACCACCATCGTGTCCTTGATGTCCTGCAGAATCTGGCTGGCCTTAGCGGCACCGTTGATTTTCGACAGGATGCTGAGCGCCTGCTGGTCCCTGCCTACCGAAACGAGGTAACGGGGAGTCTCAGGCACGAAGCAGATGAGCAGGGCGAACAGACCCGCAGGAACAGCCTCGGAACCGAACATATAACGCCAGCCTGTAGTCACCGTCCACTGGGCGGCAGGATTGATGGCTGCCAAGCCGCGACCCATCTCCTCGACCAGCGGCTGGATATGGTCGCCCAGGATGAAGAAGTTGACAAAGTAGACCACCAACTGACCGAAGATGATGGCAAACTGGTTCCAAGAGACCAGCATACCTCGGATATTACTGGGGGCTACCTCGCCGATATACATGGGGCAGATGGCAGAGGCCAGACCGACACCGATGCCGCCGATGACACGATAGACATTGAACATGAGCAGCAACGAATAAACAGGCACACCGTGCTCGAAGAAGAGGAATTCGGGCTCCATGCTGCCCAGCGCCGAGATGAAGAACAGCAAGCCGGCAATGATGAGCGACTTCTTACGTCCCAGCCTGGTGGCTAACATGCCACTGAGTGCTGAACCGATGATGCAGCCGATGAGGGCAGAGGCCGACGTGAAACCGTGCCAGCCGTCATGATAGTCGAAATCGGCGGCTTCCTTGAAGAAGGCCTGAAGACCCTTCTCAGCACCAGAGATAACTGCGGTGTCGTAACCGAACAGCAGGCCACCCAACACGGCGACCATCACAATAGAAATAAGGTAGGCTTTACTGCCTGTTTGAGGTTGTTCCATTATCTATAGTATTTATGAATTTTGTTAATTGTTTACAAAAGTAGTGCTTTTCTTTGGATTTCCTTGCATTTCTACAACTTTTTAACTAATTTTGTCGCAATAAAACTCAAATACACGATAAATGAACAAGCTAACTATCACCTTAGGGCTGACTTTGATAAGCCTGATGACGAGTGCCCAGAATGTCATGGACATCAATACCCGAAAACTGGGAGCACCCATCCAGAAAACCATGTATGGCATCTTCTTTGAAGACATCAACTACGCCGCCGACGGAGGCTTGTATGGCGAGCTGGTCAAGAACCGCTCGTTCGAATTTCCGCAGGCGCTGATGGGTTGGCAGGCTTTTGGCTGTGTCGACATCAAGAACGACGGACCCTTTGAGCGTTGTCCACACTATGTTGTACTCAGCGCTCCCGACCATAAAGACCGCCGTACGGGTCTGACCAACGAGGGCTATTTCGGCATCGGTGTCAAGAAGGGCGAGCAGTATCGCTTCAGCGTTTGGGCAAAAGCCATCAAGGGCAATGGAGCCATACGCGTACAGCTGATTGACGAAAACTCGATGAAGGAACGCCAGGAGTTTGCCAAAGAAGAGATGAGCATCACGTCGCAGGAGTGGAAGAAATATACCGTCACGCTGACATCGCCAATCGACCTGAAACATGCCAAGCTGCGCATCTATCTGAAAGGCGCCAACAGCGTGGCGCTGGAGCATATCTCGCTGTTCCCCGTCAACACCTACAAGGGGCGCGAGAACGGCATGCGACGCGACTTGGCCCAGGCACTGGAAGACCTGCATCCCGGCATCTTCCGATTCCCCGGCGGATGCATCGTGGAGGGCACTGACCTCAACACACGCTACCAGTGGAAAAACACGATAGGTCCCGTGGAGAACCGTCCGCTGAACCAGAACCGCTGGGAACACACCTTCGACTACCGGTACTACCCCGACTACTATCAGTCGGGCGGCTTGGGATTCTATGAGTTCTTCCAGCTGAGCGAGGACATCGGTGCCGAACCGCTGCCCATCCTCAACGTAGGTATGGCCTGCCAGTACCAGAACTGGAACAAGGAGAGCGCCCACATGGCGGTCGACGACTTGCAACCTTACATCGACGACTGTCTGGACCTCATCGAGTTTGCCAACGGCCCTGTAGACTCAAAATGGGGCAAGATACGCGCCGACATGGGACATCCTGAGCCTTTCAACATGAAATACATCGGTGTGGGCAATGAGCAGTGGGGCACCTTCTATTACGAACGTCTGAAGCCCTTTGTGACTGCTATCCGTGCGCGCTATCCGAATATCAAGATAGTAGGCAGCAGTGGTCCCGTGCCCGAGGATGTACCCAACGACACCTATAAGTTCGAAGAGGGCTGGAAAGCGATGACCGCGCTGAAGGCCGACCTGGTGGATGAGCACTACTACCGCGACGAGCAGTGGTTCCTGACACACGGCCTGCGCTACGACACCTACAACCGCAAGGGACCGAAGGTGTTTGCCGGCGAATACGCCTGTCACGGGAAAGGGAAGAAATGGAACCACTATGAAGCAGCCATCCTTGAGGCAGCCTTCATGACGGGTTTTGAGCGCAATGCCGATGTGGTTCACATGACCACCCCGGCTCCACTCTTCGCCCATGTTGACGGCTGGCAGTGGCGCCCCGACCAGATATGGTACGACCAGACGCAAATGTTCAGAACCGTCAGCTACTACGTGCAGCAGATGTATGCCACCAATGCAGGAACCCATGTGCTGCCACTCACCATGCAGAAGCGCCCCGTTGCCAACCAGGAGGGGCAGAACGGACTGTTTGCCTCAGCAGCCTTCGACCAGACAGCTGGCGAGATTATCATCAAGGTGGCTAACACATCGCGCACGGAGCAGCAGCTGCAATTCAACCTGTCGGGTCTGAAAGGCGAGCACCAAGCCACCACGCTGACACTCAGCCACAACGGAATGGACGACGAGAACAGCATCAAACAACCCACACTCATCGCACCCAAGGAGGGCAAGGCCGAGGTTGTAGCAGGCAAGAAGGGAGCAACGCTGAACGACCAGCTGCCCCCCATGTCGTTCCGTATCTATCGCATCAAATAAAACATCTCACGACACATGACCGTAGCAGACTATATCAACCAACCTGTCAACGACGAGCGGCGCTTCTCTTTTGAAGTGCTGCCACCGCTGAAAGGCAATGGGACTGAAGCCCTCTTCCGCACCATCGACAAGCTGGTGCCCTTCAACCCTGCCTTCATCAACATTACAACCCACCACTCCGAATATGTCTACCATGAGCTGGAAAACGGACAGTTCGAACGCCAGCGCATACGCCGACGCCCGGGCACCATCGCTATTGCATCGGCCATCAAACAACGCTACGACATCCCCGTAGAGCCTCATGTCATCTGTAGCGGAACAACCATCGAACAGATAGAATACGAGCTGCTGGACCTGCAGTTCTTAGGCATCCGCAACCTGATGCTGCTGCGTGGCGACAAAGCCAAGGAGGACAGCCGGTTTACGCCAACGCGGGGAGGACATGCGCATACCACCGACCTGATACGTCAGGTGGTACGCTTCAACGAGGGCTACTTTGCCGATGGCACCCCCATCAAGCATCCCGGTCCTAAATTCGACTTTGGTGTGGCGTGCTATCCTGAGAAGCACGAGGAGGCGCCCAACTTGGAACGAGACATGGAGTACCTGAAGCAGAAGCAGGATTTGGGCGCACAATATGCGGTCACCCAGTTGTTCTACGACAACGAAAAGTACTTCGAGTTTGTGGAGAAAGCCCGTCAGATGGGCATCACGATACCTATCATACCTGGCATTAAGCCTATGGCAAAACTGAGTCAGCTGACGGTAGTGCCCAAGACCTTTCATTGCGACATCCCAGAAGCGTTGGCGAAGGAAATCGTCAAGTGCAAGACCGACGAACAGGCCACCCAACTGGGCATTGAATGGACGACACAGCAGTGTCGCGAACTGTATGCCCACGGGGTGCATAACATCCACTTCTATACGGTATCGGCAGTGGACTCCGTAGCGGAGGTTGCCAGGCGTTTACTCTAAAATGCTTTAACAAATTTGGCATTTCGAGCTATTTTTTGTAATTTTGTCGGCGATTATGGCTTTTGAACAGGTGATAGGACAACGGGAGGCGCAAGAACGCCTGATGCAGATGGTCGACGAAGGCCGTTTGCCCCATGCCATCATGCTGTGCGGGCCTCAGGGCAGCGGCAAAATGGCTCTCGCGTTGGGGACGGCCAAGCTGTTGTTGGGTGACAGTGCGATGATGCAAAAATGGGAGCACCCCGACCTGCACTTCACCTACCCTACCATCAAGCTGCCGTCGATGAGTGCCGACCATAAGCCCGTGAGCGACGACTTTGCACAAGAATGGCACGAGCTTCTGATGGCTGGCCCCTACTTCACCATGACAGAATGGCTGGAGATGATGGGGGGCGAGAACCAGCAGGCCATCATTACGGCTGGCGAGAGCGACGCCCTGATACGCAAGCTGTCGCTGAAGTCGAGTCAGGGCGGCTATAAGGTGAGCATCATCTGGCATCCCGAACGCATGAACATCGAGTGCGCCAACAAGATACTGAAACTGCTGGAGGAGCCACCTTCGCAGACGATATTCATCATGGTATGTCAGGAGCCTGAGCAGCTGTTGGAGACGATTCGCAGTCGCGTGCAACGCATCGACGTCAAAAAGATATCAGATGAGGATATCAAGCAGGCACTCATCAGCAAGCGCGGACTGAGTGAGGATATGGCGCACCGAGTATCGCGCATGGCCAATGGCAGTTGGCTCAAGGCGCTGGAGATGCTCAGTGCCGACTCGGAGAATGAGCTCTTCCTCGATATGTTCCAGAGCTTGATGCGACTGGCCTACCAGCGTAAGGTAAAAGACCTGAAGACGTGGTCGGAGCGTATGGCGGGAATGGGACGTGAGAAGCAGAAGCGCTTTCTGGAATACTTCCTCAGGCTCATCCGCGAGAACTTCATGTATAACTTCCATCAGGAAGAGCTGTGCTACATGACTCAGCGGGAAGAGGACTTTGCACGAAACTTCGCACGCTTTGTCAACGAGGGCAACATCCTGCCCATCAGCGATTTGGCGAACCGCGCCATTCGTGACATCGGACAGAATGCCAATGCGAAAATCGTCTTCTTCGACCTGGCGCTACAAATGATTGTACTATTGATTCAAAAATAAACACTAAAGAAGATATATGGAAAAAGAACTCCCGATAAGAAACGGTTGCGACAGAGGCCTGGGCAAGAATGCCGTAGGCAGACAGGACCGCCAGCTGAACACCTACGACTGGCTGTCGGATGTGCCGGGCAATATTGATACGACCGACCTGGTTGAGGTCCAGTTCAAAAACACGCGCAAGGGCTACTACCACAACACGAACAAGCTGGACTTGAAGAAGGGCGACATCGTAGCAGTAGAGGCGAACCCAGGGCACGACATCGGCGTGGTGACACTGACAGGCCGACTGGTAAAACTGCAGTTGAAGAAAGCCAACCTGAAGAGTGCCGACGACATCAAGCGGGTGTATCGCATTGCACGTCCTGTCGACATGGAGAAATACCGGGAGGCTAAGTCGCGCGAGCATGCCACGATGATTGAGAGTCGCCAGATAGCCAAAGGGCTGGGACTGAAGATGAAAATAGGTGATGTGGAATATCAGGGCGACTGCAACAAGGCCATCTTCTATTATATTGCCGATGAGCGTGTGGACTTCCGCCAATTGATTAAGGACTTGGCTGCCACCTTCCACGTTCGTATTGAGATGAAGCAGATTGGTGCGCGCCAGGAGGCTGGTCTGATAGGAGGAACAGGCCCCTGCGGACGTGAGCTGTGCTGTGCCACATGGATGAAGAACTTTGTGAGCGTTGGAACGTCGTCCGCGCGTTTTCAGGACATCTCGCTCAACCCGCAGAAACTGGCTGGCATGTGCGCCAAGCTGAAGTGCTGTCTGAACTACGAGGTGGACAATTATGTAGAGGCAGGCAGGAAGCTGCCGCCCAAGGAAGTGCTGCTGCTGACGCAAGACGGTGAGTACCACTACTTCAAGGCAGACATTCTGGCCGGACTGGTGACCTACTCTACCGACAAGAACATCGCTGCCAATCTGGAGACGATTACGGCAGAGCGTGCCAAACAAATCATTGAGATGAACCGCAAGGGCGAGAAGCCGGAATCGCTGCAGGAAGACGGAAACAGGCAAGTACCCGCAGGACCCGTCGACCTGGCTACTCAGGAGAACATCAACCGCTTCGACCGCGTCAAGAAGAAAAAGAAAAAGAAGAAGCCCAGAAGACCAGACCAGAATGCACAGCCTCAGGATGCGAAGGAATAGTTACACCTTATTATATATAATAGTGTGGGGCGCGCTCATGCTGACGGCATGTCAAGAGTCGACCATCTATAACCGCTATCTGCATACCAATGTCAAGGGATGGGAACGAAACGACACGCTTCGGTTCGTCATACCTCCTATCAAACAATCAGGCAGATATACGGAAGAGGTGGGACTACGGACCAACGGCGACTATCCCTTCACCGACCTGACGCTCATCATAGAGCAAACAAAGGTCAAAGCCGGCATCAAGAGGCTTGACACGCTGGCATGCACCCTGATGAACGAGCAAGGACACGTAGAAGGAGCGGGCATCAGTCTTTATCAATACACATTCCCGCTGGCCACATTAGAACTTGACCAAGAAGAAGAGCTGCACATCGCTGTAAGGCACGACATGAAACGTGAAATGCTGCCAGGCATTACTGATATCGGCATACGCATCGAAAAGGCAAAGTTGCCTTAGGAGCGCACCAGATTACGGCTGGCATCCAGTCGGAGGAAGATAAAGAGCAAAAGCGTGAATCCCCATAGCGATGAGCCGCCGTAGCTGAAGAAAGGCAACGGAATACCAATAACAGGTGTCAGACCTAACACCATTCCCACATTAATAAAGACGTGGAAAAGGAAGATGCTGAGCACACAATAGCCATAGATACGCCCGAAGGCCAAGGGTTGACGTTCGGAAAGATAAATCAGTCGTAATATTAACAACAAGAACAGAATCAGCACACTTGCAGAACCCAAAAAGCCTTCTTCCTCACCCACAGTACAGAAGATAAAGTCGGTATCCTGCTCAGGTACGAACTTCAACTTAGTCTGTGTGCCATTAAGGAAGCCCTTGCCTTCCAGGCCGCCAGAACCAATGGCTATCTCACTCTGATGGACATTGTAGCCCGCCCCCCGCAAATCCTCATCAAGTCCTAATAGCACATTGATACGCGAACGCTGGTGGGGTTCCATGACATTGTTCATGATAAAGTCGGCACCGTAGAAGAACAAGGTAGAACCTAACGCAAAAAGGGCAATGAAATAGTAATTCCGAATGCGTGAGCCCAAGCCCTCCCAAATCAGATATCCCAACAGGAATGCGGTCATGGCCAGCTGAATATAGATGACGCTGAAGGGCAGACGAACCAGAAAGAGGAGGACTATCGTGAGACCTACACATCCAAGAAACAATCGCTGGGCTTTCTGTTTGTTACAATAGACCCATATCATGCCAATAGAAAACAGCTGGATAAGGAACATGACGGTAAACTTGCCTATGGAGACGGACGAGTCGCCAAAATAGACCTCAGCATAACGGATGCCTACCACGAAATAGACCACCATAGCTACGCCGGTAAACAAAATGGAACCTGGCATCCCTTCACGATAAAACATCAGGAAGAACGAAAGATAGACCAGCGCAGAACCCGTTTCCCGTTGCAGGATGATACAAACCATCGGGAGCAGTATGATACCCAGCGTGGCAATAAAATGCTTCGTCTGACTGATGTTATAGTCATAGGCCGACATAAACTTTGCCAGAGCCAGCGCTGTAGCAAACTTAGCAAACTCAGCGGGCTGGAGTCGAAGGGGTCCAAGCACAAGCCACGAGCGCGAGCCCTTGATGCTATGCGGATTGAAGATGGTAGCAAAGAGAAGCAGCACCAGCAGGATGTAGAAGATGTAGGCAAAGGTGTCATAGAACCGGTCGTCGAGCATAACGATGACAAATCCCAGCACGATACTGGTTCCTATCCAGATAATCTGCATGCCTGAACGGGTAGACAAGCTGAAGATGTCTGGTTCCTCGAAAGAATAACTTGCTCCGCAGACGCTAATCCATCCGAACGACAGGAGAGCGACATAAAGCAATATCGTCCACCAGTCTAAAGAGCGCAGTATGCTGGTCTGTCTTCTATCTACTTGTCGTGCCATAAGAGATATGTCTGTGTTGGAACTCATCCGCCCGTTTCTGCGAGGCTTCCGAGAGTTTTCCGTGAATATACTGTTCCATGATTAAGCCGCCGATGGGAACACCGTATGTAGCACCCCATCCTCCGTTCTCGACATAGACAGCAACGGCTATCTTAGGATTGTCCATAGGAGCAAAACCCATAAAGACGGAGTGGTCGTGACCTCGGTTCTGGGCTGTACCGGTCTTGCCACAAGCCACGAAATCGTACTTGGCCAACTCGTGACACGTACCGCCGGTAGCTGAGGCGCGCATGCCCTTGACCACATAGTCGTAGGATTCCTTGTTGGCCATCGTGTAGCGCTTCTTGGTGTATAGCGTGTCGAGCTCTTCACCCTGTATCTTCTTGACAACATGGGGCGTGATGAACCACCCGCGATTGGCAATGGTAGCTCCCAGATTGGCTATTTGCAGCGGTGTGGCATTGACCTCGCCCTGACCGATGGCAATCGATATGATAGTCAATCCGTTCCACGAGCCTTTATAGGCCTTGTCGTAGAACTGCGCATTGGGAATCAGCCCGCGTTTCTCTCCCGGCAAGTCGATGCCCAGCTTATAGCCAAAGCCCATTGAGACCATATAGTCGCGCCAGGTGTTCATCGCATTCTGTACGGTACCGTATTTCGACTTGGCACCAATCATATAATAAAGTCCCCAACAGAAATAACCATTACAGGAGGTCGAGAGAGCCGGCACAAGAGGCAGCGGAGAGGCATGCCCGTGACATCCCACATGCAGGCCCTTATAGTTAAAGCCATGCCCGCAGGGATAGGCGGTATGCGTGGGATGTATGATGCCTTCAGTCATAAAAGTCAAGCCCTGAGTCGTCTTAAAGGTTGAGCCTGGCGGATACTGTCCCATGATGCTGCGGTTGAGCAGCGGCTTCCAGACATTCTGACTCAACAGGCGATGACTCTTTGAACGCTGACGACCGACCATCATGCGAGGGTCGTAGCTGGGCGAACTGACCATACAAAGCACTTCGCCTGTTGAAGGTTCTATGGCCACAATACTGCCTATCTTTCCTTCCATCAGCCGCTCGCCCAAAGCCTGCAGCTTCGCATCAAGTCCTAAAGTAAGATTCTTGCCTGCTACCGGCCTGCGGTCGAACTTACCATTCTGATAACGTCCCTGAACTCTGCCATGAGCATCACGAAGAAGAATCTGCATGCCTTTCTCGCCTCGCAACTGACGCTCATAACTGCGTTCTATACCTAATTTACCGATATAGTCACCGGGTTGATAATATTCGTCTTCCTCAATTTCAGCAGGAGAAACCTCAGCGACATCGCCCAGCACATGAGCGGCAAAGGGATACTGATACTGTCGGATGGTACGACGCTGAACATAAAACCCGGGGAAGCGGAACATCTTCTCCTGAAAAACAGAAAAATCCCTATCGGAGAGCTGGCTCATAAAGATTTGCTGGGTGAATCGCGAGTAACCCGGATTCTTAGAACGGTCAGTAATGATGGCCATCCGGTTGTCGAAATCTTCCTTACTGATGTTCAGTGCAGCACAGAATTCAAGGGTGTCTAAATGGTCCTTGGCTTCGTTCATGACCACCATGATGTCATAGGCCGGTTGGTTGAAAACCAGCAGATTGCCGTTACGGTCGTTGATGACCCCGCGTGAGGGATATTCTATCTTCTTAAGGAAAGCATTAGAGTCGGCGCTCTTTTTATAGTCATCGCTGGTAATCTGCAATGTAAAAAGACGGATAATATAGACTACCACTATCAGAATGGCGACCCCCGCAATTACATAGCTCCTGTTGCCTAACTCTGTATCCATCGACTATTTGCTGTTGTTACTGCCGTTACTGCTGTTACCGCTATTGCCGCGGGCTATCTCGAAAGTAAAAATCAACACGAGTGTAATCGCTGTGCTGCCTGCAACACACAACAGCCATTGTGTCAGGTTGAAGAAAGTGAACATCTCCAGTGAGTAAAGAGTCGCGCAGTAGACAAGCACCAGAATAAGGTTGTAGAAGGTGAACTTCTGCAATCCCATTGAACGAATAGAAGGCTCCAGATTGTCAGCAGAATCGTGAGGGATAAACGCTTCTAACAAATAAGGCTGAATGGCTGCTATCAGCGTCAATGAGCCCGATGCGAGACCCGGTGTGTTGGAAAAGACATCAATCAGCAATCCCATGAAAAAGCTCCACAACAGAATAGCCCATTTGGGATAGTTGCGGGGAAACATCGTAACGAAATAGACATAGAACAGCGGGGTGACACAATTAAACAAATGGATTCCTCCAAACACAAGAGCCTGTGCCAAGACGAAAATCAGGAATAATATCGCTCGTTTCAGTAAATCCATTGTTACTCGTTTACGTTAAGTTTCAGTGAGTCCTTTGCGGCACGCATCAGCTGCATGCGTTCAGCAATAGTCTTGTCTGCAATAACAACTACGTCGCGGAGATTACCAAAGTCGGTAGACAATCTTATCTTCAACTTGTAGGAGAGGCCGTCACGTGAATTGTACACCTCAACAATCTGGCCGACGAGCACGCCAGCGGGAAAAATGCTGGAATAGCCATTCGTCTCGACCCAGTCGCCACGTTTGAATCGGGCATGTCGGGGGATGTCCTCCACGTAAGCATAACCGGCATCACCGCCGTACCATCTCAACACCCCGAAATAGTCGTGTCCCCGAATAGCACAACTGATGTGAGAAGACCTACTGTTCAACACGGGGACGACAACCGTAAAATGTGCAGAAGTCAGATAAGTCACTCCGACAATACCCTTTCCACAGACAACACCCATGCCCGACTCTATACTATCAGCAGAACCCTTGTTAATCGTCATGAGGTTGTTCGCCTTATGCAGCTCACTGGTAATGACTTTTGCCGGTACCAGCTTATACTGACGCAGCTCGTCGAGCTGTTGGACATCTTTGGGGTCCGTCTTTTGAACGGCTTTCCCATAGAGGCGTCGCAATTGATGAACCTGACGCTCCAGATAGAAATTCCGGAGGGTCAGGTCTTCGTTTGCTTTTTGCATCGTGAAGAACGAGCTGACAGCTGAAGTCCCTTCGTAGAACTTACCTACTAAAATGTTAGCAGTAGAGAACCAGACACTACCCTGATAGCCATTATATCGGAGCAACAGGGTAACACTGATTACTTCAAGCACCACGAACAGAACCCAGTGGTAGTATTTGACAAGAAAGTCCAACAGGTTCTTCATCAGCCTCTATTCTATCTCATCAAGAAGGTAAAGCGTCCTATATTCTTCAAGGCAATGCCTGCACCCTTGGCAACAGAATACAACGGGTCTTCTGCCACATGGAAAGGAATATTAATCTTATTCGTCAAGCGGCGGTCAAGTCCACGAAGCAGCGCACCACCACCTGTCAGCCAGATACCATTCTGGACGATATCGGCATACAATTCCGGTGGGGTATTCTCAAGAGCCGACAGGACAGCGTTTTCAATTTTGCTTACCGTCTTGTCAATGCAATGAGCAATCTCCTGGTAGCAGACAGGAACCTCCATAGGCAGAGCTGTGATACGGTTCGGGCCATGTACAATATAATCCTCAGGGGCTTCATCACCCAACTCAATCAAAGCGGAACCTACAGCAATCTTGATGCGCTCAGCCATACGCTCAGAAACTTTCACATTGTGCTGACGGGCCATATACTCCTGAATATCAGAAGTCAACTCGTCACCTGCTGTTCTGATAGAGTTGTTGCTCACGATTCCACCAAGCGAAATCACTGCAATCTCCGTAGAACCGCCACCAATGTCGACAATCATGTTACCTTCGGGAGCCTCAACATCAATGCCTACACCTATGGCAGCTGCCATTGGTTCAAAAATCAAATAGACATCACGTCCGTCTGCATGTTCGGCAGAGTCGCGTACTGCACGCAGCTCAACCTCCGTAGAACCAGAAGGTACGCCTATCACCATACGGAGTGAGGGCGAAAAGAAACGATTCCCGGAATGCACCATTCTGATGAGTTCGCGCATCATCTGCTCGCAGGCAGAGAAGTCGGCTATCACACCATCGCGAAGAGGACGAACGGTACGAATGTTATCATGCGTCTTCTCATACATCATCTTGGCTCTTGTACCAACAGCTATCACTTTGTCGGTGTGACGGTCAAGAGCAACAACCGAGGGCTCATCAACCACAATCTTATCATCTGAGACAATAATAGTGTTGGCCGTTCCCAGGTCCATCGCTATTTCTTGTACAAAACTAAATAATCCCATTTCTGTATTTCTTATATTATTTTTCAAACCATGAATGGATAGCAGTGTCGTAATGCGAGCTGACACCAAAGGCACGGGTAGCAAACAGGCGACGCTGTTCCTTAGTAGTAGCAGCGCCCTGCTGATTCAGAATATCAAGCAACATGCCGTATTCCGCTTTCGAAGGAACAATGACTACATCATTGAAGTTCTTGGCTCCGGCACGTATCAGCGAGATACCGCCAATATCAATCTTCTCGATGATATCCTCCTCAGTAGCACCGCTGGCTACCGTCTGCTCAAAGGGATAGAGGTCAACGATGACCAAATCAATCTCAGGAATTTCGTACTGAGCCATCTGCTCACGGTCTCCTTCATTGTCACGACGTCCCAGAATTCCTCCAAACACCTTCGGATGCAGAGTCTTCACACGACCACCAAGAATTGAAGGATAAGTCGTCACGTTCTCAACCTTCTCACACGCATAGCCCAACGACTCTATAAAAGTCTGAGTTCCACCTGTCGACAGGAACTTCACCCCTTCGTCGTTCAGCTTCTTCAGCAGCTCCTCCAGCCCGTCCTTATGGAAGACGGAGATGAGCGCAGTCTTTATCTTCTTTGTTTCTGCCATAATGTATAATATGATTCAAATGCTCAATTGAGGGTGCAAATTTACAAAAAAGACCGCATACTACCACATGTTTGAGCAAAAAAATTTTGTTTCCTTAAAAATTAATAATGTATATCAACTATAAGAGCACATGTGCTCCGTTTGTTCGATTTGAGAAAATAATTCGTCATTTATTCGTTTTATACGATATTTTGTTGTACCTTTGTACCCGAAATCAAAATCAACCAAATGACATATATGAAGAAACGATTCATGACGACCGCTGTGGCTGCAGTGATAGCAGCCACAGTATGGGCTGGTGGACTGATGACCAACACCAACTATCACATTGCCTTCGACCGTATGATGGCGCGTGGAGCCTCCTTCGACATCGATGCAGCCTACTCCAATCCCGCAGGACTGGCATGGGGACACGAAGGTTTCCAACTATCACTGAATTTCCAGAAACCCTGGCAACGTCGCGACATTCAGTTGACATCGCCCATGCAGAAGCAATATGAAGGCGTCGCCTCTGCTCCCATTGTTCCGGCTTTGTTTGCCGCTTACAAAAAAGACCGTTGGGCATTATCGGCTATGATTGGCATCGTGGGAAGCGGCGGCTTTGTTGAATACGACGAAGGAGTTCCCATGTTTAATGTAGTACTTGCCGGAATGTTAGCACAGAAAGGCATCACGTCCGACACGTACACCCTCGATTCGCAGATGAAGGGAAAGCAGTATATCTACGGCGGTCAGCTGAACTTCACGTATCGGCTTCTCGACTGTCTTTCTGCTGCCGTAGGCTTGCGTGCCAACTACTATGACGGCTATTATCGCGGACACGTCAAAGCATTCAATCATCCACTTCTGGGCGACCTCGCCTCGTTAGAGCTTGATGTAGACCAGCGCGGATGGGGTTTCACGCCCCTTGTCAGCGTCGACTACCATAATGGTCCGCTGACCTTGACGGCCCGTTATGAATTCCGCACCAAGATTGATGTTCCAAACAGCACCAACACACTGAGCGCCGGCCTCGGTCCGAAAGTCATTGCGATGTTACAACAAATGGACCCTGCAGGTCTCCAGACCATTGCGCAGACTCTGGCTGCTAAGACTGCATCCTATCAGGACGGTGAATACACTCGTTACGATATGCCCGCATTGCTCTCTGTTGCTGCAGGCTATGCGTTCTCACCCAAGTTGCGCGCCACAGTGGAATATCACTTCTTCGATGATACCCACGCTAAAATGGCAAACGACCGCCAAGAGAAGCTGACACACGGCACTAACGAGTTCCTGGCTGGTATTGAGGGCGACCTGAACGACCGTTGGACACTGAGCTGGGGTATTCAGCGAACCGACTACGGGCTCTCTGACGACTATCAGCTAAACACCTCGTTTGCTTGTGATTCCTGGTCTGTCGGCCTCGGCGCTGCTGTCAATCTTACAGAGAAGCTGCGACTGAATGCCGGCTATTTCGTCACCATCTACGACAACTACACCAAACAGTGCAATGCCACTCGCGATGGATACAATGGTGAAGAGATTTACTCACGCACCAACCACGTTATTGGCCTCGGACTCGACTGGAAGTTCTAATTTTGCACACATAAAAAAAGAAACGTCCTGTAAATAATGCATTTACAGGACGTTCTTCGTAGCGGGAGGGGGACCCGAACCCTCGACCTCCGGATTATGAATCCGACGCTCTAACCAGCTGAGCTACCCCGCCAAATTTCTTCTAAGCGGGTGCAAAGGTAACACAATTTTTTGTACTTTCAAAACTTTTTTCCAAAAAAACTTTCCCGTTCTGCATTTTTTTTGTATTTTTGCACTGTGCTATTCACACAATGCTAACCTTTAACAGGAAAGATATGAGAAAACTAACTATCGAATATCCACTTTCGACGAAGTCGCCGAAAATCGTCTGGGACATGATAAGTAACGCTGCTGGGCTACAGAAATGGCTGGCAGATAAAGTGATAGAAGAAAACGACACGATGACTTTTACCTGGGGACAGCCCTGGACGGAACGCGACACCAAGCAGTCACGCATCTTGGAAATAGAAAAATACGACCATATCCGTATGCTCTGGGACTATCATGAAGACACTCCCGACGCCTTTTGGGAGATGCGCATTGAAGAGAGCGACTTAACAGGTCAACTGAATTTGCTTATCACCGACTATGCCTTCGACGATGATGAAGAAAACGATCTTCGCGGCATCTGGGCTGATAACTTAGAACGACTGCACAGCGTCAGCGGACTTTAACTTCGAAATGAGAGATGAGAGATGGGAAGTGAGAAATGCTTTAAAATATAAAATTCTCATTTCTCCTTTCTCATTTCTCATTTAATTATTGTACCTTTGTGCCCGATTTATGTTTCGCATAAAGAAATTAGACATATTCATCACCAAACAGTTCGGACTGCTGTTTGTTGCTACTTTCTTCATCTGCCAGTTTGTGCTGATGATGCAGTTTTTGTGGCGATACGTCGACGAGCTGATAGGAAAAGGACTGTCAATGGAAGTATTAGTCCAGTTCTTTTGGTACATGGGTTTGATGCTTATGCCGCAAGCATTCCCGTTGGCCATCCTTCTGTCCTCCCTCATCACCTTTGGCAATCTTGGCGAAAGTTCCGAGCTTACCGCTATCAAAGCGGCTGGCATCTCACTATTGCAGTCTATGCGTTCGCTCATCGTCATCGTCATTGCTATCTCATGCCTGTCATTCTATTTCCAGGAAGTTATCGGTCCGCGAGCCTTCATCTCTTTCCAGCAACTGTTGCTGTCGATGAAGCAAAAGAATCCTGAGGTGGAGATTCCAGAAGGTATCTTTTACGACGGTATCCCCAATTCGAACCTTTATGTTCAGAAGAAAGACCTCAATTCCGGCATGCTTTATGGTATCATGATATATCGCATGAATGGGGGTTATGAGGATGCCGCTGTTATTTTGGCAGATTCTGGCCGCATACAGTCAACGGCAGAGAAGAAACACATCCTGCTGACACTGTACAGCGGCGAATGGTTCGAGAACATGCGACAATCGGGACTGAACGTATCCGCTAATGTGCCCTACCGTCGCGAGACCTTCTCGACCAAAACTATTCTGCTCGATTTCGATGGCGGATTCAACATGGCAGAAGCTGGCGGCATCGCATCCGACGCCCGTTCCAAGGGATTATCAAGAATTCTCCACGACCTTGACTCTATCCGTGAATTCAACGACTCGGTAGGTCACGCCTACTATTATGAGGCGCAGAACAGTACGTTCCGCAAGCCTTTACTGAGCAAGTCCGACTCAACCAAGATGGCAGAAAACAAGGATAAAAAGGCCGTCAATGTCGACTCTGCATTTTTAAAGCTCACCGGCGAACAGAAACAAAGTGTGATACGCCAGGCGTCCAACAGCGCACAGCTGGCCACCAGCAACATTGAATTCAAGTCAGAATACTCCTTCTACCTGAATCGCGAGGAGCGTATGCACCAAATGGAAGCCATCAACAAGTTCACCTTGTCGCTGTCCTGCCTGATATTCTTCTTTATAGGAGCCCCATTAGGCGCGATTATTCGTAAGGGAGGACTTGGTGTGCCCGTCATTATCTCAGTTCTTGTGTTCATTGTCTTCTATATCCTGGACAGCACAGGAATGAAGATGGCGCGTGACGACAACTGGACAGTATGGTTTGGCAAGCTCTTAGGCACAGCAGTTCTGTCGCCGCTGGCCATATTCTTCACCTATAAAGCCAACAACGACTCTGTGGTATTCAACATCGACCTTTACAAAGACCTGACCATGCGGGCACTTGGGCTGCGCACCAAGCGTCACCTTGTCCGCAAGGAAGTCATCATCGATGACCCTCGATATCAGCAAGATGCCGAAATGCTGCAACAAATCAGCCTTGACATCAGCCAATACATCGACGTTCACAAGCTGTTGCGCTGGCCCAATCCCATCAAAGTATTCTTCCGTCCTGGCGACGACCATGACATTGAGCATATCAACACCAATCTGGAAAATACGATTGAAGACTTGTCATACACCTCCGATAAGTTTGTGCTGAACCTGCTGAACAACTATCCCATCATAGCCACTCATGCCCACACGCGTCCCTTCCAGCGCAAGTGGCTCAACGAGCTGACGGGGCTGTTCCTGCCTACGGGCATCTTCTTCTACTTCCGCATGCTGCGCTTCCGCTTCAGGCTGTACAAGGACTTGCAGAACATCCTGCGCACCAACAACCGGCTCATCCCAAGACTCGCCGAATTAGGGGAACAGCAGTCGAAAAGTCAGACAACCACATCTATATTATAAATAAGGTATATAAGAGCATCAAATATGGAAACATTAAAAATCAATACTATCGAGGAAGCCCTGGTCGACTTCAAGGCAGGCAAGTTTGTCATTGTCGTCGACGATGAGGACCGCGAGAACGAAGGCGATTTGATTTGTGCCGCCGAGAAGATTACCCCCGAGATGGTTAACTTCATGCTGAAGAATGCCCGTGGCGTGCTCTGCGCCCCCGTCACCATCAGCCGCAGCTACGAGTTAGACCTTCCACATCAGGTACAAGACAACACCTCACTGCTGGGCACCCCCTTTACCGTCACCGTCGACAAAATAGAAGGTTGCACCACCGGTGTCTCAGCCCACGACCGCGCCGCCACCATCCGTGCGTTGGCCGACCCTACGTCAACGGCCAAGACCTTCGGACGTCCCGGACATATCAACCCGCTCTACGCCCAAGACAATGGTGTGCTGCGCCGTTCCGGCCACACAGAGGCCGCCATCGACCTCTGCAAGATGACAGGGCTCTACCCCGCCGGAGCACTGATTGAGATTATGAACGACGACGGCACAATGGCTCGCATGCCCCAGCTCGTGGAGTTTGCCCATAAGCACGACCTGAAGATTATCACGATCAAAGACATGATATCCTACCGTCTGAAGAAGGAGAGTCTCGTGGAGAAAGGCGAAGAAGTAGACATGCCTACCGACTATGGACACTTCCGCCTGATTCCCTTCCGTCAGAAGTCGAACGGTCTGGAGCACATGGCGCTCATCAAGGGTGAGTGGCGTGAAGACGAGCCCGTACTTGTCCGCGTACACTCCTCGTGCATGACGGGCGACATCCTCGGTTCCAAGCGTTGCGACTGCGGCGAACAGCTACACAAAGCCATGCAGATGATTGAGCAAGAAGGGCGTGGCGTCATCGTCTATATGCAACAGGAAGGTCGCGGCATCGGCCTGATGAACAAGATTGCCGCCTACAAGTTGCAGGAAGAAGGCCTCGACACTGTCGATGCTAACGTCCATCTGGGTTTCAAGCCCGACGAGCGCGACTACGGCTGCGGCGCCCAGATACTACGCCAGCTGGGTGTTCAGAAGATGCGTCTGATGACCAACAACCCCGTCAAGCGCGTCGGTCTGGAGGGCTACGGTTTGGAGATTGTGGAGAATGTTCCCATCGAGACGACGCCCAACGAGTACAACCTGCGCTACCTGCAGACGAAAAAAAATCGCATGGGGCACACGCTGCACCTGAAATAAAGGTAAAAAAGTAAAAAGGTAAAAAAGTGAAAAAAAGACGCAAATATTCGTTTTTCAAGAATATATTGCTTACTTTTGCATCCAAAATCTATACATAAGATATTATTATGGCACAATTATCTAACCGTTTGCAGAGACTGGCCCCGTCAGCCACGCTGGCTATGTCGCAAAAGAGTTCTGAAATGAAAGCGCAAGGCATCGACGTCATCAACATGAGTGTCGGCGAGCCTGACTTCAATACCCCCAACCACATCAAGCAGGCTGCCAAGCTGGCCATCGACGAGAACTATTCCCGTTATTCGCCCGTCCCCGGCTACCCTGACCTGCGCCAAGCCATTGCACGCAAGCTGGAACGCGAGAACCAGCTACACTACACCCCTGCCGAGATTCTTGTCTCCAACGGTGCCAAGCAGAGTGTCTGCAACACCGTGATGGCACTTGTCAATCCTGGCGACGAGGTCATCATCCCTGCCCCTTATTGGGTCAGCTATCCGCAGATGGTATTATTGGCTGGCGGCAATCCTGTCATTGTGGAAGCAGGCTTCCACCAGAACTTCAAGATGACGCCCCAGCAGCTGGAGTCAGCCATCACCCCCAAGACACGCCTGATTATCCTGTGCTCACCCAGCAACCCTACCGGCAGCGTCTATAACAAGCAGGAGCTGCAGGCGCTCGCGCAAGTCATCCTGTCACACGACAACCTGTTCGTGCTGGCCGACGAGATTTACGAGCACATCAACTATGTAGGCCATCATGAGTCAATAGCCCAGTTCGAGGGCATGAAGGAACGTTCCATCATCGTCAACGGTGTCAGCAAAGCCTACGCCATGACCGGATGGCGCATCGGCTATATCGCAGCCCCCGAGTGGATTGTCAAGGGCTGCAACAAGCTTCAAGGCCAGTACACCAGCGGTCCCTGCTCCGTCAGCCAGAAAGCCGCCGAGTTTGCCTACACCTCCAGTCAGGAGTGTGTCGAGCAGATGCGTCAGGCCTTCGAGCGTCGCCGCGACCTCATCGTCAAGCTGGCAAAAGACATCCCCGGACTGGAAGTCAACGTCCCCGACGGTGCTTTCTATCTGTTCCCCAAGTGTTCAAGCTTCTACGGCAAGAAAGACGGCGACAAGGTCATTGCCAACAGCACCGACCTGGCGCTCTATTTGCTCGAGAAAGGACATGTGGCCACTGTTGGCGGCGATGCCTTCGGCGACCCCGAATGTTTCCGTATGAGCTATGCCACCAGCGACGAGAATATCATCGAAGCAATGCGCAGAATTAAGGTCGCATTGGCCTCACTTCGATAAAAATTGAGAAATATCAAGTTAAAAGTTCTTAATTTGACGGATAGTAATTCTGAAATTGTTATCTTTGCCAAACGTAACGCACTTAGAAACATCAAACAAATTCATTTATTTAATAACTAAAAAATTAAAAATCAAATTTATGGCAACAACAACAAAGGCTGCAGCCCCAGCCAAAAAATCGGGCTTCCCAGGTGTTAAGGCAGCATGGATTATCCTCGTAGTTTGCGCTGTAGCAGGTTATTCTGTATGGTATTTCGTAATGGGTAACCCCGACAACTTCGTTGGTGGCGACCGCAGCGGTCATCCCGCAAACCTTCTCGGTACTGTGTATAAGGGAGGTTTCGTAGTAGGTCTTATCCTTACCCTTCTGTTTACCGTTATCTGCTTGGGCATCGAGCGTTTCCTCGCTATCAAGAGCGCATCTGGTAAGATGAATCTGGCTAAGTTCACCGCTGAGGTTAAGGCAGCCATCAAGGCTCAGGACTTCACCAAGGCAAAGGATTTGTGCAACAAGATGCAGGGTTCTGTAGCTAATGTCGTTTTGGCTTCTATTAACATGTATCAGGCTGTTGAGAACGACGAACACCTGAAGAAGGCCGCTAAGATTGCTAAGATTCAGCAGGCTCACGAGGAGGCTACCCAGCTGGAGATGCCTACCCTTCAGATGAACATGCCTATGGTTGCTACCATCGTATCTCTGGGTACCCTGACCGCTCTGTTCGGTACTGTGCTCGGTATGATTGGTTCGTTCCAGGCTCTGTCTGCTGGTGGTGGTGCCGACTCTATGGCTCTGTCAGCCGGTATTTCTGAGGCCCTTGTGAACACCGCATCTGGTATTTTGACCTCTTGGGTTGCTACCGTTGTTTACAACTTCTTCTCTAACAAGATCGACAAGCTGACCTACGCTCTCGACGAGATTGGTTTCACCATCGCAGCTACTTACGATTCTAACCACAACGAGGCTTAATTTTCAGTCCATTCGCGTTTAAAACCTTAAAAACCGTTTTAGAATGGCTAAAATTAAGATACAGAAAAAAGACATCTGGATTGACATGACGCCCATGTCAGACGTGATGACGCTGCTTCTGTGCTTCTTCATGTTGACTTCAACATTCCTGACGCCAGAACCAGTATCCGTCAACGCGCCTAACTCGGTGTCCGAGGTCAAGATTCCTGAGCAGGACGTGCTCAACATTCTGGTTACTCCAGAAGGACGCGTCTACTGCGGTACGGAGAACAAGAACAACATGCAGGCCATGTTGGACGCAATGACCGACAAGTTCGGTGTTACGCTCAACGCCAGTCAGATTAAGGCATTCCGCGAGGATGCTATGGTCGGCGCCAGCATGTCACAGCTCCCCCAGTACCTCAGTCTCGATCAGGAGAAGATGGCCGAGGCTATCCAGAAGCTCGGACTCCCGCTCGACAGTATCAACGGAGGCAAGAGCGAATTCCAGGAGTGGGTCTCTGCGGCCCGCGATGCTAACCCTGACATCCGTCTCGCCATCAAGTGCGACTCGAAGACTCCTTATCCCGCTATTAAGAAGTTGATGTCAGAGCTTCAGGACATGAACGAGAACCGTTTCCAGCTTATCACGAATCTCGATGTTAAACGTTTAAACGACTAGTAGTATTATGGCAAAAAAGAATCTATCCAAGCAGAAGAAGATGGATACCCGCGTGAACTTCACGCCAATGGTTGACATGATGATGCTTCTTATCACGTTCTTCATGCTGTGTACTACGCTGGCTAAGCCGCAGGCTATGCAGCTGACGATGCCTTCAAACGAAGACACCAACCAGTTGAACGAAGATCAGAAGCAGGTGACGAAAGCTTCTCACACCATTACCCTTTACCTCGGTGCCGACGACCAGGTTTGGTACATCGCCGGTCTTCCCAACTACGATGACCCCTCATGCGTGAAGAAGACCACCTACGGTAAGGATGGTATTGAGAAAGTTCTCAACGAGCACACCACAGAGGAAGGTGTCAACCCCGTAGCCAAGATTAAGCTGGCTAAGAAGGAGTTGGATGCCAAGAAGAATGCCTACAATTCCAAGATGACCGACGAGCAGTACCAGGAGCAGCTGAAGAAGCTGAAGAAGGGTGAGCTGCCCTCAGGCGAGAAAGTTCCCGCCCTGACCGTCATCATCCGTCCTCTGAACTCAGCGACCTACGCTAACATGGTTGCCGCCCTCGACGAGATGCTGATTAGCAATATTGATAAGTATGTCATTGACAACATCGACAAGATGAGCGTCGACGATAAGGCGCTCATTGAGAAGGCTGGTGTCAAGTGATTAACCTCTAAAAGATTAGAACTATGTCAAAAATAGATCTTATAGACAACGGCTGGGTCGACCTTGTATTTGAAGGTAAGAACCAGGCTTACGGTGCTTATCAATTGCGCAAGAACACAGGTGCCCGTAACCTGAAGGCCATGATTACCATGTTCATCGGCTTCGCTATCATTGCCGCCATCGTAGTGGCAAAGGTATCGTTCGACAACTATATGGCATCGCGTAATGCCGCCATCGAGACCGATGTGGAGTTGCAGAACCTGGCCGAGAAGAAGGAAATCAAGCAGGAGAAGAAAGACGAAGACCCCGGAATGGAGAAGATTGAGATTGAGCGCGTAAAGAGCTCGGTAGCCTTCACCGTTCCTGAGATTAAGAAGGACGAAGAAGTGAAAGAAGACCAGGAGATGAAGTCTCAGGAGGATCTTGCTGAGACCAACACCGCCATTGGTGCTTTCACCGTTGAAGGTAACGATGAGACCGCAGAGGTAAAGCACGTCGAGGAGAAGATTGCTGAGCCCGAGCCCGTAAAGGAAGAGGAGACCAAGGTGTTCGACGTTGTTGAGCAGATGCCTTCATTCCCCGGTGGTCCCAGCGCCCTGATGCAGTACCTGTCAAGCAACATCAAGTACCCGGTAGTAGCCGAGGAGAACGGTGTTCAGGGTCGTGTAGTATGTACCTTCGTCGTTGAGCGCGACGGTTCGATTACTGACGTTCGCGTCATCAAGTCAGTCGACCCCTCACTCGACAAGGAAGCCGTACGTGTGGTAAAGGGAATGCCTAAGTGGATTCCCGGTAAGCAGAACGGTTCAGCCGTACGCGTAAAGTACACCGTTCCTGTTACCTTCCGCCTGCAGTAATTGATACATCAAGAAATGTATAGAGACACATTCAATTATATTATTGGATTAACACTAAGTTTAGGCTTGCTCCTCTCATGCGGGAGCAAGCCTAATCCTGAATTGGAGGAGGCCTATCAGAAAGCCGCAGCAACCTTTGTGGCCGACGAGAGCTTCTACCCCATCCTCGACGAAGAGCTCTTCTATTTCAACGCCCAGCGCCTCGACACCCTCAGCGTCGACTACATCAACGAGCAAGACGCCGTCAAGCGCCTCATGAAGCTCGACACCTGGCTGGCTTTCACCACCCGCCAGTTCACTGAGAAAGAGAAGAAGAGCCTCCAGTCCCGTCAGTATATGCCCCGCGCAATACCCATTGCCTACGACGGACTGGCCATCATCGTCAACAATACCAACCCCGACACGTGCATCACCGTTCGCGACTTTGCACGCATCCTTCGCGGCGAGGTAACCCAGTGGGGCGACCTTTATCCCAAGTCAAAGCTTGGCATCATCGACGTCGTGTTCGACAATCCCCTGTCCAGCACCGTCCGCTGGTGTGTCGACTCCATCCTCGACGGCAAGGAGTTCACCAACCCCAACATCGGAGCCGTCAAGACCAGTGCCGCCGTCATCGACTATGTCGAGAGACACCCCGCCTCGCTCGGCATCATCGGCTCCAACTGGCTCAACGACAAGCGCGACACCACCAACGTCACCTTCAAGAAGAACATCACCGTGATGGGCGTTTCCAAGATGGACTCTGCCAAGAGCTACAACTCGTGGAAACCCTATCAATACTATCTATATAATGGCAACTATCCGCTCATACGCACCATCTATGCACTGCTGAACGACCCCCGCCCCAACGGCCAGCCGACAGCCTTTGCCCACCACTGCCAGCTGCCCAAAGGCCAGCTCATCATCCTGCGTTCCGGACTGCTGCCCCGCACGGCAAACATGAATGTCAGAGAAGTTATCGTCAATAGAAAATAATCAATAAATAATAGTAAAGTTTCACATCAAAAAAAACAATGATGACTATGAAAGCGATTAAATATTTGATGTTAGGAGCGCTGACCATAGGTTTCAGCACTTCAGTAATGGCACAGGACGGCACAGCAGCCGACATAGATGCCGTAAAGAAAATTATTAGTAGCAAACCCGCCGACCTCGACAAGCAGATGAAGCCCTTCTACAAGGAGAACAAGAAGAACGCTGCCAACCTCGTCGCCTTCGGACGCGCCTTCTTCGAGGCCAAGGACACCGCCAATGCCAAGGTGTATGCCAACTACGCCCTGGTAGCCAGCAAGAACAAGTGTGCACCCGCCTACATCCTGCTCGGCGACATCGAGGCACTGGCCGACAATGGCGGTGCAGCAGCAGCCCAGTACGACCAGGCTGTCTATGCCGACCCGAAGAACTACGAGGCCTACTACAAGTATGCGCTGGTTTATCGTAAGATTGACCCCCAGGGAGCAGCCCGCAAGCTCGACGACCTGAAGGCCAACTGTCCTGAAATCAGCATCGAGGCCATCAAGGGTCACATCTTCATGCTCGCCGACGACCGTAAGTCAGCCTACAACGAGTTCAAGAAAGTGCCCGTCAACCAGATTGACCCCGACTACCTCAACGAGTTCGCTCGTGCCAGCTACTTCGGCGGCCACTTCGACGACGCACTGGCAGCCTGCGAGGAAGGTCTGAAGCACAAGCCCGGCAACCCCGCCTTCACCCGTCTGGCCATGTTCAGCAACTACGAGCTGAAGAACTACGATGCCGCCAAGGCTTACCTGCAGAAGTACTTCCACGAGCTCGACAGCGTCAAGTTCTCTGAGTACGACCACTACTATGCAGCCCTCATCCACGACAAGCTGGGCGACAAGGCCAAGGCCCTGGAGTCTTACCAGAAAGCCCTCGACCTCGTCGACGAGCAGTCGTTCATCAAGCGCTGGACCATCCTGAAGACCATGTCCGACTCACACCTCAAGGACAGCGAGTTCGACAAGGCCCTCCAGTACTACCAGGAGTTCCTCAACACCAAGCCTGAGGTCAAGGTCGACGACTACGAAGGCCTGGCAGGCATCTACACCAAGTATGCCGAGAACGACGAGACCAAGAAAATCGAGATGCTCAACAAGGCAGCCGATGTCTATACACAGATTGGCGAGAAGTTCCCCATTCAGCAGGCCTATGCCTCCTACAAGCGCGCTGAGCTCATCAACAAGACCGACAAGGACATGGCAGGCCGTCTGGCCAAGCCCGACTATCAGAAAGTTGTCGACCTGCTCGGCGACAAGGCTGACCGCACAAAGGGCGAGAACACCATGCTGAAGTACAGTCTCCACTACCTCATGTTCGGTTCTTACCTCGACAAGAACATCCCCGGTGCCAAGGAGTATGCTGAGAAGATTCTCACCATCGACCCTGAATACAAGCCCGCACTTGAAATTCAGAACCTCAAGTAAAGCCCTTTGACACGACTGTTGACAATACTCATCTGCTGCCTTAGTCTGAACGCTCACGCACAAAGCGAACCTCAGACCGAGGCAGCAGATTCGCTTGTCTACGAGGAGTACGTCACCGCCTTCAGCCGCGCCTTCTTCGACAACGATGCCTTCGAGCGCGCCCTGACCACCTACCAGGAGGCCGACACCGCCTCCATGACCGACTACGACCTGCTGAAATACGCGATGGCAGCCTACTTCAAGCATGAGTACCAGCAGACCCTCGACATCATCAGCATCCGACTCGAGAGCAAGCCCTGCGATATCGGCTTCGTACGCCTCGCCTTCTTCTGCGCCGTCGACCTCAAGAACTACGACGATGCCGAGCAGTATGCCGACATGCTCTTCGACATGAGCCCCACCGACCAGCTCTATTACTACGACTACGCCTACTTCATCCGCTACATCAACGCCAAGACCGACCCCTCCCCTGCCGACACCCAGCGCCTCATCCTCAGCTACGAACAGCTCATCAGCCACTACCTCACCCTCGACCGCTCTACCGCTGGTCGCTTGCAAGGCAAGAACGGCAAGACAACAGCCCAGACGTACGCCCGGAAGCTGCTCGAGATAGACCCCCAAAACCAGAAGGCCAAGCAGGCCCTACAACCCTAAACCCTGCAGTTCCACGATGTGGGTTCGGGAGCCGAGGATTTTCCGCCTCGGCTCTCGATTTTTTGGGGAATTATAGCGTTGCTTTCAAGAAAAATAAGTACTTTTGTACGCGAAAGGCTGCAAACACAAACGATATGTACGAACAGATACTTGAAGATGCGATATTTTTGATGCTTTATGCCGTCGTCACAGTGCTGGCGGCGCTGGGCTGTGTTTACCTGCTGTTCCGGCGGGGCAACGCCTTTGCTGCCGACGTCACGCCGCCCGTGCGGCTCAGGCGCTGGGCGGCTGCGTTCCTGGCGGTCATCGCCTTGGGCCACGTGTGGTACTGGCCGGCCATGGCGTTCTCATCGAGCGAGGCTGCTGAACGGTGGATGCTCATCGGCGGACTGCTCGACTGTCTGCTGACCATCCCGCTGGCCCTTGTCGTCATGCTCTGCATGCTGCAGGACCGTCGCCGGCCGCTGTGGCCCGTGTGGGCGGCCGTGGCGCCGCTCGTCATCCTGATGGCGTGG
>JAGAWQ010000013.1 GCA_017941345.1 Prevotella sp. | reverse complement strand
CACACCGCAGCTCAACCTTGGTCTCTACCACGAGTCCAACGTGCTGCTCGCCGATCGTCTGAAGCTGACGCTCGGACTCCGTCTGAACTACGACTGGACGAAGATCCAGTACGACGCCCTGGCCTATATGAACATGACGGGTGGCACCGCTGAGCGCCAGGCCACCTATCACCTCACGTCGCATGTCGCCGACAGCCGTTCTAAGTCCCACACACAGCTGCTGCCGAAGTTTGCCCTCACCTATACCTTCGACGATTCAATTGGCAATATCTACGCATTGGTATCAAAGGGCTATCGCGCTGGTGGTTACAATTTCCAGATGTTCAGCGATGTGCTGCAGACCGAGTTGAATGCGCATCAGCAGGATGCTATGCGTGGCGACTATGATGTAGAGCACACCACAGCAGATTACGATGCTATCGATGAGGCTATCGCCTACAAGCCCGAGGAGAGTTGGAACTATGAGATTGGTACCCACCTGAATCTGTTTGGTGGTAGCACTCACTTCGATCTGGCTCTGTACTACATGCAGATTCGCAACCAGCAGCTGTCGATTATGGAGCCAAACAGCAACTATGGTCGTATCATGGTTAATGCTGGTAAGAGTCACTCTTGCGGACTCGAGGCTACCCTGCGTGGAAAGGCTGCCGACAATGCTCTCGACTGGGCTGTAACCTATGCATTTACAAATGCTAAGTTTGATGAGTACCAGCATACCGTAGGTGGTTCAACATCTCCAAATACGGATACATTCGCTGGTGATTACGATGGCAACTATGTGCCCTTCGTTCCTCAGCACACCCTGAGCGCTATGGTTGATTGGCATATCGGTAAGTTCACCATTGGTGCCAATATGAATGGACAGGGTAAGACCTGGTGGGACGAGGCCAATACCTTCGCTCAGAAGTTCTATGCCCTGCTGGGTGCTCATGCCGACTACGACTTCGGACCTGTCGTCGTCACCCTCTGGGGCCGCAACTTGACCAACACACACTACAATACGTTCGCCGTCGCCTCCAGTGCTGCTGGAGGACTGCATTACTTTGCCCAGCAGGCGAACCCCATACAATTAGGAATGGACGTCAACATCCACTTCTAAACATCTATTCACTTACGCAAAGCGTTCTGGAAATCAAACTCCAGAACGCTTTTTTCTTTGTTTAGTACCCCATGCAGGATACAGTTCACTCCCCGGAACATCTACTACTATGCGCTTTGTTCGTCCTTGAATAGTTTAAGCATGCTGTTGCGGTATTCGGCAGGTGTGACACCCAGGGCGAACTTGAAGGAGCTGTTGAAGGCGTTTGTGCCAATAAAACCACATTCCTTGGCGAGGGGCTCAATTTCTTCATGCGGATGCTCAATGATGAGTCGTGCACCGTATTCAGCCCGTAGGGAGTTGATATAATCAAGCGCTCTGTCGGGATCCTTATAGCGCGGCACCAGATTGCAGAATGTCTCTCGACTGACTCCCATAAACTTAATCAGGGCATCTTGGTCGAAAGCAGGATCCGTATAAGGTCTCTCCTTATTGATACGCGCATCCATCATCACAAAGAAGTTCTGATCCCCGTCCTTCTGAACCGTCTGGGCCTCCTTTGTCTTCTTCAACTTGTACTTCAATATCGCCTCCTGTTCGTCGAGCGACAGAGCCCCGTCGCCTACTATGGCGCGGTAGTTGTCCAAAGCCGTGAGAATGCGTCGGAGCTGCTCGTTTCGCTGACTGATAATCCTGT
>JAGAWQ010000146.1 GCA_017941345.1 Prevotella sp. | reverse complement strand
TACCGGACGGTGCGGCTGGAACACCTCCTTTCTGGAGAATCCTGAAAGAAGGTCTTTTAATAAGCACCTCCTTTCTGGAGTCGGAATGACAGAAGAGATTCGTGGAAGAAGTAAGAGAGACGAGGTACTCTTTTCTTTTCTTTTCCGTCTTGTACCTACTACATGTCCGTGTATAATAAATAACGAAGAGATAGCCAGGTACATCCGGCAGTCACTTGACAGTCCTATAGCTCAGTTGGTTAGAGCGCCACACTGATAATGTGGAGGTCGGCAGTTCAAGTCTGCCTGGGACTACACGCCGCCTCAGGGCAGCGTGTATGAGGCTCGGGACCAGGGCCTGCACACGGCATAGTGGTTCGACTGTGAACCATGAACTGTGATCTGGATGATCGGGGGATTAGCTCAGCTGGCTAGAGCACCTGCTTTGCACGCAGGGGGTCAACGGTTCGAATCCGTTATTCTCCACCACATGTTCCCTTCAGCGTCATCGCTGTCGTCGGTAGCATGAGCGATCTTTGACATATTGCGACAAGACAAACTGTAGAAATTTCACACAGAAAAAGAAAGAAAATTCACAACAGCTGAAAGTATGAGCGGTGCCGTTTATTGAGTCTATGTTGGATTCTGTCCGCATGGACGCGAGGAAATGGTATTTCTTTTATATACAGAGAAAGTAAGAAAGGGCGCAAGGTGGATGCCTTGGCTCACAGAGGCGATGAAGGACGTGATAAGCTGCGATAAGCCGCGGGTAGGTGCAAATGACCCTTGATCCGCGGATTTCCGAATGGGACAACCTGTCAGGCTGAAGGCCTGTCATCCTGCTTTTTTTTGCAGGAGGCTAACGCGGGGAACTGAAACATCTTAGTACCCGCAGGAAGAGAAAATAAACAATGATTCCCCAAGTAGTGGCGAGCGAACGGGGAAGAGCCCAAACCGCCGGTGTAGCGATGCACCGTCGGGGTAGTAGGACCACGCCGTGGCATCAGAGCGGTGAGCGGAACTGTCTGGAAAGTCAGACCACAGAGGATGAAAGTTCCGTACGCGAAGCTGCGATGAGCCTAGTGGTATCCTGAGTAACGCGGGACACGAGGAATCCTGCGCGAATCTGCCGGGACCATCCGGTAAGGCTAAATACTCCTGTGAGACCGATAGCGTACCAGTACCGTGAGGGAAAGGTGAAAAGCACTCCGACGAGGAGAGTGAAACAGTACCTGAAACCTTGCGCCTACAAGCGGTCGGAGCCGAGCAATCGGTGACGGCGTGCCTTTTGCATAATGAACCTACGAGTTACCATCACCGGCGAGGTTAAGGTGTTCAGCACCCGAGCCGCAGTGAAAGCGAGCCTGAATAGGGCGTATATAGTCGGTGGGGGTAGACGCGAAACCAAGTGATCTACACTTGGCCAGGGTGAAGTCCCGGTAACACGGGATGGAGGCCCGAACCAATAAGCGTTGAAAAGCTTCTGGATGAGCCGAGTGTAGGAGTGAAAGGCCAATCAAACTTGGAGATAGCTCGTACTCCCCGAAAGGCATTTAGGTGCCGCCTCGGTTGTTCCTGATATGAGGTAGAGCGACTGATTGGATGCGAGGGCTTCGCCGCCTATCAAGTCCAGACAAACTCCGAATGCGTATCAGCCAAGACCGGGAGTAAGGGCGCGGGTGCTAAGGTCCGTGCCCGAGAGGAGAAGAATCCAGACCGCCGGCTAAGGCCCCGAAATACTGGTTAAGTTAGACTAACGAAGTCCGGTTCCCATGACAGCCAGGATGTTGGCT
>JAGAWQ010000145.1 GCA_017941345.1 Prevotella sp. | reverse complement strand
GAAGGCTTCAAGCAGTCCTTTCAGGGCCAGATAGTCTTGGTCGCGCTCAGTGTCAAGGTCGGCAATCTTCTTGGTATAGACCGAACCCGTCACGCGGACATACACGTTGTCCTCATTAGTAAAAGCCGTAGCCAGCACGCCAATCTGGTGTTGCATCATCGCGGGCAGGGCGTTGTCACCCGTGAGTTGGTTGTTAAACGTACGGAATCTGTTGACGGCACGATCCATAAAGGCCATGTGCAGGTCGTTGGGCAGGCTGAGCGTGGAGTACGCTTCGGCCAGCAGAATGTTTCTCAATGCAATTGTTGCCATAGTCTGAATGTTGTTTAGAGGTTATTGAAATTCGTCGCTTGGGGGCTGTCAGCCCCTGCCAGCGTCGTTGGCGAGGCATCCCGTGGCGTGGGAGGCCGTTTTTACGCCGTTTTCGAGGGTTCTGCTCCCCTCAGAGATTGATTTTTCGTCGAAAAGACGGCTTCCGAAGGGATGGGGATTCGTTTCCTTCCCGCCGTGGCGACCTCCCAAGGTCTGTGAGCCTCATTTTTCAGAAAAGCGGGTCTCATAGGGGGTGGTCGAGGGCGAAATTGTTGTTTTGAGAGTCATTGAGGGGATGATGATTGTCGTTTCTTCTTAGTTCACTCTACTTTCGTCTGTGAGACGATGCGGATAAGTTCGTACCTGATAATTGATGAATCCTGTGGAGGATTGGCAAGCGTAGTTTTCTTCACCAGCAGTTCGTACTCGTTGCCACGCTTGTAAGTGAAGCCCGTGATGGTTAAGAAACTAACGCATCTCCAACGTGTCTCGCCCTTCTCTTGAATCTGCATACCCTCCATCGGGAATTCTCCTTTTGCATCGAACAAGTCATAGTAGGTTCCTGTCTCGGCAGACACATAAAGCGTCACCTGTTCCACTTTGTCCTCGTTGTCATCGTCGCTGCTGCAAGAGGCGAGGAAGAAGGCAGCAAGCATCATAAACGCAATTCTCCAAATCTTCAATGTTTTCACTATCGTTATAATTTTGATTTTAATACTCTACTTGGTTAAACGCCAAAATGCGGAAATCTTGCACCATTGACCATTAAATGACCACGTTCCTTATTCCGACACAGCCTTTGGTGTCTGTGATTCTCCCTGCTTCAGTTGCAGATGAGGACGTTCCCAGATTTGCCAGTCGTCAATCTCGTTGAATAAGCGGGTGAGCACGTCGTGGTAGCGGTCGGGATAGACCATCGTATAGACAAACCAGAGTTTGCCGTTTCGGACGAACTTGGAGTAATAACTGTAGCCATCGATGCGACTGCCGCTTTCGTATTGCGGGCCAGAGAGGATGAAAAAATCCTCGCCCTGCCTGCTGTCTGTAGCGTGGAGGGCTTGCGCCAGCGAGTCCATTGCTATCTTGACCGTCTGCCCCTGACGGCTCATCACATAACCTTCGAGCACCACTGTCGCCCATTGGTCGCTATAGGCGAATCGGGCGTGACCGTTGTCGTTGGGCTGTTCAGTGAAGAACGAGGGATAGCGTATGACGAAATCGTAGGCAGAGTCCTTGTACTCGTACATATCAGCGTAGGTCAGGTTTCGCTCGAACAGTTCCGTATCGGTCTTGGCCTCGGCGCAGGAGTCTAACCAGTCGATACCTACCGCTACAAGGATGATGGCTATGAATATGAAGATGGCCTTTCTCATTGCTTAGTATGCCCTCATAATGGCACTGTTGATTCGCTTGTCTATCTCCGTATTGCCCCGCTCTTGCTTCTTGCCGTAGCCGAAACTATAGGTCAGTTTCAGATTGAGGTTGCAGCCGTCAGACTCACTGTAGTTCCATGTGTTACGACGATAGCAGCCGTAGTCCATCGTAATGTGCTGCTTGTCGTAGCGGCTGAACGGATTGCGCACCACTGCCTCCACTGCCCAATCCTTGTGGTTCCAACTGACAAGCAGTTCATAGACGGGACGGCGACGTATCAGACATGGCTCTCGGATGTCGAGCGACGTATAGGGCGAACGATAGTTCATTTTCAGCATCCAGTCGCCCGTCAGGTAGGTGACGGATGCCTTCACACGGAAGATGTTTCGCTCCATGTCGTACTCGTCGCCACGCAGCATATTGTATTCCTCGATGGCGGTCAGACTGAGACGCAGTTTGTCGGAGAATGCACTGTAGGCGTAGGTCGCCGTGAGCATATTGCCGTAGAAGTTTCCGTCGTTGATGCGCGTGTCGAAGATGGTCTGGTCGTCGGCGGTGTACTGGTGCAGGATGTTGTCGAAGTAGATGCTGTTGTCATACGACAGGGAAATCTTCGACTTGCCTATCTGTCCGTTGTACGACAGCGTATTGCCCAGGACTTTCAGTGGTGCAAGATCGGGATTTCCCTTCACGGCTTCGAAGAACGAGGTGGGCACGGTCATGTTGTTCTTGTTCGACGGGTCGAAGAGCGTGTGCGTAAAGAGTCCGTTCAGTGAGAGCGAATGTTTCTGGTTCAGCGTATAATTGCCGCCGTAGAAGGCCACAGGGCTGCAATAGTTATAATGTGTCGAATTTAGTAATACGGCAGAGTTCGACACGCCAGCCGAGACGTAGTAGTAATACTTCTGCGTGGAGACGCTCAGTTGCAGCAGTCCCATCGTCACATCGGTTGTCAGCCGCTGGTCGCCCGTTGAAGTCCCTGCGTAGATGTCCTTGTAGTGATTGTGGTCGTGGGTGAGCGAAGCCGACAGCATCCGTCCATTCTGCCACGACTTGTAGTAGCGGGCATTGCCGTGGAGTGTGTTGTTGTCCTCTGTCACAGCAGAGGCCAATGTCGGCTGGGTGGTCATTCCCGCTGACGCGCCTACCCGTGGCCTTTCACTATACAGGCTGTTATACTTGTTATGTCCGAACGATGCCGAGGCCGTAAAGTCCAGCGTCTGGTCTTTGGGTAGCCAAAGCGTGTAGTTGGCGTAGAGCGTAGGGGCGAGTCCCCGACTGTCCGACGATGTCAGCCGCTCCGTCGTGCCGTCGTATCGGCCATTGTATTGTGCATTCATCACCGCCTCTGCACTTGGCACGGCCTGACGGGTCAAGCTGATGTAGGTGTTCAGTCGGTGGTTCTCGCCCGTCGATGTCAGTTTCAGACGGATGGCCTCGTTATTGCTCTTTCGGAGCGATGACTGGCTTGTGAAGTCGCGAGTCAGCGTTGAGAGGTCTGCGAAAGTGTATCCCTCGTGTCCGTCGGTATAACTGTGGTCGTGTGCCCAGTCGCCCGATGCCGTCAGCGAGAGTGTCAGCCCTTTCTTCGTGAAGTCTGTATAGGCCAGATAGTCGCCTGTCAGGTAAGCCAGTCCCTCGGTGGCCGAGAGATAGACATTGCCGCCGTACTCCATCTTCACGGTGATGAAGTTCACGATGCCCGCCTTGCCCGCATACTTGCCGCTCGGTGTGCGGATATACTCAATGCTACGGATGTTCTTTGAGCGCAGCGTTGCCACGTCTTCAGGCAGTACCTCCACGCCGTTGATGCACAGTACCACCTCTCTGCCGCTGTGCGTCGTGATGCTCCGAGTCCGTGGCGACACCTCCAGTTCCGCCGTCTGCATCACGTTCAGTAGGTCGAAGCCGTTGGCCGAGTGCTTCTTCTCAGTCGTCGTAGGCAGCAGCACCGTCTTCTCCGCCGTCTCTATCTGCCCGTCGGCATTCACCACAATCTCCGGCAGCGACTCCGTGCGGATGCTGTCAGTCTGTGCCTGTGTCGTTATTGCCACGAGGCACACCATTGAAAATAGAATCAGTCTTTTCATTCTTCTCTTATTGATAGGTTGCTATCAGTATATACACACTTCAAGGCAAACCGTTCACCGTTTTGGCTGCAAAATTACAAAAATCGTTTCTGACAGCCGAAAAATCTTCCTGACATTTGTCTGACATCTGAAGTTTATCGTGGCAGCACCAACACTTACGGACTGATGCCGCCACGACTGAGAGAGATTTCCTATTCCTTTGTGACCTGTGTCACCTCGCCGTCCTGTGAACCACTGTCGGGCTTGGTGTCGTCATCATCGGAGGGCGTTTCATCATCCTTGCCGCTCCTGGTGCGGGCGAGGACGACGTTGCGATAGTAGTTGATGTCCTCATTGAGCAGGCGGATGAATTCCTCGTACTTGTAGCCCGTCTCGTCGAGCAGGGCAGCACCGTTGAGTTGCTGGATGATGAGACGATACTCGATGTCGCACTCCTTGCGGGCGGCCAGCATCTCGCCCTTCGCCAGTTGGGCGCGTTCCTCTTGGCGCAGGTTCACGATGCGGCGGCACTCGTCGTTCACCGTCTTCAGTTTCGCCAGCATGTCCTTGGCTCCGAGTTTCTGCAGGGCCACTTCTGCCTGGACATTCTCATCCAGTTCCTGCAGCATCTGGTCCATCTTCAGCCCCTCGCGCTCGTAGGAGTCGGCAATGTTGATTTTGTACTTCCTCACCACGGCCAGCGCCGTCTGCGCAGCCTGTTGTCGCTCGGTGTCACCTGTATATCGCTCGAAGGCTTCAAGCAGTCCTTTCAGGGCCAGATAGTCTTGGTCGCGCTCAGTGTCAAGGTCGGCAATCTTCTTGGTATAGACCGAACCCGTCACGCGGACATACACG
>JAGAWQ010000144.1 GCA_017941345.1 Prevotella sp. | reverse complement strand
TGGAAGTATCCGCTCGTGAAGATATTCAATAATGTGTGGACAAGAGAGAATTGGCATAGCGGAAATACCAGTGGTCGGCCTCTAAGGGAATTAGACATTGATGTGAATGGAGAGAAATTTACGGTGAAATCTCAAAAATTTGACGATGAGAATGATACATTTGCCAACTTCCCTGCAAGCTGGCGGGTTCCAACGAAAGATGATGCCCAGAGCATTATTGATAAACTGAGCAACAATGGCTTTGCTCAGCCAATAACAGCCTTGCTCTATGGTGGTGTGACTGGCTTTGAGGATGTCTTAAGCTATGCCATAGGCTATGGATGGGTTTATTACAAGCTCACTGATGAAAAGAGCCTGCAATTCTCTCTATATAACGGAACTTTGCGAGTAACAGACATTAGGGGAAGCATGCCTGTCCGCCTCGTGAAGAAATAATCATCTCTCTCTCAGCCGGGCGGGGCGGCGGGCACCCCCCTGCTTCCCCCCTCGGCGACGGCCCCTGACGCTCCGGCAATGCTCGCCGACCCCTCGGCGACTGCACCGCAGGGACGGATATTTGCTCCGCGTCCTGCAAAACAGCAAAATAACCTATCGGCCTCACTGCCCTGGAACGGGCGGTGGGGCTTTTTTATATCTAATTTTTTAATAAATCAAAAAAAACAATGAAACAGAAAAAGTATGAATCGCAGCTACAGCTGCTGAAAGTGATGAGGGAAAAAACGTAAATAGTGTAGGGTTAGCCAACCGGTTAGGTATATCGCCCCAGGCTATCCGTCAGTTTTGGAGTGGGCGTAGGGAGCCTTCGCTATGGCGCTTGCATACCATAGCGGAGGCTCTCGGCGTTCGTGTACGCGACCTTTTCACGCCTTAAGCGAAACCTATTGCTTTCCTTTTTGCGCCGCGACGGAAAGTTGTGGCGCTTTTTCTTGCATGTGTGTTTTTTGGGTGGTAACTTTGCGGTACTATGAGCGAAGAAAAGAAACCTAAGAAACAACGAAAGGCCACGGCGGCTGCTCCCCCAACGGAGCACAAGCAGCCGTGGCAGGAGAACCTCGCCACGATGGCGGAGATCAAGGCGTTCGTGAGCGACCGCTACTACCTGCGCTATAATGTGGTCAGACGGGGCGTGGAGTGCCGGCGGCCGTCGAGCTACGACCACGACGGCACCGACTGGCAGCTGATCTCCGACCGCATCGTCAACTCGCTGCGCGTCGAACTGTCGGCGTCGAAGAGCGTGCGCAAGCAGGACATCTGGGACCTGATCGAATCAGACTTCACGCCGGAGTTCCATCCGTTCCTGTACTACCTGGACCACCTGCCGCCATGGGACGGGCAGGACTATATCATGGAGCTCTCGGTGTCGGTGAGCGTGGCCGGTGGGGTGGATAAGCAGCTGCTCTTTGCCGAGTGCCTGAAGAAATGGCTCGTGGGCATGGTGGCGGGATGGGTCGATCCGATGGAGGTGAACCACCTGATGCTGGTACTCGTCGGACGGCAGGGCACGTACAAGACGACGTGGTTCAACTACATCCTGCCCCCGCCGCTGCGCTCCTACTTCATGACGAAGACCAACGCTGCCCGGATG
>JAGAWQ010000143.1 GCA_017941345.1 Prevotella sp. | reverse complement strand
AAAGGCCTCAGCCAGCGTCACATCCTGCACTTCATCCCCCAGAAGAAGACACCCTACATCCGCTACACCCAGCGGCGCGAGGATATGGAGCATGTCCAGATTCCCCCGTCTGTCTATGAGGAGCGCAAGGTGCAGTTCGAGGAACGTATCCACGCGATGATCAACTATGCCAAGGATGATGCCGTCTGCCGCAGTCGTCAGCTGCTGCGCTACTTCGGCGAGGAGAGCGACCACGACTGCCACCAGTGCGACGTCTGTCTTTCCCACCGTTCTGAGGGTCTTGTCTCTGAGCCCCGCATGAACGAAGCGATGGAGCGTATCCTCGCCCTGCTCGACGACGGACAGCCCCACCCGCTGACAGAATTACGCGACCTCCAGTTGCCTGTTGACGAACTGGACGCCGCGCTCACCTATCTGTTGAAGGAGGAATACATCCGCCAGTCCGACGGTCTCCTGTCAAGACGCTAAACCATAAAATACTGTTAGAACTCCAGCTTCAGCTGGCGACCGTCCTCGGCATCGTGCTCATGACAATAGCTGCTGCCGTCGAAACAGTGCGTGCAGACACGACACTTGGGCAGTCCGATGCTCTCGACGAGATCCTCGAGGCGGGCAAACTTCAGGGTCGTCAGTCCCAGGCGCTTGGCTATCTCATCCACCATCCGCTTGTACTCTGGTGAATCCGTCTGGGCATACTTCTCGAGATTCTTCTTGTCGTCACCCTCAAAGTCCTTGATGATACGGCGCGTAATCAGCTCCATATCGCTCTTCGACGAGGTGAAGCCGATAAACGGGCAGCCATACACCAGCGGCGGACAAGAGATACGACAGTGCACCTCTTTCGCACCATACTCGAAGAACGTCTTCACATTGTCCTTCAACTGGGTACCGCGCACGATGGAGTCATCACAGAATACCACGCGCTGATCCTTCAGCAACGAAGGATTGGGAATCAGTTTCATCTTCGCCACCAGTGCACGACGCTCCTGATTGCCAGGTGTAAACGAGCGCGGCCATGTAGGCGTGTATTTCAGCACCGAACGCTTGTAGGGCACACCCTTGCCTTCCGCATAGCCCAGCGCCATACCGACGCCAGAGTCAGGCACGCCACAGACGCTGTCCACCTCGGTATCGTCGTTCTCACCCATCTTCTTGCCGTTAGCCTCGCGCACCGACTCCACGTTGATGCCGTTATAGTCTGAGGCGGGGAAACCGTAATAGACCCAGAGGAACGAGCATATCTGCTCACGCTTGAAGGGCTCCTGCAGCACTTCCATGGAGTCGGCTGTCAGATACACAATCTCACCAGGCCCCAAGTCGCGCACACGCTGGAAGTCAAGATTTGGAAAACTCGTCGTCTCACTCGACACGGCATACGCCCCATCCTTCTTACCGATCACGATAGGTGTGCGGCCCAGAAAGTCGCGTGCGGCAATAATGCCTTTCTCCGTCAGGATGAGCATCGAACATGATCCCTCTATCTTCCTATATACCAGATTGATGCCCTCCACGAAGGTGCGCCCCATATTGATGAGCAGCGCCACGAGCTCCGTCTGGTTGATATTATTTTCCGTGAGCTCACTGAAGTGCATACGCCTGTCGAGCAGCTCCTGTGCTATCTCCGGCAGATTGTTGATCTTCGCCACCGTCACCACGGCATAGCGGCCCAGGTGAGAGTTCACCATGATGGGCTGAGGGTCGGTGTCGCTGATCACGCCCAGTCCCTGATTGCCCGAGAAAGAATCGAGTTCGTCCTCAAACTTCGAACGGAAATAGTCGCGCTCGAGATTGTGGATCTTACGCGTAAAACCCTTCTCCTTGTCGAACATCACCATACCCGCACGCTTCGTGCCGAGGTGTGAGTTATAGTCCGTGCCGTAGAACAGATCGTTGACGCAACTTTTTGTACTGATGGTTCCAAAGAATCCTCCCATACGTGTTATCCTTT
>JAGAWQ010000142.1 GCA_017941345.1 Prevotella sp. | reverse complement strand
TTCTACAAGAAAGTCGTCAAGTGCGACAATCCCGCCTGTGACTGCCATGTGTTCCGCGAGAAGGCAGGCAAGGAACTGACCAACGACCAGTTGAAGGCATTGCTGACAGATGGCAAGACGGGTATCATCAAGGGGTTCAAGGGTAAGCAGGGCAATTCCTTCGATGCCGTCGTAACCCTCAATCGTGAGACGTTCCAGACGGAATTCTCATTCCCTGAGCGAAAAAAGACTGCAAAGAAAGGTAAATCCCGATAAAAAGCATTACCTTTGCCACTGACATTCATTTTCATATATCGTTTACACGATTTTTTGAAATGGATTCAGTGGTTGCGCCTCGGGAGGGATACCCGGGGCGCATTTGCTAATACACTGATTCTATAACCCATTAAACGTAATTTGAAAATGAAGAGAGAACAACAACAGTTGTCCTACTATGGACTATATCTGCTCCGCTACTTGATGGAGCAGCATTCGAAGAAGGCCAAAGACCTCAACTTCATCTACCAGCGTGAACTTCTGGCCGCAGAGACCTTTGAACAGGCACGTCGTGAAGGCCACTCCGTAGAGGGTGCACAGGAACTGGCTATGGATGCCCTGATGAAAGGACTGAGTATGACACCGTGGAGCATCCTGATGGAAGTATTGGAAAAGGAGTTTGCCGTTGAGGTGGACGAGGAACAAATACCGTTTGCCGAGAAGCTGCTGCCACTGGTCAAGCCCGTATTCGAGCCTTACGATTTGACGCAGCCTGAGTTTGAACTGTCAACGGACTATGTGCAGCTCTACACAGAGCTGACAGGTGCCGTAGTACTTTACATTGAGCAGTATGGCGTTCAATAGAAAGGCACGGCTGCAAGCCAACATCGATGCCATCCGCACAGCGTTTCTTGTGCGGGATGAGCATCGTGAACCTACCGATGCCGAGCGCGAGACCATCTCGAAGTATTGCGGCTTCGGTGGGCTGAAATGTGTGCTGAATCCTGTGGACAATAAGACAGCATGGGCAAAGAATGACATTCCGCTCTATGACCTGACCGATGAACTGCACAAAGTGATACGTGAGAACACTGCCAACGAGGACGAGTACAAACTGTATGTCGCCAGCATGAAGCAGTCCGTCCTCACTGCTTTCTATACGCCAAAGGCTGTGCCGGAGGCCATCTGGTCAGTGATGGGTGAATTGAATCTAAAGCCGGAGAAGGTGTTGGAACCGTCTGCTGGCATGGGTGTGTTCATCGACACCATGCGCTCTGTTAATCCCGATGCACAAGTGACCGCCTTTGAAAAGGACAGGCTGACAGGATTGCTACTCTCGACACTGCATCCCGGTGATACAGTGCATGTAGAGGGTTTCGAGCGTATAGCCCCAAATGAGTTGGGTAAGTACGACCTCGCCATCTCCAACATTCCGTTTGGCGACACCAAGGTTTTCGACCCTATCTACAGCAACCACAAGTCGGTGATGAAACGCACCATCTCTAAGTCCCTGCATGGCTACTTCATGCAGAAGGGACTGGATGCCGTGCGTGACGGCGGCATGGTGGCCTTTATCACCACCCGCAACTATCTCGACAGTCAGAATGTGTACCGTCTGAACCTGCTCTTTGAGCAAGCCGACTTGGTGACAGCCCTTCGTCTGCCCGATAATCTCTTCAAGGAGAGTGCTAATACGGAAGCTGGCAGCGACCTGATCATCATTCAGAAGAACGAGCATAAGCAGGGATTGAGCGAGGATGAGAAACTTATCAACCTGACCTATTCGCATGACGGTGAGAGTATCATCTATAACACCTACTTCGACCGCCATCCTGAAAACGTACTTGCAACGACTACGCTCAGAGGTACAGACCAGTACGGCAAGCCTGCGTTGGAATATCAGCATTCC
>JAGAWQ010000030.1 GCA_017941345.1 Prevotella sp. | reverse complement strand
TGGTCATTATCATCGGAATGATTCTCTTTGGCACCTTGGGTTGCTGGTGGGGCGGTCAGACGATGCGCGACTCCATGCTTACCAGCTTCTCATTCGTACAGATTGGTGAGTTCTCGTTTATCATCGCTGGACTGGGTACCAGTCTGGGCGTACTCAATCCCATCATCTATCCTATCATTGTGGCAGCCAGTGTGGTGACCACCTTCCTCACACCTTATATTATGAAGGCAGCCGTGCCATGCTATACGTTCCTTTATAATCACGCTTCAGCGAGCATGCGTGCTAAGATCGACCAGCGCGAGCAGCAAGTGGCAGAAGCAGAGGCAGAGGCGGCTAAACCATCTGGCAACAAAAACTCATTAGCAGACAGGGCACGCCATGCCGTCAGGAAAACCTTTATCACGAAGCACCTTGTCAATCTGTTTATCAAGAACATGAGTGCTCACGATGAAAATCAATAGTCAGACAATTATTCAAGGGCATCGATGGGGAGGTCGGCGTTCTTGCGGTAGGCCAGGCCAGTGACGACGCAGCAGAGGTCGCCATGCTGATTGGTGACGCGCACATCGACATAGGGTATCTTGTGATGGTTATACACTTCGGTGGCCTCAGCTATCAGGGTATCACCGACACGGGCGCTCTTGAGGAACACGATGTTGTTCTCCAGTCCGAAGGTGAGCGTACCTCGGCTGTTCATCACAGCAGCCAGCGCAATATCAGCCAGCGTGAAATAGGCACCGCCCTGACAGACGCCGCCTGCGTTCAGATGATGTTCTGTGACCAGCATCTCAGCCCGAGCATAGCCTTCACGTACCTCTTTTAATAGACAACCATTGTCTGCGGCAAATCGGTCGCCTTGCGTTAAAAAGTCTTTTAAAGTCATCGTTTACTGATAAATCGTCGGCAAAATTACATTTTTTCTTTCATTTTATCAAAAAAGTTGCCGAAAAATTTGCAGGAAAAAAGAAATATATCTATCTTTGCCGCCAGAAAACGAAATGACAAGATGAACAACAGGATGTTTAACATTTGGTGGTGGTGGTGCTCGAGATATGAAATGTCGCGAGGCTGATTGCCGTATCTGTTATCATCAGGATATACCAGAGGCTCGTCGCGACTGCGGCGAGTCTCTTTTTTTGATGTTTAATCACACAAAAACAAGATAAAAAAATGAAAGAAAACTATTTTGTAGATGAAAGAGGTTTTTACGGAGAGTTCGGCGGTGCCTACGTGCCGGAGATACTCTACAAGTGCGTACACGACCTGCAGGACGCCTACCTGCCGATCATCGAGTCCTCGGAGTTCAAGCAGGCTTACCACGCGCTGCTGAAAGACTACGTGGGCAGGCCCTCGCCTCTCTACTTTGCCCAGCGCATGAGTGAGAAGTACGGCTGCCAGCTCTACCTGAAGCGTGAGGACCTGAACCACACGGGTGCCCACAAGATCAACAACACCATCGGACAGATCCTGCTGGCCAAGAAGATGGGCAAGACGCGCATCATCGCTGAGACTGGTGCTGGACAGCACGGTGTGGCAACAGCAACGGTCTGTGCACTGATGAACATGAAGTGCGAGGTATTCATGGGAGCTACCGACGTGGAGCGTCAGCACACGAACGTGGAGCGCATGAAGATGCTGGGCGCAGAGGTACACCCCGTACACACAGGTAACATGACGCTAAGTGACGCTTGCAGTGAGGCCATCCGCGACTGGTGCTGCCACCCTGCCGACACCTTCTACATCGTAGGTTCGACGATGGGGCCACACCCCTACCCTGACCTCGTGGCCCGTATGCAGAGCGTAATCTCGGAGGAGATCAAATGGCAGCTGGAGGAGAAGATAGGCCGCGACTATCCCGACTAT
>JAGAWQ010000141.1 GCA_017941345.1 Prevotella sp. | reverse complement strand
CGGTTGCAAGACTGCCCTCGAATTTGCCCAGCATCACAAGGACTGGGTTCGGCAGACCTTTAACAACATCAATATCGTCCGTACGTGGCAGGAACTCAACGGAGAGGATGCCGTGCCGAATGAGGAACTGGCCAAGAAGAATAGCATCTGCACCAGTCGCTCGTTCAATGGCATGATCAGCGACAAGGACACCCTGCGCACTCACATTGCCAACTATGCTACCCGTTGTGCCGAGAAACTGAGAACTCAGAAGACGGTGGCCACCACCGTTGGCGTGTTTGTGAATACGAATGCTTTCCGTGAAGATCTGGCACAATACTGGAACTTCCAGGAACTGCGTCTTGTTACCCCAACCAGTTCGACGATTCCCATTGTTCAGGCCGCTCACGATGTGCTTGACCGCATCTTTATTCAGGGTTATCAGTATAAGAAAGCAGGTGTCATCGTGATGGGTATCTCACCTGACTCACCTATCCAGCAGGACTTATTTGACCTGAATGCCGAGCAGATTCAGAAGATACGCCGACTCGACGAGGTGATAGACCGCATCAACCGCATGCACGGCTCAGAGACCATCGTCATCGGTGCTCAACAGTACACCCAGAAAAACGGCAAGGGAAAGGCAGAAGTCTTTGCCAATGCCATTAAGCACGATTTCAGAAGTAAGAATCCGACCACCCGTTGGAGTGACATTATAAAACTACGCTGAAAATGGAATGAATATGAAAAAGATAGCACTCATTACCATCAGCCTCCTATGTTCAATTGTACTTCAGGCACAGGACATCAAGGGCTTCGTCAACAAACAACTACAGACCTATCCGCAGTTGCGTTTGCTCGACCTGTATAAGTCGTGCTTTCAGGACTACATGGGGGCAGAGCATCTTGTATCGGACAGACAAAGGGTGAAGGCTTATTTGGATGATGAGCTGAATACTACCAGCATAGATGACCTGATGCCCTGGAACTATGAGCCTTGCGGCATAGACAGCAATTACTATCGTGTCAGCATCAGAACCATCAAGGAGTCCGTCATATCAGAGAACATGCTATTGGATGCCTTCATTCGTAGTGCCAACAGCAAGAAGCGTCCTACTGTCGAATCTTGGAGAAATCGATGGAACGTGATTATTGGCACGATTGACCAGATGCGACTTGGACTCCCTCGTTATCAGCAGGACAAGGCTTTCATTGACAGCATCCTGTCAGTCGGCAGATATGCCATCAGCCATTCTCCAGAATATCGTGAGGCATACCATCCACACTATAGGATTGTAGAACGTGGCATCTTCGAGAATGAAATCATGCCACTAATAGAACGAAAGAAACAGGGTCAATGACTATGGTTTACTTATGCCTTGTTTTTTCTGATAAGCCAGACGCTCGTCGCCATTAGCCAGATAGATGATGCCGCAATAAGTAAAGCCGTGCTTGGCGATGTTGTGCTGCATAATCGTATTATCCCGATGGGTGTCAATGCGGATGTTGGGGTCGTGGGAGAAACAGAAGTCCATGATGCTGCTGAATATCCCGTGGGCCTGCGGATAACTGGCTATACGGTGGACTACATGGTAAGGGCACATGTCATCAAGCCATTTGCCCTCATAGATTCTGGCGTACGTAGGTTCTGGGGATGGCAGGAAGGCGAAGTAGCCTACAATCTTGTCGCCATCCTCAATGACATAGCCACCATCTTTCTCCATGTCAGAAGTAATGACAGCCTCAGAAGGATAGCCGTCTGTCCACTGGTGCATATTTCCTGACTGCCGCATAATCCGCTTTGCAGCATCCATAACCTTCATAATCTCTGCCATGTCCGATGGACGTGCTTCTCTGATCATCTGTTTCATGTCCAGAACTCCTTTTCGCCATAATCTTCCATTTCCAGGCCATTACTTCTTTTCCTTTGCCTGACGTGCAAACTCAAACAGCGACTCTGGCAGATGACAATAGCCTGTCGGATTTTTGTCGAGATAGTCCTGATGGTATTCTTCGGCAGAATAGTAGTTCTGCAAGGGCAGTTTTTCTACGCACAGAGGATCCTTATACTCCTTCTGGACCTCAGCGAACACCTTTTTAATCGTGGGCAGGTCCTCAGCATTGGTGTAATAGATGCCCGTACGATAGCGTGTGCCTTCGTCATGTCCCTGCTTGTTGAGACTGGTGGGGTCGATGGCCCTGAAGAACATCTGCAACAGAAATTCGAGGCTCACCACATCGGGGTCGTACTTCACGTGTACCGTCTCGGCATAACCCGTTGTGTCCGTATAGACTTCCTTGTAGGTCGGACTGGCAGTATGTCCGTTGGCGAACCCAACAGATGTTTCCACCACACCCTCTATCTGCTTGAAGTAGTGCTCCGTTCCCCAGAAGCAACCTCCAGCAAGATAGATGTCCTTACCGTCTTTCAGTTCCAAGATACCATCCACCTCATGCTCCACGAATGGGCCTGCCTTGCACTCCAACAATACGCTGGGTTCAAGACACTCCAATCCATGCCATACGTTCTTGGGAATATCCACGCCGTATGTTCCGCTATCAGGACTGATAACGCAAGAGGCGGCGACTGCCCCTTGGTCATTGTAGGTTGAGACTCTGACCTTACCCTTCAGTATCACAAAGGTCTCATCCTTGTCAGGATGGTGATGCACATGGATGAAAGTGCCAGGTTCCAGAGCATTGAGGAATCGGTGGCACTTGTCCTGAAGGCTCTGATGGAAGTTGTAGTTCATCCTCAGTCGTGGTGACTTCTTGGCCTCGTCAGCCACCTGAGTAAGTAATGTTTCGTCTATTATCTTCATATCGTTTTGCGATTGGTTATGTTGTTCTTTCTAATGCCATTCTACCTGAGTCGGTCATGAGTCCT
>JAGAWQ010000140.1 GCA_017941345.1 Prevotella sp. | reverse complement strand
GTATATCCTAACGTCAGCAACACCTGGTGGCGATTGTTCTTCACGCTGACGCCATCAGCGATATTGTCGTACTGGGCATCAGTTTTGTCGGTATAGCTCATGAAGGGATAGAAGGTACCCTTCGTCGTGCTGTACTGATAGGCCAGCGAGATGTTGAAGTGGTCGACGGTATAGCCACCACCTACGGTCAGACGATGGGTGTCTTCCCAGTTGGTGAAGTCGGTAGCTGAAGCATAGAATGTGCCATTCGAATTGAGCGTGCCATCCTTGTAGCTATCCTTCTTGAATGTAGGGCTGACATAGTTGTAGCCAATACGCAGGGCGATGTCCTTGTCGGGCTTGAACTCTGCACCAAGCTTCAGCGTGTGAACACCCTTCAGCCAATGGTCGGCATGGTCGTTCATCTCCTTATCGCTGGCAGAACCGTCTGAATAGGTGCCTGACCAGGAGTTGTAGTAGCGGCCTGTGATATTGCGGGTATCCATAGCGCTGTAGTCAGCATACTCATAGCTGGCACCAAGAGCCACCTGAGTGCCGATGGTGTGACCCATGCTCAGGCCGAACTTCCAAGGGGTGTAGAGCTTGAACTTATAACCGCCGCCGCCATCGGTTCTGAACGTCGTGTTCGCATCGGAAACGGTCGTCGTATTGTTGGTGCGCAACTCGTAGAACGTCGGGGTAGCCACGCTGAGACCGATGCGGAAAGGCGAAGCCTCAACAGGACGGAAGATGACACCCAGCTTCACATCAAAACCAGAACCTGTAATCTCACGCGAATCGGCAACGGTGATGGGTTCGTTCAGCGAGACAGACGCTCCGTTTTTCACCATCTGGGTAATCGTCTCGCGATACTCGCTATAGCCCTTGTAGTGAACATCGTGCAGGCCAACGGTCAGGCCTAGGTATACGCGATTGTTGATATTACCCGAGATATTAAAGTCGTACTCGCCGATATAGCCCTTGTGGGCGCGGTCGAACTGGTAGTTGCTGCTGTTGAAATAGGCATTCTGGAAGAAGTTCAACTCCGAAGAATAGATATCGTCCAGCTGGTTGCATGAAGCATAAGGATTGTTGTAATCGGGCACATCGACGGTCACGCCATCCTTCGTCTCCTTCTTCGTGGGATAGCACAGGCCGTTGCGGTCCTTCGCATAGGTCAGCTTGCTCTGCGATGCATTCTGCAGCGGAGCGGCAGCTGAAAGAATCATGTCGAAATTGCGGCTCTTATGGAAATTGAAGGCCAGATTGAGGAACGACGTCTTACCCGTACGAGCAGAGTAGACGAAGCCTATCTGGTCGAACGACGCATTGGTCTTGTTGCCGCCAACGGCATTCGTAGCATCAGCCTGCGACACCAGACCGAACGACACGTTGATATTCGACTTGCGGAACAGACCGATACCGGCAGGATTGGTCGATATCGTAGAGATATCAGCACCCAACGCCTCCATAGCGCCTCCCATTCCCACATAGCGGGCGGTACCGTTCAGGTCCTCCTGAGCAATCTTCACATTCTCGTATGTCTCCTGGGCTGCCACAGGCATTGTGCCTACAATCAAAGCAGCCATCATCAATAATTTCTTCATAGCTATTTTAACTTTTAACTTTTATCTTTCAACTCCAATCACCGTCCGCGCCCGAAGACACCGCCTCCGCCGCCTCCACCGCTGGAGCGTCCACCGCCGCCTCCGCCGCTGAAGCTACCGCCTCCGCCGCTGAAGCTACCGCCTCCGCCACTGGAGCGTGTAGAACCGCCGCCGAACGAGCCGCGACTCATCGTAGAGCCATTGCCAAAGGAGCCGCGACTAAAGGTCGAACGACCACCATTGCTGTAGGTCCTGTAGCCTGCAGGAGGATTGCTGCGTACGACGCGATGATAGTCTCTGCTGGGACGATAGTAGCTGCGGGCATAGTAGCGCGGACTGTACCAGCCGCGATAGTAGTAGGGGCGATACCAGCCGCCATAGTGCCAAGGCGAATACCAGCCAACATAGTAGCCTGCCCAGCCGTAGCGTCCGTAGTACCAGGGGTCATCCCAATACCAGGGGTCATACCAGCTGTAGTAGCTGGAGTAATACCAAGGCGAGGTGTAACGCCCGTCGCGATAGCCCTCCCAATAGGCTACATCGGGCGATGTGTAGCCCTCGAAACGGCTCATGCGCTTGGTGTACTTATAGTCATCGGCTGTCGACGTCTCCGCATAGGCAGAGTCGGGATATACGCCACGAACGGCAGAGAAATGGATGATGTCGTTGCCTGCCGAATCGATAGGCGTAGCGCTGGACCATGCCCTGCGGTTATAGTCGTCAACGCTGCGCTGGCTACCAGAATAGTAGGTATTCTTAGGCATGCCGTAGGTCTTGGCCTCCTGAGCCACATTCTCCTTCGAGGGTACGAAGTACATATCGTCGTCCTGTGCCATCAGACCGAGTGGCAAGGCCGCAACAGCTGTGAGTAGGATAAGCTTTTTCATAATCGTTCAACTTTTATCTTTTAACTTCACTTGTTCACGTTGCAAAAATACAACTAATTTTAGTGCAAAATTAGGGAAAAACCCTAAGAACGTGTAGGTTTTTCCCTATTTTTTGTAATTTTGCGCTCAAATTTAACATTCAAACGATGAAATACTACGAGATAGAAATCAATATCAACCCTTGTACAGACGCTACACGGGCGCTGATGACCAGCTTTGCAGCTGACGCAGGATGCGAGGCTTTCGAGGATACCAAGACAGGCGTTATGGCTTACGTCCAGCAGACGCTGTTCGACCAGCAGGCATTGGACGAGAGCATCAACAGCTTCCCCATCAGCGATACCACTATTACTTATAAGGTTCGCGAAGCAGAGGATAAGGATTGGAACGAGCAATGGGAACAGGAGGGTTTTGAACCCATCGTGGTTGCCGACAGGCTGGTCATTCACGACGGGCGCCACCTGCCTTCTGCCATCAGCCTTCAGCCATCAGCCATCAGTATCGAAATCGATGCCCATCTGGCCTTCGGCACAGGCACGCACGAGACGACACGAATGATTTGTGCTACGCTGCTTAGCATGAATCTGAAGGGCCGTCGCGTACTGGACTGCGGATGCGGAACAGGCATTCTGGGCATCTGCGCCCTGAAGCTGGGCGCAGACTCGTGTGTAGGCTACGACATCGACGAGTGGAGTGCCGACAATACGCGCCACAATGCCGTCATCAACCACGTGGACGACCGCCTGCAGTCGCTCTGCGGCGACAGCTCCCTTCTCACCGCTTTTACCGCTGAGTTCGACCTCGTCCTGGCCAACATCAACCGCAACATCCTCCTGGCCGACATGCCCCGCTTCGTCAGCGTGATGGCGCCCCACTCCACCCTTATCCTCAGCGGCTTCTATGAAACCGACTGTGCCCTGCTCGAAAGCAAGGCACAGCAGTTAGGATTACGACTCACAGCCACCAAGACCGACAGCAACTGGGCCTGCATGGTGTTGAATACTCCGTAAGAATACATATTTCGGCATATCTTAATCAAATATTATGTTGCATCAAACTGGCACTCCGGTACGGAGTACATCTCGATACAATAGCGTATCTTCGTTTGCTGACATCAAAACCGGTTCGATTAGCAGGCTAACTTTATCTACATCATGCCATAGGTCAGCGGACTGTTCAAGCCAGTCTTCATCAGCTATAGAAGGCACTATAACTGCCACATCAATATCACTCCAAGGATTAGGATGGCCTTTGGAGTATGAACCGAACATATAAACTTGAGGCTCTGTAGCGAACCGAGGTGATATCACCCGTTTATAGTTTCTGACAAGTTCTATGGCTTCTTCTCTTGTAAGAACTTTTGGAGTATCCATGACTTGAATTCCTTTGTCTTCTCTATAATATATTTACTTCCTTTGTCATTTAGCATCCGCGCAACCTGACTTTTATATTCAGGATAACGACCAGCAATATACATAGGAGCCATAATTTCAATAAATCTTCGCTGATCTTCATTTAATTCTGCCTTCAAATCACATCCTTCTAATAAACGAAAATGATTGTGAAGATAAATTGGTTCATCATCACGCATTGCAAACCAATAAGCTTTAATCAGTTTCTCGATAGCCTGATGACATAAGAAGCCAATATATAACCAGCGTCCACTGGAATATAATGCCTCTGCAGCGAGAATATCCTCATCCACCTGTTCAAGCCATTTCTTTGCAATATCTGCTCTTGACATCATCCTTAACTTAACTTTTCACGTTGCAAAAATAAGTATAATTCCCCAAACTGCCAAATTTTCGCGTACAAATCTGTTGGATTCGGCAATACTCCAAGAGTAACGAAGAATACTCTGTGAGTAACGAAAATTATATTCGGAGAATGATTTCTTCTGCTGGTGCTATACTTAAAGCCTCCCCACTCTTCGCTGAGCAGGGAGGCTATCATTTTTTATTTCAAAACTGCACATGGGGTCTGTCCTGTGCACCTGCATCTGGCATGATTAGAGTATTATCCTTGATTGGAGTAGCCTCGACAGAAGCAGATGCTCTGCGAGCGGGTGCTGATGCTTCTTCGTATGGGGGAGTAACAGTCCATCCTAGAGGTACATAAAGCGTATTTATCCAATTTCCAGAAACAACATACCAATAGGTATCAGGATCGCGTTCAAGCGTACGTGTTTTTACAGATTTATCTGTTCCTGCATTAACCAGCATATAAGTTACACTATAACCAATTGCGTTCTTTGCCAAGCACTTCAGATAGCTTAACTTAGTACAATTACCGAACATATACAAATAACATGATTCTACCAAATCCGTAGCAGGCAATGCAGGAGCTTCTGTTAATGAAGTGCAACCATAGAACATATAAGCATAGCAATAATATTTCATCTTTTCGGCTGGCAGAGCAGGAGCTTCAGTAAGAGCTTCACAGCCATAGAACATACTACGATAACAATATGGGGCTAACACTTCGGCTGGCAGTGCAGGAGCCTTTGTCAGACCTGAATATCTGAACATATTGTCATAGCAGTTGTCTTTCAATTCTTTTGCACGCAGTTCTGGAGCTGTTTCCAAACTTGGACAGTTCTCAAACATATAAGCATAGCAATATGGAGTCAACTCTTCAGCAGGCAGTTCAGGAGCTTTAGTAATACCGGTGTTATACAACAAACAATAGTAACAGTAATCATTCAATGTGGTAGCTGGCAACACCAAATCATATTTATCGTGAGATACCGTACAATAGATGTCGTCAGTATTATTATAATAACCACATAACAAATAGACAAGTGCATAAGGCGCTGTAATAGTCTTATTCGTATGATAGTTGCCGTCTGGCGAAATCATACTCATCACATTACCATAAACAGCACATTGAGATTGAGGCTGGATATTGACGAATTTAATTGTATTATATGTATAATAAGACCCATACTCAGCTGTATGGTCATTGGCACTCTCAAACTCCACTTTGTCGCCCTTCTTCACAGCAATGGATGTCGTAGCGGTAATCTCCTGCTTTGTACCTCCATTAATGGTATATACAATAGGCTTTTCGAGCGTGATACCATTATAAAAGCTGACATTAATCTGTCCATCCTCCAAAGCCTCGAAGGTCAGCGGACGCTTAACGGCAACGTTAATCTTCTGTTCGCCAGCCAGATAAGCCTTGTTGGCATCCTGTTCTACGGTAACCGTAATCGTTGCCTCGCCATCGGCAATGGCTGTCACCAGACCATCAGCATCTACGGTAGCTACCTCAGGGTTAGAAGATTCATACATGATGGGCATCGTAGAAATAGTACTTGCCTTAATCTGATAGGTATCACCAGTTGGGATGACAACATCCGCTTTGCCGACTTCCAGATAACTGCTGACGGGATTGTCCAACTTAGACATCACCTTGTCACAACTGGTAAGGAACAGGGTTGAAAGCAGAAGTGCCCCCCCCAGGAAAAAGCTTGATTTTTTCATAAGCTACACATTTTTTAGTTAGTAATAAATATTAATTGATATCTGTTTATCATTTCTTTTCGTTTGCAAATATAGTAAAAAAGAAATAAAAGACGTAAACGTTTTCGTTTAAAAAATGTTAATTGAGGATAATTTGTTAGAAAAAAGAAAGGACAACCCTCAAAAACGGGGTTGTCCAAACTGATATGGGGATATAAAAGAGGATGCTTTTACATCTGGGGCAGTTCGAGCCACTTCACGTAGCAGAAGTCCTGACGGTGAGGCAGGTTCTTGTTCTTCGGATACATACGGATGGCCGACTTGTACTGTCCGAACTGAGTGGGCGACAGCGTAGCCTCGAAGGTGTAGTTGTTGCCTTCCTTCTTGGTCATCTTCAGCGGCTCAACAGAGTAGACACGCTCCTCGCCGTCCTTATTGGTGAAGATGTTGACTTTCTCCAGGCCGATAGCATCGTCGAGGCCCTGCTCGTTGATGACGTACTTGACGTTGTACTTCTGACCAGCCTCGCAACCGTTTGCGGGGAAGTCCCACTCGCAGCTGACTACGTTGATAGCGTCCCAACGCTCAGCAACGGCTTCCTTCCACTGGGCGATATCCTTGGCCAGCTTGTTGTCGTCCTTGGAAATCTCCTTGAAGCGCTTAGCCTGCTTCTCGTAGAACTTGCTGTAGTAGTCGTCGAGCTGACGCTTCATGGTGTAGTGAGGCGCAATCTGTGCGATAGAGTTCTTGATGACCTTGCACCAGCCCTTAGAGACACCCTTCTTGTCCTTATTATAATAAAGAGGAATAATCTCGTTCTCAAGCAGACCGTAGATGGTAGCAGCGTCGAGCTGGTCCTGATAGCCCTGATTCTGATAGGTGCACTTCTCGGTGAGAGCCCATCCGGCGCCCTCGCGATAGCCCTCGAGCCACCAACCGTCCTTGACGGAGAGGTTGACAACACCGTTCATCTCGGCCTTCTCGCCAGATGTACCAGAAGCCTCAAGCGGACGGGTAGGCGTATTCATCCAGATATCAACACCGCTGACGAGACGGCGAGCCAGCAGGAAGTCGTAGTCCTCGAGGAAGATAATCTTACCCAGGAACTCAGGACGCTGTGAAATCTCGTAAATCTTCTTGATAAGTCCCTGACCAGCACCATCAGCGGGGTGAGCCTTACCAGCGAAGAGGAACATCACGGGACGCTCAGGATTGTTGACAATCTTAGAGAGACGGTCCAGGTCGGTGAACAGCAGGTGAGCACGCTTATAAGTAGCGAAACGACGGCAGAAGCCAATCATCAGGCACTTGGAATCCATCGACTCAAGCAGCGATACGACACGCGAGGGGTCGCCCTGATTCTTCAGCCAAGCATCGCGGAACTGATTCTTGATGTAGTGAATCAGGTTCTGCTTCATCTCCAGACGGGTAGCCCAAAGCTCGTCATCGGGACAGTTGTAGATGCCCTCCCAAAGCTTAGCGTTCGACTGGTCACCCATATACTTGGGGTCGAGATACTTCTGGTAAATCTTCGTCAGCCAGCCAGTAGCCACCCATGTGGGGAAGTGAACACCATTGGTGACATAGCCCACGTGGTTCTCCTCAGGGAAGTAGCCGTTCCAGATGGGAGCGAACATCTTCTGGGAAACCCATCCGTGCAGCTTAGACACACCGTTAACCTCCTGACAGGTGTTGCAGGCGAAGGTTGACATACAGAACTTCTCGCCCTTGTCGTTGGGGTTGGTGCGACCCATACCGATGAACTCGTCCCAGGAGATACCCAGCTTCTGAGGATAGGCGCCCATATACTTTCCGAAGAGACCCTCGTCGAAGTAGTCGTGACCTGCAGGAACAGGGGTATGAACGGTATAGAGCGAAGAGGCGCGAACCAGCTCGAGAGCCTGGTTGAAGGTCAGCCCTTCCTCGATATAGTCGCACAGACGCTGCAGGTTGCAGAGTGCTGCGTGCCCCTCGTTGCAATGATAGATATCCTTCTTGATGCCCAGCTTCTTCAGCAGCAGCATACCACCGATACCAAGCAGAATCTCCTGCTTCAGACGGTTCTCCCAGTCGCCACCATAGAGGGCGTGGGTGATGGGCTTATCGAACTCAGAGTTCATCTCGTTGTCGGTATCGAGCAGATAGAGCTTCACACGACCAACGTTCACACGCCAAACGTAGGCGTGAACCTGATAGTTGTTATAAGGCACGTCGATAACCATAGGATTGCCGTCCTTGTCGAGCTGACGCTCGATGGGCAGCGAACCGAAGTTCTGCGTCTCGTAGTTGGCAATCTGCTGTCCGTCCATCGAGAGGCTCTGCTTGAAGTAGCCGAAACGATAGAGGAAACCTACGGCACACATGTCGACGTTAGAGTCGGAAGCCTCCTTCACATAGTCACCGGCGAGCATTCCCAGACCACCAGAGTAAATCTTCAGGGCTGAGTGCATACCATACTCCATGCAGAAGTAAGCCACAGAAGGACGCTTGGTGTCGGGCTTGACATCCATATACTTACGGAACTTCTCATAGACATCCTTGATACGCTTCATCAGAGCCTTGTCCTTCAGGATGGCCTCCTTGCGGTCAAAGCTAAGACGCTCCAACAGCATCACGGGATTATGTCTCACTTCGTGATAGATTTCGACATCGAGCTCACGGAACAGGTCGCGTGCCTCATGGTTCCACACCCACCACATGTTGTGGGCAATCTCTTCCAAACACTTCAACTCCTCAGGAAGCGTGGCTCTTACGGTCAGCATCTTCCATGCGGGTTCGTTTGCGTAATCTGCTTTAATTTTCATAATCTTATCCTAAAAATAAAGTATTTAGTTTGTCTTGTTAATTCTTTCTTCAGCTTTGCGCAGGGCAATGTCGTAAGCCTCGTGATAATATTTGATGAACTCGCTCCACAGGGCTTTCTTCGAGAGGTTGTCGGCAGCCTTTCGACAGGCATCAATCTGCTTCTTGTCCATCGCTGAGAACTTGGCTATGGTGTCCTTGATGGCATCAGCCACCTCAGAGTAGTTATAGTCTGTGCGATGAATCACCTTCACACCGTCCTCAATCTCGCCGTAGCGTCCGCCAAACTCGCTGTTAGCCCAAAGGCCAAAGCCCGCCAAGTCGGTGGTGATGCAAGGCACCTTGAAAGCCACAGCCTCCAGCGGGGTATAACCCCAGGGCTCGTAGTAAGAGGGATAGACGCAGAGGTCGTTGCCCAGCACGATATCATAATAGGTCATGTTCAGGATGCCATCCTTCCCGTCCAGATAGCAAGGCAGGAAGATGACTTTCACCATCTCGTCCTTACGGTTGTGCATATCGTAGTATTTCATCATGCTCAGCACGTTGTCGTGACTCATGTTGTGGAGCCAATGGGTGACTTGAGGAACCTCGAGGGGAGTAGAGAATTGACAATTATTCTTTTGGAGGCGCTCCTGCAAGTCCTTGCGGGGCTCCCCTACCCAACCCGGAACCTCGATGAAGGCTACCACCTTCTTCTTCAGGTCCTTGTCGCGAAGCAGACGGTTCATCGCCTCCACAAATACGTCGATACCTTTGTTGCGGAACTCGTAGCGTCCAGAGGTCGACACAATCAGCGTATCGTCGTCGAGCTGTTCGCCCAGCAAGGCATTAGCCACTTCCAACAAACGCTTACGAGCCGCCTTGCGCTTTCTGGTGAACACAGCACCCTTAGGCACAAAACTGTTGTCGAAGCCATTGGGCAGCACAACGTCTACCGGTTTGTCTAACAGCTCCTTACACTCATTCGCAGTAATATCACTCACGGTGGTGAAGCAGTCGACATTCAGGGCGGTCTGCTTCTCGATAGAGTGCTTCGACTGCATATTCAGCTCGCCCGCCATCTGGTCGCCGTTGTAGGCAAACAGATAGTCGTAAAGCGGTTTCTGATTGCCTGCTATCGAACGCCCGATACTCGTGGCGTGTGTCGTAAACACCGTACCTATCTGAGGCAGATGGGCATTGATGTACAAAGCACCCAAGCCGCACATCCACTCGTTGGCGTGATAAACAACTTTGAGGTGAGGGGTTTGAGGTGAGAGATAGTGATTGTAATAGCTCTCTACCACCAGCGCGGCAGCATAAGAGAACATCGAGGCCTCGTCGTAGTCGCCATAGGCGTGAAGCGAGTCAACGCCATAGTTCTCCCAAAGCCATCCGTAGATTTCGTTCTTCTGTTCGAAGAAAGGGTTAAAGTCCACCAGGATAGCAATAGGCTCGCCAGGTATGATCCAACGACCTACCCTGACCTTCAGGCCTTGCTCCTTGGCTTCCCACTGCCATTCGGCAAAGAGCGAACTGTCTTCCTTGAAATAGGGACTTTCCTCTTTTTTCCAAAAGTCAGGACCGATAAACAGTATCCTGTCTTTCATTTCCTCCTGAAGGGTCTTCGCGCGAGAGGACAAAACGGTGTAAATTCCACCAACTTTGTTACAAACTTCCCAGCTCGATTCGAAGATGTAATCAGGCTTTAACATATTCTTTACCATTCTTAATACATGTATTGTGGGCGCAAAGTTACTTAAAAAAAATTAAAACCTACCATAATTGCCTATTATTTTTCTACGTAAACGATTATTTATTGATATAGATTCATTAACTTTGTCATCAAAAAAAAAGAGAATCATGGGTAAGCACCTCTTTGTCATCTTCCTGTGGCTATACACCCCACTGGCCTTGTTTGCACAACAAGACGCCTTTCGCGCGTACCTATATAATAATAATTACGACGTCTATCTGCGCATCAATCTCTATGAGCAGGACATCACGATTCCAGGACAGGAGCTCTACGGCTCTCTGCCGGGCTATCTGGGCAAGACGCACAACTCCTTCTGCTGGGTCATCACCTCCTGCGAGGTGAAAAGCGAACAGGAGGCTACGCTTCAGATGATTAACGACTTCGGCAGCGAAGACCTCGTAGCTACGCTCACACGCCAGAACGACTCCATCTACATTCTGCGTCAGGGTGCAGGGAATACCATCAAGGTTCCTCATCAGGGGAAATGGCGCAAACTGCCGAAAACGCTGGAGTTTAAGAGGAAGATAAAAGATAAAAGATAAAAGGTAAAAGGTAAAAGATAAAAGGTATGATAGTTTTTCCGATAGCAAAGATTAATCTGGGACTGAATGTGGTCGAGAAGAGACCAGACGGTTACCACAACCTGCAGACTGTGTTCTATCCCGTACCCATTAAAGACGCGCTGGAAGTGCAAAGGATGGACGAGGGATTCCCCTCGGAGGTAGACTGTGACCTGAAGGTGACCAACATCGCCATTGAGGGCGACGAACAAAGGAACTTGGTGGTAAGGGCTTACCAATTGCTGAAGGAGGACTTCCCCACGCTGCCTCGTATCCACACACACCTGTGGAAGGGCATTCCCACACAGGCTGGTATGGGCGGCGGTTCGAGCGACTGTGCCTATATGATTCGTCTGCTGAACGAGCTGTTCGACCTGAAGATGAGCGACGAAAAGATGATTCAGTATGCCGCCAGGCTGGGAGCCGACTGTGCCTTCTTCATCAAGAGTACCCCCTGCTATGCCGAAGGTATCGGCGAGAAGATGCAGGCTATCCGTCTCGACCTGTCGGAATGGTATATCGGTGTGGTGCGTCCCGACATTCCCGTACCGACGAAAGAGGCTTTCTCGCTGATTCACCCCCACTACCCCGACGTATGTCCTAAGGATGCTGTCATGCAGCCCGTAGAAACGTGGCGCGAGACGCTGGTCAACGACTTCGAGGAGAGCGTGTTTGCCCAACACCCTGAGATTGGCGAGGTAAAGGCGCAACTATACGAGATGGGCGCCACCTATGCCGCCATGTCTGGCTCAGGTAGCGCCCTATTTGGACTTTTCAAGGAACAACCCGACACACTCAGTCGGCAGTTCCCCAACATGTTTACGTTCTGTTCGAGACTGTAGCCTATTCTTTATGACGTCCATCCATGAGTGCAGAGGTACGCACGCGACTCAGCGTCTCGGGTGTCATCTGCAGATAGCTGGCGATATAGACCAAAGGTGCACGAAGCACCAGTTGTGGTGAACGCTTCACCAGCTTGGCATAGCGTTCTGGAGCCGACTCAAAGCGTAGCATGTCAGCATGAATCTGCGAGATAATCAGCGACTCCTCCAATATCTTACGATACAGCATCTGGATGTTCGTGTTGCGGACAGCCTCACGTTCCAGACGGTCTTTAGGCATCGCGTAGATAATGGTAGGCTCAAGGGCTACTATCTGCTGACGACTGGGTTCCTCCTTGAAGAGGCTCTCGATACACATACAGATGGTATTCTCGTTGGCCATATACTCCGTCAGCTCCTTGCCGTTCTTGTAGTAGTATTGGCGCACCAATCCCTTCACCACCCAGTAGATGTTTGTGCAGATGTCTCCTTCCTTCAGTATGATTTCTCCTTTCTGGAACTTCATAGGTACCAGAATACTCTCCAGCACGTCCAACTCGTCGTGAGTCATCGTACTGTAGCGTCTTGCCAACTCTCTTGCTACGTCTCTTGTTGTCAGTCCAATTGTTGTCATATAGTTAATAGGTTTTTAAGGGGTTAATCTAGTTTCAATACGGCAAGGAAGGCTTTCTGTGGCACTTCCACATTACCTATCTGCTTCATGCGCTTCTTTCCGCGCTTCTGCTTCTCCAAGAGTTTACGCTTACGGCTCACGTCACCACCATAACACTTGGCGGTAACATCCTTACGTACCTGCTTCACCGTCTCGCGGGCTATAATCTTCGCACCGATAGCGGCCTGAATGGCGATGTCGAACTGCTGACGAGGGATGAGTTCCTTCAGTTTCTCGCACATGCGACGTCCGAAGGAGACAGCATTGTCCTGATGGGTCAGCGTCGACAGCGCGTCGACAGGCTCACCGTTCAGGAGGATATCCAGCTTGGCGAGCTTCGAGGGACGGAACGAGTCGATATGATAGTCGAAGGAGGCATAGCCCTTCGAAATGCTCTTCAGCTTATCGTAGAAGTCGATGACAATCTCGCCCAGCGGCAGCATGAAACGCAACTCCACGCGATTGCCTGAGACGTATTGCTGGTCTATCAGCTCACCACGCTTGTCAAGACAAAGCGTCATGATGGGTCCGATGAAGTCGGCAGCAGTAATGATGGAGGCCTTGATATACGGCTCCTCAATATGGTCTATCATCGTCTGGTCGGGCAGTCCTGAGGGGTTGTGCACCTCTTTCTCCTCCCCCTGCTTGGTGTAGCACATATAGGTGACGTTAGGAACGGTGGTGATAACGTCCATATCGAACTCACGGTCCAGTCGCTCCTGTACAATCTCCATGTGGAGCAGGCCCAGGAATCCGCAACGGAAACCAAAGCCCAGCGCAACGGAAGTCTCAGGAGTAAAGGTCAGCGAAGCATCATTGAGCTGCAACTTCTCCAGCGATGCACGCAGGTTCTCATAGTCTGTGGGGTCGATGGGATAGACACCCGCAAACACCATCGGCTTCACCTCCTGGAAGCCCTCGATGGCTTTCGTGCAAGGGTTCTGGACATGGGTAATGGTATCGCCCACCTTCACCTCTTTGGCATTCTTGATGCCTGAGATGATGTAACCCACCTCACCTGTGCGCAGCTCCTTACGCGGAATCATATCCATCTTGAGTACGCCCACCTCGTCGGCAACATACTCCATACCCGTATTGAAGAACTTCACCTTGTCACCCTGACGAATCACGCCGTTGGTCATCTTGAAGTAGGCGATGATGCCTCGGAACGAGTTGAAGACGGAGTCGAAAATCAGCGCCTGCAACGGAGCCTCTTCGTCGCCAACGGGATGTGGGATACGTTCTACTACCGCATTCAGGATATCCTCGACGCCCTCGCCCGTCTTACCGGAAGCCCTTATAATCTCAGAACGGTCGCAGCCTATCAGCTCGACTATCTCGTCTTCCACCTCATCAGGCATCGCTGAGGGCATGTCTATCTTGTTAATAACGGGGATAATCTCCAAGTCGTTGTCGATAGCCATATAGAGGTTCGAGATGGTCTGCGCCTGCACACCCTGTGTGGCGTCAACCACCAGCAAAGCCCCCTCACAAGCAGCGATAGAGCGGCTCACCTCGTAAGAGAAGTCGACATGTCCTGGGGTATCAATGAGATTCAATATATATTTCTCGCCATCCTTCACATATTCCATCTGGATGGCGTGACTCTTAATCGTAATGCCGCGCTCTCGTTCCAAGTCCATATCGTCCAACATCTGTCCCTCCGTCACTTGGATAGTCTTGGTAAACTCCAACAGACGGTCAGCCAGCGTTGACTTCCCGTGGTCAATATGTGCGATGATGCAAAAGTTTCTTATATGGTTCATGTGTCTTAATATGCACAATTTGGTGCAAAGGTAACAAAAAATTTCGATAATCTACGTTCTTTGACGTTTTTTATAGATTTCATCGTCTGCCAATGTGGCGACTCACCTCGCGCACGTTCCTTATTAAAATATGTATTCCAATGAAGTCGACGTCGCATCGGCAGTCACTTACTGAGGCATCTATTTTGGTCTGTTTCATATCCTAAAAGCGTAAATTTTAGGTGCAAAGATACAAAAAAACTACTTTTTTAGAAAAAAAAACAGATAAAATTTCCCTATTCCGTTGAAAAACAGTATCTTTGCAGTCCGAAAACAAAAACTTTATAAAATAAAGACATGACAAAAGCAGATATTATCAGTAAGATTACTGAGGACACAGGCCTTCCTAAGAAGGACGTAGCAGCCACTGTGGAGGCTTTCATGGAGGAGATTCGTGTAAGCATGGCTGAGAAGAAAGAGAATGTATTTCTCCGCGGATTCGGTACTTTTCATGTGAAGCGTCGTGCACAGAAGACCGCCCGCAACATTTCGAAGAACACGACAATGGTGATTGAAGCACACGACATCCCCGCTTTCAAGCCTGCGAAGAGCTTTTTAGCCAAAATGAAATAATACATCTTTTAAATATTTAGAATTATGCCAAACGGAAAGAAAAAGAAGGGCCACAAGATGGCCACCCACAAGCGTAAGAAGAGACTACGCAAGAATCGTCATAAGAGCAAGTAAGGCTCTGACGTCAAACTAGAAATGAAGGGAGTGAGTCCGAGCAGTCGGAGCACTCCCTTGCTATTTATGAATTATAATGTAAAGTCAAGAAAATGACAAGTGAAGTAATCATCGATGTACAGCCTAAGGAGATTTCCATCGCCCTGCTCGAAGACAAGAATCTGGTGGAATACCAGAACGAGAAGCGCGAAGAGGCGAGCTACTCCGTAGGCAACATCTATCTGGGCAAGGTCAAGAAACTGATGCCCGGACTTAATGCCTGCTTCGTAGAGGTAGGCTCTGAGCGCGATGCTTTCTTGCACTATCTGGACTTAGGCACTCAATTCAGCTCTTTTGAAAAGTATCTTAAACAGGTACAAAGCGACAAGAAGAAACTTTACCCCATTGCGAAAGCCAGCCGTCTGCCCGACCTCCCCAAGGAAGGAAGCGTCCAGAACACGCTGAAACAGGGACAAGAAATCCTGGTACAGGTGGTCAAGGAGCCCATCTCCACCAAGGGACCACGTCTGACGTGTGATATCAGTCTGGCAGGCCGCTATATGGTGCTCATCCCCTTTGGCGATAAAGTTTCGGTTTCTTCAAAAATCAAGAAAGGCGAGGAACGCACCCGACTGAAACAACTCGTGCAGAGCATCCGCCCCAAGAACTTCGGCGTCATTGTACGTACATCCGCTGAAGGCAAGCGTGTGGCAGAGCTTGACATGGAGATGAAGGTGTTGGTAAAACGCTGGGAAGACACGATTACGAAGGTACAGAAAGCCACAAAGGTACCACAGCTGGCTTTCGAAGAGACCGGACGCGCCGTAGCCATGCTACGCGACCTGTTCGACCCCACCTACGATGGTATCCACGTCAACGACCCAGAGATTTTCCAGCAGGTTAGCGACTACGTATCGCTGATAGCGCCCGAGAAAAAGGACATCGTCAAGCTGTACAACGGTACGGTGCCCATTTTCGACAATTTCAACGTAACGAAGCAGATTAAGTCTTCGTTCGGACGCACGGTGAACTACAAACGCGGAGCCTACCTCATCATCCAGCACACAGAGGCCATGCATGTGGTCGACGTCAATTCGGGTAATCGTACTCGTGCAGAAAATGGTCAGGAGGCCAACGCACTGGAGGTGAACCTCGGTGCTGCCGACGAGCTGGCTCGCCAGCTGCGACTTCGCGACATGGGCGGCATCATCGTAGTCGACTTCATCGACATGAACCTGGCTGAAGACCGCCAACTGCTCTATGAGCGCATGTGCAAGAACATGCAGAAAGACAGAGCACGCCATAACATCCTGCCGTTGTCGAAGTTCGGACTGATGCAGATTACGCGTCAGCGTGTCCGTCCGGCCATGGATGTCAATGTAGAAGAAACCTGCCCCACATGCTTCGGCAAGGGTAAGATTAAGTCGTCTATCCTGTTTACGGACCAACTGGAGAGCAAGATTGACCGCCTGGTCAACAAGATAGGCATCCGCAAGTTCTATTTGCACGTTCATCCCTACGTTGCCGCCTACATCAATCAGGGCTTCGTATCGCTGAAGCGCAAATGGCAGATGAAATACGGTATGGGCCTTCGCATCGTACCGTCGCAGAAACTGGCTTTCCTGCAATACGAGTTCTACGACCAAGACCGCCAGTTCATCGATATGCAGGAAGAGATAGAAACCAATTCCTAAACGAACGTAGCAGCCATGACAATACTGAAAGTCATATTCTGGATATGCTTTTCCCTGGTGTTCTACACCTATCTCGGATATGGGGTATTGTTATGGCTGCTCGTTAAAATCAAGCATGCCCTTTACGGCAAACGTGATATCGCCAGTCTTCCTGACGACGACGCACTGCCCGATATCACCTTCCTCATTTGTGCCTACAACGAACAAGACATCGTAGAGCAGAAGATGCAGAACACCCTTCAGCTCAACTATCCGAAGGAGCGTCTGCACATCATGTGGGTCACCGACGGTTCCACCGACGATACCAACCTGCGCCTGATGCGCTATCCTGACGTACAGGTTGTCTTCAGCCCAGAGCGTCGCGGCAAGACGGCAGCACTCAATCACGGCATCAGCCTCGTCAATACGGAGCTGTGTGTGATGACCGATGCCAACACGATGGTTAATGCAGAAGCACTCCACCATATCGTGCGCTGCTTCCAAGACCCGCAAGTGGCCTGTGTGGCTGGCGAGAAACGCGTGGTAGCCCTTGACGACAGCCAGACGGCAGCTCAGGGCGAAGGACTTTACTGGCGCTACGAGAGTACGCTGAAACGTCTGGACAGCGAGTTATACTCCACCATGGGAGCCGCTGGCGAGCTGAATGCCATTCGCACCAAGCTCTATCATCCGATGCCAGAGCATGCCCTACTCGACGATTTCGTCATGTCTATGCGTATGGTCGACGAGGGCTATCGCATAGCCTACGCCCCAGAAGCCTACGCCTTAGAGCATGGCTCAGCCGATTTCACCGAAGAGTCAAAACGCAAACGACGGATAGCAGCTGGCGGATTGCAGAGCTGTTGGTGGTTACGTCGCATGATGAACCCTTTCCGCCATTTCGTTGTCGCCTTCCAGTTTGTGTCACATCGAGTGCTGCGCTGGACGATTACCCCTATCGCCCTCATGGCACTCATCCCACTCAATGTCCTGTTGGTTTTCATGAATGCAGGCACCATCTACACCGTCATCTGGATTCTCCAGATTCTGTTCTATGCCGCTGCCTTCATGGGCTATCGACTGGAGCAGCAAGGCAAGAAGAACAAGCTGTTCTATGTGCCTTACTATTTCCTTTTTATGAACTTTAACGTATTCCGCGGCATGCACTATTTACGCACTCATCAGGGAGGTGGTGCATGGGAGAAATCACGTCGTGCGTAAATTTTTTCGCTGAAAATTTCTTTTGTTTGAAAATATTTTGCTAATTTTGCGCCGATTTATCTATAATGGAGAATTAGAAAAATTGCTCAAATGAATCAAGACGAAAGAGAAATCCTGCTACAGAAGATTGCGGAAGCCAATGCCAAGCGACAAGCTGTCGAGCTGGAACTCAATGATGCACGCAAAAAACTGGCCGAATACGAGGAGAAAACGCAGAAGGCCGAAAAAGCCAGCCAGATGAAGTCACTCTTCCTGGCTAACATGAGTCATGAGATACGTACACCCCTTAATGCTATCGAAGGTTTCTCGCGCATCATGGCGGAGACGGATTCCGCTGAAGAACGCATGAACTATATGGAAATCATTGAGAGCAACAACAACCGTCTGATGTCGCTCATCAATGAGATTCTCGACCTCTCACGTGTCGAGGCTGGAGAATTGTCTATCAAGAAGAGTATGACTGACCTCAACGAGATTTGCAAGAGCCTTCAGTTCATCTTCAAGTTCCGCTGTCCTGACAACGTGCAATTGGCTTGGTCTAAGCCTAATATGAATGTCGCGCTGAATACCGACGGCAATCGTGTCACTCAGGTATTCTCCAATCTCATTGGCAATGCCCTGAAACACACTTCAAACGGCACCATCAGCTATGGCTACCGACTCATCAACGACGGACAGGAAGTAGAGTTCTACGTCAGCGATACGGGGTCAGGTATTGCCGAGGAAGACCAGAAACACATCTTCGAAGCCTACAAGTCGCGTGATGCTGAGACACAGAGCGGCTACGGACTGGGGCTCGCCCTCTGTAAGATTATCGTCGAGAAGCTGGGAGGTCGCATCTCCGTGACGTCAAAGCTTGGCGAAGGCTCCACGTTCCGCTTCGAACTGCCCTTTGAAGGAACAATAGGCGGTATGGCTAAGAACAGCCGTATCACCACCAATTCACGCACCATCCGCGTCAGCACCAAGACCGACGTGAATAATGCACCGCTGATTCTTGTCGCTGAGGACGAAGACAGCAACTACGAGCTGGTACGTATCGTGCTGGCTAAGCGCTATCGCTTGATTCGTGCCAAGAATGGTATCGAGGCTGTCACCTTCTGCGAGGAGGAACACCCTTCGCTAATTCTCATGGACATCCGTATGCCGGATATGAACGGACTCGACGCTACCCGCATCATCAAGGAAGTGAATCATGACATACCCGTCATTGCCCTCAGTGCCTATGCCTTCGACGAGAATATCCGCGAGGCTCGTGAGGCAGGCTGCGACGAATTCATGGCTAAGCCCTTCCGTGTTGAGGACCTGCTCGACACCGTACAGAAATACGTCAAAGAATAGAAACTAAGGACCAATACCACATCACTATGGGTAAACTTGCCGTCTACAAATACATGTCCATGATGTTCCTCGTGGCACAGATTATCGCTACCCTCTCCACCATTATTGCTCTCTATGGCGGAGATGTCAGTCCCATTGGTCATTCGGCACGCGCCATGTTAGTTTACATCCTGCCCCTGCTCATCGCTATCAATGTGTTGCTGCTCATCTATTGGCTCGTTCGTCGTCGCTGGCTCTTCCTGCTCATGCCCGTAGCCACCATTGCCTGCTGCATTCCCTATATTGGTACGCTCTATCAGTTCCGCTCTCTTGAAAAGGGAGTCGACGCCAAGCAAGGTCTGAAGATAGCCACCTACAACGTCGCCATGTTCAATCGCGAGACCTCTGGCTTCATGGCTCAGGACATTCTCGCTGAGATGCGACGCCAGAAAGTTGACGTCCTGTGCATGCAGGAGTATAGCAACGTCAGTGGCGACAAGCTCAACTCTGATTCCTATAAGGAGTATTTCCCCTATATGGCGGTAGGACGCGACGATATGGTTATCTATAGCCGCTACCCCATCAAGAAGCACGACAAGATACTCTTCGACTACACCAACAACAGTGCCATGTGGGCCGATATCGATGTCAAGGGCGATGAGGTACGTGTGTTCAATGTCCATTTGCAGACGACAGGCATCAACCGTACGCTCCACGAGGCTGGCAAGCTTATGGCTCAAGACTACGACGTCAGCAGCAGCCGTGTGCTCAATGCCATCTTCGGCAATTACACGATAGGTATGATGTTCCGTGCCTCGCAAGCCAACATCATTGCTACGGAGAAACGCTCTTCTGAGAATCCTGTCATCCTCTGCGGCGACTTCAACGACGTGCCCTACTCTTACGTCTACAACACCATGCTGGGCAATATGGTCGACGGCTTCAAGGAGTGTGGCAGCGGATGGATGCACACCTTCCGCGGCAAGAAAGCCGTCCGCATCGACTACATCTTCCACGACAGTGCGCTGAAGGGCATCACCTATTATATGTCTGAGCTGACCTACTCCGACCACTATCCCGTATTCATGAAAATCGAGTTATAAACAATAACACCTATTTTATTAAAAAAAAGGAGAAAGTAAGATGAAAAAAATGATTTTCGCAGTGATGGCCATTGCAGCCATCTCGTTCACAACATCATGTGGCAACAAGACTCAGCAGGCTGGCGAGGCCGTTGACTCTGTTGCTCTCGTTGACTCACTGGCTGAGGCTGCCGCTCAGGAGGACATCAATGCCATCAGTGGCCTGTTCGAGTCTGGCGATACTGCCAAGTTGCAGGAGACGCTGGCTGCCGTTAAGGAGAAGGTTGTCGCTCTGATTAAGGAGAACCCCGAGATTGCCAAGGAGTATGTGGCTAAGGTTCAGAACTTCCTGAAGGAGAATGCCGACAAGGTGAAGGCTGTTGCTGGCGATAGCGAGGCTGCTGTTGCTGCTGTTGCTGCCCTGACTGAGATTGAGCCCGCCCAGGTGGTTTCCAGCTTCATCGAGAATGTTGGCGATGCTGCCACTGAGGTGAAGGACGCTGCTGTCGACGCTGCCAACCAGAAGGCAGAGGACGCCAAGGCCGCTGCCAACCAGAAGGTAGAGGATGCCAAGGCTGCTGCTGAGCAGAAGGTTGAGGACACCAAGAATGCTGCCAAGCAGAAGGCCAGCGATGCTATCGACAACGCTGCTTCGTCAGCAAAGAGCAAGCTGGGACTTTGAATTCGCTTAATAATTAAGCCGGTTCGCTGAAAGTTTTTGGCGAGCCGGCTTTTTTCGTGTACTTTTGTCGCATCATTAAGAAAACATTAACTTAAAAAAACAGACGAAAATATGAAAAAGATGACGACAATCTTCACACTGATGGCTATGATGGCCGTAGTGACAGCCTGCTCAGCGCAGGATCCTTTCAGCGATTACCAAGGTTATGACGGAGCCAACGGCATGGGTGGCATGAGTGGCAGCAACGGGTCGATGAGTGCCAGCAGCGGTGAGTTGCTGACCTTCAGCATCGACATCGACAAGACCACTGCCGAGCCCTCCAGCGCAGCATCTGAATACTTCCCCGACGAGGAGGATAACCTGGACAACAACTCGTTTGCCACTGAGGTGGCCATCGACCTGTCCAACCCCACAGCGAAGACGGAGAATGGTGTCACCATCACCGTCAATGGCAACCACATCACCGCTAACCATGCTTCCACCAAAGGCATCTGCTACGTACTGAGCGGCGAGACTGCCAGTGGCTCGTTCACCGTCCTGGGCGACAAGAAATACGAGGTGAAGCTCAATGGTGTCAGCATCACCAATCCTGACAGCGCTGCCCTCAACCTGCTCAGCGGCAAACGTGCCTACGTGGTGGTAGCCGACGGCACCAACAACAAGCTGACCGATGGCACCTCGTCGAAGAACGACCACAAGGGCGCCCTCTACTGCAAGGGTAAGCTGCTCTTCAACGGCAGCGGCACACTCGAGGTTTATGGCAACTACAACAATGGTATCCACAGTGCCGACTATATCGTGTTCCGCAAGGGTAACAACATCTATGCTAAGTCTACTGCCAATCACGGCATCAAGGCCAACGACGGCATCTTCATCAATGGCGGAATCATCAATGTCGAGACTACAGCAGCTGCCGCCAAGGGCATCAACTGCGAGAGCCATATCATCGTCAATGGCGGACGTACCACCGTCATCACCACTGGCAATGGCACCTACGACACCACCGACAAGGAGGCCAAGGGTGCTGCTGGCATCAAGGCCGACTCCACCTTCACCATGAATGCCGGCATCGTGAAGCTGAAGAGCTCTGGTTCTGGCGGTAAGGGTCTGAAGGCCGACTGCCCTGCAATCATCAATGGTGGCGAGCTCTACGTCATCACCACAGGCTCAGTGTTCAGCAGCAACAATGATACAGCATCGCCTAAGGGTGTCAAGATTGACGACAACCTGACCATCAACGGCGGAACCATCATGGTACGCACCAAGGGCAGTAAGGGTGAGGGCATCGAGAGCAAGGCCACACTGACCATCAACGATGGTACCGTCTTAGTATCAGCCTACGACGACGCCATCAACTCCGCTGGCGACCTGTATATCAAGGGAGGCAACGTCACGGTGGTAGGCACACAGAACGACGGACTCGACGCCAATGGCAACATGTACATCTCTGGCGGCAACATCGTAGCCTACGGAGCCAGCGGTGCTGAGGCAGGCATCGACATCGACGAGCGCCACAAGCTTTACATCACGGGTGGCAACATCTTCGGCATTGGCGGACGCGTCGACGGCACACTGGGCAGCACCTCGCAGGGCATCATCAGCACCTCGGGCAGCGTACAGGCCAACAGCACCGTCAGCGTCAGCAACGGCAGCTCCACCGTCGCTTCGTTCACCATGCCTCCCTACTCTTATAACAGCGGCAGCATCATGATTAGCTCGCCCAACCTGAAGAGCGGCACCAGCTACACCCTCTCGCTGGGCAGCACCACACAGACCGTTACCGCCAGCAACAGCGTCAGCAGCAGCATGGGTGGCGGATTCCCCGGCGGACGATGGTAGTCTTTTTCCGTAAATGAAGTAGTTCACATGACAATAAAACACGAAAAAGTGCGTTCATTTATGTGGATGAAACAGCAGTCGCGACAAGAACATATCATATACTTAGCACTGTGGGGCATGCTCTTTGCAGCCCCCGTGCTAAGTCTTTATCTGCGTGCGATGAACGATTCGGCGCTCTCCTTCCAATGGAGCGAGGTATGGGTCATCTGGCAGCATTTCACCCCCTATCTTCTGTTGTTCATCATCCACAACTTCCTCGTAGCGCCCCTGCTGGTCTATCAGCACAAACGCCTGCTCTACGGCTCCATCTTCGTTGCCATGATAGTCGGATTCATGCTCTATCAGTGTGCTGACAAGCCCGACCGCCCCCTTCAAAAGCCCGACATGGCGAAGATGGACGATGTCCGCCCGCCCCTCGACGATGACTTCCGACCCGACGATGACTTCCGTCCTGACGATGATTTCCGTCCTGACGAAGGGCCTGACGGCATGCACAAGCCCGACCGCGAGCCTATGTTCAAACCTGATGATAAGAAGATGCGCCACACACCCCCAGCCTTCATTGGCGAACACGACATTGTGGCTACCCTCATGCTGTTCCTCATGCTGGGCATGAATGTGGGCATCAAGTTCTACTTCAAGAATCGCGACGACCAGAAGAAGCTCACCATCCTGGAGAAAGAGAACTTGGAGCAACAGCTGGAGTATCTGAAATACCAGATTAACCCCCACTTCTTCATGAACACGCTCAACAACATCCATGCGCTGGTAGACATCGATGCCGAGAAAGCCAAGTCGACCATCCTGGAGCTGTCGAAGATGATGCGCTTCGTGCTCTACGAAGGCAACAAGCAAGGCGTACCGCTCACCCGTGAGTTCGACTTCATCCGCAACTACATCACGCTGATGCGACTGCGCTATACCGACAAGGTGAAAATCCGTGTCGACCTGCCCACACAGGCACCCGACCGGCAGATACCGCCTCTGATGCTCATCACCTTCATCGAGAACGCCTTCAAGCATGGCATCTCCTATCAGCACGAGTCGTTCATCGACGTCAAGGTAGTCATCGAGGGCACCAAGCTCCGGTTCACCTGCCGCAACAGCAAAGCCGACAAGCCTAACCCAGAGAAAGGGGGCGTCGGACTCACCAATGTCAAACAACGTTTAAACTTACTCTATGACAACAATTTTACGCTAAATATACAGGACGAACCTGACATTTATAATGTTGAACTAACCATACCACTGACATGATTCGATGCTTGGCTATTGACGACGAGCCCCTGGCGCTCCAGCAAATTGCAGCCTACATAGGCAAAGTTCCTTTCCTCGAGTTGGCAGCCCAGTGCCAGAGTGCACTGGAGGCGCAACAGTTTCTGCAGCAAGACACTGTCGACGCCATCTTCTGCGACATCAACATGCCCGACCTCAACGGCATGGACTTCATCAAGACACTCACTGCCCCACCCCTCGTCGTCTTCACCACCGCCTATGCCGAATATGCCGTCGAGGGCTTCAAGGTCAATGCCGTCGACTATCTGCTCAAGCCCTTCGGCCTGCAGGACTTCCAGCGAGCCGCCAACCGTCTAGCTGAGAGGTTAGAACTGAGAAGTGAGAGTTCTCAGTTAGAAGACGATACCATCTTCCTCAAGACTGAGTACCGCATCGTGAAGGTCAGCATCAGCGACATCCGCTACGTCGAGGCCATGAGCGAGTATCTGAAAGTCTATCTCGAGAGCGAGCCCAAGCCCATCATCACACTGCTCTCCATGAAGAAGATGGAGGAGCGCCTGCCCTCCTACTTCATGCGCATACACCGTTCCTACATCATCAATCTGACCAAGATTCAGGAGGTCAACAAGAACCGTGTCATCATGGATAGCGACACTTATCTGCCCATTGGCGATATGTACAAAGATTCTTTCCAACAGTATCTCGACACGAAATTTTTGGGAAAATAATTTGGAGATGTCAGCCAAATAGCTTATCTTTGCCTTCTGAAAAGATTTTTACTTAACTACTTTACTAAAACATACACGTATGAAAGATTTGAAAATGTACATTAACGGTCAGTTCTGCGAAGCATCGAACGGCCAGTGGATTGATGTGTTGAACCCCTCAACCGAGGAAGTCATTTCCCGCCAGCCTAATGGCACCATCGAGGATGTGAACCGTGCACTCGACGCAGCGCGTGCTGCACAGAAGGCATGGGCCAAGACACCTGCCATCGAGCGTGCTGCCTGGCTGAAGAAGCTGGCCAACGGCATCCGTGAGCGTCGCGAGGAGTTCATCGACATCATCATGCGCGAGCAGGGCAAGACCCTCACATGGGCTACCGTTGAGGTCGACGTCACTGCCGAGTATTTCGACTACATGGCATCGTTCGCACGCCACATCGAGGGCGAGATTATCCCCTCCGACCGTCCTAACGAGACCATCTTCCTCTCCAAGAAGCCTATTGGCGTCGTAGCAGGCATCCTGCCCTGGAACTTCCCCTTCTTCCTCATCGCCCGCAAGGCCGGTGCAGCGCTGATTGCCGGATGTACCATCGTCATCAAGCCCTCACAACTCACCCCTGAGAACTGCACCGTATTCGGCGAGGTTGTCGACAAGGTGGGTCTGCCCAAGGGTGTCATCAACATCGTGACGGGTAAGGGAAGCGTCATCGGCAACGAGATGGCTGGCTCGCCCAAGATTGACATTGTCTCAGTCACTGGTTCTGTTGGTGCTGGCGAGAGCATCATGGCTGCTGCCTCTAAGAACATCACCAAGGTCAGCCTCGAGCTGGGTGGTAAGGCTCCTGCCATCGTCTGCAAGGATGCCGACCTCGAGAAGGCAGCCCAGTGGATTGTCGACAGCCGTATCGGCAACAACGGCCAGATTTGCAACAATGCAGAGCGTGTTTACGTTCAGAAGGAGGTAAAGGCTGAGTTCACCAAGATTCTGGTCGACAAGATGTCGGCAGTCAAGGTGGGCGATGTCTGCAAGGACCACACCGTCGATATGGGTCCGTTGGTTGAGGCACGTGCGCTGGAGAGCGTTACCGAGAAGGTGGAGCGCGCCATCAAGCAGGGTGCCAAGCTGCTCTGCGGTGGTCATCGCGTAGGCGACAAGGGCTACTTCTATGCCGCTACCGTGCTCGACAACTGCACCCAGCAGATGGACATCATCCACGAGGAGACCTTCGGTCCTGTCATCCCATTGGTAGAGTTCGACACCATCGAGCAGGTTATTGAGTGGGCCAACGACTGCGAGTACGGTCTGGCATCCAGCGTATTCACCAAGGATATCGACACCGCAGCCCGTGTAGCCCGTGAGCTCGAGTTTGGCGAGACCTACATCAACCGCGAGCACTTCGAGGCTATGCAGGGCTTCCACGCTGGTGTGAAGAAGAGCGGTATCGGTGGTGCTGACGGCAAGCACGGCATCGAGGAATACCTCGTTACCCACGTCACCTACCTCGATACCTGGTATGAGTAACCCCTAAATTTGTCATGAAGAAGATTCTTTTGATGATATGCTTCGCGGCTGCGGCCACCCACTGTCTGGCCCAGTATCAGACGTCGCGTGAACGCAGCCGCTACAGCCGCACCACCACCGAGCGCTACTACGGGCTGCGTCTGGGGTTGAACATCTCCACCGTCAACAGCGACGTCGTCGATACCGACCTCGACAGCCGTACAGGTCTCACGGTAGGCGGAGTCTACGGCATCCAGCTGGCCAACTCCTACCCCATCTGGCTGGAGTTAGGACTGCTCTACTCCGAGAAGGGAGGCAAGCGCTATCATCAGGGCGCGGAAATCACCACCCGCCTCACCTATCTGCAGCTGCCCGTTGTTATCAAGTACTCCTTCGACGTCCTTGACGACCTGTACATACAGCCCTTCCTGGGAGGCTATCTGGCCTATGGCGTCGGTGGAAAGACCAAGAACTACGGTTCCGTCATCAACAATATCGAGCGCGAGTCGCACTCCTCCTTCAACGATTTCCGTCGCTTCGACGGAGGCCTGCGCGTAGGCTGTGGTGCCGAATACAAGATGCTCTATGCCGAAATCGGTTTCGACTTCGGCTTGGCCAACATCGTCAAAGACGACTTCACCACCGCCCGCAATCAAAACTTCTTCATGGCCATAGGAGTCAACTTCTAATACAAAGAAAAAGAGGACAGCTCTTCCAGCTGTCCTCTCATTGAGTAGTCAAATTAAAAAATCCTGCATCGTGAAGGGTGCAGGATTTTTTATGGTGTTGAATCTTTAGAGGAATCTTAGAAGAAGAGGTAGCGGTTGTCAACAACGTCGGCCTTCAGGTAGAGCTCGTTCATGAAACGGCCGGCAGCCTGCATGGCCTGCTGACGCAGCTGCTGAGTCTGCTGCTTCTCGTCGAACTTAGCACCCTCGCGCTGCTTCTTGGAGAGTACCTGGAACAGGTAGGCGGCACCATTGCCCTTCACCACAGCGGGGCTGAACTGACCGGCCTTGACAGCGGCAACAGCACCACTCAGAGCGGGCTCGCTGGCACCGGCAGACTGTACGAAGACGGGAGCAGAGAAGGTAATCTGACGAACGCTGTCGATAGCGGCGCCCTTAGCCTTGGCGGCAGCGATGTCCTTGACACCTGCCAGCTTCTCGGCAGCCTTGGCGAACTTCTTGTCGCGGATAACCTCCTGACGAATCTGGTCTTTCACCATGCCGTTGAGGGGGCGATAGCCTACGGGATGAATAGCGGTGAGGGCTACGACGAGCAGATGGTCGTTGTTGCCACACTCATAGAGGGGTGACACCTCGCCTTCCTTGGCGTCGAAAATCCACTTCATAGCCTCGCGGGTAGAGCGTACGCCAACAACATTGTGCTCAGAGTTGTAGAGGTCCTGACGCTCCTGAACGCGGAAGCCGAACTTCTGGGCGTTCTTCTCAAGCCCCTCGATATTGTTGTTCTCGCTGACATACTGGCTGAACTTATTGTAAGCATTAGAGTAGGTCTGCTTGGAGAAGTCGATGGTGTGCTTGACAACGGCTACGTCGAACTTGTTGACGAAGGCCTTGCGGGCAGTCACCTGGAGCACGATGTTGCCCTGAGAGAACTGGAGGTTCTTCAGCTGACCGGCATCCAGCGTGCTGATGGCCTGTATGTAAGCCTTGGTGTCGGCATCGATGGTCTGGGTACGCTCGTACATGGCAGAGGTCATCCACTGCTTCTCACCAGTCTGGCCATACTTCTTGGCGACGGCCTCGAAGTCAGCACCACCCTGCAAAGCGGTATAGATGCTGTCGGCAGTCTTCTGAGCAGCCTCGGGAGTAGCTCCACCCACCTGAATCTGACGATACTCTACAGAGTCGGGCAGCTGGGTCTTGGCGATGAGCTTCACCACATTGAGGGTGTTGTCGTATTTGGTCTCGAAGGGAGCGGTCACCTGACCAACAGCCATCGAGTCAATCTTCTGGGCGATATCAGCGGGGAAGGCGTTGCGGGTAGCAAAAAGACCGGTATAGGCTACCTGCGACTGAGCCTTGCGAACGGCCTCGGCAGGAACGACACCTGCGCTGAGCTGGCGCTGAGCCTCCTGCATGGTCTTCATCAGGGCATCGCGGTCGGCCTTGGAAGCCTGCACCTGGAAGTCGACATACTTGATGTCGCGGCTCTCCACATACTGCTTGTACTGCTCCTTCTGGCTGTTGTACTTGTCCTTCAGGTCGCCATCAGAAACCTCAACGTCGGAATCCTTGATGGTGCTATAGGGAACGGCTGCGAGCAACACGTCGCTCTCCTCGTTCTGGGCGTCGAAAGCCATCTTGGCTGATACGGGGTTAGAGAGCAGACACTGAGCCAGGAGCTGCTGGTACTTGGTGGCCAGGAGCTGCTGACGGATATTCTTCTCCATGAACTTCCAGTACTGGTAGATACGCTCGTACTGCTCGGTCTGGGCATTGCCCTGCGACTTCATCTTGTTGTAGTCTGCCAGGAACTTGGTGAGCTGACTGACGTCGAAACGACCCGTCTGCTGGTTGACGAAAGGTGTCTGCATGAGCATGGGGTTAGTACCGGCCTTCAGCAGGTTCTGCATCTCCTCATCGGTAACGGTAAGGCCTACCTTAGCGGCCTCGGTCTCGATGATGGTGTTGTTGACGAACTGCTGCCATACCTGGTCCTTCACCTGGTTGAGCTCTTCCTCAGACAGATTGTCGCGGCCCTGGGTCATCTTGATGACCTCCTGGTACTCGTCGACGAGTGACTGGAACTCCTGTACGGAGATTTTCTTACCTAACACTTCGCCTACTTGCTGACGACGCTCGTTGTTGGTTGACTCACACGAGCGGAACATCTCTTCGGCAATGAATGCAAAAAGGGCCAGACCAATCACCGTAGCGAGTACTGGTCCCCAGCTTCTGATTTTTCCAATTGCTGCCATTTTTAGCTATTAAATTTTATTTTATTGTTATTTTTCTCAAATTCAGCCTGCAAAATTACGAAATTTGCACGAATTATCGGCAACTTTTCGCAAAAAAATGCTTTACTCGCAGACTTTTAGCCGTACGAGTTCAATTTTCGTCTGGGTATTCTTGATGATTTTGAACTCCAGATGGCCTATCTTCACCACCTCGTTGAGCTTGGGGAACGACTGGTATTCGTGGAGGATGAGACCACCCAGCGTCATATATTCGTCGCTCTCAGGCAACTCGAGGTCGAAGAGCTCGTTGACCTTCTCAATCTCCAGACGTGCAGAGAGCACATACTCGTGTTCGCTGACCTGCTTGGCGACGTATTTCTGGTTGTCGTGCTCATCCTCGATATCGCCAAAAATCTCCTCGACGATGTCCTCGAGCGACACGAGACCACTGGTGCCGCCAAACTCGTCGATGACCACGCCCAGCGACTTCTTCTTCTGCATGAAGGTCTGCATGAGCTTCTGTGCCGCCATCGTCTCAGGGACGTAGGGCATGGTCTGGATATGCTCTGAGATGTCGGTGAACGACTCCTTGAAGAGCTCTGAGGAGTGGATATAGCCGATGATATGGTCGATGTCCTCGCGATAGACCACCAGCTTGGAGTGTCCGCTGTCGATGAACTTACGCTTCAGTTCCTCGATGGAACAGTCGTCGATGTCGATAGCCACAATCTCCGTACGCGGCACCATACAGTCGCGCACCTTCGTGTCGGAGAAGTCGAGGGCGTTATGGAAAATCTTCACCTCCTCGTCTATCTCAGCATCGTCCTTGGCATTGTCGATGCTCGACTGCACCAGATAGTCGAGGTCGACACGCGTGAACTCCTTGTCGTCCTGCTCCTTGGGCATGTGTACGCCAATGAGGCGCAGCAGTCCGCGCGAGAGCAGCGTGGTGAAACGGGAGATGGGATAGAGCACCACGTAGCAGACGTAAGCCGGAATGGCAAAGATGGTCAGCATAGTGTTGGGGCTCGACTTGAAGATGGTCTTGGGCAGAAATTCGCCTGTAAAGAGCACCACAACGGTAGAGAGCAGCGTGTCAGCTGTCACACGGGCGCCGTCGCTCAGCCCAGAGAACAGCGTGGCGTCGAAGATGCGGGCAAACAGGATGCCATAGATGACCAGTGCGATATTGTTGCCCACCAGCATGGTCGACACGAAATTGTGAGGATGACGGTAGAACACCTCGATGGCGCGCTGCGAGAGGCCGTTCTTCTCGCGGTCCATCTCAGCACGCAGTCGGTTGCTCGACACAAAGGCTATCTCCATGCCTGAGAAGAAGGCGGAGAAAATCATGGTCACGATGAGTCCTATTATCAGATTGGTCATGGCTGGAACGTATTTTTTTGCGAGGCCTTATGCCGTATGGCGGCCTTGCGGACAGGGGGTGCAGGAGCCTGCGTGGTGTCGGTCTTGGCGCCATCGGCTGCCGGCTGCTGACTATTCTCCTGGTCGCCCTCCATATCAGCTGCCTGGAAGGAGCCTTCGGAGTTGGTCACCGTGTAATGGGCCATGTGTTCGTCGCTGCGGAAATAGGTGCCTTCGAGGGTACGCTCAGGGGTGACGACCCGCGAGAACTTATGCGAGTAGAACTCGTGCTTGATACCGTCCCAGAAGAGTTCCTCGCTGCGGAATATCAGGCCGTTGACATTGCGGATATACACCCGTCCGCGCAACTCCCACAGCTTCTGCTGGTCGTAATACCAGGCAGTATCGGCCTGGATATAGCCCTCGATATGGAACTTCTCGTCGAACTGCTCCATGAAGATGCCTTTCTCGAAGGTCCAGCGGGGTGGATTCTTGACGGTGTTGACATCCCATCGCTCCGTGACGATGCGGTACTTGATGACACCCGAGTCGCTGATGAGTGTGTTGACACCATAGCTGGTCATCATCGACGCTGAGTCGCGGTCACGAATGGCAGGGGCTGTATGACTGACTGTTTTGCTGCAAGCTGCGAAACAAATGAGAAATGAAAGAGATGAAAGGAATGAAAGAAATGAAAATTTCTTCATTTCTCCATACTCATTCCTCATTTCTTTCATTGCCTTCATTTCCTTCATTTCGTTAGTCGACTTTCCATTTAGCAAACCAGCGTTCGTTGAAAGTCAGGCCGATATTGATGCGGAACGAATTCTCGGTAATCAGGTTGCTCGCCGACTTGTTGACCCACTGGGCACTGATGTTCAGCGTAGAGCGGTTGTTCCACGAGTTGACCAGAGGAATACCTAAACCTGCGCTGAGTGTCAACTCGCGTGGACCCTTCACCCCATTTACATTATAATAAGGTGTGGCATAGCTGGCACCGATGCGGTAGTGTACGTGACCCAGATACTTACGTCCCATGGGGTTGGGAACCCAGTCGGCACCCAGCGTCACCTTATGACGGTCGCGCAGCTGGTCGCTCACCAACTGGTAGCCCTGTTTGTGCTCCGTGGTGATGTTTGAGGTCTGCGTGGGATAGTCGATAGACGCCCAGCGCTGCAACTGGTAGTCAACACCTACGGTCAGCCGGTTGTTATGCAGCAACGACGCACCAACACCAATGGAAAGGGGCAGCTTGAAGGCATCGGGCACACTGTCGGAAGTGGATATCGACGTGCCATTCACGCTGTTATAGTTCGTCGTGACCAACTTGGCGTCGCCACCCAGACTGTGTCCCAAGCCCAGTGTGGCACCGACGGTCAGCACATCGCTCTTACCCACAGGGTGCTGATACTGCACACCAAAGTCGAGCTTATAGCTCTTGACGGAGGTGCTGTATGTCTTGTACAGCGTATTCACATAGGTGTCGCTGTTGGCAATGGTGATAGACTTGTTGTACTTGCCCCAGAAATAAGAGACGTTGGCACCTATGCTGAAGTCCTTCAACACTTCCCATCCAAAGCCGACGAAAGCCTGGCTGAAGCCACCGCTACCGTCAAACACATCGTTGTAATAGCTGGCACCAGAGCCCGTAGCACTGAGGTTCACATCGTTATAAGCTGCCGAATAGTAGTTGTAGCCGATGTTCGAATAAGGCACGACACCAAAGCTAAAGCCTACCTTAGGTAACAGGCGGAAAGCAGCTACGGCATAGTCGAAATTAGCGGTCTTGGCATTCTTCTTACGTGTACCCTCCTTGAAACTGGTAATCTGACCCGACACACCGACGTCGAAAATCATGGTCAGCGAGTCGACTGCAGAATACGAGGCGGGGTTCTGCACATTGACTATTTTGCCATTACGCATAGCGATGGCGAGGCCACTCATGCCGTGATTGAAACCCTGCGACTGCTCAGCAAGCACACCCAGCCCAAACTGGCTGTATGGCGAAAGCGTGCTGCTCACCTGTGCCCCAGCGGTGAGGCTAACGAGACCCAGCAGCATGCCATAAAATATCCGTTTTTTCATTTATTCTTTTAAATGCATTTCAAATTCAGCGTGCAAAATTATCGAAAAAAAACGAAATAAACGCACGTTAAGTGGAAAATATAGGTTAATTTTGCATCGTGAAACATTTAAAAATCATTTTTAATGCTATTTACGGGGTTATTTTAACCTTGTTTTGCGTATCAGCCATACCTGTCAGCGCACAAAACGATTCGCTCGTCTTGGACTCGGTGGAGATAAGCTTGCTCACCTGTCAGCCCCACGACGAGGTATATAGTCTCTATGGACACACCGCCATCCGCTACCACGACCTGAGGCCTGGAGGCTACGACCTGGCTTTCAACTATGGCGTGTTCGACTTCAGGAAACCGCATTTCGTGGCGCGCTTCGTCTTCGGGCTGACCGACTATGAACTGGGCTACTACCCCTACGGCCTCTTCCAACAGGAGTACCGACGTTTTGGCAGTATGGTGACAGAACAGGTGCTCAACCTGACCAACGAGGAGAAGCTGATGCTGCACGAAGCGCTGGCTGTCAACCTGCTTGACGAGAACAAAATTTATCGTTATAATTACTTCTACAACAACTGCACGACGAAGGCGCGCGACATCATTGAGCAATGCATCAACGGAAAATTGGAATACGCTGGGCGTGAGGATTATACGCCAACATACCGTGAGATGGTTCACGACATGACACGCAACAATCCCTGGTCACGATTTGGTAATGATTTATTACTGGGTATCAAGGCCGACTTCAAGACCAATCAGCGCCAACAGGAGTTCCTGCCAGGCAACCTGCTCTACGACTTCGACCACGCACAAATCTATAGCAACGGCACCTACCGTCCGCTCGTCAGGGAGCGTCGCATCGCCGTACCCGCCGGTGTACAAATCAAGCAGGACGGATTCCCCCTGTCGCCCATCGCCTGCGCCATCATCATCCTGGCGGTGGGCATCGTCATCTTCATCGCTGAATGGCGCCTGAAGAAGGTGTTCCGCCTCTGGGACCTGCTGCTGATGCTGGCCACAGGAGCCATCGGCATCGTGCTGACACTGATGCTCTTCTCGCAACACCCGACGGTGAGCCTGAACCTGCAGCTGATACTGTTCAATCCCCTACCCTTGCTGTACCTGTGGCCCGTCATCCGTGGGAGACAGACCCGCTACTGGATGCTGACTGCCATATTGTCCGTCGCCTTCCTGATTGGCGGCTTTTTCCAGCACTACGCAGAGGGGATTCAGGTGTTGGCATTGTGTTTGCTGATGCAATGCTATGCAAATACGAAGCTAAAAGCAGGCAAATAATTTGCTGATTTAGGATTTTTTTCGTACTTTTGCAGCCGTTTTTATAAGAATAAGGTATAAAATAGAAATAAACAAGATGAATTTCAACAAGATTTTACGTTCGTTGTTCGGCGACAAGTCTTCACGCGACATGAAACTCATTCAGCCGCTGGTAGAGCAGGTGAAAGCCGTTTACCCCAATGTACAGAAACTGGACAACGACCAGCTGCGCCAGCGCACAAAGGAAATCCAGCAGCAGGTGCAGCAGTCAGCCCAGAAAGAGAAAACAGAGATTGAACGCCTGAAGGCTACCATCGAGGACACGCCCATCGACGAGCGTGCCGACATCTTCGCCCAGATAGACAAGCTGGAGAAGGAAGTGCTCGACATCTATGAGAAGGCACTCAACGAGGTGATGCCTGAGGTATTCTCCATCGTCAAAGAGACTGCCCGTCGCTTTGCCGAGAACGAGGAGACCATCGTCACCGCTACCGACTTCGACCGCGAGTTGGCTGCCGACCCCCGCAAGGACTTTATCACCATCGACGGCGACAAGGCCATCTACCATAACCACTGGACCGCTGGTGGCAACGACCTGAAGTGGGAGATGATTCACTACGACGTACAGCTGTTTGGCGGCGTCGTTCTGCATCAGGGTAAGATTGCCGAGATGGCAACGGGTGAAGGTAAGACGCTGGTAGCTACTCTGCCCGTCTTCCTCAACGCGCTGACAGGCAATGGCGTCCACGTCGTTACGGTGAACGACTATCTGGCCAAGCGTGACTCCGAATGGATGGGGCCGCTCTATATGTTCCACGGGCTCTCCGTCGACTGTATCGACAAGCACCAGCCGAACTCTGAGGCTCGTCGTCGTGCTTATCAGGCCGACATCACCTTTGGTACCAACAACGAGTTTGGTTTCGACTACCTGCGCGACAATATGGCCATTGCACCCAGCGACCTCGTGCAGCGTGCCCACAACTACGCCATCGTCGACGAGGTCGACTCTGTGTTGATTGACGACGCCCGTACGCCGCTGATTATCTCAGGACCGGTGCCCAAGGGCGACGACCAGATGTTTGAGGAGTATCAGCCCCTGGTCGAGAAGCTGGTGGGCGTGCAGAAGCAGCTGGCCACCCAGTATCTGGCTGAAGCCAAGCAGAAAATCAGCGAGGGTCGCGACAAGAACGACCAGAAGTTGCTGGACGAAGGATTTCTGGCCCTGTATCGCTCGCATAAGTCGATGCCTAAGAACAAGCCCCTCATCAAGTTCCTCTCTGAGGAGGGCATCAAGAGCGGCATGCTCAAGACCGAAGGCATCTATATGGAGAACAACAACCGTCGTATGCCTGAGGTGGTTGAGCCGCTCTACTTCGTTGTCGACGAGAAACTGAACTCGTGCGACCTGACGGATAAGGGTACCGCATGGCTGGCTAACCAGGTGAACGATGCCGAGCTCTTCGTGCTGCCCGACATCACAGGACAGCTGTCTGCCTTGGAGGGTGACACCTCGCTGAGCGACGAGGAGCGCGTCAACAAGAAGGACGAGCTGCTGCAGCACTATGCCGTTCAGTCGGAGCGCGTCCACACCTTGCAGCAGTTGCTGAAGGCTTACTGCATGTTCAACAAGGACGACGAGTATGTGGTGATTGACGGCGAGGTGAAGATTGTCGACGAGCAGACCGGTCGTATCATGGAGGGTCGCCGCTGGAGCGATGGCCTGCACCAGGCTGTCGAGGCCAAGGAGCACGTGAAGGTCGAGGCTGCCACGCAGACCTTTGCCACCATCACCCTGCAGAACTACTTCCGTATGTACCACAAATTGGCTGGTATGACGGGTACCGCTTCTACGGAGGCTGGCGAGTTCTGGGACATTTACAAGCTCGATGTGGTGGAGATTCCCACCAACAAGCCCGTCATCCGCAACGATATGGACGACCGTATCTACAAGACGGCTCGTGAGAAGTATAAGGCTGTTATCGACGAGGTTGTAAGAATGCGTAATGCTGGCCGTCCGACACTGATTGGTACCACATCGGTAGAGATATCAGAGTTGCTAAGCCGCATGCTCGATATGTATGTTAATCCCGAGACTGGCAAACGCGAGGGTATTCCCCACCAGGTGCTTAATGCCAAGCTGCACCAGAAGGAAGCTGACATCGTGGCTTTAGCCGGTCAGCAGGACTCGAACGGCAAGGGTGCCGTGACTATTGCCACCAACATGGCTGGTCGTGGTACCGATATCAAGCTGTCGCCTGAGGTGAAGGCTGCCGGAGGTCTGGCCATCATCGGCACCGAGCGTCACGAGTCGCGCCGTGTCGACCGCCAGCTGCGTGGTCGTGCCGGACGTCAGGGCGACCCGGGTTCTTCGCTGTTCTTCATCTCTTTGGAAGACAAGCTGATGCGTCTGTTTGGCTCCGAGCGTATTGCCTCCGTCATGGACCGCTTAGGATTCAAGGAGGGCGAGGTTCTCGAAAGTTCAATGATTACCAAACAGGTGGAACGTGCCCAAAAGAAAGTTGAGGAGAACAACTTCGGCATCCGTAAGCGTCTGCTGGAGTACGACGATGTGATGAACAAGCAGCGTACCGTAGTCTATTCGAAGCGCCGTCACGCCCTGATGGGTGAGCGCATCGGTATGGATATCTCGAACACCATCTGGGACCGTGTGGTCAACATCATCGAACAGAACGACTACGAGGGCTGCAAGGAGCAGTTCATCAAGATATTCGCTATGGAGTGTCCCTTTACTAGCGACGAGTTCATCAACAAGAACCATGAAGACCTGGCAGAAGAGACTTTCCAGGTGGCTATGGGTAATTTCAAGCGTAAGATGGAGCACATCCAGGAGGTCGCTATTCCCGTCATCAAACAGGTGTACGAGACCCAGGGACAGATGTACGAGCGCATCGTCGTTCCCCTGACCGACGGTCGTAAGATGTACAACATCCCCTGTAACCTCAAGGAGGCTTACGACACCGAGTGTAAGTCGGTGGTCAAGGAGTTCGAGAAGCAGATTCTGCTCCACATCATCGACGATGCCTGGAAAGAGAACCTGCGCGAGCTCGACGAGCTGAAGCACTCCGTACAGAACGCCTCGTACGAGCAGAAAGACCCGCTACTGATTTTCAAGCTGGAGAGCGTCAAGCTGTTCGACAACATGGTGAACACCATGAACAACCGCTCCGTCTCCATCCTCATGCGCGCCCAGATTCCTGAGATGCAGCAGGTACAGGAGGCCGCTCCCGAGCAGCACACCCAGCGCTCACAGTACACAGAGTCGAAGCAGAGCCTCACGCAGGAACAGATGACCGACCCCAACCAGGCTGCCGCAGCTGCTCAGGACACGCGTGCCCAGCAGCCTCGCACACCTATCATCAAGGATAAGCTGCCCGGACGCAACGACCCCTGCCCTTGTGGCTCAGGCAAGAAGTTCAAACAATGTCACGGAAAAGGGATTGTCTAAATAATTGATAATTGACAATTGACAATTGATAATTGATAATTGATAATTATGATTACAATCAGCAATTTGAAGAAGCAGTTTGGCGACACTTGCGCCTGCGACATTCCGTCATTTACCATCAACGACGGCGACATTCTGGGCTTGGTGGGCAACAACGGAGCCGGAAAGACCACCCTCTTCCGCCTGTTGCTCGACCTGCTGCAGGCCGACGAGGGGTTCGTATCAATAGACCGCATCAATCCGGCAGAGTCGGAAGCCTGGAAAAAAGATGTGGGTGCCTATATCGACGACGGCTTCCTCATCGATTTCCTCACTCCTGAGGAGTATTTCGCCTTCCTCGGCAAGATTTCCGGCATGTCGCAAGAGGATGTTGACCAGCGTCTGCAGGCCTACGAGCGCTTTGCTGGCGGCGAGATTTTCGGACAGAAGAAGCTCATCCGCAACCTCTCGGCAGGCAACAAGCAGAAGGTGGGCATCATCTCCGCCCTACTCCGCAAGCCCAGGACCGTGATTCTCGACGAGCCCTTCAACTTCCTCGACCCCACCAGCCAGCTGGTGTTGAAGCACCTCATCACCGACTATGCCCGTGAGACACGTGCTACGGTTATCATCTCCAGCCATAACCTGCAGCACACCGTCGACATCTCCACCCGCATCGCCCTCTTGGAGCACGGCCAGATTATCCGCGACCTGCCCAACACTGAGGGCAGCGCCACCGCCGAGCTTCAGGAATACTTCGGAGCAGAATAAAGACAGAATCCTCCAGCCACACGTCGTTGTGCGCTGGAGGATTGTCTTCATCCTTAATGACTAATGACTAATGACTTTTATGACTTTTCACTTAACCTTTCTGAACTTTCCCCTTTCCACCTGAACGATGAGTCCTTGCTTCTTCCAGTTCTTCAACATCTGCTGCACGGCATTTTTCGACACATTCGCGCCCTTTACCGCAACGGTTTGCTGCAAGGCTGCCTCGAAGCCGAAGTCGAAGTCCAGTCGGGCGAATATCGAGTCGTTCTTGCCCATTCGCTGACGGTCGGCAGTACCCACGTAGTCGCGACTGCTGAAAGCGTGCTCTATGCGTTCGCGGAAGAAGTAGAGCGCACAGTCCATCAGATAGTCGGCCACCACGTTGAAGACCTCCAGCAGCTGGGGTGTCTGCGCCTTCTTCAGCATCTTGACCCAGAGGTCGGGATGCAGCTTGAGCTCC
>JAGAWQ010000139.1 GCA_017941345.1 Prevotella sp. | reverse complement strand
TGGAACCATCTGCCTTACGAAATTATCATTCCTGGTTTAACAATTCAGATTGGATTCCATTCGTGAATTGTTAATTCACGCAAGAAAACTGAAACAGCAGGCCTGAGCCAGCAGATTGTTGTAGTTTTGCGCCGCGAAAGCGATAAAGAAACAAACAGCGAAATGAAACAGAGAAATCCACAATGGAAACGCCACCTTATTATATTAATAGGTGCAGTAATGATTGCAGGTCTGACGGCTTGCAACAGTAAGAAACAGAAGTTCGACTTCGACCATGCACAGGAGGCCATAGCCGCCTGTCATCAGGAGTTGGCGACAGTCAAGGACCAGAAGGATGCTACCATCGACGAACTGGTGGCCCGCATCAACACCTGGCTGGAATTGCAGGACTCTACACTCACCCTGATGGTGCGGGATTCCACACTCCAGAACGATGCCCGACTCGCCTCGGAGTTCTTTGCCGTTACCGACAGCTTCAGGATGGTCATCACCCGTCTGGCACTTGCCAAGCAGCGCTCGATGGCCGACGTGGTAAAACTGAAGGTAGGCACCTCTGCCAGTCGCAAGGCCATGCTGGCCTCCGATGAATTCCGTTCGGCACGTAAGTATTACCTCGACTTCAACCGCCGCATCCTCCAGAGCGCCGAGTCCTGCCGCAACGACATTATGGCTCAGAAACAGTTGGATACCAAGCAGTCGGCCAACTACCGATGGCTCCTCATTCAGCCGTTCCTGGCGATGGACAACTACGCCACAGCCATGCTGACCCCGCAGCAGGAGCAGACGTTGACACATTTGGCCGAGGAACTGCCCATGCTCCTTGCCTACGTTGACGGCAAAGACTATGCGCACTCGCCCAAATCAGAAACGGAAAAACTCTCCTCAGTGCTGAGTGAGTATTTCCTGAAGTGTTACCTCAAAAGCGTTTTGTGATGCTTTTCATTATAACAGGAGAAGTCGATGAGCGCATCATCGCAAACCTGATGGGCTTCCTCGAAGCGACCGAGTGCATGGACAAGTTCAAGACCGATGACCTCGAACTGACTGCCCTGAACGACGGCAATCAGGCGACGGTAACCATCCCCCTGACCCGTCAGGAAATGATAGACGACCTGATTGACCTGCTCGTCTCGAAGCTCCTCCTGCAGGTACTCTACCTCTACAGCGACAAGACCGGCAACAACTTCCAGGCCCTTGCCTACTCCATGCCCTATCAGGACGAAATGTATGTGGTACGCATAGCGTCACATCAGTGCGGCATCATCGACGAGATACACGTCGATTTCTATGCCTCCATCGAAACCGTCTTCACCTTCCTGAAGCAGGAGTTGGAGCGACTGGAGCAACCGCAGCCAGATCTCGACATCGAGGAGCTGCAGCGTCTCGACGCATTGCTCATCAACTTCCTCTGACCGCTACTGGCAGTCGCCTTTCAAACAACAAAAACAAACAAATTACACGACTTAACAAATTCATAAAGCAACATGAGTATAATAGACTTGAAAATGATTCTGATGTTCGTGATGGCCGCCGTGCCGTTCACGTTCGCTATGCGCTGGCGACCTGCATTCGCCACGCGATTCTATGAGGGCATGAAGCGCAGCGAGAACTTCCGCAAGTTCTTCACGCTCGTCATCCTGATGGTGATGATAGCCCTCGAGTTTATCGACTTCCAGGCATCCACCGCCATT
>JAGAWQ010000138.1 GCA_017941345.1 Prevotella sp. | reverse complement strand
TATTAACGATTTGCTGAAGATGGCTGTGGGCGTCGATGTCCGTCAGCGCGGACCCATTGGGGCGCAGACCGACATAGGCATCCGTGGAGGCACCAGCGAGCAGATAACCATCCTGCTCAACGGCATCAATATCTGTGACCCGCAGACGGGCCACAATACCTTCGATTTGCCCTGCGACATCTCCGACATCGAGCGCATCGAGGTGCTCGAAGGTCCTGCTGGCCGCGTCTATGGAACCTCGTCGCTTGTAGGAGCGATTAATGTCGTTACACGACAAAATGAGGAATTAGAAATGAGAAATGAGAAATTGGGAATGAGAAATGAGAAATGGAATGGCGGCGTACGAATAGAAGGCGGCTCGTTCGGCTATCTGTCTGCCGCAGCCAACTATTCTCTAACCTCTAACCCCTTACCTCTAACCTCCACACTCTCCGCCTCCTACACCCGCTCCGACGGCTACAGCCGTGCCAAATCAGGGGCACTCAATAGCGACTACGCTGGTGGAAAGGTGTTCTATCAAGGCAGCTATTCTCTAACCTCTAACCTCTTACCTCTTACCTCTAAAATCTCCTGGTACGCAGGTCTGAGCATGAAAGGCTTCGGCTCGAACACCTTCTACAGTGCCAAGTATGATGAGCAGTTTGAGAAGACCACGAAACTCTATACGGCCATTAAGGGCGAGACCTCCGGATGGATTCACTTCAGCCCCTCCATCTACTGGAATCGCTCGTATGACCGTTTTGAACTCATCCGAGGTTCTGAGGAGAAAGTGCCCTTTAACCACCACCGCACCGATGTCTTCGGCATCAATCTGAACAGCTGGTTTGACTGGCCGTTAGGACGTACCGCCTTTGGTGCCGAGTTCCGCAACGAGGACATCGTCAGCACCAATCTTGGCGAGGCATTGAACGAGCCTCATGGAAACTACAAAGTGGGGCTGAACCGCTCCAACCTCTCGTTCCATCTGGAGCATAATATCCTCTTACGGCGCTTCACCCTCTCTGCCGGTTTTATTGCCGTCAAGAACACGTGGAACCAGATGCCTTTCACCATCTATCCCGGCATCGACGCCAGCTATCGCATCGGCGACCACTTCAAGCTCTACGCTTCCTACAACTCGTCGCTGCGCATGCCCTCGTTCACCGAGCTCTACTACAGCGTAGGCGGACACAAGGCCGACCGCTATCTGAAGCCCGAGGAACTGCGAGCCGTCGAGGGTGGCATCAAGTATCAGTCGCGCCAGTTCTCCGTCAAGGCCAGCATCTTCCATCACCACCAGCGTAACACCATCGACTGGGTGATGGACACCCGCCAGCAAGACCCCATCTGGCAGAGCGTCAACCTCACCAAAGTCAACACGTTGGGGCAAGAGGTCACTGTCAATTATCAATTATCAATTGTCAATTGTCAACTATCCTATTGTCATCTCCACCAGTCGAAGGACATGCCCGACTACCTACAGTCGCAGTATGCGCTGGAGTATCTGCGCCACAAGCTGACCGCCCAGTTGCAGGCCCATCTCTTCTCGAAATTCGACCTGACCCTCTGCTACCGCTTTCAGGACCGCATGGGCTCCTATACCGATACCAGCGGTCAAATACAGCCCTACCACCCCTACAGTGTGGTCGACGCTCGACTGGCGTGGGATGCCGACACCTATTCTATATATATAGCGGGCAACAACCTGACCTGCCACCGCTATGTAGACTACGGCAACGTCCGACAGCCAGGCCTGTGGCTGACTGTCGGAGCGAAATACCACATCCGGCTGTAAGGGAAAGGCTTGATTTACATCTTGTAAATGTGAAAAAAAACTGCCAAAGGCAACAATTTTATAGATTTTCTGCTTACCTTTGCCGTGTCAAAATTAAACATCAACAAAGAAAAATGAAAAAACTTTTAACAATGCTGACACTCATGCTGCCCACACTGGCCTTTGCACAGTGGCGAGTGGGTGTCAACGGTGGTGCTGACTACAACCACTTCATCATCGACAAACACTATCAGACGGACTACTCCTTTGAAGACCGCTGGGGCGTGACCCTCGGCGTCATGGGACAGTATGACTTCAACAACTGGCTGGGCATCCGCGCCGAGCTCGACTGGACGCAGAAGAACTACCGCCACACGCGCAAGTTGCAGAAGTCGATGTGCTACGACTACACCAACAACTACCTGCAGTTGCCCGTGATGACGACGTTCAGCTTCGGCGGCAATAAGCTTCGCGGATTCTGCAACACCGGTATTTACTTCGGCCATTGGCTGAACAGCGGCCGCGAGGGTTTCGACACCAACAGCTTCGGCTCTCGACAGTACAACTTCAGCGAGGACATCGAGTTCAACAGCCAGCGAGACCAGCGCTTCGACTTCGGTCTGCTGGCCGGCATGGGTCTGGAGTACCGGTTCCACCGCCATTGGGCTGCACAGGTGGAATTGCGCTACTACTACAGCTGCGTGAGCACTCAGAAGGACTATCAGCACGTCAGCGACCCGCGCTACAATTCGACCCTGGCCGTGCAGGCTGGCGTGTGGTACTGCTTCTAAAAGGGAATAGTGAACAGTTAACAGTGAAAAATATGCTTCCGACGGAAGATACCTATTTTATATATTAACAATGAAGAATAACATCAAGATAATAGGAGCGTTGCTCCTGACACTGGCCGTCAGCGCGTGCCACAAGGATGCTGACACGCTGGTGAACTATGCCTACGCCGACAATTTATCGTTCAGTGAGGCCCAGCAAAGCTATGCCGGCAAGTTCCGTGTATTCTGGAACGCCATGAACCAAAACTACACCCTCTGGGACTATGAGGAAGAGAACGGGCTGGACTGGGATGCCGTCTACGACGAGTACCTGCCGAAGTTCGAGGCTCTCGACGAGTCCGACACCGAGGTGACCGACTCGGCGCTCAAAGCCCTGATGACCGAGATGGTTGCCCCGCTGCACGACGGTCACATGTATGTAGAGTTTGTGAACCACCAGACCAAGAATTCTATCATCGTGTCGCCGAGTCAAGGTCGTAACGAAAAACGCGCCGATGCCGAGGAACTCAAAGGATTCCGACCCTCTATATACGAATACTATCTGAACAACCTGCTGAAGCGATACATGAGCTACGACGCCACCGTGGCTGGTCAGCTGCGCAACATGTTGGCGAAGCCCGGCATCGGTTTCCAATGGGTGCGCACCTGCATGGCGGAGCTTGAGGCCAAGAGCAGTCTCACCGAGAGCGAGGTCATCCAGTATGAGGGCCTCAGCAAACTCAGCAAAGCGATGGAAAAACTCGTCAGCAAGCCGATTGACGAGGGGTGGCTGGGCAACTTCAACTCGCTCGTACAGCAGTACAGCTACCTGAACGTGCCCTTCCTGGAGCAGATTGACCCCCGCTTTGCAGACAACGGCATCAAACTCGAGTTTGCACAGACCAACGACGACATCGTCTATCTGCAAATCAGCGAGTTCGCACTCTCCGTCTACCTCGAAGACGATTTGTTCAACGAAGAGCTGGGCGGCAACGACCGTAACAGTGAAATCCGGCAGCATGTCGTAAGGGTATGGCAGGCATGGTTCGACACCATCCAAGACCTCCACAAGAGCGGACGCCTCAAAGGTGTCGTCATCGACGTGCGCAGCAATCCCGGCGGATACATGAACGATGCCAACTATGTGCTCGGCGCACTGATTCCGTCGGGCGGACTGCAATACGGCTGGTCACGCTACAAGCGCGGTGTGGGACGCTACGACTACTCGCCGTTAACGCCCAAGTATATGTACACGATGGATGAGCCGCACGAAATCATCGACGACTGCCCCATCGTCGTGCTGGCCAATGCCGCGTCTGTCAGCATGGCGGAAATGACATCGCTCAGCGCACAACAACTTAAGAACGGCACCGTCATCGGCCGGAGGACCTTCGGCGGACTGTGCGGACTGACCGGCAACAGCAGCAACTCAGACAACTACTCAGGCCACATCGGCGTGAAAGGCACTACCCCCGTCTATGTATACATGCCTACTGAGTGTATCCTCAACATGGACAAGAAGCCCCTCGAAGGCATCGGCGTGACACCCAACATCGAGGTGGCCTTCGACACCGATGAGTATGAAACCAACGGCAACGACACGCAGATAGACCGTGCCCTGCAGTTCATCCGGACGGGAAATTAACAGTAAACAGTAACAAACAGCAATTTATACATGACATACAGTATGAAAACAATAAACATACACAGCCTCATGGGAGTCTTGCTCCTGGCTGGCATCATGCTCACAGGCTGCACCAAAGACAACACCATGGACGAAATCGTCATGCCTGCCGAGCAGGAGAAGACCACTGATGACTTCATCAAGGCCTTGAAAGCCATCGACGGAGTGCGCGACGTAGAGGCGAAGACCACCGCGTCGGGCGAGGAAACCGTCTACTATTTCTACTTCCGCCAGCCCATCAACCACGCGAACCCCGATGCCGGCACCTTCGACCAGCAGGTGGCTATCAGCTTCAAGGGCTACGACAAGGACGTGGTGCTCCACACCCACGGCTACACCATTAACGACAACAGCAAATTCTATCGCGACGATCTCTCCACACACCTGGGAGCCAACCAGGTGAACGTGGAGCACCGCTACTTCGGCAACTCGCTGCCCGAGCCGGCCGACAGCCCAAGCTACACCTACTTCAACGCCGAGCAGGAGGCCTACGACCTGCACGCCATCGTGCAGATGCTGAAGAAAAACCTCTTCAAAACCGGCAAGTGGGCCAGCACCGGCACCAGCAAAGACGGCATCACCTCTGCCCTCTATGCCTACTACAGCGACCAGAACGGATGGAACGACATCGACCTCTTTGTGCCCTTCTGTGCGCCCTTCCTGCCTGGCAGCACCGCTACCGACGGTACCTTCACGTGTATGGACACCCGCATAGGCAACTATCTGGACCAAGTGTGCGGCACGGGCTATGCCGCCGGATCCCCCGAGGCTATTGCCTGCCAGCGGCTGCACGACATCCCCTATTATATCTGCACCAACAAGACATTGCGCGATGCCTGCAACAAATACACTCTCGCATCAGATCCCACCAGCTATCGCAAGATATTGGACCAGTACAACCAACATAGCCCCATGAGCACAGGCAACCTGGAGAAAGACATCACTGCCCTGACTATTTCCACATACGTCGGCAATCTGTTCTCCAAGTTCTCCTACGTACAGTTCCCCCTGTGGGTTAAACTGGTGCCCGACCCTGCCAAGGCCATCACCGACGAGGAAGAGCGGGGTAACCTGCTCACCTTCATCACCATGGACCACGAAATCCTCTTTGACTCGCTGAAAGTCCTGAATGGTGCTAATGTTGATGATGATACTGAGGGAACAGAGACCAGAAGCGCGCTGGACGTGCTGAGCGTGCTGAACGACAGGTACGCACGATTCTGGAAATACATCAACGACTTGCGTAGTGAAAATAGCTATCCCTACCTCATTCAGGCATTCAAAGAGCTGGGAGCTTCCGAGTATGCTTTCCTGCACGTAGACGGCACATTCCTGACCCCGACTCAGGTGCGCGATGTCAACGAAATCTTCTCCGTGCAGCATCAGTTTAGCGGCATCTTCCGCCAGGACGAAGGCGCCCTCATGCGCAATTTCCGCCAGTGGGTAGCCACAGAGTCGACACAGAACATCGTCTTCGTCTATGCCCACAACGACCCGTGGACTGGCGGACGCCCGGACGAAACAGCCATCAGTCAGAATCCGAAGACTGTGATGGTCATCGACCCCATATCCGTGCATAATGACTTCTTCCTCAACTCAAGCTATTACACCCCGCAGACCAAGAAAGTCATCGTCGATGCTGTCAACAAGTACATGAAGTAACATTATCGCGAGCAGCGACAATTACAAAAGGAAGAGCCCTGAAAGCCAGCAACGGTTTTCAGGGCTCTTCTTTGGAGGATTTGTCTGGAACTTTCAAGTGTTATGACACACCCGTTCTGCTTTTTCAGGCCAGACAGAAATCCAAATCTTTGGTAATCTGCTCCTTGTCTAAGTGTTGGCCGATGAAGACGAGTTTCTGCATGCGGTCACCATACTGGTCGTCCCAATCCTTACGCAGCTGAGGGTTCATCGCCATCATGTTGGCCAATTCGTCCTTGGGCATAGTGGCATACCATTGGCCGGCATTACGGAGCGACACCTGACGACCGGCCTGCTCGAAGACGTAGCAGATGTCGGCCTCGTCCTTGAAGTAGCAGATGCCCTTGGCGCGGATGATGTTCTTGGGCCACTTGCGCGCTACGAACTCGTCGAAGAGGCTGAGGTTCAGCGGACGGCGGGCGTAGTAGACAAAAGTTCCGATGCCATACTCCTCAGCTTCGCCTTCGTCGTGGTGATGATGGTGATGTTCGTGGTCGTGGTGATGATGGTGCTCATGTTCATGTTCATGTTCATGTTCATCGTCATCATCGTCGTCATCATCGTCATC
>JAGAWQ010000137.1 GCA_017941345.1 Prevotella sp. | reverse complement strand
GGCAGCCAAAAATTGTTTTCAGGCCTGACAAAATTTGCAGCCTGCCCAGAGCGCAAAAAATTGAAGTCCTACGGAAGACAACGTGTTAATCAACCTTAAATCTTAAATTTTCGAATTATTATGACATTATGGCAATTAAAATCAAAGCAGTTGAGCGTAAGCTTAAGTTTACTAAAAATGAGAACGATCCTGGCGTATGGCGCTACGTGATGCAGCCCGACCTGTACATCGCACTGGCTCAGGACAAGGTGATTAAGGAGGCGGCTCTGCGCTCGGGCGTGGCCAAGGGCGTGATGCAGGCCTGCTGGGATGCCGCCGGCGAGGTCATCAAGGCATGGGCAACAGAGGGTCACTCGGTGGCACTGCCCGGTCTGGGTACGATGCGATTCGGTGTGCGCAGCAAGTCGGTAGAGAGTGTGGAGGACGTGAAGTCGAGTCTGATTACCACCCGCCGCATCATCTTCACCCCGACGACCGACCTGAAGGAAGAGCTGAAGAACACCGCCATCCAGATTACCTGTATCGACCGCAACGGCGACGTGGTGAAGCGTGTGACTTCGACCGACGACGCTGAGGTGGAGGACAACGAGGGCGACAGCACCAGCAGTTCTTCGACCGACAACACCGGCGGTGGCGGTTCGACCGACAACACCAGCGGTGGCGGTGACGACGATGAGGGTGCCGGCGACCAGTAATCCTTAAAGTTAAAAGTTAAAAGTTAAAAGTTAAAAGCGAAAAGGTAAAAGCCATGAAGAAGGAAACTTGGAAATTGATAGTGCAGATTCTGGTTTCGATACTGACTGCACTGGGAACCACGCTCGGAGTGACGAGCTGTATGTAATGAAGTAATGAAAAAGAGCTGCAAACGCATTGGTTTGCAGCTCCTTTTTTATGTCATGTTTATCTTACTGTGATGTGGAAGCAGCCTTGCTTCACTTCATATTTCACGTAGCAGCGCTCCTGGCGACGCATGTCGCGGAGCACCTCAGAGAGCACCCACTTCAAGGTGTCGTCGCGAACGTAACGACCCACAGGGTGATAGCGGTTGTAGCAGATGTCGAAGGTGGTGCCGTAGAGATGACAGGAGTTCTCGGTAGCATTCTGGTTATGGCGCTGCAACTTGGCGACATCGTCCATCGAGCGCAGCACGCTGGTGACGATGAGCTGGTTGAGGGGCACACCCTTGACGTAGAGGCTGTCGTAGAACGACTGGCCAATGTCCTGCAACAGGACGGCAGCACGGGGTACGAGATAAGGTATGGAGCTGCGCATGGGGTCTACGTGGTAATAGGGATTGGCTGCGACATAGACCAGCTCCTTCTTGCGTTGCTCGGCATCCTCGCGGTTCCTCACGGGACGCACGCCCCACTTGTTTGCAGCCAGAATCTGCACATCCTGCGCATCGGGGAAGGCATCCTTGTAGCTGGGGACGCTCCAGATGGGATGGGGGAAGGTGGAGGGTTGAAGGTGGAAGGTGGAGGGTGGAAGGTTGAGGGTGGAGGGTTGAGGGTTGAGGGAGGAAGGTGAAACGAGCATACGGGCAGCCGCAAGGATAGCGACGACGGCGAAGAAGCCTATCGTGAACTGGCGCTTGGTGGGTAATTTGAAACGGAGGTTCTGCATCAGCGCTTACATTTTTCATACCATTCAAGCAGCATACCCTTGGGAATGCCCCGACGCACAGCGGCATCGAGCACACGACGGGCTTCGCTGCGACGCTCAAGGACGAGCAACAGGTCGACATGCGACACAACATAGAGGGGGTCGCGCGGCGCAAGCTGCTCTGCACGCTCCCAGTCGTAGAGGGCAGCTTCATCTTGCTTCAGCTGACGCTCGACATTGGCACGCGCGGCATACGCCACAGCGGAGTCGGGGTGCATCTGGACGGTCTGGTTCAGCTGGTCGAGCGCATCCTGCCTACGCCCTAACTGCTGCAAGACGATGGCCAGCGAGAGACGGGCCTCGAAGTGGGTAGGCAGATAGGTGAGCAGGTCGTTCAGGTCGTTGCGCGACAGGTCGAAATGGCGCAGATGGGTGTTGGCATAGGCGCGATAGAACAGCGCAGCAGGATTGCGGGGTTCCTTCTGCAACACCAGCGAATATTCGTCGACGGCATACTGCCACTGCTTCAGCTGCAGGTTGGCATTAGCCTTGCGCAGATGAAGGTCGGAAGACCAGGGCTGGGTGGCTATCTGCTGATTCAGATAGGTCAGCGAGTCGCGCCAGCGCTGGTTTTCTGCATTCTGGGCTTGTCCTGTAAGTTGCGATAATATCACAACAAACAGGATGATCAGGCCTTTTTGATATAGTCTACAATCCATGCACCAACTTCCTTTGTACCATATTGGGCACCACCCTTGACCTGAATCTCAGGGGTACGCACGTTGGCATCGAGCGAGGCATTGACAGCATCGCGGATGAGCGCGCCCTCCTTGTTCAGACCGAAGTGCTCGAGCAGCATGGCGGCAGAGAGAATCTGTGCCAAGGGGTTGGCCAGGTTCTGACCCTTTGCCTGTGGCCATGAGCCGTGAACGGGCTCGAACAGAGGGGTGTGCTCGCCCAGGCTGGACGAAGGCTGCAAGCCCATAGAACCGGTGATGCAGGAGGTCTCGTCGGTCAGGATGTCGCCAAAGGTATTCTCGGTGACGATGACATCGAAGAAAGTGGGCTCGGTGAGCACACGCATAGAGGCATTGTCGATGAACATATAGTCGGTCGTCACCTCAGGATACTGAGGTTCAATCTCTTTGGCAATCTGACGCCACAGACGGCTGGAAGCCAGCACGTTAGCCTTGTCGACAACGGTCAGGTGGCGACGACGCGTCATAGCCATCTCGAAGGCTACCTTCAGGATGCGCTCAATCTCAGGACGGGTATAGATGTCGGTATCGTAGGCCTTGTCGTTGTCCTGATATTTCTCACCGAAATACATACCACCCGTCAACTCGCGGATGACCACAAAGTCGGCACCGCGCAGCAACTCGTCCTTCAGGGGCGACTTGTGGAGCAGGCAGTCGAAGGTGGCCACAGGACGTACGTTGGCAAAGAGGCCCAGCTTCTTACGCATAGCCAGCAGACCCTGCTCAGGACGTACCTTCGCGGTGGGGTTGTTGTCGTACTTCAAGTCGCCCACAGCAGCGAAAAGCACTGCATCAGCACGCATGCAGACATCGTGGGTAGCCTCAGGATAAGGGTCGCCGACAGCGTCGATTGCAGTAGCACCGACAAGAGCCTCCTCGTAGGTGAATTCGTGGTTACACTTCTGGGCAATGGCGTCGAGTACGGCTACACCTTGCTTCATAATCTCAGGTCCGATGCCGTCACCAGACAGAATGGCAATTTTCAGTTTCATAATATTCTATTTTGTAAATTATTTTGTCAATTCATTTTCTACAATGTTCAACATCTTGAATGTGGCCTTGATGGCTGCATCCGTCTGGTCGGCATCAAGTCCGCGGGTACGGAGGATGCCATCGTGATAGTGCCACGAGATGACCGTCTGCACCAGCGCGTCGGTACGTCCGCCAGGAGGGATAGACACCTGATAGTTGGCCAGAATGGGGAACGTGCGGTTCAGATACTTCTTATAGATATAGCGCAGGGCCTTGACGAAGGCGTCGTACTGACCATCGCCCGTAGAACCGGCCTCATACTGCTGGCCGTTGATTTCCACGCGGATATTGGCACCAGGCTTTAACCCGTATGATGTGTTCACCACATAGCTGATGAGCTTGACCTTATCCTCAGAGCCGTCATGCTTGAGCACATCGCTGACGATGTAAGGCAGGTCTTCCTGCGTCACAATCTCTTTCTTGTCGCCCAGCTCGGTGATGCGCTGCGTGACGCGACGGGTCTGCTCGGGGGTGAGCTCCAAGCCAAGTTCCTCGAGGTTCTTGGCGATATTGGCGCGTCCGGAGTTCTTGCCTAAGGCATACTCACGCTTACGACCGAAACGCTCGGGTATCAGCTCGTTGTAGTAGAGCTTGTCCTTCGAGTCGCCATCGGCGTGGACGCCAGCCACTTGCGTAAACACATTCTCGCCAACGATAGGCTGATTGGGGGCCACACTGATGCCGCTGAAACTCTCGACCATTCGCGAGAGGTCGTTGAGCTGGCTCTCGACGATATTCGTCTTGGCATGAAAGTGGTCTTTCAGGATAGCCTGCACGGAGGCCAACGGCGCATTGCCGCAACGCTCCCCCAGCCCATTCACCGTGACGTGAAGTCCTCGGGCTCCGCTGAGCACAGCAGCCAAAGAGTTGGAAACGGCCAAATCGTAGTCGTTATGGGCGTGGAAGTCGAAATGGGCCTCCGGATAGCGCTTCATCATCTTGCGGAAATACTCGATGACCTGCAGGGGATTCATGACACCCAGCGTGTCGGGAAGCATAAAACGGGAAATTGAGAGATTGAGAGAATTTCTCATTTTCTCATTTTCTTCATTTCTCATTTTCACCAAAGCATCCATCACCTGATAGACGTAGTCGGGCGAATCCTTCATGCCGTTCGACCAGTCTTCCAGATAGACGTTGACGCTCAGTCCTTTCGAGGCGGCGTAGGCAATCTCCTGCTGGATGTCGGCGATATGCTCCTCAGGGGTCTTGTGCAGCTGGTGGGTACAATGCTTCAGCGAGCCCTTGCAGAGCAGGTTGATGACCTTGCCGCCACACTCGCTAATCCAGTCGACAGACTTGCCGCCATCGACGAACCCCAGCACCTCTACCCTATCCAGGCGGTTGATGCTGGCCGCATAGCGACAAATCATCGACACTGCCTCCTTCTCGCCTTCAGACACACGAGCCGAGGCCACCTCGATGCGGTCGACATTCAGGTCGTGCAGCAGCTTACGGGCCATCACCAGCTTCTCGTGAGGCAGGAAGCTGACACCATTGGTCTGCTCGCCGTCACGAAGCGTAGAGTCCATAATCTCTACAAAGGGAGCGAGACCCCGTTTGCCATTTATCTGTTGAGCTGTTCCCATGCTTCAGTCTTCGACTGGTTCTCTACGAGGAAGTCGATATCATCTAAGCCGTTGATGAGACAATGTTTCTTGTATCCGTTGATTTCAAACTGCTCGCTGCGGCCTGTAGCCTTGTTGGTGACACGCTGGTTGGGCAGGTCGACTTCGACCTCCATCTTAGGATTGGCCTTGATGCTGTCGAAAAGCTCCTTCAGGAAGTCCTCGCTGACCACAACGGGCAGCACGAAGTTGTTGAGCTCGTTGTTCTTGTGGATATCAGCGAAGAAAGAGCTGATGACCACGCGGAAACCATAGCCAGCTATAGCCCATGCAGCATGCTCGCGCGAAGAGCCGGAACCGAAGTTCTTGCCCGCCACGAGGATGCATCCGCCGTAGGTGGGGTCGTTGAGCACGAAGTTCTTGTTCAGCGTGCCGTCACTGTTGTAGCGCCAGTCGCGAAACAGGTTGTCGCCAAAGAAACGCTCCTCGCGGGTAGTGGCCTTGAGGAAGCGCGCAGGAATAATCTGGTCGGTGTCTACGTTCTCCAAAGGCAGGGGAACACAGGTAGATGTTATAACGTTGAATTTCTGTTTCATTTTTTGAAATTTCTCATTTTCTCATTTTCTACATTTCCCTAGGGTCAGTGATTACTCCAGTGACAGCAGCAGCAGCAGCTACGAGGGGTGAGCAGAGGATGGTGCGGGAACCGGGACCCTGACGACCTTCGAAGTTACGGTTAGAAGTGGATACGGCATACTTGCCGGCAGGCACCTTGTCGTCGTTCATCGCCAGACAGGCCGAACAGCCGGGTTGGCGAATCTCAAAGCCAGCGGCCTCAAGCACCTTGTCGAGACCCTCCTCACGAATCTGACGGTCGACAGCCCATGAGCCAGGAACCAGCCAAGCTACGACGTTATCAGCCTTCTTACGTCCTTTGGCAATAGAGGCAAAGGCACGGAAGTCCTCGATGCGGCCATTGGTGCAGGCACCCAGGAAGACATAGTCTATCTGCTTGCCCAGCAACTTCTCGCCAGCCTTGAAGCCCATATAGTTCAGCGCCTTCTCGAAGCCCTGCTTAGGCGACTTCGCCTCTTCAGCAGTAGCGGGGATAGGTTCGGTGATGCCGATACCCATGCCCGGATTGGTGCCATAGGTGATGCGAGGCTCGATATCCTTGGCGTCGAAAGTGAGTTCCTTGTCGAACACAGCATCGTCGCCACTCTTCAGCGTCTTCCAATAGGCTACGGCCTTGTCCCACTCAGCACCCTTGGGGGCGAACTCCTTACCTTTGACATAATCAAAGGTCACTTCGTCGGGAGCTACGAAGCCACCACGCGCACCCATCTCGATAGACAGGTTACAGAGCGTCAGACGGCCTTCCATAGAGAGGTTGCGCACCACATCGCCCGAATACTCCACGAAATAACCCGTAGCACCCGAGGTGGTCAGCTGCGACATCAGATAGAGGGCTACATCCTTAGCGGTGACACCCTTCCCAAGCTCGCCGTTGATGTTGATACGCATCGACTTAGGCTTCTGCTGCAGGATACACTGCGAGGCCATCACCATCTCGACCTCAGAGGTGCCGATACCAAAGGCTACAGCACCCATAGCACCGTGGGTAGAGGTGTGGGAGTCGCCACAGACAATGGTCATACCGGGCAGCGACAAGCCCTTCTCAGGACCTACCACATGGATGATACCATTCGAGGGGTCCATCATGCCATAATGCGTCAGTCCAAAGTCCTTCGCATTCTGAGCCAGCGTAGACACCTGCTTGGCAGAAACGGGTTCCTCGATGGGTTTGTCCTGGTCGTGCGTAGGGGTGTTGTGGTCGGGCATACAGTAGATGTGGTCGGGACGGAAACACTTCAGCCCGCGGGCACGCATACCGTCGAAAGCCTGAGGCGAAGTCACCTCATGGCAGTACAGACGGTCGATATACAGTTGTGTAGGACCGTCCTCCACTATCTGGACGACGTGCTTGTCCCAAATCTTATCGAAGAGTGTATTCATTTCTTAAACTTGTTGATACAGTCGATATATGCTTCTACAGAGGCTGTCACGATGTCCGTGTTAGCACCAAAACCATAGTACAGGCTGCCGTCGTACTCCACCTGCATGTGTACCTTACCCACATCGTCAGAGCCCTTAGAGATGGCCTGGATGGTGAACTCCTTCAGCGTCATCTGCTTCATGATAATCTTCTTCAGAGCCTTGATGGCAGCGTCGACAGGACCGTTACCTGAGGCAGCTGCCTCGAACTTCTGACCAGAGATGTCGAGGCCGATAGAGGCGACGCTCTTCACACCCTTACCCGTAGTAACCTGCAGGAACTCAAGCTTCACGGCATGAGCCTCAGCGGTATCAGCACCAGCGAGCATCAGCACGTCGGCATCGTTGACCTCCTTCTTCTGGTCGGCCAGCTGGAGGAACTTCTCATAGACCTTGTCGAGCTTCTCATCAGAGAGCTCTACGCCATTGACGTTCAGACGATACTTCAGGGCTGCACGTCCCGAACGGGCTGTCAGTACGATAGAGTTGTCGTCGATACCCACGTCCTTGGGGTCGATAATCTCGTAGGTCTGCGCATTCTTCAGCACACCGTCCTGATGGATACCAGACGAGTGGGCAAAGGCATTACGGCCCACGATAGCCTTGTTGGGCTGTACGGGCATATTCATCAGCGAGCTGACCATGCGGCTCGTGGGATAAATCTTCGTGGTGTTGATATTGGTCTCGATGCCCAGACCCTTGTGACACTTCAGAATCATAGCAATCTCCTCGAGCGAGGTGTTACCGGCACGTTCGCCAATACCATTGATGGTCACCTCCACCTGACGGGCACCGCCCATCACACCGTTGAAGGTGTTGGCTGTAGCCATACCCAGGTCGTTGTGACAGTGGGTAGAGATGATGGCCTTGTCGATGTTCGACACATGCTCCTTCAGATACTTAATCTTCTCGAAGTACTCCTGAGGCAGGCAGTAACCCGTAGTATCGGGGATGTTAACCACCGTAGCACCAGCAGCGATGACAGCCTCAACGACACGAGCCAGATACTCGTTTTCAGTACGACCGGCATCCTCGCAGTAGAACTCAATGTCCTCCACGTACTTCTTCGCGTATTTCGTAGCAGCAACGGCACGCTCGATAATCTCCTCGCGGGTAGAGTTGAACTTGTACTTGATGTGCGAGTCGGAGGTACCGATACCCGTGTGGATACGCTTGTGTTTGGCATACTGCAGCGCCTCGTTGGCTACGTCGATATCTTTCTGCACGGCACGTGTCAGCGCACAGATAGTAGGCCACGTAACGGCCTTGGAAATCTCAATCACCGAATTGAAATCACCAGGCGAGCTGATGGGAAATCCTGCCTCAATCACGTCGACACCCAACTGTTCAAGGGCTTTGGCCACCTGAATCTTCTCAATGGTGTTCAACTGGCAGCCGGGCACCTGCTCGCCATCGCGAAGCGTAGTGTCGAAAATAAACAATCTGTCACTCATAATCTTTCTATTTTGCTTTTTTACCTTAAATATAGCCTTTCAAAGTGTGCAAAATTACGCATTTTCCACGTAACAAACAAACAAATCGCCACTTTTTTGGGGAAAAAGCAGCGATTTGATAATTAACTGTATAAAAATTCTGTCTTATGCGTGCAGTTCGAGTACGAAGCGGGTACCTTTGGTAAACTGCGGGTCGATGGTGAGGTCGCCTTTCATCTTCAGCGCCATCTGACGGCAGATGGGGAGCCCGAGGCCATCGCCCTTCGTGAGGTCGAGGATTTCGAGGAAGGGTTTGAACACATCGTCGCGGTGTTCCTCAGGGATAGGCTCACCCGTATTGCTGACCAGGAACTGGTGGGTCTTAGGGCCACGCTTCTTGTACTCCAGCGTGATGGTGCCCTCCTCGTTCACATGCTCCACAGCATTGTTGAGCAGATGGAGCAGGATATGGGTGACGTACTCCTGATTCATGGCTGCGCTCATCTTGGGAGCATTGACCTTCAGCGTGACATCGGACGGTACTTTTTCACGCACCTGGTCGGCAACACCTTCGCAGAAAGGCTGCAGCTGCACATCCTCTACTTCTGCAGGCTGGTCGACAGTATTCTCCAACTCAGAGAGCTGCTGCACATGATCGGTAAAGCTGAGCAGGGCCTTCACCTCAGGTTGACGCTGGTCGAGCTTCTTCAAGGAAGGCTCCAGCTGAGCTGAGATATTGCCAATAAACTTTGCCTTCAACGCAATATTGTCGTTGGCCATTGCGATAGCATTCTGCTGCTTGCGGGTAAGGAGGATGTAACGCATCAGCACGATAGCACCCAGAATGAGCACTACAGCCAATGCTCCAGCCAGAATACAGAGACCAATGATGGTGGCCATACGCATAGTCAGCGAGCTGTCCTTATCAGCAATAGAGGCCTCATTGTCAGCAATCTGCTTCTTCAGAGCAGCTATCTCGTCAGCATGTTTGATGACGTTGACTGAGTCTTTCCAAGCCATATAGGCCTTATACGACTGGGCGACCAGCGAGGCGCTGTTGCTGCGACGACCATTGGCTATCAGGGTGCGATACACCTCGTCCACCTTGCTGTACTCCTTCGAGGCCGTCAGCTTCTTGGTCATCTCCTCGAAGACGGCATTACCTTTGGCACTTTCACCGAAGGTGTAGTAATAGATAGCCTTGCTGTAGAGCAGGTCGTTCTTGACTTCCTCGTCGTTGCAGGCATTGGCATGATTCTCCATTGACTTCAGATGCTCAAGTGCCTGGGGGGCACGACGCATCTTCATGTACATCTGCAGACGTTCCTTCGACGTGTAGTAATACAAGCCGGACTTCTCGCTCTCAGGAACACTCTGCGTCGAGATATTCTGGTCAATGTTATGCAGCAAATCGAAGGCTTCCTGCCAATAATTCTCCTTATAATATAAAGCAGCACCCTTTGTGCCACACTCTACTGCCTGCTTCATCTGTCCCTTGCGGACATAGTCTTCGTAGGCACGAATATAAAAAAAACGTGCCGGAGCCACCTTGTTGTTGTTGGTTTCCTCCTCTGCACGCTTCTGAAGGTCACTCACCTGCTGTGCGCTAATGAAGCCACAGCAGATGAGCAGACCGGAAAATATCAAACTTAATCTTTTGTTCATAATTTTGATAATATTACTGATGTTGTTCACGCAACAGGTCGTTGACAGTCTTTACAGGATTGAATGTCGACAGGGGTACCTCAACGAATATGGTGTTCCAATTGCTCATAGCACCATTCCACAATCCTGGCAACTCAAGGGCCAGCAACTCCTTACCAGACTTCGACTTCTGCGAGATGAAGCCCGTAGTGGGGTCAACGTACTTAGGCAGGTCGAAGGCCTGTCCCTTGTAGTCCTTAACGGCACACACGAGGTCAACAGGATTGAAGTGCGTACCCTTGGTGAACATATCCATATACACCTTATTAGACTTGTCAATCTGCGAACTCTCCAAGATTTGCAAGCTAACAGTGCCGTCTTGGTTATAGGTCAGGAACGGGCCACCACCAGGCTCACCCACATTCTTCACCACACCACAGACGCGCATAGGACGATTCAGTTTCTCGCGCAGATAGATGACGAGGTCAGCATCCTCCAGCTCCTTGATGTCAGCCTTGCGACAGCAGAGGTCTTGCTGGACGAAACGAATCATCTCCTCAATCTGGTCGTGGCTATACTTACCTGTGTCGAGCAGACGCAGATAGTCGAAAGCTTTCTGCTGGAGCGTTACCAGCACACCTGCGATAATCTGCTTCCACAGCACGGTGTCGCCCTTCAGACGGTCGGGCACAACATTGTCAATATTCTTCACAAAGATAACGTCAGCCTCTATCTCGTTCAGATTCTCGATGAGCGCACCGTGACCACCGGGACGGAACAGCAACGAGCCATCGGGATTGCGGAATGGGGTGCCATCGGGATTGGCAGCTACGGTATCCGTCGAGGGCTTCTGCTCAGAGAAAGAGATATCGTAGTGGATACCGTACTTCTGGGCATAGAAGTCGGCCTTCTGGGCAACCTTCTGCTTGAAGAGCTCCATGTGTTCATGAGAAACGGTGAAGTGTACGTGTGCCTCGCCATTAGTAGCAGCGTAGAGCGCACCTTCAACCAAGTGTTCCTCCATCGGCGTACGTGGGCCCTCAGGATAGTTATGGAACAGGAGCAGGCCCTTAGGCAGCTGACCGTAGTTCAGACCCTCAGCCTGCAGCATGTTGGCAGCAACAGCCTTGAAGTTACCCTCGGCTATCAGCGCCTTGATGCCCTTACCCTCGTTCTTCTGGCAGGCAGCATCCAGCTCGTCGTAGAAAGCGAAGTTCTGAATGTTGTCGAAAAACTTCTTCTCGAAGTCGGTAGTGGGCTTGTCATAGTCAGCGTCGACAAAGGCAAACATATCCTTGAACATACGGCTGGCAGCACCTGAGGCAGGCACAAACTTCACCACCTTACGACCAGCAGCCTTATACTGCTGCCAGGCTTCTACATATTTCCTTCCCTCATCGCTGTTAGGAGCCATAATGCCACGTCCGATAGCGGCAGCTGCTTCCAATTTCAGGAACGGGAAACCAGTCTTGAACTGTCCCAACTGGGTCTCAATCTGCTGCTCAGAGATTCCCTTCTGAGCAAGCTGTTTTAGGTCTTGTTGTGTAAGCATATTGGTTAAAATAATAAATAATGTACGCGCGATATTTTATGAATAACTCTCTTAGAAGGGCAGATCGTCAGTACTACCCTCGCCTGCCGACTCCTGTGCCGGTGGGAACGGAGCAGCCTGCTGAGGAGGGAACGGAGCAGCCTCAGGAGCCACACCGGGAGCGGCTACGGGAGCGGTGCCACGACTAACATTATAGGCTCGAATCTCGTTAAACCAACGACCGTTATACTCATGTGCGTCGATGTCGAAGCTGACTGTCAGGTCTTCGCCCATCTGAATGTTAAACTGCTTGATACGATCCTCGCCAAAGATGCGGAAGAGACACTTGTGGGGATATTGTCCTGGTACCTCAATCACATACTCTTGAGACATCCATGAGTTACCCGTGCGTGCTGAGACACCACTGTTTGCTGGCATTACAGCAATGATTTTTCCTGTTAATTCCATAATTGTTTTATACCTTATTTTTTATATGTTTAACTGTTTCAGATTGCGAAATTACGGAAAATAATTCTAAAATGAGAATTTTTCGGCAAATATTTTTGCTATTGAGCCAGACTTTTTGTATTTTTGTGCTCAATTAGGACATTTAGACAAAACTAAAAATATAAATACTCATGAGATTTACCGTATCAAGCACTGCGCTAAGCAGCAAACTCAATGCTCTTTCGAGAGTTATTAACAGCAAAAACTCGTTGCCTATTCTGGCTGATTTCCTGTTCGACATCCACGACGGTGTGCTCTATCTGACAGCATCAGACAGCGAGAATGTAATGAAGACACAGATTGAACTGACAGAAAGCGACGGAAACGGACGATTCGCTATTGGCAACCACGACTTGCTGGAGGCTGTCAAGGGATTTTCCGAGCAACCCATCACATTTGAAGTTGACCTGCAAACCAACCTAGCTAAGATTTCATACCAAAATGGTATGTTCTCACTGCCCACTGAGAATGCTGACGAGTTCCCGCAGCCGCAAGGCATCAGTTTTAACGCCAACGAGATAACCATCTCCAATTCACTCCTGTCAGAAAACATCAACCGTACACTCTTTGCTACGGCTCAGGACGAGCTGCGCCCTGTGATGAATGGTATATACTTCGACCTGACTCCCGACTGTCTGGCAATCGTAGCTTCCGACGGACACAAACTGGTACGCAACAAGGTGCTGAGCATCAAGAGCGAACAACCTGCCGCCTTCATTCTGCCCAAGAAGCCTGCATCACTGTTGAAGAACCTGCTGGGCAAGGATGGTGGTGACGTCAGCATCAAGTTTGACGAGCGCAATGCCGTTATCAACTATGGCGACGGCGAACTGATATGCCGACTGATTGAGGGACGCTACCCCAACTACAACTCTGTTATTCCTCAGAATAATCCTAATCAGTTGACTATTGACCGTCAAGGCCTGCTTGCTGCATTGCGTCGTGTGCAGCCCTTTGCCAATGACTCCAGCAATCTGATCCGTTTCCACGTAGAGGGTGGAACACTCCAGCTGGATGCCGAGGATTACGATTTCTCTAAGACGGCCACAGAGCGCATCTCATGCAACTACAACGGGCAACCTATGAGCATCGGCTTCAAGGGTTCTTCATTCATTGAAATCCTGAGCAACTTCGACTGTCAGGAGATTCTCATCCAGTTAGCAGACCCCAGTCGTGCAGGACTGGTACTGCCTTCTGAGCAGCCTGAAAATCAGGACATTCTGATGCTGATGATGCCCATGTTACTGAATGACTAAGAAGTGAAAAATGAAAAGTGAAAAGATAAAAGATAAAAGATAAATCGTGAAACTGAATCTTCAAAAACCTCTCGTGATTTTCGACTTGGAGACGACGGGACTTGACTTGGTCAAGGACCGTATCATCCAATTGTCATATATTAAGGTATACCCCAACGACAAGGAGGAACGCGGCAATGAGCTCATCAATCCCGAGATGAGAATACCTGAGCTGATTACCCAGCTGACTGGAATCTCCAATGAAGACGTGAAAGACAAACCCACCTTCAAGCAACTGGCTAAGAAAATAGAGGACGTGTTCCAAGGCTCCGACATAGCCGGATTCAACTCCAACTACTTCGACATCCCCCTGTTGGCTGAAGAGTTCCTGCGCGCAGGTATCGACTTCGACTTCTCGAAAGCGTGCCTCATCGACGCTTGTACTATCTTTAAGAAGATGGAGCGTCGCAATCTGGCTTCCGCATATAAGTTCTACTGTGGACGCAAGATGGAGGATGACTTCGAGGCTCACCGTGCCGACCAGGATACCGAAGCAACCTATCGAGTGCTGATGGGCGAACTGGATCGCTATACTGAGGAGCGCCAACGAGAATTGGGTGAAGACCCTGAGGGGCGCGTGTTACCCAACGACATGAAGGCTTTGGCAGAATTCTCCAAGACCAACGACAATGTTGACTTCGCAGGACGCATCGTATGGGCTGAAGTCAACGGTAAGCGTACTGAGGTGTTCAACTTCGGTAAGCATAAGGGATTACCTGTTGCTCAGGTGCTACGCATGGATTCTGGGTACTACAGCTGGATATTGGCTGGCGACTTCACCTATAACACCAAACAAGTGCTGACACGCATCAGATTGCGCGAAGCCAACAAGTAAAGAATGCTAAAAGGTAAGAAAATTGTATTAGGCATCACAGGTTCCATTGCTGCCTACAAAGCATGCTACATTATTCGCGGACTCATCAAGGCTGGTGCTGAGGTGCAGGTGGTTATTACCCCTGCAGGCAAGGAGTTTATCACTCCCATCACTCTCTCTGCACTCACCCAGAAGCCCGTCGTCAGCGAGTTTTTCTCACAACGTGACGGTACGTGGAACTCACATGTGTCTTTAGGTCTATGGGCTGACGCCATGCTGATAGCTCCATGTACTGCTTCTACGTTAGGGAAGATGGCTAATGGCATTGCTGACAACATGCTCATCACCACCTATTTGTCGATGAAAGCTCCCGTATTCATTGCTCCGGCGATGGACCTGGACATGTACCAACACCCTACTACCCAACAGAACATGCAACGCCTACTCTCGTTCGGCAATCAGATAATCGAGCCACAGAGCGGATTCCTGGCATCAGGACTGGAGGGTAAAGGACGTATGGAGGAGCCTGAACAGATTGTGGCCTATCTGGATAACTACTTCGAGCCCAAGGACTTAAAGGGCAAGAAGGTCATTATCACTGCAGGTCCTACTTACGAGAAGATAGACCCCGTACGCTTTATTGGCAACTACTCCAGCGGAAAGATGGGCTTTGCGCTGGCTGAGGAGTGTGCTCGTCGTGGTGCCGAAGTGACACTGATAGCCGGTCCCGTCAGCATACAGTGTTCATCGCAGATTCACCGTATCGACGTGGAGAGCTGCGAGCAGATGTACCATGCTGCTACGGAAAACTTCCTCCATGCTGATGCTGCCATCCTTTGTGCCGCAGTGGCTGATTTCCGTCCTGAGCACATCGCTTCAGAGAAAATCAAACGTGAGAAGGACGACCTCGTCATCCGTCTGAAACCCACCTACGACATCGCTGCTCAGCTGGGACAGATGAAGCAAGAAAACCAGCTGATGGTGGGTTTTGCATTAGAGACCAATGACGAGGAAGCCAATGCCCATAAGAAACTCGAGAAGAAGAATCTCGACTTCATCGTGCTGAACTCACTGCAACACAAAGGTACCTGCTTCCAATCAGACGACAACCAAATCAGCATCATCTCTCGCGAAGGACAGCAAGACTACGACAAGAAGTCGAAACAACAGGTAGCCAAAGATATCGTCGACGAGCTGAGCAAACGACTATGAAACGTCACACACTGACATATCGTTTATCCATCTTGACTATTGCTGTGCTTACGTGTTTCACGGCAACGGCTCAGGAGTTAGAGGTGAAAATCAACCTCAACACACAACAGATCGAGCGGACGGACAAGTCGATTTTCGAGAACTTGCAACAGACCTTGGAGCAATGGATGAACGACCGCCAATGGACAGAGCTGCAGTTCATGAAGCATGAGCGGATTGTAGTGAACTTCAACCTGACGGTGACGAAGTACGATGCCTCAAATAACCTGTTTGAATGCTCAGCAATGATACAGGCCAACCGACCTGTATACAACTCTGCCTACACCACTACCTTATATAATAATAAAGATGGTGACTTCAACTTCCAGTTTGCACAGTTCGACCAACTGAACTACAACGACGAGACCGTTGACAACCAGCTGACAGCACTGATGGCCTACTATGCCTATCTGATTATCGGACTTAATCTGGACAGCTTTGCTCCCTTGGGAGGAACCGACGTACTGCAACGTTGTATGCAACTGGTGAACAACGCACAGGACTTAGGTTTCTCCGGATGGAAGTCTTTCGAAGACTCGCGCAACCGCTTTGCTCTCATCAACGACTATCTGGACGAGCAGATGAAGCCTTTCCGCCAGTTGCAATACGACTACTATCGTACAGGTCTCGACGAGATGGCCAACAATGTAGAACGCGGACGAGCCAACGTCACAACAGCATTGGATAAAGGACTAAAGGTGGCTCACGAACAGAAGCCATTAAGCCTGTTGCCTCAGATATGGACGGACTATAAGCGCGACGAGCTGGCTAACATTTACGAGGGAAAGGGTACGCAGAAGGAGAAAGAAGCCATCTACGACCTATTGATGAACATCAATGCAGCTCAAAGCAACGCATGGGATAAAATCAGAAAATAACATTATGCTACGACAATTATACATCAAGAACTTTACGCTGATTGACGAGCTAGATATCGAGTTGCATCCAGGCTTCTCAGTCATTACGGGTGAGACAGGTGCTGGTAAGTCTATCATCCTAGGAGCCATAGGACTTCTGTTAGGACAGCGTGCTGACTCGAAGGCCATCAAGCAGGGAACTGACCGGTGTGTGATAGAGGCTCACTTCGACCTGTCACGCTACGACATGAAGCCTTTCTTCGACGAGAATGACATAGAGTACGACAACAACGACACCATCATACGACGTGAGCTGACTGCTGCCGGCAAGAGCCGTGCCTTCATCAACGACACTCCAGTGGCGCTGAGCATGCTTAAAGAGTTAGGCGACCAGCTGATGGACGTTCACTCGCAGCACCAGAACCTGCTGCTTAACAAGCAAGACTTCCAGCTGAATGTGGTCGACATCCTGGCTAACGACAGTAAGGAACTGGAGGCTTACCAACAGAGCTTTGCCGACTATCAACAGAAACTGCGCGAGCTATCAATGCTGAAAGAGGACATTGAGCGTAATCGTCAGAACATCGACTTTCTGCAATTCCAGTTTGACGAGCTCTCTGCTGCCAAACTGAATGCTGGCGAACAGGAAGAACTCGAACAACAGAGCGAGACAATGTGTCACGCAGAGGACATAAAGACAGCTCTTTACGAAGCAGACAATGCGCTGAACGGTGACGAACAAGGTGTCGTCACTCAGGTGAAGAAAGCTACCTACTCACTGAATAGCATCAGCAAGGTGCTACCCAAAAGCTCAGAACTGACGGAGCGTCTGGAGTCTTGTCGCATCGAGCTGAGAGACATTGCCGACGAGGTGAGCCAACTACTGGAGGACACCGACTTTGACCCTTCAGAACTGGATAGCATCAACAACCGTCTGGACCGTCTTTACGAACTGGAAAAGAAGTACCATACTGATAACGTGGAGGAGCTCATCATACTCCGCGACGAGTTGCAACAGAAATTATCCAATATCGAGAATAGTGACGAAGCCGTCAGCGAACTGGAGAAGCAGGTTGAGCAATTGCGTAACGTCTGCACCAAGAAGGCATCAACCATCAGTACCCTGCGCCAAGCTACTGCCAAGAAGATGAAAAGTGAGTTGGCTCAACGTCTGGAGGCACTCGGCATGCCCCACGCCCGCTTCGACGTACAAATCACTACTGAGGAGTTGGGCAAAAACGGGCAGGATAACGTGTCGTTCCTCTTCTCCGCCAACACCTCCACCCCACTTCAACCTGTAGCTCAGGTGGCTTCAGGTGGTGAAATAGCTCGCGTGATGCTGTCATTAAAGGCGATGATTAGCGGGGCTGTCAAATTGCCCACCATCATATTCGACGAGATAGATACAGGCGTCAGTGGCAAGATAGCAGAGAAGATGGCGCAAATCATGCAGGAGATGGGACACACAGAGCGTCAGGTCATCTCTATCACCCACCTGCCCCAGATTGCCGCCTTAGGCAGTCATCACTACCGCGTTTCCAAGGAGGAGACGAAGAACGGCACCGTCAGTCAGATGCAAGAACTGAGCAACGACGAGCGTATCAAGGAGATAGCACAGATGCTCAGCGGAAGTGATGTGACAGAAGCCGCCATACAACATGCAAAAGAACTTTTAAAGCTATGAAACGATTATCATTTATAATTATTATTTGTTGTTTATTATTGAGCCACACTGTGGCGCAAAACCCCTCGTGGGTCAAGAAAGCTACCAATGCAGTGTTCACCCTCAAGACCTTCAGTGCCGATGGTTCCCTGCTAGCAAGTACCAATGGATTCTTCGTAGGTGAGCAGGGCGAGGCACTCAGCAGCTATGCCCCATTTAAGGGTTCTCAGCGAGCCGTAGTTATCGATGCGCAGGGCAAGGAGATGGAGGTGACCTGCATCATGGGTGTTAATGATATGTACGATGTCGCTAAGTTCCAGGTTAACGCCAAGAAGACACAAGCACTCGCCATTGCCAACGGCACAGCAACAAACGGTAGCGTAGTGTGGTTGTTACCGTATACTGTAAAGAAGACGCCTGCCTGCATCAGCGGTACCATCAGCAATGCCGAGACACTCAACGGAGGTTTTGCCTACTACACGTTAGCGATGAGCACGACAGACCAACAGGTGGGATGTCCCGTTCTGAATGAGCAGGGCGAGGCTATTGGCATCCTGCAACCCTCTACCAATAGCAACAAGCCTGAGAGCTTTGCCATGAGTGCCAGCTTTGCCAACAATCTGCGTATGTCAGGGCTGAGTCTGAACGACCGCGTACTGCGCAACATCAAAATCCCCAAGGCACTTCCCGACGATGTGTCGGAAGCCACCCTCATGCTCTATATGGCTTCAACCAATATGGAAGCTGACGATTATGCCCAGCTCATCAATCGCTTTATCGAGAAGTTCCCACAGACTACCGACGGCTACGTCTATCGAGCCCGTCTACAGGCTGCCAAGAACAATTTCCAGGCTGCTGATGAAGACATGAAGCAGGCGCTGAAGGTTGCCGATGCGAAGGACGAGGCGCATTATCAGTATGCCCAGATTATTTATCAGAAAGAAGTGTATCAGAGCGATAAACCTTTCGAGCCGTGGACCCTCGACCTGGCATTACAGGAGTCGCAGGCGGCCTATGCCATTAATCCACAAGCCATCTATCGCCAGCAACAGGCTCAGATTCTATATGCCCAGCAGAAATACGATATGGCATACGATGTGTATATGGAACTGACCAAGAACGATGTGATGAAGGCGGAGTCCTACTATGCAGCAGCACAATGTAAGACGCAGCTCAACGACCAAGAGACAGCTATCGCCTTGCTCGACAGTGCCGTCAACACCTTCAGTAAGCCTTACGTCAAGACAGCAGCGCCCTATTTGCTGGCTCGTGCTCAGATGCTCTATAATGCCAAGAAATACCGTCCTGCGGTTAATGACTATAACGACTATGCCACACTCATGTCAGCCCAACTTGGTGCCAACTTCTATTTCCTCCGCGAACAGGCTGAGTTTGCAGGCCACCTGTACCAGCAGGCTTTAGACGACATCAAACGTGCGGTAGAGATGGAACCCAGCGAGACTGTCTATCGTGCTGAGAAGGCCAATGTAGAGTTGCGTGTGGGAATGACTGACGAGGCTATTGAAACAGCAAAAAGTCTGGTGAATATGGCGCCGCAGGAGAGTGACGGCTATCTGTTCCTCGGGCTAGCCCAATGTGTGAAAGGTCTGAAGTCGGAAGGTCTGCAGAACCTCAACAAAGCAAAAGAGCTCGGCAACAGCCAAGCTCAATCATTGATAGACAGATATTCTAAGAAGTGAGAGGTTAGAGATAATAGGTGTTAGAAGGGCAAGGGTCCTCCTGACTCCTCATAACCAAATGGCGATTCATTAGCATCTTGCTGTGAGTTGCCATTCATTCTGCTACCCAGAATCTCACCTCCGCCATCGTCTTGATGTTTCGTACCCAGTCGACGGTCCTCAGGGTTCTCAAAGCGAGTAAACTCACCACGGAAGGTCAGCAGCACATCGCCCGTAGCACCTTTACGATGCTTGGCAATAATGATTTGCGCCATACCATGCAGGTCGCGACCATTATCATCTTGATAGATATGATAATACTCTGGTCGATGCACAAACAATACCATATCGGCATCCTGCTCAATGGCTCCCGACTCACGCAGGTCGCTCAACTGGGGACGCTTACCTTCCAGCCCCTCACGACTCTCCACACCACGATTCAACTGCGACAGAGCCAGGATGGGTATATCCAGCTCCTTGGCCAATCCCTTGAGCGAACGTGAGATGGTGGAAACCTCCTCCTGACGACTGGAGAATCTCATGCCGTTGGCATTCATCAGCTGCAGATAGTCAATCATAATGATTTTCACGCCATGCTCGCGAACCAGACGACGCGCCTTCGTACGTAACTCAAAGACAGAAAGTCCAGGGGTATCATCAACATAGAGTGGAGCTCCCAAAAGTCCGTTAATGCGTTTATCCAGACGTTCCCATTCATCGGGCTGCAACTGTCCGTTCAGAATCTTCGAACCCTGAATCTCACAACAGTTGGAAATCAGTCGGTTCACAAGCTGAACGTTAGACATTTCAAGCGAGAAGAAAGCCATTGGAACCTTATAGTCGGCAGCTATATTCTTCGCCATCGAGAGGGCAAACGAGGTCTTACCCATAGCTGGTCGTCCTGCAATGATAACCAAGTCAGAGGGTTGCCATCCAGAGGTAATATCATCCAACTTGTTATAACCTGTAGGCACACCCGTCAAGCCATCCTTATTGCCCGCAGCCTTTTGAATAACATCCACGGCATTTTTGATAACAGGATCTATCTGGGTGTAGTCCTTCTTCATGTTACGCTGACCTAGTTCGAAGAGCGAGCCCTCCGCTTCCTGCATCAAATCATCCACGTCGACTGTCTCGTCAAAAGCCTTCGTCTCAATAACGCTGGCAAACGAGATGAGTTGACGAGCCAGCGACTTCTGTGCAATGATGCGAGCGTGATACTCGATATTGGCTGAAGAAGCTACACGCGAAGACAACTCCGTCACGTAGCCTGGTCCTCCCACATCTTCCAGGTCACCCAGCTTGGCCAGCTGTTCGGTTACCGTCCAAACATCGACCGGGCTCTCATGCATCGAGAGTTCACGGATAGCGTTATACACTTTCTGGTTACGCGGCTCATAGAAGCTCTCAGGAGTCAGCATCTCACATACTACAGCATAGGCATCCTTGTCAATCATCAAGGCACCAAGTACAGCACGCTCAATATCAGGAGCTTGTGGCTGCACGTGAGCATAGGTATTGTCAACGGCTTGCTGTCTGCGACGACGCTGTCCTCCACTATTATTTGTCTGTTCTGGCATGATTACTTATTGTTTTGGGTTGCAAAGATACAAAAAAAAATGGGCACACCGCCATTCCTGCTCCCAAAATTTTAGTCGATTTACTATTTTTTAAAAACACTATAGTCTGTGTGGTGCAACAACTGTGCATAACTGACTTTAGCATTCTCCTTCATGAAATCAGCTATCAGCGTCACATACGCATTGTTGAACACCTGTCGCTCCGTAACGCTGTTCACTATCCATTGTATCTTACCCATGTGCATGTCTCGCTCCATCTGTGATTCCATACGTTCCGCAGAGAGCGGATAGAGACTCAAAATATAAAAACCCAGACAGTCGGGCACTATCATATTCCTATCCATCATGCTACGCTGCTCCTGCGTGTAGTGCGCCACGTAGAAAGGATAGTCCTTGCCCAGATACTTATCCAGACTGATACCTAAAGTGTTGTTGCTCACCACAATGCTTTGGTCGAACGACCCCACCTGCGTATAAACCTCAGGTAACTCCATATCGGGCATTTCCTCTTTCAGACGTTCAAAGGCCACATTCAGTTCCGTATTGATGTCATCCATATCAGCATACTGCTGTTGTACGTCAGCCAGCATCACCTGCAACGTCGAGTCTTGGAAGAAATTGAGGAACTTGCTGTTGATATCCCTATCGTTCACCTTGCCCAATTGTAACACATCCTCTATCAACATACGCGTCTGCATGGGGAAGACGGTATTCATCTGTTGCAAAGCCGAAAAGTCGCCCGTTGTCAAATACAGGTTCTCTATACGGTCATAGCGTTGAATTGTGACGCTCCGCTCATTCGTCGCATCATCGTTGGGTTTCAGCTGCCACTGACAGCCGAGACACAACATCATCAACAAGACTAATATTCCGTAAATTTTTCTCATGTAGATAACAGCGATGTTCTTAACTATATTTAAAATCCGTGACAAAATTACTAAAATTTGTTGTAAAAACCAAATTTTAAACTAAAAAAATTAAAAAAAAGTTTCTTGTACCGCTCAAATTCGTTTATTTGTGTGAAATTTGCAAGAAATAAAACTATTTTTTCACATGAAACGAATCCAATCACTCCTTATGTTGGCCCTCTTGAGCACCACGCTCTTTGCCAGCCGTACCATTACCGTCACAGTAACCAACCCCTCAAGCACAAGCCGCACCGACGTGCCTGTTGTCATTGCGCTGACACCCTATGGTGAAGTCTGCTCCGCGCTCGTCACGCTGTCGGGTCAGGAGATTCCCTGTCAGCTGGACGACCTGAACCAGGACGAGACATTCGATGAGCTCTGCTTTTTGGCCAATTTGGACAAGAAGGAGACCAAGCGATATACTGTTGAGTTGATGGACCAGGGTGAACTACGCACCTACCCTGCCCGTGTCTATGCTGAGATGGTGCTGTCAAACAGCAAGGACAAGAAGCTGAAGAAACATCAGCAGAATAATTACATCGAATCGTTGACTGCCCGAGGCGATGCTGCATACACCTACAATATACAACATCATCACGGTGTCGACTTCGAGAGCGAGCTGAATGGCATCCGCATCTATTTCGACGCCCGTCAGACACTGGATCTTTACGGCAAATTCAACAAACAGCTGGAACTGAAAGAGACCCAATTCTACACCCCTGCCGACCTCAAGGAGAAAGGTTATGGTGACGATGTGCTATGGGTGGGTCAGACCTTCGGACTCGGTGCCTTTCGTGGCTGGGACGGTCAGAAACCTACCCTCGTCGAGCCCGTCCGCTCGCGTACCCAACGCGTCATCAGCTACGGTCCCCTGCGTGCTATCGTTGAAGTCGTTGACCGCGGATGGAAGGCTGATGCCACAAAGGCTCCCGTCAATATGACGCTCCGTTATACCCAGTATGCAGGCCATCGCGATACCGATGTTGACGTCATGTTCAACCACAACGTCAGCGACTATCGTTTCTCGACGGGTATCATCAACGTGAAGGGCTCTGAGGAGTTCAGCGACAAGAAAGGATTGCGAGCCTGTTGGGGTACCGACTATCCCTCGACCGACACGCTCAACTGGAAGCGCGAGACGGTGGGGTTGGCCGTCTATGTGCCTCAGCAGAATATCGTCAGCGAGGAGCCTGCCAACAAAGACAACTATGCCTACGTGCTGAAAGTCAACGGCGACCGTATGGCTTACAAGGTGACCTATACCTCTGCCAACGAGTCGTTTGGCTATCATTCTGCCAAGGAATGGTTCAACTATCTGAAACAGTGGAAGAAAGAAGTCGAGCAGCCTGTTAAGATTACAATTCAATAACCACCTCTTCGAATTCCCCCTTCTTATTGATTACATAGCGGCGAGTCTGTTCCAATTCAGGTCTCGTCGCTTCGTATGATTGGTAGTATTTCATCAGCGTGATTTCATAGTTGCTGGTGATATAATAATCCATGCTCGTCTTGCCGAAATCCGTAGCACGGTCTTCCGACCTCTCCTCGTAGATGCATAGCTGGTCGATAGCCACATGTTTGCTGTCCATCGTGTAGAGATAGAGTGCGGGCGTGATGGAGTCCTGCATCTCCAGCAGCATCACCACGTTGTAATGCGCCGTCTTAGGCATCGAGAGCACGCGCAGCTCGGTTTCCGACAGATAGCCGAAGCAGTCGTTCAGCTGGCGGGGCAGCTTGGTAAATTCGCCCAACCGTTCCCAGCGTGCACCCTCCGATTGTACAGGCAGCGGACGCATGCTTAGCTGGCCAAAGAAAGTCTCCAGCGGGTCTTCATCCTTGATACCCGCCTTCTGCTGTATCTCCTTGACCTGCTCTGCTTTACGAATACTGTCTACCATCATTTCATAGTAGACGGCATCGCGTTTCTTCTGTCCGCAGGAAGCCATCAGGACCACCAGCAACGTAACAGTAAAAAATGCAATCTTTCTCATTTCCGTCGCAAAGATACGAAAATTTTTGTATCTTTGCACCATGAAGTTCAGATTTTTGTTTCTTTTCCTCCTCATAGTGGCCTATTGCCAAGCCGGCAATCGCATTTTCTCGCCACGCGTCAAAACGCTCACCAGCATCGTTAATGGCGACTGGCTTAGCCGTCCGGTGATGACACTTGGCAGCAGCGACAGGATGACAATCGGGTTCGACGAGCTGTCACACGATGTTCGTCGGTTCACCTACCATCTGGAGCACTGCGAAGCCGACTGGAGCACCTCTGAGGACATCTTCGAGAGCGACTGGCTCAGCGGCTTCAACGACAACCCCATAGAAGACTATCGAAACTCCATCAATACCACCGTGCTCTATACCCACTACGAGTTCAGCCTGCCCAACGACCGTTGCAAGCTGAAGCTCAGTGGCAACTACCGCCTGACCGTCTTCGATGAAGACAATGACAACGAGCGACTGTTTGAAGTAGAGTTTTATGTCGTAGAACCGCTCATGACGGTGGGGCTTGAAGCCTCTACGAATACTGACATCGACCATAATGCCAGCCATCAGCAGGTGGCTTTCACGGTCAATTATAACAACCTGCCCGTCACCTATCCTGACGAACAACTTTACACCATCGTCATGCAAAACTGGCGTGAAGACAATGCCCGCATCAATGTCACCCCTAACCTGCTGAATCATCAGGGGGCTGCGTGGCAACACAACCGTCAGCTCATCTTCGATGCCGGCAATGAGTTTCATAAGTTCGAAGTACTGGACGTCAAGCATATCACTATGGGGCTTGACCATATTGAGTGGGACGGGCACAACTATCAGGCTTACCCCTTCACGGCTACCGTGCGCCGCAACTATCTGACCGATGTCGATGCCGACGGTGCTTTCTGCATCCGTAACAGCGACCGGGTGGAGTCCGACTACACCTGCGACTATGTGTGGGTCAACTACACCCTGCAAGCCCCCTATCAGGGTGACATCTATCTGGCGGGCCACTGGGCTACCGACTATCTGCGCGACACGTATAAGATGGAGTACGATGAAGCCAGCCAGACCTACCACCATGCGCTGCTGCAAAAGCAAGGTTACTATTCCTATCAATTTCTCACGCCGACAGGTGCCACCCCTCCGTCAGAGGGTAACTATTTCCAGACGGAGAATCGCTACCAGGTGCTTGTATATTATAAAGAAACGGGGGCGCGCACATGGCGTCTCGTAGGCTATAGGGCCTTAGAGTTCCGATAATCAGACGGGGTCATCCTATAGCGATGATAGAAAGCTGCGATGAAATAGTTGGGCGATACAAAATGACACGCCTCAGCCACATCCTCTACCTTCATATCCGTAGTCTTCAAGATGTGTGCAGCCTCTTGCAGACGCAAACGGTCTATCAGCGAACGAGGGTTCTTATCCAGATGGTCTGACAGTACACGATACAAAGCCGATGTAGGCATGCCCGTCACGTCAGCCAGCTCGCTGACACTCAGCTCACCCGCCCTGCTACGATTCTTCAGATAAGGAATGATTTTCAGCATGGCTTCAGCAAACTCTTCACTCATCTGCACATATTCGGCGTTCTGTCCATTCTTACTCAGCGAGATGGTATATGGTGTCAGCACCTCTGTTGACATCGACTCACAGCGACTGGCATAGCTGACAATGCGACGCAGGATGTCACCCTCCTCGTTGAGACGCTTCATCCGCATCTTCGTGTTATGGCTGTAGTAGTAGAAGTTGGCCGCCAACAGCGCCAAAAGCACCAGTGCCAGCAAGAGGTAAAGTCCGCGCGTACGCCACCACGGCTCGTGAACCTTGATGACCCACACGTATGGCTCAGTAGACCAATTGTCTGGGGTCAGCGAGGCCTGCAACTCTACCGCATATTCGCCCGGGTTCAGATTCATCAGCTGTAGCTTTAGCATTCCGTATTTATCCACCAGATTCGGGTTTATGCCGTGCGACAATATGCGCCAGTCGTTATACTTGGATGTGCCCTTCACCCTGATGCGATAGTAGGTCTGCATCGGACGGAAATAGTTCAGTCCTGAGAAGGTCAGCAGGAGCATGTTCTGGTCGTAGTTCACGTTAATCTCACTGGCGCGCGTCACAGCACGTTCCAAAATCTGCTGTCCATGATATTCCTTGCGCGGCTCTATCTCCTGGCCGTTCACCTCCAGCGACACCAGCTTCGGATAGAGCGCAAATTCCGGTGTATTCAACGCATGCAGAGCGGCAGGGTCGAAGACCACCATGTGGTCCAATGACTGCATCACAATCCTGCCGTCGTCCAACTTGGCAGCCATACCGTTGACGAACGATTCGCTCGGCACGTTGTCCTGGTGCACGTACGTCTCGATGCGTTTCACACTGTCGCCCTGTATATACAGGTGGGCTATGCCGAAACTCGTACTGGCCCAGATGTCGTGACGGTCATCCTCCACCACGCTGTGCACCATCTCGTTCATCAGTCCGTCCTTGCGCAGGAAGAGCTGCTCCTTGCCATTCTCGGTCTTCTGGAGCTTCAGCCCGCTGTACAGACCAGTCCACGTCCATCCTCGGCTGTCTTTATAGATGCAGTTCACGTGGCGTATGTAAGGCTTCAGCGTCAGGTCCAGCTTCGCAGCCATCAGGTCGTAGTAGTGGCTCGACATCGGGTCACTCCAGCCATACTGTTGGAAGGGTGACTTGAAAGGCTTGGCATAGAGCAGCCCACGATATTCCGTGCCTATCCACATGCCCCCCTGACGGTCGAAGGCTATGACGTTGACATCCGTCTTCATCCGGCGTCCCTTGCTGAGCTTCAGTTCCTCCACGTGCTGTTGCTGACCAGTCTTCAGGTCTATCGTCCAGTATCCGAACATCGAAGCCACATACATGGTGTCCCTGAATACCGTCATGTTGTTCAGCGCGTATGGCTGCTCCATCACCTTCACCCATTGGTGTTTCTCCATGTCGAGGAAGCTGAGCATGCCCCCCTTCGCACCGTTGCGAATCTGATAGAAGCCCTTGCCATGAGACATGATGACTGACGATTTCGAGTAGCCCTCAGCACTGTCCTTGTCAACACCCACCTCGAAGACCTTCTTGCCCGTCTTCAAGTCGTGTGCCGTCATCAGCCCGTCAGCGTAAAACAGCAGCACGTAGGTACTGTCCGCCACATCGACATCGTGCAGCTCCACCCCTTTGCGCAACATCAGACGTTGCTGGCGGTCGGTGCTTACCAGCTCATTGCCAGTCTGCATCCACAGCAGATTCTCGCTGTCTGCAAACATATCATCCACCGTCTTGTCAATACCCAGTTCACTGAATACCCGTTTCACGTCGTGGTGCATCGTCTCCGTCAGCAAGTCCACGCATACCACCTGATATTTATCCTTCAGCCACAAGTGGTGGTGACGGTCGAACATCAACCGGTAGTGGCCGCTGTATTTAGCCAGAGCATAGATGTCTTGCTGTTCAGGGGCAATGTGTGCAAAGGTGTGGCCGTCGTAGAAGTTCACGTGACCAATTGTCGTAATCACCATGCGTCCCGTCTTGGTACACTTGATGGTCTGAGCACCGTTGGCAGCCATACCGTTCGAGGCATCGAACACGTAGAACTCGCGTTCGCCACCTTGTGCTTGAATACTGAGAGAAAGCCCCGTCAGCAGCACTATTAGACTGTATGTCAAAAGTCTGATTTTGGTCATTAGGTATTTGGCTGTCATTGTTTTCTGCAAAGGTACGAATAAAAAATGGACTATCCAAATAAACAGCCCAATTTCTTTTCATTTTGTCTCAGTGTGTGTCTTTGAGGCTGTTTATGTCAGTATTTCAGTTTTCAGTTTTTTTGGCGAGGGGTGTTTTTGGGGCTAAATAAGGATTATTATATATATAATATATAT
>JAGAWQ010000029.1 GCA_017941345.1 Prevotella sp. | reverse complement strand
TCTCTCTCTCTCTCTCTCTCAGGTACTCACCTACAATAGCTTATACATTATTAAGCCTCGCGGGCACCCGCGTAAAAATATACGCTTTTCTTGCATTCCGGCAAGGGAAGCCGACTGTTTTTTTATCCCCACTCGAATTACTTTTTAAACATTGAAGAATATGAAGACTGAAACCAAGACCAAGAACTTATTTGCGAGGGCGGCGATGATGCTGCTCGTGATGCTGCTCACCTCGGCGACGGCGGGGGCGCAGGCCACAGAGCAAGAGGGCGACTGGCAGTATACCTATGATTCCGGCACCAATATCTTAACCATTACGTCATACGAGGGTACCGATGCAAGCGTCACCACTCCGACGATGTTGGGAGGTCACGCGGTGACGGCAATCGGCCATGCTTGCTTTAGAGTTAATAATCCCCATACATATATGACCAGCGTAACGATATCGGAGGGAATCACGACGATAGGTACAAATGCTTTCGAAGGGTGTAGCAATCTTGCCAGCGTCAATCTGCCGAATTGTCTGGTGAGTATCAATGCATATGCCTTCTATAATTGTTCCGCCCTGACCAGCATTACCATTCCGAGCAGCGTGACCAGCATCGGAATGTTTCCCTTCACGAATAGCGGACTAACAGATTTGTACTACACTGGCACGAAGGCGCAGTGGAACAATGTCACGTTGGATGAAAGAGATTTTATAAATGGTCCCACCGTCCACTGGCGCTGCACCGCCACGTTCGACATGCTGGGTCACGGCACGGCTCCGGCGGCTCAGACCGTGTATTCGGCTGTTGCCAACGCGCTGACCGTGCCGACGGCACCGACGGCGACGGGCTACGACTTCGGCGGGTGGTACGACAATGCGGCATGCACGGGCAGCGCCTTCGACTTCACCGCAGCGCTCGACGACAATGTGACCATCTATGCCAAGTGGACGGCATTAGAGAACACCATCACCTTCGACCTCGGCGGCAGGGGTACGGCTATCAGCAATCAGACGGTGACATCGGGCAATATCGTGACGGAGCCCGCCGTGCAGTTCGACGGCGCGGACGGCATCGAGGGCTGGTACACCGACGAGGGGCGCACCACGCCCTACGACTTCACGACGGCGGTTGACCACAGCATGACGCTCTACGCCAAGTGGGCAGCGGCAGGCACGGCCACCATCACGGCCAATGCTGGCGGCACCGTCACGCTGACCAACGCCAACAGGCAGGTGTTCGCCGACGGGAAGGTGATGCCGGGCAACTATACGCTGACGGTGACACCCGAGAGCGGCTACTCGTTCAGCGGCACCTATACGCTGACGAACCGCAGCAACAGCACGTCTGATATGCCTTACAACATCATCGGCAGCGCAGTGAAGACCTACGCGCTCGACCTGACAGAGAAGAACGCTGCCATCAACGTCACGTTCAGCAGCAATCCTATCCTGACCGTCACCACGCGGGCCGATGATGCGAGCGTGCTGAGCCAAGTGACGTGGAGCGTCGTGAACAATCAGACGCCCAGCACGACCTACAGCAACGGCAGCACCATCCCCTATGATACGAGCGGGATGGTAGCCGAAAATTTCGGTATCCGCCTGAACGTGGATTTGGGGAGCCTGAGCGGCTATGCTTTCACGGCTACCATCACGGATATGGGCAACGGCACGACGACGTATAAGAACTCCAACGAGGGGACATCGTTCAAAATTGTACCCCACGGCAGCATCGACATCGACCTGTATGTCTATCAGCCCCAGACCATCGCGCTGCTGGACGACGGCAGCAACATCGACGACATCACGGCACTTAATGGCGACGTGGCTGATGTGACGCTGAAACGTGCATTCACCAACGGGAAGAAGCAGACGCTCTGCCTGCCGTTCGCACCATCAGCCATCCTCAGCCTCGGCCTCGGCAAAATGTATGAGTTTACGGACGTTAGCGACGGCAAGGCTGTGATGACAGAGCGCACGAGCGGACTGAAGGCCAACACGCCGTACATCTTCGAGCCGAATCAGGACATCGACGCTGCGACGGGCATTGCCTTCGAAAACGTCACCATCAACTACAATGCAGACCCCAAGACGGTGAAATCTTCCAAGAACTTCACCTTCCACGGCACGTACACGCAGAAGACGTGGGAGGCCGACGAGGCTGTGGCTGCCAACATCTACGGCTTCATGATGCAGGAGAACGACGGTCAGCAGGTGGGGCAGTTCGTGAAGGCCCGCCGCAAGACCATCTTGCGCCCGTTCAGTTGCTGGCTGGAATATACGGGTACGGGAGATTTGACAGACACCAATCCGACATCGCAGGCTGCTGCCAGACGCACGACACGGGGCGAGGGCGAGACGCTGCCCGACGTGATAGACATCGTGTGGGTGTCGGCCCTCGGCTCCACGACAGGCATCCATGCTGCCGATGCCGTAACGACTCAGCACGACGACTGGTACACGCTTGACGGTCGCCGACTCAGCGGCAAGCCCAGCGTGAAGGGTGTGTATATCAACAATGGCCGCAAGGTCGTGATTAAATAAAGGAGGACAAAACGATGAAAAAGAGATACGAGAAACCGACATGTAAGGTGATACTGCTGCAACATAGGACGCAACTGCTGACGACGAGCGACCCCGACTACTGGGGATACGCACCCAGCATCAGCGAGGACAGGAATTGCCTGACTTAGACTATATAAAGCGTTTTAACAATCATACAATTATGTCTAACAATTAAAACTAAAAGAATTATGGCTATAATCTTAAAGAATGCGCCGAAGACCGAAGAGAGTCGGAAACTGAACCTCACAAAAGAGCAAGAGGAACAATACAAGATTATTTTCCGTTTCGATGCCAATAAAAAGGAACTTGTGAGTATAGAGCCTTGGAGTGCCGAGGGGAAGTATGACAACTACTGCATGATTGGGCCGCTGTCATCGACATTTGCAGGAACGGAAGAATTGACCCCTAATGTACAATTGAGAAATGTACAGGACTCCACTGAAGACCCCAAACAGTACGGTTCGTCATGGATAGGAGTAATAAAGCTAGTATATGATGTTTATGGCATTCGTTACGATTTCAGCAAATGCTGTCTTAAAGGATACCACTACAATCGCAGTTCAGGAGTCGCAACACGTATAGACGACCACTTTACATGCGTAAGAACATTAGGAGGACATATTTGCGGTAATATTGCCAACCCCAGTTTCCGTGTACTGGAAACCTTCGGACTCCTGCCAATCTGTTACGCTCATAATAGTATCAGTGAAAACCCTTATTACTTTCTGACAGAGATTAACGTCACAGCTGTCATTATGAAGAACCCGTTTTTTGCAATGAACATCCAGTCAGCCCTGCTCAGCCTTGCAGAAAGTGCTGAGAGTGACGGGGACATAGAGTTTGACGTAAAAAAATATTGCGAAGAAAACCATGTGGAAGTGAAGGATATGTACTTCGACTAACAGACATGAGCAAATAAAGAAAATGCTACTGCCTTAGTTACTTTTGGCAGTAGCATTTTTTATAGACGGAAGCCTCGTCTGTGAGTTTGTTCCTGTCCTATCCCAAATTGTTCCTTGAACCATTGGGCAATGGGCATCTCGTTGATGTGCAGGAAGAGAAAACGCTTCTCATCCCTTATTACCTGTGCCGTGACATTATCGGCAAGTGCGTTGCGCCTGTACTCGTTGGAGTGAAGCCACCCACTATAATTGACGATCTGCCCGTGCAACAGTTTGTCGGTCTGCACCTCGCTAAAGCCACAATCGAGACATTCACGCTCCATGTTGAGGAAACGCTTGAAACTTGGGAACCATCTATAAGCCTTGTCTATAAGACGCTTCAAGTTGCTCACCTCCTGCTGATGCTGCTCATTGGCTCGGTTGAGTTCCCTTGTATGGTTGTCCTTCAACTTCTGCATATCAGTTTGAAGTCTCTCAATGCGCTCGTTCAAATCATCTACCTCCCTGTGCAGTTGTGCATTCTCTTTCTCCAGTCGGTTCACCTTGTTACCGCCAAGAAGAGAATTCACTCCGTTGAGTACGCTGGTGGCAGTCTTCGTGGCAGAGTTCTTCAGTTCCTCAGTCTTTGCCTCTGCCTTGATACGGGCAAGGTCTTTCTTTGCCTGTTCCGCCTCGGCTATCACCTCTCTTGCTTCCGCTTCCTTTGCCAAAAGTTGGGTGATGTTCACCTGCAAGTCCTCTCCCTGTGCAATGAGGCTGCGATAATACTCATGCGTGGATATGTGCTGCGCATCCGAGCCTTTGATGCCACGTTGTAGTCCGTATGCCGCCATCTGCTCAGCGTAGGTGTCTTGGTAGCGTATCAGGTTGGCACGGCTCATCACCTCGTCGGCACACAGACGGGGTGCAGGGGCTTTCGTCCTGTATTTCTTCTTGACTGCCTGCTCCTTCTTCTGCTTCTTCCTCTCCGTCTGCACAATGGGGACGATGGTGGCATGGATATGTGGTGTTTCCTCATCCATGTGCAATACGGCTGACACCACGTTATCCGCCCCGTAGGTCTTGCGGAGCCAGTCAAGGTTGTCTTTGCACCATTCATCCAGTCTACCCGTCTGCTCTATCCGCTCCATGTCAGCATGAGTACCAGTGAGTACGATGCGGATGGCCTGTACCTGGTTCTTACCTATCTTGCGCCTAAGTCCTGCCGTGTCAAGGCGGTGCCGGATGGCTGCTGTCCTGTTACGGACACCATCTGGGAACTGGATTAGTTCACGGTTGAGGTGTGTCCGACTTGGGTCAGCGTTCTTCGGCTCTATGGTTCTCTCGATGTGGGCAGACATGCCGCTGTCCGCTCCTTTTGCTTTCTCTAAGTGTAATACTGCGTATCCCATTCGCTTGTTAAGTTTTATTCGTTTGACATTCCGTTTCGTTCGCTTCTCGCTTCTGCCTGTGTTCGGCTCTTGCCGACGTTCTTGGCTGGGTGTCCAGAGGGGTGCAGCACCCTCGGCCTATTGGGGATTTTTAGCACTAACTCTGTTGTGCGGCTCGAAAAATCCCCTAATAGGCTACGGTATTTTCCGCCTGTGGGAAATACCCTTTCCTGCGTCAGCATCAAACCCGTCGTGTATTGCCGTACCGTGTACATCGTCCGCCCTGCGGATGACGTATCCTGTTGCTCCGTAGGGGTTGATGATGTCTGATAAACCGATGATTTGATGATAGACAGGCGTAAGCGACTGGCAGTCAGTCGGATAGTCCTTCATCAACCGCTCATCAAATGACGCACCAACAAGAAAAGAAGAAATCCCGTGTCCTGTCTTTCTTTTCATCGGCGGTGTATCTATGATGAGGGAATGATGAAAGCGCAAATCCCTTGTTATCAGTATCTTCTATCTTCATTCATCAATTCATCAAAATCTGAGGGTTATACTTCTAATAGTCTTTCTCTCTTGATAGTGTAGTACCTTCCTACCCTCGTCACTGGCCGATAGTGGCAACTCTGGTTGAAGTTCTGCTCGTAGGTTGTATAGGTCAGTGAGTTGGATGCTGGGGTAAGTTTCCAGATGTCCTGTACCACCTTGCGGACTTGTCCCTTCTCCACTTTCATCATGGAGCCTGCAAGCAGGGGCAGCACGTCATTGAGGCAGAACGAAACGCTGTCCACCTCCATATTGTCCATTATCTCAAGGAACAACTCACACATTTCTATTTCCAGTCGGTTGCGGTTGCTGCGGATGATGGTGCGCAGGGCTTCTGTCTGTATCAGTTGGGGATTGAACCACATACGGCTTTCTCTTTGGGTGGAGAGTTTGCGGGTAGTCAAATAGTGGAGAAATGCGGGTATCTCTGCCGTAAGTTTCCGCAGGAAGTCAGTATCGTCGCTTTCCAGATGCGAAATCTTCCGTACCCAGTAGCGTGTCTCCCCTGCATCAATGATGACGGGCAGATGCTCGTTGTTAGAACATAGCACGAACTTTGAGAAGAAAGGTATCTCGTCACGATCCTTGCCCTTTGCCTCCACCTTATAGTTGAATGTGGTGCTGAGGTTCTTCAACCGCTCAGAGTCCTCACGGCGATTAAGCAGCACCTCGTCCACCATGATAAGCAGTTTACCAGCCCAGTCGGAGTTGAACTGGCTGCGGAAGTCCTCGTTGGTGTTGAACGTGACGTTGTTCTGGAACACGGCCTTGAGGAAGTTCAGGAAGGTGCTCTTGCCTGTGTTTCGTTCTTCCGACACCAATAAGAGGATAGGCAGTTTCTGAACGGGATACAGGTAGAGCAGTTGCAGGTAGTCCATCCCCAACTCGTATTGCTCTCCGAATATGTGGTGCACAAGTGACTCGATACAGGGGAAGGCTCCTTGCATCGGCTTGTGGCTGATGGGCTCGTAGAGGTTGAGGAACTTGCCGACTACGGGCTGATAGTCCAAATGCTGCGGTACGGTGCAGAAACCGTCATATTTGGGGACACTCGCCATATAGTCCTTGCCATAGTCCTGACGCAAGGTCTCGATGTTCCAAGGTATGCGCTTCTTGATGTACCCTCCACTAAGGCTGGGCTGATTGACGATTTTGTAGAGCGTTGTGCCTACACGGATGAATTGTTCTTTCTCTTCTTGCTGGTCTTTTGTCATAAGCAATTGTGTTTTGTAAGTGAATATTTGTTGTTTATCTCTTTTGGGGGGTAAGTACGTAAGAACGGTAAGGTGGACGGATAGACGATGGTGTGCAGGACTGCCTGCCGTCCCGCACACCAAACTATCCTCCAACTTTCCGTTACCTGTCTGTTCCCTCTCTTTTTCCTTTGTCAGTTTCCAGTGCCGTTCATTGCGGTAAGGATGACCTCAAACGGCTTGTGGTTGCGCTCTATACGCTCCATCAGTTCCCTGCGGACTGCCCTTGTCTGATAGGAGTTAAGACGGAAGGCAAGCAGCATAACAATCTCCATATTATATACGGTAACATAAAGGTTGTCTCTCTTCTTGATTGTCCGCTCTGTTTCGTAGGGTTTCACAAGTTCCTCTTCGTAGAGGGCTTTGATGGCGTTCCTCAACTTGGGGATGAACACTCCGAACAAGTCCACCAGTTCAGACTCGCTCATCCATATTTCCCCACTCGGTATAGTCAGTTCAGTGTACTCACTATACTCACTCCACT
>JAGAWQ010000008.1 GCA_017941345.1 Prevotella sp. | reverse complement strand
CCATATTGCCTACAGGAGTAGGAACGATATACAATATGCCCATATTCGCGGACAAAGATAGGAATAATTTCCGAATCGGCAAAATAATAATGCAGGAAATCGTTGAGATTCCTGCCTTGACTCGCCTTAGGACAGCCTTAGGACAGTCCTTGCCATGTATCAGGCTCGATATATGTTTGTTATTTCATCGTTACTTCTTCGTTATTTCTTCGATTGAAAATCGAACAACTAACGGAGAACTATCGAACAACTAACGAAGAACTAACGGAGAAATAATGATTCTGCTTGCTCTCTGGTGGCTTGTTTATACTTGTGGATAAGGGTGCGATATTGTAGCTTCCAGGCACTATAGTTGAGCAGATTTATGACTTTCCATTTCTCACTTTTCACTTAAATTTTATACTTTTGCACCAAAAAATAGAAAACGATGTCCAAAACCCATTTCTTTCATTTCCTTCATTTCTCATTTAGGAAGTACCCCCTTTCTACCTGCTGCTTGGTACTGATTGGTCTCCTGTCGTTCACCCCCTTCTTCCCGGAGACACCCTTCGACGAGGTCCAGTTCATGGACAAGTGGACCCACCTCGTCATGTACGGCGGCACCACCAGCGTCATCTGGTGGGAATACCTGCGCCACCATCAGCAGTTGGACAAACGGAAACTGGTGCTATGGGCCCTGTTAGGCATGATAATCCTCGGTGGTATTGTAGAGTTGCTGCAAGCCTACTGCACCACCACCCGCAGTGGCGAGTGGCTCGACTTCTATGCCGACACCGTTGGCGTGTTGTTAGGCAATGCCATCGGACTCATTTGGTATAAAATGAGATAAGTGTTGCTAGGGAGAAAGCCATAACTCATATTGTAATTGGTGCTCAAATCATTGAGCACCAATTACTACATCTGTATCCTTCTTCACCTTACCATTATCACCGCCGCCATAGACATTACCCAGAATGTTTGCACCATTCTTGACTTTAATCTGTGTCCATACCGATGTTGCAAATGCATCAGGATCCAGGTCTGACATACCACGGCAAGCGCCATAAACCTCACCGCCATAGGTCTTGTCGTAACTCCAGCCCTTGGTAGTATCAAATGGTGTACCGATCGTGACAACACTCGTACCACCACCGATGTTGACGGTATTCTGTGACTGCTTACCAAGGGTTGCGGTATTCGTCAGATCCTTCTTAGAAAGATCTCCTTGCGATTCCTCTATCTTCGGAGCACCTACAGAACCATTTGAACCACCACCATAGACGTTACGGTGAATAGTACCACCCAGGACGTTAACCTCCGTGAAACGGGTTACAGAACCAGAAGAGTTGCTATAGTTCTGCTCGTTGTCATCCTCCGTATCACCATCGTAGTTGAAGTCGTACTTATACTTCGTGATACCAGAACCACCACCATAGATATTACCACGGTGCATCCACTGTGGGTCGTCAAGGCCATAGTTTGTCAGGAGTGCTGTCCGAGAATCAGATGTGGATTTATAAGGCACACCTATCTCACCACCGAGTACAGTCACCTTCGTGTCGCGGCGTACGTGACCATCCTGACCACCACCATAGACTGAAGCATAGATGGTAGGACCTACGAGTTCCCAGTTGGTTTGGTTACCAGTAAGAGCATTATACTGCTTAGCGGTAATACAATCATTAACTTTATAATCGTCATAAGCCGTCGTACACCGATAGCCACCAATCGTCACATCCGTTTCATTGACGTAGCCAGAGAAGAATGCCGGACTATACTCATAACGAGGATCGTCAGAAATGTTGGGTGCAGCCTCACCGGCACTACCACCAATGACATTACCATATGGCAGTTCATTCTTCATGCTGTTTTCAGGATTCGTTGCATCGATGTAGCCTACGATACCGCTGATAACGTTCACGGTTGCCTTACCACTATTCAGGAACTCCCATGCATTATCAGGATTTTCAGCGGTGGTAGTCGTTGACCACAGATTACCAGTAATCGTCTCGCCATATCCGGCAGGATAGTAATCGTCAGCACCGCCGGCATAGTTACCCTTACCGACAGAGCCCATGTTACCACCGCCATAGACGTTACGTCCTACGCGGCCACCGTTCATGGTGACTTCAGTGTTACCCATCACCTTACCAGCAATGAGACTGTATATCTTGGCATCGTAGGTGCCACCGCCACCAATCTTATTCAATGCCTTGGTATAGGTACCATTACCCTTACCGGCGCCATAGAGTGAGTGACCTATCAGACCCTCGTTCAGTGTCACCTTGGTATCGCCATAGACGTAACCGTTCTCACCGCTACCGTGAACAGAACCGGTGATACACTGCTTCGTAAAGTCATCCTGGATGGCACTTTCGCTCGTCATATCAATGGTCGTAGGATAGTTGATGTTCACCTCCGTCTCGTTGGTCAATGCCAGATTTGCCATCTCATAGCGGTCGCCGGCCTCACCACGCGAGCTACCATAGACATCACCACCGTCCAGCTGGCGGGTGCCGATATGGCCGCCCGTCACGTTGACGGTAGCCTTACCCGTGTTCGCAGCAAACTCGAACTTATACGGCCAGCTGAGACCGAAGCCGTTTTCTATAGATTCATGCTTGGTCTCACTCTTAATCGTACCTACCGTTGCCATAGCACCACCGCCATAGACAGAGCGTCCGACGTGTCCGCCAGCAATGTTAACGAAGGTGTTGCCACCTACCATACCCGACTTCGGGTTGTAGTGTTGTTTACTATCATCACCCGTATAGGTATCCGAACCACTACCGGCACCATAGACGTTACCACGGTACAATTGAACATCCTTTTCGAGTGTCTTATCCGTGAAGCTATACCACGTATCTTCAGTATCTGTTACACCAATAGTACCGCTATAGACGTTCACCGTAGCACTCTCGTTGTTGTGACCGTTCTCACCACCGCCATAGACAGAGCCTTTGACGAGCGGTGTGTTCAGCGTTGCCCCTGAACCACTCGTACCGATAGTGACAACAGATTTGTTCACCCATGCCACACGGTCGTATGGATCAACGAGCTTCTCACCTTCACCTGGATCTTCATCGACAGGCTTCTGCAGTCCACCACGCGAAGAACCGAATACCAGTCCGTTGTCACGTCCGCTGATACCGATGGTACCACCCGTGATAGTAACTGTAGCCGTACCGGTGCCTTCCGTCCAGTTGTACGGCACACCAGCGATAGGAATATAGGCAGGAGCATCTGTTCCGTTAGACAGGCTGAACGTACCCACCGAAGCCAGTGCACCGCCACCATAGACGTTGTGATAGACATTACCGCCACTAATGCTGACATTGGTATTGCCCTTCACCTGTCCGGCATTGGTATGACCAAGAAGACCTTTACCGGCACCATAGACATTACCCATCGTAGCGCCACCGAAGAGCACGTAGCCGGCATCAGCATCAGTAGCAGGCTTCACCTCGTTACGACCTATCTCACCATTGCTGATATTGACACGAGTGTTACCTTCAACGACAGCCATCTCGCCACCACCAAAGACGCTGGCGCGAACCTTTGCGCCCGCACCGCTCATGCTGACATAAGTACTGTCTTTCACAGTACCACCGTGGCTGTCCGTCGCATCGTGATTCTCCTGACCCATACCACCGCCATAGATGCTACCGAAGGTGTACTGAACAATACTCCTTGCATCAGTATTCTCAATGGTCTTCTTTGTAGGATCAGTCGTTGTAATCTCCGTACCGATAGTACCACCCGAGAAGAGAATCTCCGTACTGTAGTTCTTTCCTGCTGTGGTGTGATATCCCTGTACGGCACCATACTCGCCACCGCCATAGACATTACCCATAATCCAAGGATTACCGCTGATGGTCAGTTTCGTACTCTTGACGTTACCCAGCTTCTTCCATTCGATATCAGAGGTCAAAATACCAGACTCATTGTAAGTAGAGATAGGCGTTGTGCCATCCAACTGAGTATAACGTCCCATGCCGCCTGCAAAGACGTTACCACCACGGGTATGCTTCAGTCGGTTGTTGCTCTCAAACTGGGTACTTGGCAGATAGGTCTTTGCCGTGGCCAATGCATCGCCTGTTGTTTCTGGCGAAATGTATTGATATTCATACTTGTTACCGATGACGGTATTGTCACCGCTAATGTTAACCTCAACATGACCACGTCCCTTCGTGAGTCCGCCAACAGGAACGTAACCGGTTTCCGTAGCATTGTCAGCCATCATCTCGCCATAACCAGTTTTATCCTTGCTGAACAGTCCGTAGCCCACAGAGCCCAGACGACCGCCACCATAGACAGAGCCCAGCATGGTACCACCCGTGATATTCAGGGTCACGCTACCGGCCACGTTACCAGCAGTGTATGAGTCACCAGCGAAACCACGACCGCCACCGAAGACATTACCATCCACGTAACTGGTACCCCATGTACCAATCTTGGCACCATCGCTGATGGTCATCGTCACATTACCCAATACGTGACCATCCTCACCGCCACCGAAGACGGAGCCGTAGATGATACCGCCAGAGACGTTCACGACAGCATGGCCTACGTTGGTGCTCTTGCTGAAGTGTACACGCTGGTCACCCTTACCGCCACCGAAGAGGTAGCAGGTCACGGGGTGAGCAGCAATCTGAGCCAGCGTACGAGGCACACCCAGCGTACCGCCCGTCATCGTGACGTGAGCAGTACCGGTGACATTTGTCATCTCGTTACCGCCATAGACGTTCGTCAGGATATGACCACCGCTGATGTTCACATACGTGTTACCCTCTACCAGTCCGGCAGACGGGAGCCACTCGTGCGTTCCATCTGACTTCACGTAACTCCAATAACCAGAGCCACCACCAAAGACGTTACCATAGAACGTATGACCGTCAGAACCAGTAGTGCTGGCATTACCATAAGTTAATGCCGGATAATTGTCATCACCAGCATGTTCGTCGTATGGCAGCCATGGACTGCCGTAATTCCAGTGACCACACTCAGGCATGGCTGCTGCTTTCGTAGCAATCTCCTCTGCCGTAGCCGTCGTCGGGTCAATGAAGGCAGTCTCAGCGTAAGCTGCTGTCTTGTTAGCACCAAGACCAATCTGGCCACCTTGTATGTTGACATGCGTATTACGGAGCACACGACCGTTCTCAGAACCACCATATACGCCACCGGCAATCAAGGCGCTGTCACTAATTGTTACCACTGTGCTATCAACATAGGTTCTGAAGTCGATATCCGGATCAGTAGCCGGATTCGTCAATTCACCACGACCAGCACCGAATACGTAACCGAAGTCCTGAGGCATCGTCATTGGTATAATCGTAGTGGTACCGGTACTTCTAGACTTCGTGTAAGTAAATGGACCCACATAGCCACCACTGACTGTAACTGTAGATTTACCAGTATTCGCAGTAAAGGCCGTTGGCTTACCTTTGAGACAGCCATCGTGAGTATCATGCCCTGTTGGGAGTGCAGCACGAGTAGAATCTTCTCCTACCGTACCTTCTTTACCACCGCCATAGACACGGTCATAGATATAACCATTACCGATGTTGACATTGGTGTTACCAAAGACATCACCCTGGTCACCACCTCCATAGACCTGTCCACCAGTACTCTCTTCTCTCAAAATATATGCAGCATTACGGGCCGGAGCGGGCTTATTGTCTACGGTACCTGATTCTGTGGTATCACCAACCTTTTTAGTCCAATCCCATTTCTTGGTGGTCGAATTATAGACGTAAACCTTACCATCAGCATCTGCGGTTTCTCTCTGACCGGTTAAGTTCAACCATTCTCCAGTACCAATCTCTACGTATGTATCACCATAGACATCGCCACGGTTACCGCCGCCAAAGATAGTACCAATGGTTCCGATAGGAAGGTATCTATTTCCTTCGCCATCAGTTTCATTAAGTTCAGTATAGCTCGAAGCATACTTCTGTGTAATTACACCTCTCGTCATATTGACGTTAATATGAGGTGAACCAATCAAGTCTGCCTGATAACCGCCACCATAGATTTTACCTATCTTTGTTGCAGAGATGATATTAATCTGCGGATCACGGGATGGTGTTGCTAATGCACCCGTATCACCTTTCTTGTAAGGAATACGCTGTGTTACTCCTGTAATCACATTCCCATTTTCATCCTTTACTTCTCTCGTATCAGTAGAGTAACCATAGACAGAATACGGAGCCAGATAGCCACCGGCATACAGCTCGTCAATCTCGATAGGTGTACAACCATGCTCTTCTACATCAATGGTGATGGAGCCGGTGATTGTTCCTGCTTTGTTGTTTCCGCCAAATACTTTCGAGTAATGGCCATTAGTAATACGGATATGCACATCGTTGAGGACGTCTGCATTGTAAGAACCACCATATATCGTACCGCCATTCTCTACACAGTCTAATACTGTATTGGTTTCGGCATCGATAGTAGCCGACTTACTTCCTGCATAGACCTCATCGGTAACCAGTGCACATGTACCTGCCTGTTCTACCTGTAGCAGAGCCTCAGCGCGGATATTACCCTTCATATTACTACCGCCATATACATTATGGATGTATCCACCATTGACCGTTGTCGAAGCTATACCCGTTCCGATGGCGTAGTTTGCTTTTCGTCCTTCTGGGGTCGTTGCATCCGGATCAGTATTGGTAATAGCCTCATACTTTGTTCCTTCCGCTTCACCGTCGCCATGTGAGCCGCCCGTATCATAATGTGCTAACTCCTTATAACCGACATTGGCTCCAGGGTTCTCATACCACTTGTCATCCTTCACGTAGTTATCCAGACCATTACCGCCACCGAAGAGTTCATCAATAACGTAGGCAGATTTCACCAGTACGTTAGTAGCTGGAACATAGGCAGCATTACCACCACCATAAACCTGCTTGATGCTGGTCACGTCACAACCTTCAATGATAACCTCGGTTTGTTCCTCAGCAACAGTTGGAACGTATGGTGCCAAGTCACCACCGCCATATACTGCTGTTACATCATAGCCTTGAAGCTTTTGCAACTCTGCAATGACATTCTTAGCTTCATTGCTGATAGCAGTCTTTTCGTTATCGGTTAGAGAATTCTCAGACTTGTCATCAATAGTCGCTTGGGCAGTAGTAATAACAGATTCTGTTATTCCTGGCTTTAAGACACCACCATCTTTGGCCAGTGCTATCAGACGTTCCATATATACTATATAGCCTTCGCTATTGCCTTGGCCAAGAGAGGTTCGTGAGCCAGGACCGACTTTCATTTGCATATCTGTCGTGCCACTATTCTGCGTACCGTAGACATGTACCAAGACGTGGCCCTTAGGTGTACCTTTCAGGTCATTACAACCGAAGATCTTATCTACGATACAACCCTTGGCTGTGGATGCCACATCCTTGTTCAGCTCTACCGTGGTATTGCCTAAGACGTCAGCAGCAACGGCTGTTCCTCGACCGCCACCATAGGCATTGTGCTTGATAACACCGCCAAGGAGGTTCACCTTCGTATCCTTCTTGATTTGACCACCACGTGCACCGCCATAGACGTTACCAGCAATGACGGCATCCTTGCTGCGGTCTGTAGGATGAGGCTTGATGTTCACCTCCGTCCACAGAACACTAGCGTAGTTATTGATGGATTCACCTGTTCCTAAGTCACCGCCACGGTCACCACGGCTACCGCCATAGATGGTGCCACCAAACTTATGAGCATTATAAACTTCTTCTTCTCCGATGGTACCACCATAGATGTTCACCGTACACTTCGACCAATCTGAAGAGGCAAATTCAGATGTTCCAATCAGTGGAGGACCGACCGTAGCCATAGCTCCACCGCCATACACATTATTGTATATAGTACCTCCATAAATATCTACCGTCGTGTTACGAGTCACAGAACCAGAAGACATACCATGTTTTCCTGTAGTCCACTGGCCCAGACCAGAGCCTGAACCATAGACATTACCACGATGATAACGCTGGTAATCGTCAGTTTCAGTACTTCCAAAATCATTATATGGCTGACCGATGAATCCATTGTTAACAACAACATGAGCACTGTCACGTACGTGTCCGTCACGACCACCACCGAATACCTGACTATAGATATTAGGAGCACCATCTGGAGAGCCAATAGTAACTGAAGTATTGTTCACATATCCTAAGTAAAAGTCAGGTGCATACTCATGGCGAGGATCCAACATGATATCTTCTGATGCACGACCACGGCTACCGCCAAAGACCATACCTGTTGGAGTGGCATCAGTAGTGCCATAAACGCTACCGGATGTACCACCTGGTGTTCCAACCTTACCACCAGTGATAGAGACAGTGACGTTACCGCTACCAAGGAACGCCTTACTATTATTGCTGACATTGTCCCACAAGTTACCTGTGAGCTTCTCACCATAACCGGCAGGATAGTAATCGTCAGCACCGCCAGCATAGTTACCCTTACCGACAGAAGCCAGGTTACCACCGCCATAGACGTGACCAACGACAAGACCGCCAGTCATGCTTACCGAAGTGTTTCCATAGACCTTACCGGCTGTTATACTATGAACAGGCTCAGTTGTTGCCTTCCATTCTCCAGTGCTCTGGTCTCTCAGTTTACCAGCGAAGGTGCTTTCACCCTGACCGCCGCCATAGACGCTCAGACCTATTAAACCATTGGTAATGGTTACATTGGCATTCTCATAGACGTGACCATCCTGACCACCACCATAGACAGCACCAACGATACATGCCGTTGTAGAGCCATCGTCACTCGACGGAGTAGAGCCATAGTTGACTGTCACCGCTGTCTCACGAACGTTAGCGCAGAAAGCTTCCGCATAACGCTGCTCGTTGACATCGGTGATGAAATCAACATTGTTTTCTTTCTTAAGGGTTACCATTCCCTTACTACCACCATAGACATTACCGTAACCAGCACTAGCCGTAGTTCCGATGCGGCCACCAGTAATGTTGACGGTAGTCTTACCGCCAATGGCATTACCACCAGGCGCACCATCTGTTGGCGCAGCCTTGATATACTGGAATTCGTATGGCCAGCTCAGACCAAAGCCATTTTCCGTATCATGCTTGGTGATGTAGTTATACGTTGTTCCGTCCTCACTACTGTTGTAGTTCATCAGACCTACGGAAGCGTAGTTACCACCACCATAGACATTTTTTCCAATCTTACCACCAGCGATATTGACGTACGTATCACCTGATACGCAACCCGTCCATATCATCGGGGTGAAGGTGTAATAAACTGTTGGGATATCATTATATCCACCAGCAGAAATGGTCTTCTTGTCTTGTTCGTCACTACCATATCCACCACCAAAGACGTTACCACGAATATCGGCATTATCAGAAACCGTCACGGTAGCACGGTTACGTACAATACCTAACTCGCTACCACCATAGACACTGTTGTAGATGGTACCTCCGCTGATAATAACATTTGTCAGTTTAACCACCGCCTGCTTGGGCCATAATGGAATACGTGTTTTGTTATCAAGCAACGTGATACGTCCCATGGAACCACCAAAGACATTACCACTTATAGGGTGATCCGCTCCTGTCTCTGTTGTTCCATTACCAATAGTACCGCCACTGATGTTAATGGAAATATGTCCATAATGTTTATCGCCAGAATCATCAATCAGCTGACCATAATAAACATCTTCAGGAGGAGTAAATCCGATACCCACTGATGCCAGACGACCACCACCATAGATAGAACCTAACATGGTACCACCCGTAATCGTCACTGTCGCATTACCGCCAGTGCTACCAGCCGTTAGTGCCTCACCACTGAAACCACGACCACCACCGAAGACGTTACCATCCACGTATGAGGTTCCCGTAGTACCAATCACAGCACCGTTGTTTATATTTACCGCAGTATTGCCCAGTACGTGGCCATCCTCACCGCCACCAAAGACGGAACCATAGATGATACCACCTGTAACATTAACAGTTGTTGATTGAACGTTGGTCCAGGTGTTGAAGTGTGTACGCTGGTCACCCTTACCAGCACCGAAGAGGTAACAGGTTACAGGATGATCCTTCATCTGCTGTTCTGTACGAGGCACACCAATCGTACCACCTGACATAGTGATAGTACACGTACCACCAGACACCCATTTGATGGGATAACCTTGTTCATTATCTTCATATGTACCCACATCGGTTGTCTCGTTACCGCCATATACACAAGTCAAGATATGACCACCAGTAATATCTATCACCGTATTACCATACACGGCACCAGCAGAACGAAGCCATTCGTGTCCAGTGACAGTACCCTGAATATTCTTAATCTCATAAGGATAGTAACCCGAACCGCCACCGAATACACTACCATAGTAGGTATGACCGTCAGTACCGATTTTAGCATCTTCCGTATCAGTAGCCGCAGCGAATGGATCGTAAGGCAAGAATTCATCTTTTATGCCATCACCATTCGTGTCTTTACCGTAATCCCAGCTACGACATTCAGGGAGTGCATTTGATTCACTAACGGCAGTTGTTGTTGGATTGAAGAATTGATCATTAGTATATGGCTTAGGCTTTCCATTTTCATCTACCTGGTCTTTACCGCAACCAATCTGGCCGCCGCTAATCGTGACATGCGTATCGTTAAGCACACGGCCATTCTCACCGCCACCATAGACTGATGCCATGATAAGACCACCGCTGATTGTTACATCCGTCTTATTGACGAATGTATGGAAGTCAGCATCCTTAATATCGTTAGGATTCTCCACGTCACCACGACCAGCACCGAATACGAAGCCCACGTCAACAGGACCGTTGCCACCTTCGTTCTTCATACCCTTAGTAGCGACCTCAACAGGACCTACCTGGCCACCGCTAATGACAACGGTACAGGTACCAGTTCCATCCGAACAAGCAGTGGGTTTGCCTTCACAATTAGCGCTATGCGTAGAGTGGTCGAAGTTGTTAGATTCTGTAGTGACAGTCTTATCTCTAGTAAACGTACCAACGGAACCCTTCAGACCACCGCCATAGACACCATCATAGACATAACCGCCAGCCATGGTGACACGTGCATTTGCCAGCACATCAGCTTCACTACCACCGCCATAGACGCTACCACCGATGGTAACCTTCTCAGAACCCTCAGCTATAGTGTTGTAAGTTGTGGCACCAGTCTTATTCGAACAGATAAACACCTCTGCGTTACCTGTTACCACGGCTTGTTCACCACCACCAAATACGTTGCCGGTAATGTGAGCGCCTTGAACAGTCTGATTAACATAGGCAATGGTTTTGTTTGGTATCTGTTTGCCATCTCCATCATAAATAGAGGCATCTGACGTATCAACAATAGTACCATTAATACGCTTCATGATAGGAACCTCTGTTGATGATCCGATATTTACCTGTGCATCACCTATCACCAGTCCTTGCTTACCACCACCATAGACATTACCAATGATGCCAATGGCATTGTCAATCGTTCCGGTAACTTGCTTGTCATAATAGGTAGTTGAACCATCAGCAGTACCTGAAGCAGGGATGTAATCATCTCCTGACTTGGTATAATAGCCTACAACGGAAGTCCCCTCAGAAGGAGTAGGCGAAACTGCTACATACGATGTTGTTACATTCTTTATGTTTTCAGGAATAGTTGTACCTTCCTTTCCGAAGTCTGCAGGAAGGACTCGAGATTGGCCCGCATGATTGCCTTGAATCATGTTGATATTAACAAAAGTATTAGCCTTTGTCTCTGCCATAAAGCTACCTCCATAGACATTGCCGATATAGGTGGCAGACTTCACATTCACCGTGATGGTACGTTTGGGGGTTCTATCTGGTAATTCTACGTCATTTTTCTTACCGGGGAAGTTAGCTTGGTTTCCACCACCAACGAGATTATTGATAATAATAGGCTTACAAGGATCGGTTTCCTCAATATCTACTATTATATCGCCACCAATACTACCACGCTGGTCATTACCTCCATAGACATTCTGGAAATAGCCTGCAGTAATGGTCAAATGTATACTACCAGAGATATTGGCCTTATAAGAACCGCCACAGACATATTCTATTTGAGAGTTCTCTGTAGTACAACCAGAGATAACGACATTCACATCACCGTCAACATCAGCTTCCTTACCTGCACCATACAACTTTGTGATGCGTAGCGGACAAGAACCCTGCTGAGCCTGGGTAGTTGTTGCTTTACGAACAATACCTCTAAAGTCACTACCACCAAATATCTCACCGATTTTACCGCCATGACAGGTGATGCGTGCATGTCCATTCACGCCAGCACCTTCATTGGCTACCCATCCACTACTGGTCTTGATAGGTTGGCCGCCATTACCTCCAGCAAAGGCATATTCTATATCGTATGAACCCCAGATGGTAACATTGGTAGAAGGAACCCATGCAGAATTACCACCACCATAGACACGAGCAATACTGGACTCTTCACAACCGTAAATATTTACCTTTGTTTCTTTACCTACAGCAGGAGCATAGTCTGCCTGATTACCGCCGCCATAGACGGCCTGAATCTCATAGTTCTTATGTCCGGCAACAATCTCACCATTCGAGTTGATTTGCCGTGTGGAATACACTTCCACTAAGACGTCTCCCAATGGTGTTCCTTTGATGTTGTTACAACCAAAGATACGACCCGTCAGAGGAACACCAGTATAGACTGTACCACCAACTGTGACATCTTCGGCATTTTGAGTGAATGCAGCACCGTGACCACCTAAAGTCGCAATGTCATCTGGCTTGTTAATGATAACTTTTACATCGCCAAATGCATAGACAGGTGTTGTATCGTCGCCCAAACCGCCACCATAGACATTACCCATGACACCACCTGTCAGGATTACTGAAGTAGTGTTGCTGGTAGAAGACTTGCCATCAGCCCATGTACCAGGCAGCATTCTCTTCTCATAATAAATTGTTGAAGTTGCAGCCTTCGCATCAGGGTCAGTAATTTCAGTATAGACATCGCCTGATTTCGTATAAAGGCCTACTACTGGTGATGTGCCAATAGTGAGAACATCAGTTATATTGATATATGTAGGAGTCAGTGCGCCCAACGTCCAGTTATCCGTATTGGTATTTGCCAAGGCACCGCCGCCATAGACGTCATTCTTGACGACACCGCCGCTGACGTTGACAGCAACGCTACCCTTCACGGTACCTAACTGGCCACCACCAAAGGCACTACCCCAGACGGTACCACCACTGATATTCAGTGCTGTGCTGCCTACAGTAGCGCAATTAGCACTCATATCATCTGCTCCTCGGGCAGCAGCATAGACATAACCGCCACCACTGCCATTAGCACCGATAACAGATTTGCCACTAATGTTGACAGTCGTCTGACCTATTACCGAACCCATAGCGCCGGCACCATAGACATTGCGAACCACATGGCCGCCATCGATAGCTACCGTAGCATTTCCGCGAACGATACCTGCTGCTGGGTTGTAGAGTGTACCATGACCATCATGCGTTTCGTTTTCAGAATTCTCATAGTACTTATCCGTACCGCAACCACCGCCATAGATGTTACCACGATAAGGATACTTAGAACCCTCTTGTCCTACAGGGTCACTCGGCATGGCATCCATAATACCCACCATACCACTATGAATGGTGACAGAGGCATCGTGATAGGTGTGACCGTTCTCACCACTACCATAGACAGAACCCTTAATTGAAGGAGTAGAGACAACCTCTCCCTGACCTTCAGTTCCAATAATGACCTCCGTATCATAGACCCATGCCATGTTGTCCTGGATAACACCTGGCCTGTCAATATCACCTCGCGAGGCACCGAAGATCATACCATTCTCATGTCCGTCGGTACCAATAGTACCGCCCTTAATAAGGATAGTAGCCTTACCCGTATTTGGCGTAGCAAGAGCACTGATGGCAGCATTGACATCCTCGCTGGCATACGTGTAAGTACCTACAGAGCCGTATGCACCACCACCATAGATGTTATGGAGAACGTTACCGCCATTGACGGTAACATTCGTGTTACCCGTGACAAGACCAATTCTGACGTTAGCGCTGCTACCATAGCCACCGCCATAGATATTGCCATAGACAGGACCGCCCTGACCTTCTGTTCCAATGGTACCGCTATTAACTACGATATTTGTGTTACCATCTACACTGGCCTCCGAACCACCGCCATAGACAGACTTCAGAATAGTAGCCACATGACCTTCGACATTGTCACCAATCGTGACGTGCGGATTACTCGTAGCAGTTGCCGTCGTACCAAGACCACCACCAAAGACATTCTCTGTGATGGTACCATTGATGATGTTCACAGCAGGATAATTGGACGTGCTTTCTGTTGGTGTATAAGCAGCTTGGTTACCACCGCCATATACGCTATGGTTAACAGTACCGCCATTGATATTGACCGTTACTGTATTCTTTGGAGTACCCAGTACATTGTTACAGCCAAATACGTTGTTGACAGTAGTGTTGGTCGTGCTACCCTTTTCCATCGTCACAATGACAGGACCATAGACATCAGCAGCATGGTCTGCATGGCCAGCGCCTAAGCTTGCCAAGTCACCCAGACCACCACCATGAATATTACCATTAATGGTACCACCATAGAAGTTCACATGGGTTGTCTTACCTTCTGATGCTGTCTCTACGCTGTTGTTAAGATAAGAGTTGACCTTACCCTGGGCACTACCACCATAGACATCACCGGTGATGTTGGCATAGCCTTCATAAGCATAAACAGGATCGCCTTCAAGAGCTGTATTTGTTCTCTTACCGATATTCACGACAACATCACCTGTTACATGGGTAGTGGCACCAAAGCCGCCACCAAAGATGTCACCGGAGATGGTCACAGAGGGATCCTCGCCTATCCGCTGGTCCTTGGTACCGATATTCAACGTGGTGTTACCATCGATGTCTGCCGAATAGCCACCACCATAAATACCAGCAGTAATAGTCTCATCCAGAGATCCGTCTGATGGGTCGAGATAATCTGTTCCGCTAATGATATTGACACCTTCATCTTCACCTTCGTTAGCCAGTTTTGTACCAACCTCTACAAGGGTGTTACCCTTGACTTCAGCAAAACCGCCACCGCCAAAGACCTGTCCTACCTTACCTATCGTAGATTGTTTGCTGCCATTGACGATACCTTTAATAAGGTTTACATCGACATTCGTATTACCTATTACCTTAGCAGAAGTACCCATACCTCCGCCAAACACCTTACCAACAGAGGTACATGCCACGACATTTACCTGAATGGCTGCTCTTCCTTCGGCCTCCTGATCAAAGTGCAAGTCGCCACTCTCATTGGCTGTCCATGTATCTCCACTTTGTGTACATCCATAGATAGAGTATGGGGCAGCATTACCTCCGCCATAGACTTCACCGATAATCAGGGGCTTACAGCCATCCTCATAGACATTCACCGTGATGGAGCCGTTGATACTACCACCTTCGTTGTTACCACCGAAGACGCGACCGAACTTACCACTGGTCACCGTCAAAGAGACATTACCGTTAATGGTAGCATTCTTGGCACCGCCATAAACAGCATCTACGAAATCATCGGGCATACACTCCAGGATGATATTAACATCACCCTTTACGTCCGCCTGGCTACCTGCACCATAGACTTGACCGACATTCAAATCAGTACAGCAGTCGCCTGTAATGACTTCTGTCTTTCCCTTTGTACGGACATCCGTGCCATCACGAACATCACCTTTGGTATTACTACCACCATAGACGTCATTGATAAAACCGCCAAGGAGTTTGGTCACAGCCTTACCGGTACCATAGTTGGTAGGTGTATCACCAACCTTGTAGATACCCACATTAGCACCCGGGTTCGTAAAGGTGGGGGTACTCTCACCATTACCACCACCATACAGGGTATTAATAATGTAAGAGCCCTTTACGGTGACATCTGTTGCAGGCACGGCAGCAGCATTACCACCGCCATAGACAGCATTGATGCTTGTCTTGTCGCAACCTTCAATTATCACTTCTGCCGTAGCAGCAGCAATCTTAGCAGAATTACCTTCTACCGCAGGATCCAACAGCGCATCTGCCGGAATATAGTCTGCCTGGTTACCACCACCATAGACAGCTTGTACGTCGTAGGTTGTTCGTGAGGCACGAGGCGTTGTAGTGGTATTCTTATATTCGTTGTCGGTGAAATTGTTTGTCTTCTTCACCCATATCTTCACATGTCCCTTTGGCGTACCATTGATATTGTTAGCACCAAAGACTTGCTGTACTTTCGCACCGTCAAGGGTGACCGTTACGTCACCACCAACGTATGCAGGAGTCTCAGCACTACCTAAGCCACCGCCATAAGCATAGCCGTTGATAGTACCGCCATAGAGGTTAACGCTTGTCGTCTTGGTAGCGTCGAACACAAGTTCACTTTCGGGTTTGCTGGCATTCGTATTACCCAATTCACCACCGCCATAGACATGACCATGGATAGTCGCAGCACCTGCATAAACAGGAGGCTCAGCGTCGGATTTCGTTCCAACGTTCACAGTAACATTGCCATTCACCAGTGTAGGAGCACCCTTACCACCACCGAAGACAACATTTCCGTTTTGGTTTTCAGCAACACCGACTGTACCACCAATCAGTGTCACCGTGGCATCCTTCTGCAACACACCATTGACGTTGCTACCACCATAAACCGCAGTCTTTACCAAACCGCCTTCAACATTGATAGTGGTGTTTCCCTGGTTTTCAGCAACGATAGCTGGTTTAGCTGCTATACTATTTCCAGGATCAGCTGCTACAGCCACCTGTCCCAGACCGCCACCAAAGACGCTACCATTCACAGTACCGCCATAGACGTTAACTGTTGTGGTCTTGTCCGCTGTCGTATTCGTATTTACCTTACCGAGGGCAGAGCCGCCATAGACGTCGCCTTGCACAACGCCAGTACCAGAGTAGGTGATACTTGGAGCCTCACCCGTCTTGGTACCCATGTTCACTATAACATTGCCGCCTACGATTGTCGTCTGACCTTTACCACCGCCATAAACAGACTGGATAACCTTACCGCCTGTCATGTCAACTTGTGAGTTACCTATTACATCAGCCGTATTACCACCGCCAAAGACGTTCAGCACACCACCTGTGGCATCCGTATTCTGGATATCTATCTTGGTGTTGCCATTGACAGCAGACATATCACCACCACCATACACACCACCGGTTGTCTCTGTAACATTTCCTTCAGCATCAAATATCTGTCCCTTAACGATGGTATTACCTTTTATCGTCAGGTCGGTATTTGTTACCTGTCCTAAAGTGGTTAAATCGACATCAGTAATAATAGTCTTCGCATTATTGTCAATTGCGCTTGCGTTATTTGTAAGTGTGCCTTGTACCAATGTGAAGTTTTCGGTATCGGTCATCTCACCCATATCAAACACACCTGCATTCGTGTCAATCTTAGGTATCTTGTTCGTTTTAAAACCTCCTATTCTGACAGGAACCTTTGGTTGGCTGGCAGAATAACCACCACCAAACACATTACCTTCAACCGTACAGCCGTCAAGTGTAGAGGTTGCCGTTCCGACAACATTTCCCAAACTACCGCCACCATAGAAATCTCTATTGACAATACAGTTCGTCAGCGTGGATGTCACGTTGTTGGTCTGGGCCGTTGAGAGTGATGAGTATTTTACATAGAAGCGACCACCGGCTGCACCGGTTGACCAAACGAAGAACTCATAGTCAAAGTCACTGGCTATACCACTATTGGCAGAATAGTACTTCCCTCGTTTACCTGTATAATCACCCTGCCATGAAGAGAAGTCAACATCCTTAGCACTCTTATCTTGTGTTCTTACTCGGTTGTATGAGATACCGCCATAGCCGGCACCAAAGAAGTAGTCGAAGGTACTTCCTGTGGCATTGGTGGTAACAGTCTTAGTCGACTGCATATTACCAAACTTAGGTCCACCGCAATAGGTACCCACATGGCTATTGATGATATCAACCGTGATATCACCCGTTACAGGTTTACCAGCATTCACACCACCACCATAGAAGTTTTCTATGTCAGCGTTATATATCTGCCACTGTACGTCACCATCTATCTGTTGCTGGGCAGCACCTGCCGCCTCTTTAAATCTTCCGCCACTGATATAACATTCAGCATTGTCAGCTTTTACTGCTGCATCAGGCTTATAGGTTCCCGAAAGATAGAAACCATCAAAGTCACCGCCCGTGACAGAAATAGGAATGTGAGGCGTAAATTTGTCACCATCACTGTGTGTACCATTACCGAAATCCTTGAACCATGTATTACCGCCTAAATGCAAATAAGTCGTGACCTTAGGTTCACTTACCTTGGTAGATACAAATTGGTCAATCATACCACCTTGCAGAATTACAGGAGCTGCACTCTTACCACCATTATCATACTCAAACTGCACCAAACGAGTTATACAAGTATTTGTCGTCTCAAACCATCCCTTAGGATTAAAGATACTCACATTACGGAACGACGTTGCACCGTTCGGTTTTTGTGCCATAGCAATACCTGGCATGTTGATAAAGTCAAAACGTATAGGTGAAACTGGCTGTCGATTATTATGACCAAAGATAAAACTATAGTCAGGTTCGTTGTCGAAGTCAAGGTCAGCAGACATCACAGTGAAAGACTTGCCATCCGTTGGAGGATTTCCCTCTAAGTGGACATTACCAACAAGCACCACAGCATGATCATAAACCGTACCACCTGAACTTAATTTACCGACAGCAGTACCGATAGTATGCCATACCTTTTGGGTACTTCCATTGATAGAAACCTCCACGCCATCATCACCATACGTTTCTGGCAATTGGGAAACATCCTGCCTGTTATAACTGGTATTATAGACAACATCCAAGTAATGATCGGCTACATAGACCGCTTCTCCCCAATATGGTTCTATATAGATATCTGTCACTCCGTAAGGTACATCGAAGTATGCACCCTGAGAGAATACACGCCCACTCGTACCAAAGATATCTTTCGCTGTACATTTGCGGTCAGCAAAGTTATAACCACCAAAGTTGTCGGCAGCAGTATAAGTACCAGTCGTACCACCTGTCATGCCAGTAATCTTCCAACCAGTTACAACTTGGTTGTTGGTATAGTTACCCTCACCGACATCGTTGAAATAGGGTAACTGAACCTTGTCGTAGTTAAAGTTGAAGCGGTCGAAGTCCTTATCAGTACGTTGCAGGGTAAGCTCCGAAGTGGTAATGCCGGTACCACTCAAATGCACTGTCAATGTCTTGCCCAGTTTGCCACCCTTATTGCGTCCTACTGATGCACTATCAGGAGCATGCTCCGCATCAAAATTGATGATAGATGGATACTTATCTTGTACTTTCAGTATAGGATATGCCTTTGGTTCATTAGGCGCAACAATTGATCTATCAGCTGTCTCCAATACCCATTTCATCATATCCGAGGGCTTTACCGTTGCTTCTGTTGATGAGGCATAGTGTGCTGCCAACTTCCTGTTGCTGTTGAGCAACTGGCGATATTGTTCAAAACGATTCCAAAAGACATCCTGAACGCCCTGTGCACAATTATAAGTAGAAACAGCTGTACTCTTTAGATTGTCGTATGCATAATAGTTGAAGGTATTAAGACCTCCACTGTTTAGGTTGTTAATATTTTCACCGCCATAGATTGGAGATATTGTGCCGCCACCTGTGATGTCACCGTAGAATGCGCAGTTCATCACCATGGTCGCAATTTTGGATGCAGTAGTCTTGTAATCATTATAACCAACAATACCACCGACATTTGTTCCACCTGTGATAGTGGCATAACTATAGCAATTTATCACACGAGCTCCAATATATTTCTTTTTTCCATCTACTGTTATTTCCTCACCATGCAGATTTCCTACGATACCACCAACATTTCCTGTACCACCTACACTACCGCCATTGATACCGCAGTTGTATATACGGGTTTCGCCAGTGGCATTGGCAACAATAGCACCCACATTAGGAATGTCCTCTTCATTCTCACCTTTTGCATTACCAACAGTAACATTATCCAATATGATATTCTTGATAATAGCACCATCAGCGTATGCTATCAATGGTGTCGTAAGATTATCAAGTCCTCCCAAAGCATGGAGCATACCATCGATAGAACCTGTAAACGGAGCATCCGATGAACCCAATGATGTGAAGTCAGATTCAAATTTAAAGTCCTCTGCGAGGGTATATTGACCGTTTAAGGATGCAAACTCGTTTGAGCTGTGAATAATCTTAGGAGCCATGATGAGTTCCAAAGTCTGTGTAGCAGCATTAGGAGCAGACAATTGTGTCCCACTAAAGGAGTTCACCACCTTTGTATGGTCGAAGCGAGGCATCAGCAGCCAGTGGTCGCTGGCATCCTTTATCACCATGAAAGTAGCATTGGTGATACTTAGCTTGGTCTGGTCGTTGCCATCTACATTCTCCTGTCTGCCGGCAGACATGTTCTTTAGACTCAAATCCGTTGAAGTGCCCTCCCATGCACCTTTGTTGAGGTGAGAACCTGTAGTAGTGGTCTTAAAATAATAAGTGGAACTTTTTACACTCTGTATCTGTATGTTATAGGGGTCGAAGCCGTTCCTACCCTCTTCGTAGTTCTTGGCATCCTTTTGGGCTTGATTCGGTGTATAAGTGCCACCAGTTCCATCATCTTCTTCCACATCATACTTATAGCCCATCTCTACATCGATATTGAAGTTTGGCTTCACATACCAGTGCCATTCATCACCAATTGACGCTAATGCGTATGGGTTATCCGTAGTCGGTGCAAAGGTGTTACCATCACTAATCTTGGCATATTCATTACCCTGTTTAACCATGAAGGCTGAGGGGTTAACAGCGTCCTCAGTAGCAGCACCGGCATAAAGTCGTGCATACTCAGGCTTTACCGTATAGGTGACATAGAAGTCAGTCTTCACACTCTTGTCCTGAGCTGGAAAAATATGGTCATAAGGGCTGTCTGCCAGTGATTTGGAGGTATGCGTGTAAGTTTCACCGCTATTTTGCCATTTTGTCTTACCTGAAACCACCACAGGCTCATAGACTATAATTGTAGGGTCGCTGACCTTGTATTTGTGATAACCTGTCACCTTTGCAGCAGTAGGATACCACTGATACTCCTGCACCATAGGACTGTCGTATTTGCGCAAAGCGGCAGCATCAGCCAGTGGTGCACGCATGATTTCCCATCCGTGCTGGTCAAGCAAGATAACCTCGGGGTCAAGGGTGGCTGCCTCGAAGGTGAACTCACCGGTAGCACCCATGTCGATGGTCTGGAACCAGTGGTGCTTGTTATGATATTGCTTTCCGGTTTTTCCGTCTTCACTCCATGACACCCATGGTGCGGCGTTCGCCCAAGCCTTGTAGGTATGCCAGCCAGTCAACAGCGATGCTTGTGCTGATGTGAGTTCGATGCCGTCATCGGTAGTACTTTCTGAGTCAGTGACTTTAGCATTACCCAACTTGTTCTGAACGGTAGGATTGTTCTTCCAATATTGCTCGAAGGTATTCACCGTTTGTCGGGTTCCGTAGGACCCGTTTTCAGGAGCACCTTCAATTTCATTAAGTGTAACCAACTTATATCTGCCGTTAGGAGCACTCAGAATCATATACTCCGTCGGGAGCTGGTTATCGTGAGACGCATCTACATTCTCGTTCTTTGTGGTCACACCAGTTACCACATGGTTGCTTCCGCCATAGTTCACCACATAGGTGCGGAAGTAGTTATGACTGGAGGCCTGAGCTGAGTGGCTCATAATCTTCACATGGTAGGGGTCACCCTTATAGCCTGGGGTAACATCCACCTCTCCTGAGCCGGTGTTGACTTTTGCTGCTTTAGGGCTGACAGCATACCACAACCAACGGGGACGGGTGCTGGCACCAGAAGTGAACTGAGTTTCTCGCCTTGTGTCACTATATACATACAGCATGGCATCACCATTGGAGTATGGATATTCTGCTTTTTGAGGAGAGTTCTCAATACCATCAGTACCATTCTCCTGGTTAAACTCCTGACCATTATGGAACTTAAGCATATAGGTAGGATATTCTCCACTATGCGTTTTATCATCATCAGAGATGTCGAAAGTGACTTTATCGTTTACTTCGTAGGTGACATAGATTACATTGTCTTCTGCATCAGTAATATTGTTGATGCGGAATGACTCTGGGGCAGCCTGGAGTTTATATACATCACCAGTAATATCGAAAGCACCTACTTTCCAATAGTTATATTTATCTACCAACGCACTTTGCCAATCACTTGGCAGTTCTACTGCATCAGACTTGGTTTCAATGTTCAATAATATCTTACCCGCCTGATCTATCAGCTTATAAGTAATCGTGGCGCTGTTAGGATAAGCCTGTATCTGCAGAGAAGCATCACCTGTAGCAGTAGTACTGATATTATAAGCGCCATCAGTATATCCTACGCGGTAGTAGGTGTTATCACCCGTAGCTGCCATCAATTCCATCTGCTGAAACTCTCCACCACCACTGGTAGCCATAATAATAAACTTGCTATTAGCTGGTGATGTGTTTAATGTGAGTGATGTTGGCGATGAGGATGGAGTTGCATATCCAATAATGTTATTCGTTGCCGCATTCTTAATCTCTACGGCATATGGGTCATTTCCTGAGAAGAACCAGAAGTATTGATTTGATCCTTTTTCGCTATCCGTAGGTTCTGCCTTATGTGCAAACGTACCTGCGCCAGCCGTTCCGCTGTCGTAAATATATTCTCCATTCACCTTTAGATTCAAAGCACGGGCGCCTCTCAGATGTAGGAACTTTTCCATCAGGTAATCCGTAGTATATACTACATAGATGTCTGTGCCTGTCACTGGCGTTTCTGTAATCCTGTTATCGTCAAGATGATCAAAGTCTGTGAAATTACTCAAGAATGTTACCGTCTCATCCTTCAAATAAGGGCTTCGAATGGCAGCAGGAATGTCGGTATAACTTTCTAATGCCTGCCCCATAGGTGTTGCCGCAGGCATCGTATAACTAATGGCCTCATTACCCTTGGTATCAATAATATGATAGGTATAAGTATTGGTCTGCGGTTCAAAAGTGAGATCGCAATTGTAGTGGTTTTCTCCACCATAAGTACTGAAACGAGTCTTGAAATTGCCATTACCATCATTGTTATTTAGATAACCATGTTTGAATGAGTCCAGTGTATTATTATTTTGTGTATAAGCATCTGTAACAATCAGTCTATAGGTGTTGTCAACACCGCCAGGGAGCAAACCAAAAGCCCAGACCTTTTGATTTTTTGCTGTACTTAACGGGCTTTTCAGACGAATGTCCGGGAATTTACCATTATCAGTCGATAAATAGTAATCGGTATATGCTGTACTCTTACTCTGAATCGTAATCTGGTATGGATCCTTGATGTTTATTTTCCAGAGATTTTTTCCATCTCCTGCCAAGGTGGCATCACTGTCAGTATTCGGTTGATTACTAAACACACTTTGACGAAGATATTTGTTGTTACTGAATTTGATATAGCATACACCGCCATCGATGACACCGAAACTTGTCAGGGCCGTCTCATCAAGTTCGTAGGTCACATAGATATGAGCATCGGAAGCCATCTCACTGGTGCCCTCTACAAGCGTTGTGCTTTCAGGAAAAGTATATGCCTTTGTTGTTTGGTTATAAGTTATCTCGTCGAACTTATAGTACTTCCAATTCTTGGCCAACGGACTCTTATATTTATCTGGAACCCCCAAAGTAGTCTCTGTACTGGTGAATTGCAACGCCTCCGTACGAGTAGCGGTAATGTTGCCATTGTCGTCTAATCTACCTAAATTGATGATATGGTAGGTAATGGTAACACCAAAAGCATTGGTGGCTCCGAGTGTCATCAGTGCCAAAAGCATGATTATGACGAGACATAATCTCGTTAGCGAGTGAGCCGTTATCTCGTTGTAGGCATACTCTAGGCTCCTCCTAGGCTGCTTCCAGGCTGCTTCTAGCCATACTCTAAGCATACTCATGAGCCTGCCTAGAGCTTGGGTACACCTTGGGTACACCTTGGGTACACCTTGGGTACACGTTGCCATCTCCTTGTCAACGGTATGGCAATGCGCTGATTCGGTTTTACGATATGTGTTTCTTTCAGTTATAATCATTTCGGTCATATAGTGTGTCATATCTATATATATTCCGTATAATCTGTGGTTTATTTAACAAACAGTTTCTTCTTGTTCACAATGTAGACGCCAGCGCTATGGACAGGAGTCTCAATAGTCTCACCAGACTTCAGCACGAAGTTGGCAAGCGAGATGCCGGCAACATTGAAGATGCTGATGGTCGTAGGCTCCTTGAGGTGCGACGTGGTGATAATCTTATGATCCTTCGCATAGATCTCGAGTTCGCCGTTAAGAACGGTCTCTGGACCATCGTTCAGGCTGCTCGAAGTACCGAAGACAATCTGCTTAGGCATCTGCGGAGCATTATTTGGCGAAGCGGCTACCGTGAAGTAAGGACGGAAGGCGCTGACGTTCGTCGTTGTTGTAACCTTGTTAAAGCTGCTGCCAGCGGCATTGAGTGCATAGCAGTTGCCACTAGTCTCCAGCGACTCGTTCAGATAGCTAGGCTTGAAGGTATAGTTGTTACCACCATTCTTCACTACCGTTCCGGTCATCTCATCATCGCTGACACCGATGTGCTCACGCTTGTTGGAGACGAAGGTGAGGATCTGCTTACCCAGCTTAGTGATGGCTACTGCCGTATTCAAAGCCTCGAACTTACCGCTGAGGTCGAACTCGTAGTAGGTCTGGCCTGGCAATCCGAGAATATACGGTGTAGCAGCGGCTAGCCATGGATAGTTGGCATAAGAGCGAGCGGTCTTATAGTACTGACGATACTCCAAATAGGTGTCGCTGTTCTTATCCAGCTGGTTGTGGACGTCCTCATTCTTGTAGTAGTAATCCCACAGAAAGGTATTGCCCACAGACTTCGCTTCACGTCCCAAATTGGGATAGTGGAAGTTTGCCTTGTAAACATTATCTTCAAGAGTACCTCCCTCCTTGAACTCACGCAACCAGTACTCATGGCCCTTCTTGGTGTGTGTATCATTATGGCTCTCGTCACTGCCACTGTAGAAGTGGGTAATCTCACCCTTCTGGTTGGTGGTTACCAACTCGGCAGTGAACGGTATGCTGATACCTTGCCAGCCCTTCGTCAGGTCGACATACTCCTCGTCAGCAGGAATACGCTGATACCACATCAGGTGGTCTGCGTCGAAGTCGTAGGCAACCGGAGCATTGAAGTCCTGATGGTCAACCAGCAGATGGTCGTTGGTAGCCTTCAGGTTGCTCTGTACCAGATGGCCATGAACCGTTGCTATAGGAGCCTCACGCACGAGACGATAGCCTGCATAGTCTCCAGTATTATCATAGTATTCATTATAAACAGGCTCTGTGAAGTAACCATTCAGCACACTGTTGGTCTTCGCATTGACATCTGCAGCGGGCGCATAAGCCAACAGGTTCTGCGTCTCATCGCAGTTGACGATACCAGTCAAGCCATCATCGTCGAGCAGCGGAGCGTAGAACTTACCATTATTCCAGCCCAACTCATAAGCCTTCTTGGCCCCATTAGCCCCATAAACATCATTGTGCCCCTTGAAGTCAATAGCCGTCATACCAGGATAAGCCTCTGTAGTCGGAACGTTCTTCTTGGTCTGTGCCAGATAAGCCTGCGGGTTGAAGTGAGCCACACCCATCGTCGAGTTGCGGAAGTAAGCCGGAGCACGATAGACGCGGTTGGCAATAGTACCCGTTGACAGGCGACCGCCTTCGCGTACTACAGCTGTCGGCACATCCTGATGAGCCTCAACAGCCCAGTCGTAGGTCAGTTTCTGTCCGAAGAAAAGGTAGTCGTCAGGCCAGATGGGGAAGAAGGCGCTTTCTACTGTCTCCTTGCCGGTTTCGGAATCGGTAACCGTCCAGGTGTAGTAACGTTCATCCTCTGTATCAGGAATGGTACCTCCTGCATAACGGAAGTCACCGTCGGCAAAGCGGTCCTCCACATACATGATGGCATTACCTGTCTTATCTAGGTGACCAGTAGAACAGAGTTCCTCATGAGGACCATAGTAGTGGTTGTTCTGGAGTACCAACTTACCATCGGTATCAATCGTAAAGTAGCTATATTTCTCTTCCTCAGAACCTGATGTCACCTGTTTATCGTTGTAACGCTTGAACAGGTAGAAGTTGTTCAGGTTGTAGGCTACCGTACCGTTGTAGAACTCCTTGGCAGACATGGCACGGGCTGTACCACGAGCACCACCGGAAGTGGTAATGTTGTCTGTTGTGCTGGTGCTATACAAGCCATTATTGCCATCATAGTAGTATGAGTTGACAACCTGATAACCCACTTGAGCATCTGTAGGATTACCGAAGACGGCATAAGGTTTCTTGCTCAATGGAGTAGCGTTCGTGGTCTTTACCCAACAGCTCTCTACATAACCATCACCGTCATCAGCTACACCAGCAGTGTTAAACGAACCGGTTACACCGAGGTTATAGACATTACCGCAGAGGTGGCCAAACAGTGAGTTGTCCAGACCACTGATGGTATGACCATCACCGTGGAGGGTTCCCTGGAAGCATGGATCAGAACCAGATGCTATCGATGTCCATTCATTAGCAACGGCAGGATCATCATTGCGGCTCAAATCTGTCCGCAGGAAGAACTCGAGGTTCTTTCCACCCTTGATACGTTCATTCAACAGAGCATGTCCTTTAAGGTCACCTGATTCAGCTGGTGTTGTCAGCAAGGTCAGGTCATACAGGTTCTTGAACAGGTCGAGACCGTTCTTACTGCCCTCCGCATCTTCGCTGTAGTCATTGATGTAAATCTTTGGTTCTACCTTCAGACGGTCGAAGATATCTTCATGATCGATGTAATAGTGGTGATCCTTATCACCCATTATCTTTTTCAGGTCGTGGTAGTTAGCCACACTGACAGGCACATGGTTCGAATAAGTCTCACCCAGATAGGTCTTGGTGTAGTAAGCCAGCCAGTACTTGTTCTGATAGAGATAGAGTGGCTCCTCAGAGTTGGTATACTCAACACCATTGATATGGCTTTCAGCATCCGTCTCCGTCTCAAACAGTTTCCAACCACCACCGGTGATTTCGTAAGCACCCGGTGTGACGTATGGCTCAGGCATTGACAGAGCCGTACCAGGTAGGATGATGTCCGGCTGACGGATATCCTCCACGGTCGGAACACCACTCTTGAAGTTCAAGTGGATATTCAGGATATGGCGCTCGCTTACCGGTGTGATGTGCAGACCAGCCATATCACTCTCTACATAGTCGTACTGGTAGACCACGGTGATAATCTTCTCCTTCGAGAGGTCGAAGATATCAGAACCGCGAGTAACGTACAGCGTACTGGTCTCCGTCGGTGACTTTCCGTGGAATGAGAAGTTCGCCTGCTTGTTGATGACATTATCATAACCATAGACAGTATCATCAGTCTCTGCCTTAATGACAGTACCTGCAGGCACAGCAGTTGTATGTGTCGTATTATGGATATCAGTTACAGCACCAGTCATTTCTGTCCCTGTGTAGTGGCTGCTGTTAATGGTGTAGCCCTCACGACAGTAATAATAGATGCCTGCAGCATCGAAGTTCAACGTTGCTACCTTTGCTTTATCCGTATCACTCAGTCCACTATAAGTGTCACTCGTAATAACCTGTCCGGCAGCATATGGTGTATCACCAAGGATAATCGTTTCCTTCACCACGTAGTAATTTCCTGCTGTGCTCACCGTAATTGGAGCCCAGTAGTACTGCTCGTTAGGTAGACGCTCAAACTCAGTGCGAGACAGTTCTGTACCTTCAGTTGCCGTCTTCTGTGTTTGATCATCTGCAATGTATGTCAAGCTTTCTGTTCCCTTATACGTTGCAGTATAATCTATTGACGTAGGAAGTGAGTAGTGTGCAGGATTGGCATTAGCACCATCCAGTGTTTCATCTGCAGAGTCATACTGATACTTAAAGCCCTCTGCTTTGCCGTAGTCCGAGTCGATGAGCAGGTCGAGGGCATCGTAGTTATAATCGAACTTCATACGATCCTCTGGTGTCATGGCACTAAAGGCAGTCAGAGCACGGTAGTTCTTACCACTCTCATAGTAGTTGCCACCATACTTACCAGCTGTAGAACAGTAGTATGCAGGCACGATAGACTTATTGATTTCTGCTGCTATCTTCTTATCTGCATCTGTACCATCTTTGTATCTATTATAGAGCGTTGTCCTCTCTAACTCCGACATATAAGTATTGCGATAGATAACCTCAGTCTTACTGAGCTGAATCGTGCTGGTCACTACGTATGCCTCATCAACGCTGCCACTCATGCTTGACCATTCGGTCTCAGTATAACCATCATTAGCCAAAACAGCTCCTTTATGGAAACGCTGGCTGGTAGTGCCCTTATTTGCCTCCAGAAGATCTGCAGTCACGATATAGGCTGGCTTGAAGGTTGCCTGTGTGCCAAGTGATGTTTTCTGATCTTGAGTAAGTTTCGCATAAGCAGTGCTGTACGTTGTATATTCATCCGCAGGTATGACACTACCGACCTTGTAGTCATTCTGACCAAACATACCAGTTGTCGTTGGTGTATAAGTAGGACCGTCTTCGAAGCCTTCACCACCTGTCTGGTTCTTTGGTGCTGTACCATCAGCTTTCGTGTACCAGGTATTCCATTGGTCTGGGTTGTCGATATTGTAGGTCAGGATATAACCCGTGTTGTGGCTGACATTGTTAGAAGAACGGAATACTTCTTCGAAGGGGACATCCTTCTCCTTCGCGACATGGTAAACCTCAGGATTAGCATTCTTCAGTGTAGTATACTCAGAAGGCAGGAATACCTGACCTGCAGGATAGGTCGTATTGCCTATCTTACACTCTGCTATGGTAACATAGGTGTCATCCACAAACATATTCTTCTCTGCAGCGGTGAGCTGACTATAATCCCAGTAGGTGATAACATCGTTGAGACCATATTCCTTGTCACGGATGGTTATCTTCTGGTCTGCACCAAGTTTAGCGTTTCTATTACCATTTGCATAGTAGGCATAGCGGTTTGGCATCACATTCAGCAACGTCATCTTACCATGTGAAGCTGAGGTGATGGTCAACGGAATGCTAACCGTCTCGCTAAAGGCATTCGGTGAACCAGTATAAGCGGAGATATACTGGTCGTAGACATAGACTGCTCCCTTGATATACCAGTAGTGGGCTGGCATGGCATCGGTTCCCTTATACTTGTCACCGATATTATAGCAGTCGTCAATAATGGTCTGCGTGCTATGAATGAAGTTACCAGAGGTTTCCCATGCCACCTTGTTGCTTTCGTTAGTACCAGGGATGTATTTGAATTTCTTGTTTGTAACAGCAGGTGTGCCATTGTTCTTATTCAAGTCAGTCAGAATGGTGTGATCGTTACCTGAATCTTCACGTTTGCCATGCTCATTCTTGGCATAGACGTAACCACCACCCATACCTGGTTGTACATTAATCAGGTCGAGTTCTACAACACCAGTGATATAGCCCCAGTCTTTCTCATTGAGTCCTTTGCCGGTACTCTTTTCTGAGGTCAGTTCCAAATAGACGCCAGAAGCAAGTGCCACCTTGTTGTGGGAGTTACCATTATTGCGCTTACGCTCTTCATGAAATCCTGCCTTCCAATCGTAGTAGGTCGCCGTTCCGTAGTCCTTAGCACCAATGGAACCAGATGGGTCTGTGTATGCCTTAGATGCTGTCTGGTAGTCAGCATTGTCCGTAACACGAGTCGCATTGTAGAAGTCTACATCACTTGTCAGGGCACCAAGGTAGTTCACAACACTATAGATACCGAAGTAGTTGCCATGTTCCTTGTTCTTGGCATCACTAGCATCACCAGAACGTACTGATGTCTTCTTATTCAGTGACACCTCACGAACACGGTTGATGGTGTAGTTAGTATAGTCCACGACCTCTGGCACACGGTCTTGGGCACCCTGCATCACCATGCGGCTTCCGAAGACACCGCAGAAGTCGGCACGCTGGATGGTGTTCATCGGACGACCCGCATAGCGTGAGCAGACACCGTTCTCCTCCCAATAGGTTGCCAATGGCTTACCATCAGCATCTATCATCGGATCATCACCCACTTTTACACCTTCAAAGACTGTCAGCATCTCATCAGCAGTAATAGTAGCACCGACAGCGTAGGTCTTGCCATTCTTATCAGTACATGACGCCAGACACTTATAGCGAATCTCATAATATGCTGCCTCGCGGACAGGAAGAGCCTTGTACTGTTCCAACGTAATCTCTGGGGTCGTGTTATAATAATCTGTACCGTAATTGGTGATGTTCAACTCACGATAACCGTCGACCAGCGTCAGGTTACCATCACCATACAGTCCACCCACACGACCTCTACCTATAGAGATGAGGTCACGATGGAATACATCGTGGATTGATGCCGTGGCATTACCGAATACCGTTGGAGTGTTGGCAAACACTTCGGTAGAACCAGGAGAGGTGTTACCACCGGCAAAGACGGCATTGTGGATAATGATACCTTCTTTATTGACGTCTGTCTTACCAAGAGCTGTCCATTCTGCTTCACTAGCAGTCTTATTACCCAAATAGTTCAATGCGGAAGTCGGGACATATTTACCTGCGGCATAGGATACACCGTTGATCGAAACGTTAGATTTTGCCTTACACCAAGGCTCTACAAGCACCTTACAGTCCTCAGTGAGTTCATTATTAGCATAGTAATAGCCTTCTTTGCTATTATCATATCTTTCTCCGGACTTGGTACCTGTTGCACTATAGACGCACCCGACATCACCGGCACCAAAGACGTTACCGTATCCCTGGGCAACACCCTCGGAAGTACCAACCTCACCGCCATAGACATCTACCTCGGTCTTTCCGAAGACAAATCCCTTTGATTTGAGGTCAAGCGTTGCAACCAAATCTGCATCCATGTATTTCGTACCGTCACCGCCCCAGCTGTCCTTACCGCGACCGCCTCCGAAGACGTTACGAAGTACATGCCCATCATATAACTTGACATAAGTCGTTCCTCCTTGGTAGATATGGGCATTACCATTGGTAAAGCCACCAGTGGCACCAGACTTCATCGTGCCGCGTCCGATAGGACCGAGCTCACCACCGCCATAAAGGCTGCCACGTAACGTACCGCCATACATGGTGACATTGGTGCTGTCTACGAAGCTGTTGATGACATAACCACCACCAAAGGCATTACCTGCCAACTCGATAGCATTAGGCGTATTGTCGTCCAGTTCTGGTACATATTCGTAGTTAGGAACTGCCGTTTCTGAGGTGTTCTTATACCGATAACCGATGTAACCATTGTTGATGGTGAGGTTGCTTGTGCCATATACGGAACCACCCTCGCCACCACCGTAGGCATTACGCTGGATGGCAGGAACACCGTTATAGAAATTGGTGCCATCCAACTTACCGATAGTCACGTTGGCTACGCCTGGGATGTCAACCGGCGTTGTATCGGTGATGGCTGCTTCCACGAGCTCTCCTCCAACGGTGTTATGGTGCTTACCCACTGATCCCAGATAACCACCACCATAGACGTTACGAGCCATACCACCTTCAATATTGACGTTGGTAGTTGCAACGAAGTTATTATTGGAATCTTCATCTACACCCAGTCCGAACTCGTCGAATACCGGACCTCCTTCACCACCGCCATAAACATCCTTATTCACGTTACCACCCTTTAGCTCAATAAAGGTAGAACCTGATACCACGGCATCTTTACCATAACCGCCACCGTAGGCATAACCACTCACATTACCACCATTCATGATGTGGACATTGGTCTGGTGGTAGTCGGGCATCGGTTTCTCCTGTGTGGGTAGGATATCGTTGGTATAGGTACCGTCGTATATGCCTTCTGCGTTGACGTATGTGCCAATAGTAGAAGGCAGAGTGATAGGATTGGAAGCGAGATAGGTAGCGAAACGGTTCAGGGTGTTGCCATAAGCGTCCACCTTATCTTTCACATCTGCTGCTGGATTTCCTGCTGCAGTACGGTATTGGTCAGTAAGCCAACTTCTCAAAGAAGCGAAGTTAAAGGCATTACCATCACGTCCGCCACCAAACACCTTATAGGCATTCGAACCGTTGTTCATAAATACATTGGTACGACCTGAGACGGTCTTTCGTCCGTAACCGGCGCCATAGATGTTAGCCTGATAGCCGCTGCTCTGCATGACAGGTGCTTCTATATTAATATAGGTATCGCACGCGATACGGCAATTCTCATTACCGCCATAGATGCCATCTTCTACAATAGCTTTCTTACTCTTAAAGTCAACACAGGTGACATAATGGTCGCAGAAGCGCGCAACCAAAGCTTTCGTCGCATCCACCTTGAACTTTTCAGGATCATATCCCTTACCACCACCAAAGAGAGCATTCACCTTGGCTGTGGATTCTGCAGGTACGTTGACACGGGTGTAACCTACCAGACCCTCCTGATTACAGCCTCCATAGATGTTATGGTAGCTACCGGCAAACAGGTCAACAGCGGTACGTCCGGCACCTAAGGTTTCAAAATCAGTGCCTACACCAGCGAAGGCACCACCACCGTAAACGTCGACGTTGGCAAAGCGGTTGGCATCCTTGGTTTTGGTATCATCGAGGAGTACATAAGTGTCTTTCTGCATGGAATTACACAACCTTTCATGGCCTGGGAAACCAGCACTACCACCAAAAATGTAACCCACATGATTGCTGGAGTGGTCTTCTGGCACGAAGTGAACGAAGGAGTTGTCGCTCAGATGCGGGAAGGAGAAACCCTCCTTAGGAGAACCATTATCATTTGTATAGTCTTTGAAGACACGGTCTACATAGTCATAACTACCGTAGTTACCACCGAAGATGGAATCAACACGACCCTGGATATACTTCACATAGGTGCTGGATCGCTTTAATTGTTCTTCGAAGACGGTTCGTGAGGTAACCATGTAATGGTTTCTATCACCCCTAATGATTCCACCGAAGTCGTTACCGCCATAGACATTGTCTCGAATCCACGGGAAACCGCCGTTGCATCCGATATGTACCTCAGTACCACCATAGATATCGGCATTGGAAGCTCCTCCGAAGGCATCGTAGATGCGTCCGTTACCCAGATAGACGTAAGAATCGCCAAGGACATCACCTTCATTACCGCCACCATAGATGTATTCTGCCTCAGGAATGGGTAGGCCGCTCTCTTTCTCTGAATAGCCGGCATTAATACCCTTCAGATTAACCGTGGTGCTGTAGGCTGCGTTATATACGTAGTCGCCCTCTGCATTTTTCTTACCGACAACACCTTGCTCGCCACCTCCATACATCTGGAAGGCATAGCCATTGTTGTGGTTGATGGTGGTGCTACCCCATATCTCGGTATCCTCACCGTAACCGCCACCATAAACAGCCAAGGCTGATGACTGGACGTCGTCACCCTGGGCTTCCTTGAGCACACCGGAGCGACGATCACCGCTGATCGTGTATGGATCATCAGCAGCAGCCTGGGCAAAGATGACATCGCGCTCCACCAAATCCTGATTGATATTGATGACGACATTACCGTTCACGTGACCACTATTGTAGCAGCCGCCATAGACACTGCCTTCTATCAGTCGACGGACTTGGTCGTCAGCGGTATCATCAGTTCCAGTACTGATGAAGTCGTCTTCACCAATATCCCATTTTACCGTATTCCACTCCAGTTTCGTACCGATAGTCGCTAACTCATAGTAAGGATCCTCGGTGGTGGGATTCTCAGAACCGTCAGCAATAAACTTAGTTCCGTGCAGGTCGGTCTCGTAATATTCCTTACCGGCTGTTAAGGTGCCTGTTGTAATCTTTGTAAACGTATCATTCCAGCGTTTTGGCCTGATGACGACATTGTCGAGATTCAGTTCTATGCGGTCTTTGATCTTGCCACCATCGGTGTAGCTGGCCCTTTCATCCGCAGAGCCTAACAAACCACCTTCGTAAGCTGCATTAAGACCTTCTACCGCTTCCACATTGGCATTGTTACAGCCGGCAACGATTTTGTCGAAGATAATCAGCTTCCTGTCGAATTTCAGGGACGTCTTGCCAGATACCGCCATGCTACCTCTGTTACCTCCGCCATAGAACGAGCCTATCCAACTTGTATTGTCTTCATAGGTAGCAAGGTCACCGTTTTTATCATTATCGAATACAACGTCAGGCTTCAATGGCATCGCCACACCCTCCATATAGCTGGCAAACACAGATTCGTCGGTCAAACCGATAGTGCTGTTTGTCTTATACAAACCCAAGAGTGTTGGGTCAACCATCTTCTCACCGTTGTTGCCAAGGAACACCTTGTCGGCAATGACGTGAGAGCCTATCTTCAACTCTACCAGTGGCTGAGGCTTCTTGGTGGCCAACGATGCACAGTTACCTCCTACGAAGACAGAACCCTTGATGACGGTTGGGTGGTTGGCATCAGTACCTTTCAGGTGGAGAGATACCTGCTCGGCATTCGGACGGAAGGCGTTGAGGGCTTCGGTAGAGGAATTGTAACCTTCACTACTGAAGAAGAAATCGCCATAGGTGTCATCACCTTTCATGGATTCCGAATCGGTATATGGGTAAGCGCCATTACCACCGCCATAGACATCACCATAGACAGTAGTATGGATACCGACGGCATTACCACCATAGACAATACCGGTTACGTCGTTACCACCATATACATTATTAATATGTCCTCCATTTACCAGCACACGGGCTGACAACTCTGCCGGGAAGTGATAGCCCGGCAGGTTGCCACATGGGTTATATTCACCATTTACTGTTGGCTTCACGTCTGCCATACGACAGCCGCCATAGAGGTTATCGACGATAAGGGTGGAGGAGTCTTTGATTTCAAGAAGCAAGCCCTCAGGAGAGGTCATAGAGCCCTTGTTACCACCACTGTAGAGGTTACGAACCTTACCAGCGAGCAGGTTCCACGTAGGACGGATAGACATCTCGGCCTTGTTGTTACCGCCAAAGAAACGGCCTATCTGATAAGCACCACTACTGGGGAATGAGAAAGTGGTGTTGATACCCATCTCCTTGAAACGGGCTTCTGTCAGCAGGTCGGTACCATTGTCGTCTTCATTGCCGTTGGCATCCACCTTGATATGGTTCACCACCGCACTGGGGTTGTCGATGTGGATGATGTTCTGCTCCTTTACGGTAGCGTTGTTTCCACCACCATAGCCATAGACAATAGAACCACCCTTGATTTCAAGATAGGTCTTGTCCAGCTCGGGAAGTACGAATGGTGTTGCACTCCGGGCAATGATAATGTCACCTTGCTTAACGATATATTCACCACCTTCCATTAATGGATCTCCATTTTCATCGGTGTAAGTGAAGTCACCATTACCACCACCAAAGAGCTGGCCGATATATACTTTCTGGGCATTAGGATCGGGCTTCACGTCAGTAGTGCTCTTACCATAAGCAGGATTTTCTGGATCCGTAGAAGCGGCAGTGATTTCTTCCTCAGTATAATGTTCATTAGTTGCTTTCGTGCTGATGCGCACATAGCTGTTGAACGTGCTATCGACAGCATTCTTCTTGTAATCTGTAGCATCTGCCTCCGTCTTTTTCACTGCTGTCAACTCTGACGGGATTTCCGCTCCCACAGCAGCTGCTGTACCGATAGTTCCGGCAATATCGTTGCCGCCAAAGACTTGATTTATCAGGATATAACCGCTGGCGTGCTCGCCATCGATATGAACGAATGAGCTTCCGCCCACGTTGGCCATACGGGCACCACCAAATACATGCCCCCTCGGATTATCGACAGGACGCTCGGCATCCGCCGCAACAGCACCGATGTCACCGGCTCTCACCGTCACCTTCGTACTGCCTTCCACATTACCCTTGTTACCGCCACCATACACGTTACCACCAATCTTAATCTGTCCCTGTGCTACAATCGTGCTCAGGAGTACAATCATTAATATGGTAATAACGCGTCTCATTTTCTCTAAACTCTTAATTATCAATTATCAATTGTCAATTATCAATTAACCTCGACAGTGGGGTTGTCCAAGTCGGGCTCAGACAGCATATATAAATAGGTGGGATTCACCGTCATTTTCAACTGATACTGAACACCTCTGGCAATGTTAACGTTTGTTCCGAATATCTTACTGAACGCCAGTTTGTTCTCTGCCGTACAGTCGCTGCGCACCAGATTACCTTTCCTGTCATAGACATCGTAGGTACTCTTGACGGTTACCGCGTCATCAGCATTGCCAAAGAGAGTTGGGGCGAAGTAGAGCAGCACATCGCACGTGCCAGAACCTGTTTTCAGCAACTTGGTTCCGTACTTGCCACTATCGCTATTAGGCAGCGTCGTGGTGGCGGAGCCTTCGGTTGCCGGGGTGACATTGGTCATTATCACATTAGTATTCGTCAGTCCGCTTCCGTCCGTAAATGTAATCACTGCATTGACCTTGGAATAGTTAGATATAAGTGTCACCTTCTTCAGATAAATCTGCCGCAAGTCAGCATAGTCCGCATTCACGCTGAAGCTGGCCTTGAGAGATGCATAGAGGTGGTCCATCAGCACGTATGCATAATTCGTACCCTCAGCACCGGCCTCATAAGTATAGTTGCCCTCAACAACACTCTTTTCCGCATTAGAGCTTGTTACACGTTGAATGCCCACCAGCACACAGACATCCTGGTCGGAGACTGCCTTCAGACCGTTCAACGTCATCGTTCCGCCAGCGGTAACATTATGACTATCAGCAATATCAGAGGGCATATAGCCATAGACATGATAGGTGTTGTCCTGTGTGACCTTTACCGTTGAATTCCACTCTTCTTGGTTGTTATAAGTGAACAAACCTTCAGTCACTGCATCACCGCTTGCCAAGAACACACGGATGTGAGCGTCCGTCACGGTTTCTGTGCTTCCGAATCTGGTAACGCCGCTTAGCTGCATGGACGTTCCCGGCTGCTGTTGGTCAGGCAGCGTAGCATCCTGACTACAGCCTTGCAGCAAGAAAGGAATGACGGTCATCAGACCAACCCACATCCCATATGTCAGATATCTCTTCCTGTTCATCGTCTCGTTCACATTACCAATTATACACAGTATGACTACCAGGATAGGATGCCCAGCTCTTGACATCCACCATATTTACGTCCAGCAGGTTTCCATTCATAAAGTAGGCATAGACAATCCACGTGTGGTTGCGGCTGAAGTCGCCATCAGTCTTCATGCTGAAAGTTGCTGTTTTTGCTTCGCCGCCTACTGTATAGTTAATCGTTCCCGTCAGTTTCTTATCCGACTCGCGGAGATAGAAGCGACCAAGGTCTGACACTTTATTTTCAGTAACCGCTGTATTGATTGTATTTTCATATACCTGTCCGTCACCGCTCACATAAGAATAGACAGAGGGATCTTCACAGCTTTTAATATCTGTTAGCACATTGGATATCAGCGGTAGGTCTCCCGACTCAACTTCGGAACCGACCTTATACCGATACGTGGGATAGGCACCGTCCAGAAAAAGGTACTCCTGCTTAGGCATCGTGCCGCCGTTGAGACTAATACTGGTCAACGTATATTCCCGGGTGTCATTAGTGAACTTGCTGAAGATAAAACGCATCTTCGACACAGCGCGCACTAACTGCAACGTAGCTATATTCTCAGAAGTTCCGATACGGAGCACGGGGGCTTCACCATACACAGGCTGGTTTTTCAGCACTCCCGACATGGGCAGACCCACTGTGGGTGCTTCTGTTACAAGCGTGGTCAGACCGTAATAGTCACTCGCACCATTATGACCAATCAGTATTCCCTCCAACTGGCTACGACTGACACTTTGGTCAAGCACTGTGAGTCCACAATTATCAGCCGTGACATTAGCCATTACATAGACATCAACGTTAGGCTTTGTAGTAACAAATTCGTCGGGCACCAACATCTGGTACTTCGCATTGCCAGTGGTGCTCAGACCGCTGACATCAGGATTGAGATAGCCCATCAGCGTACCGTCACTATGGCGGAATACCCATATATGCAGACTGCTTATCTTCTTCTCATTGTCACTGGCAGCCACACTACCATTGTCGGAACGAGTGATGGCTGGATTATCAGGAGCATAAACGTAGATATCGAGCATGGTCGGCTGCTTCTTCACCTCTACTTCGGGCTCAGAACTGCCACCGCTGCATGCACAGAGCACCAGCATCACGACCATCCATATATATCTTACGCTACTATTCATCTCTCTTATTTTAATATAACAACATCCGGCGTGGCTGCCATCCAGTCTGATACCTCAATGCCCAACTCCAAGTGTCCGGTCAGCAAACTGGGCAACAGGTTATAGGCCTTTTTCAGCGAGGCCACCGTCAGATTTACAGTAGTAATATAGTCTTTGGTGAACACACGCTTGTCTTTATCATCAACTATGTTCCCCTCTAGCTTTGCTAGGATCTTGCCCACCAGATAGAAACGGGTGTGCGGATAGACACGGCAACCGTTGACACCCGTGAAGGTCAGATTGTCGTTATTGTTCTCAAACTCCAATACGATGTCCACATCCTCGCCATCATAGCTCTGCAGCACCAGCGTTTGGCACCCAAGTTGCGACGAGGTGGAAAGGGTGCACGTCTCCACCTGACTATCGTACAGGAATTTCACTTTGGTATCGGTGTTTTCTGTCTGCTTAAACTCATAGTCCACCGGACGCTGTCCACCAACAATGATGCCTTTCAGGGGGAAATTGTCTGTGCCTAAGTCAACATCATGATCATCGTTATCTTTCAGCGTCGCACTGCTGGCCACGACATTCACCTGCAACTGGCCTACGGCATACTGCACAGGATTGGTCAAGGCTACGGAGCGAGTAGTGCCCTCCACTGTAGGACCAGCGGTAAAATTGTCGAGAACATACGACCATGCCGTCTTATCAGGGTCTGTGGTAGCATTGGCATATATCGCTTCATAGTCAACCACTTCCGTTGAAGTGTTGATACCACTATTAACGAAATAATACAGCGAGGCAGGATAGGCAAAGCGCGACACTGTATTAATGTCGTCGAGCGTCGTGGTGTACATCTGAGGTTTGAAAGCATTTTCGCTCTCTACCCATCGCAAAGCGGCAGCCCCGTCGGGCAGATTGATGCTGCGGGGATAGGTGACGGTAGAAGTTATCGCATCTGCCTTAGTCGTGGCGGCATTATTGATGCTATCCAACAAGCTAATCGAATAAAATGATTTCAAATAATCAGCCTCTGTAGCCAAGGCCTTTAACAAAGCCTTCACGCTGGCAGCCGACCCTGGCAGATCATTGCCTCTATTGATGAATTTCTGTCGCAGCTCCAGTATAGCAGTAATTCCCGAATTGCTCCATCCTTCGGTATTCGCCACCTCGGTCAAATAGCCCGCCAATGTGGAAGCATCCGTAGGAATGACCAACTTATTATCATTGTTAATGTTGTTATATATAGGAACGGGACTGAATTCGATATCTTCGAGATCACCAGCATTAGCCATGAAGATGGGGAAGGGCTCATTGATGGCTCCGTTATACACCTGGGTGTCCACTCCCCCAGTTTGAGTTATATCGGCAGGCTTGCCATATACTAAACAGCGATTAACACCTATCGGAAGGTTACAGTAACTGGAATAGTAGAACTTCGATTGTGGGGAGGTCTTATCAACAGGACCTTGCCACGTTACCTCTGCTAGCGTAGTCACATCGCCTATCATAGGTATAAGCCTGAAATTTTCAGGGCCACGATATGGCGTATTGTTTCCTATGACGGTACCAGCCTGTCTGGTCGTGACGGTTTGGACAGTCGGATTCAGGGCGTAGGCCATCTCTACCGTGACGGACTCAGCCTGGGAGGATGTCAACTCGTCATGGTTGCTACAGCCTGTCAGCATCATCAGCATAAACGCTGATAACAGCCACACTGCCTGATATGTCTTCTGTCCTTTTCTCAAACTTCTTGTACCTTATTATGTATTTATAGCTCTGGATTATACGTGCCGCCAGGCTTCCAGTCGAGCGTCACACTGACACCCACGGTAGGAGATTCAGGTACAACCTGACCTTTATCGCCAATCTTCACTTTGATAATCTTAAACTGGCCAGCCCGCAAAGGTTCCTTGATGCCTAAGACAGTCTTGGTTGTCGTACCATCTGCCTGTGGAAGAAAGATGTGGAACTCCCACAGTACCTCATCGCCAGGCTGGGCAATGAAGGGATCGGTGGTCTCAATGACAGTACGGGTAGCGCCTGATACCGAAGAGTGCGAAGATGAAGATGGTTCACGCGAAGGGAAGTTGACGGTAACAAAACCAACCAGTCCGCTTTCGTCGGCATCCAGACGGGTGGCACGAATCATCGGAGCTGGTGTCTTGTACTCATAGACGCTGTCTGCAATAAAGAAGGCAGTGGCAAAGCCCGTGGCAAAGACGCGCATCTTGCTGACATCATGCCCCTGCGGATCTACCTTCAGCATAGCGGAACAGTTAGCCATAAAGAGCTTCACATTGAACGTCTGGTCGATGCCCTCTATCATCTCCATCAGCTGACGAGCAGTAAAGATACCTGTGTTGTGCGATTCGATGGTGTCGCCCGCCACCTGTCGAAGAGCAGCCGTATGACAATTCTCCATACCGTCCAGATACACCACGGGGTCGCCTTCGACGTTGGCAACGGCCAGGTGCATATACTTCTGACGTGGGATGAAGAGCGTGTAACTATGCTCCGAGCTGTTCATGATATGCTCATCATGGTGGAGTCGCATAGAATCGCCCCCCGTAGCATAGAAAGAGAGGTTAACGTCGTGAGCATAGTCTGTAAAGATGCTACTGAGATAGTTTTTCAGCGTGGCAGCCAGTTCGACATCGGTTTCAGTGTTTAACTGCGTCTGAACCTCCGTTGATACGTTGGTCACCAGCTCCAGCTCATAATCCATCTGCGCCTGCTCGCCACAGTCGTCCATGTTCTCGTCTATCGCAGAGCATCCTGCGAGGACCGCCATTAAAGCAGCCCCCGCCATCATGCTTACTATGTTCAGTTTACGTCTCAACTTCTCAAACTATTAATGTTTTATCTTGCTCCCATTATTTTTTCCCAAGGCAGGGAAAAATATTTTCCTAGGCAGGAAAAAAGTTTTTCCCTGCGAGGGGGAAGAGAATTACTCTCCAATATTGACGTCGAAGGTCAAACCAGCCTTCCAAGCCAAATCAACAGAGACACCAAACAACATCTGCGTTGAACGCAGGTCAGGAATGGTAGAGTATGCTTTCTGCAGACAGTTTGCAGCCAACGTAAATGTAGCTGTTGTCTTTGCATCACGGATGAAGACTCGATTAACATTGTAACCGGTATCTGTTGACTTAAAACTAACATGTTTTGACCAATCAATAGCATTCGCAGCAAAAGATGTTGGATCCAAAGAGCCAATAAGATAGAACTTTTGACCGGCTTTAATCTTACCAGATGCACCATAGAAGTCCTTAGTGGCAGTCATCTCCAAAGCAACATTTACAGTCGCCTGTGTTTCGCCAGTTGCATAATTATCCAGTACGAGCGTATAGTTTGGAGTAGCCCACGCAGTTGATGTTACTTCAGTTCCGTTAGGAGAGAATTTATCATAAACAACATTAGAAATGTTTCCTCCTTGAGGCAGGTAGTCATAACGAGCAGCATCAGGCTGGCCACCAATCAATAATCCATGAACCTTTAAGGTAATGGCATTATCTCCAGAACCATAGAATTTCTTGTTTGCGGGTTCCACATGGTTAGTAACAGCATATGCATTATCCTCTAAAGCATGAGTTTCATCATCACCAACATTTGCACCTAATTGAACGTTAGAAACAAGCTGAGCAGCACCATAGGTGATATTATCCTTCATAGCTACGGCACGAGTTGCTGCACTAACTGCATTATTATTCCATCCATTAGAATTCCAACCGTAAGAAAGCCATGTTGATGAAGTTATAGGATAGTCTGAAATATCTTTATTTGTTGTAGATTGCCAAAGACCAGAATTACAATAGTATGTTAACTCAGAAGGATAGGTGAACTTATTGTATGCTGTAGAAACAGTTGCAGCACCCATTGTACCTCCATTGACATAGGTGAATCCGTTTGTCCCATTATAAACTAAAACTGCAGCACAAGCTGGCAGATTCACACTCTCTGGGAAATCCACGTTGTAATCAGATTTATATGCCGGTGACTCCCATGTATAAGTGGTGCCAGATAAAGTTACATTGAAGTAAGTCATAATTTTATCCAAAATAGCCTTAGCCACTCCTTTTGCATCCGCGTTTGACTCATTAGTATAAACATCATTAACTGCGCCAAACAAATCAACAACCATACTAAGGATTGCTGCACTTGACCCCTGACGGACATCACTACCTGATGCTTGATTTGTAAATTGGTTAAAAGCATTTTTAAGAGCCACCCATTGAGTTGCAGGAGTTGGCATAGATCCTGTTGACGCCCAAGTGATATCGTCTTCAGTACTCTCTGTGCCCTTATCATAAGATGCGCCAGCTATTCCATTAAGTACACCTAACAAAGTAGTCTGAGGGGCGGTAACAGTCTCAGGAGTAGAAGCAATAGGCTCAAGATTGAACGTAATGTCTGTGGATGCTGAAGGTGAAGTAACAACTGTAGTGGTAGTTACAGAACTTAGGTTATTCTGCAATGAACCATAAGTAAACTTATCGTTATTACCTACAGTACCATATGTTGTTGCATAAAACAGGAAGTTGGTTGTATTAACAGGAATATACATCGTATATACCTTGCTTGAGTTGGTAGTGTTATCTCCACTAACACTCGGACCAGTATATGGAGTCAGAGTCAGTTTATCATCTGCTCCAAAGTCGTTGTCTGTGCCTGGAGTATTAGTGAAACAAATCAACTGCATGTTGTCAAGCCCTTGGAAAGTTCCGGCACCAGCATTATCAGCAGCCATACGAGTACGTTCGCCGGGCTGTGTCACATTAATTACAAACTCGGTTTTCACCTTGTTAGTTTCCGGATTGTAATTCGGATTGTTCGGACTTTCAGTCATGTCATCACTTGACGAGCAAGCGGAGAATGAAACTGCACCTACAAATGCTATCGCACTCAGTGAGGCATACTTCAGCATCTTTTTCATATTAAAACTGTATTTTGGATTATTTCTCGATTATTGATTTTCTAACTGTCTGAGGTTGTTATAAGCATCTTTGTTGCCGTTGGCTGCAGCACGGCGGAAGCAGCTGAGAGCTTCGTCTTTCTGGCCGTTGAGCCAGAGGGCGACACCCAAGGCGTTCTGGGCTCGCTCGTCATTGCGAACGGTCTGTAACAAGCGGAGGGCCTCACGATGGCAGTCGCCACAGTCGGTAGTCAGCAGTTCGCTGGCCTCGTTGATAGTGGCTGCCGCCTTATCGGGCACATAGTCGAAGTAGATACGGATATAACCGGAGTTGCGCTGATCTTTCAGGATGTGTTCCTGGATGTATTTCCACGTCTTGCCACCATTGAGGCTGCGCAACTTGCGCTCTTTGGCGATGTCGTCGGGCTCATTGTCGATGATGGCGATGGCCTGACGGAGGGATGACTCGACGGCAGAACCGTCGAGCACTGGACCTGAGGCGAGGTCGTTGAGATGGTCGCGGAAGTCGGCCCATGCTTCGCCACCGCCAACAGTCTCAAAGAGTGAGTCGGGAACGGTGACTTCCTGTTGGATATATTTCTGCAAAGCCAAGGCACGGTTTTGGGCCAGCCGCTCATTGACAGCAGGAGCACCTTCGATGGAGGCAAGTCCGATGAGTTGTATCTTCTTGACGCTGCTGGCGCTGTCGGACATGATTTGACGGGTGATGTCGACGATGCGGTCCATCACACGCTGGTTGTCACGATAATTGGCATTGAGCAGCGATTTGCCCTGGTCGAAATGGACAAAGAGGGCATCTTTCTCCTTACGAAGGATGCGGGTACGGTCGTAAGGACGGTAGTTGGAGATATGCTGCACCACAGGATTCTCCTGCTGCAACTGTCCGGCACGTCCCTTGAAATCGGGAACGGCAGTCAGGGCGGGAGCAAACGGCTTGACAACAACGGCAGCGGTAACAGGGGCCTCGACGACGGGTTGCAACTGCAGAACAGGCTCTTCCACCTGACGGGGACGACCTGGAATGTTAAAGACTATGTTCAGTCCGGCCTGAGGTATCACAGCGACTTTCTTCTCGTTACCTATCTTCGCACCACAGTGTGCACACTGATAGCGGTCATACTTATTATAACCAACGGCAGCACCGATGAAAGCTTCGAAATTCCAATGACGACCTAACGGCCAGGAATAACCGTAATAAGCACCGATTCCACCGAAGTCACCTTGTTGGCGCTCGTCACGAACAGACTTCCAGAAACCAAGTGGGAAGGTGATGGAACCTACGTTGTAATGAGCGTAGAGAAGATTGAAACCAAAGAAATGATGCACATTCACCGAATCGGTCCAATAGCGAAGGTCGGGTGAAATCAACAAGTGCTTGTATTTACGTGTTGCCTGATCGTCGGTAGGCCAAGGACGATAGCCTGCCGTCAAACCTAACGACCAGTGGGGCGACAGGCGGAGTCCGACGCGCAGGTTGGGAGTCAGCCAGGTATCATAGAGCAGATTGTTACTCAAAGTCACCTCCTGAGCCCAAGAGACAGAGGAGACAACCAGTAACAACACAAAAGTCCAATTGCGATAATTTAGTTTCATGCCCATACCCTTTCTGACAATCTATTCTTTAATTTTACTTAAATTAGGTTACAAAGGTACAAAATTTACAACACACACCATATAAAGTAAGGTACGTGTTGTTAATATTTTGTCCTTAAGACTTTTCAATTTGTCCAAAATTCCGTTAAATTGTTAACTTATTTGTCTTTTTGACCGTTAGGGGGGGTAATTCTTCCAAGGATTTCCGGAACTCCGACGGCGTCATATCGTAAGCATTTTTAAAGTTACGAATGAACGTCGTAGCATTGTTGATGCCACAAGCCTCAGCAATGGCAAGTAACGAATATTCAGGGTGTTCCTTCATCAACGACACCGCATAATCCATGCGTTTGCTGTTCACATAGCCTGTCACATTCGTGCCAGTATAGCGGTTGATGATGGTAGCCAGCGTATTCTTATCGACACCCATGAGACGCATCAGTTCATCACGACCGAAATCAGCATGACGGAACAGTTCGCCCTGCATCACTTGTCTGTCCATCTCTATGAAGCGACGTCGGTCTGCATCACTTGCGGTTTCTTCCTCATTTTCTACGATTTCATCGGAATCTCTCTGCTGCTGTTTCATCACCAGGTCACGATAATACATCAAACGCCTCATCGTAAACATCATGGTCCGGTTACGGTGTGTTTGCAGCCTGTCATGATAAAACAAAACCAAAATGACTATCAGCAAGATGATACCACCTGCAATAGAGCAGGCAAGCAACAGATTTCGACGCGAGAGTTGTCGCTCCTTGGCAATCGTATTGCGCACCGAGACTGCAGATAATTGCAGATTGACACGTTGCATTGTCTCCTGCACTTTCTCCATCTGCTCGTATGACCGGGCAGCCTCTTGATTCCTGCCCAGTCCGTAAAGAGCCTTTACTTCTTCTTTGAGCACATGCAACATCAAGATGCCCAACGTATCGCCGTCAGCCGTCAGCCGCTCCTTGTCGCTCTGTAGGATATCCAGCATCTCATCATAACGTTGATGATGACGGAAATATGGAATCAGGTCATGATTGGCTATCGGATCGTTGACTTCCAACTGCTGAGAGAGGATGTAACAACTATCCGCCTCGGCCTCCCTTCCCGACTCACACAGCAGACGCGTGCGGATGGTGTAGACACGGTAAAGCGAACATACCATGTTACCACAAGTGTCAAGCCGGGCTACCTGCTCGTGTTTTTTTGACATCTCCATGGATTCAGCAAATTGCTTGTCGTGCATGTACATTCGAGTTAACGCGGCATAAAATCCACACAGTTCTACAATCCTCTGAGCATACGAAGACTGCTCCATCAGTTTCAAAGCTGGCAGACAAAGCGCGTAGCTTTCCTCATAACGCCCCTGATAGTGAATATGCTTACCCCTCATAAAATCGGACATAGCCACATAGGCCGGCGCATCGTTCTCCTCCGCCAGCGAATGCAATTGATAGGTAGTTTCTATCAAGTCGAACTCTCTGCCCGTCACATCGTAAATATACATCATGTTCTTGAGCAACATCAACTTAATATGCACACTATCTTTGATAGAAGGGTCGTTATATGCCTTTTTATAACAGGTAAGGGCATGCTGGAACATTCGGGCCTTGCCGTACTGGTCTCCCTTACTGATAAGTTGATGGAGTCCGTCGTCTGCTATTCCCGTTAATGTTGACAAACACATCAACAACGCCAATAGAAGTCCTTTCCTTGCCATACCTATACCAAAAAGTAGGACAAAGATAACAAAAATACCGATTATTTCAATCGACAGCGTTGATTATTTAACTTTATTTTACCCTACGACGTCAATCAGCCCACGTTTTGAATGGGCGCTGGCGCAACTGGCTATTGTAGTAACGGCGGTCTCCAGTCACCTCTTTCCCGATGAAATGGGGGATTTTTGGTCTGTCCTGCTCGTTTTCGAGTTCCACTTCAGCCATCACCAAGCCGTCGTTGTCGCCATGAAACTCGTCAACCTCGAAGGTATGGCGGTCGCTCTTGACGAGCCAGCGCGTCTTGTCGATGATGCCGGGTTCGCAGAGCTGCATCAGTTGCTGGGCATCGTCAAGGGGAATCTCCTGCTCGAACTCATAGCGGGAGAGTCCGCCGTTTAAAGAGGGGCCTTTAATAGTAATGTACGCGCGCGTATCACGAATACGGATGCGAACAGTACGGCCTCGCTCGCTACAGATATAGCCCTGTTGGATGTGGCTTTTAGAAAAAGCCTCGCGCTTGAACGAGTCGTCAAGCACGAGGTATTTGCGTTCAATCTCCTGAGCCATACGGATTACATCATGAAGCTGGCCCAGATGGCGTAGATGACACCCAGTGCTATCAGCACGCCAATAATCCACATAATGAGATTTCTGCCTTTTTCTTCTTGTTTCTTAGCGTAGGCTTCACGCTTTGCATTACTCTTTTTCATAATGTTGAATTTTGAATGTTGATTGTTGAATGGTCGGCAAAGCCGATTACTCAATGTAAAATTATTAATTATTGTTATTGCTGTCCAAATTTATCTTTGATGTTTTTGTTATTGAAACCAAAAGACGTTTTAATTCTTCACAGTCATCATATATTGACTTATATTGTTTGTAATCTAAGAAACCCGTTTTATTTAGTAAATTCAGCCAAAAGAGAGTTTCGTTGCATTCTTTTAAAGATATATACACTTTTGCAGCAAAGTCTTTCTTACTAATGGCACATTGTGCCTCAGCCATATTTGCACCAATACTCGTACCACTGCGAAATAATTGATCAGATATCTTGTGCTCATGCTTTTCGTCAATCAGGAAACGGCATAAATTCGTTATACGTATAGCGAAATTCATACACTTATCTTCCATTATCTTGCCAAAATCACTCATCACTCTTCATTAAAACATTGCGCTTGCGCAAACATTCAACATTCCACATTCTCCATTCCAAACTCCATCAGGTATGCTTTGATGAAATCGTCGATTTTGCCGTCCATGACGCCATCGACATCGGAGGTCTGGTAGTTGGTACGGTGGTCCTTGACACGACGGTCGTCGAAGACGTAGGAGCGAATCTGGCTACCCCACTCTATCTTCTTCTTGCCTGCCTCAATCTTCGCCTGGGCCTCCAGACGCTTCTGCATGGCACGGTCGTAGAGTTGTGAACGGAGCAGCGCCATGGCACGTTCCTTGTTCTTAGGCTGGTCACGCGTCTCCGTATTCTCAATGAGGATTTCCTCCTCTTCGCCCGTATCAGGGTCGGTATACCAGTAGCGCAGACGGACACCCGACTCGACCTTGTTGACGTTCTGACCACCGGCACCAGAGCTGCGAAACGTGTCCCACGACAGCTTAGCGGGGTCGACATACACCTCGATGGTGTCGTCGACCAGCGGAGAGACGAAAACGGAGGCAAACGAGGTCATGCGCTTACCCTGAGCATTATAGGGTGACACACGCACCAGACGATGGACGCCATTCTCGCTCTTCAGATAGCCGTAGGCATACTCGCCACCCTCTATCTGCATGGTGACGCTCTTGATGCCAGCCTCATCGCCGTCCTGTATGTTGGCAATGCTGACCTTATAGTCATGTGCCTCAGCCCAGCGCTGGTACATACGCATGAGCATCTGCGCCCAGTCCTGTGCCTCCGTGCCACCAGCACCGGAGTTGATCTTCAGCACGCACTCCATGGGGTCCTCCTTCTGGCGGAGCATATTCTTCAGTTCTAGTGCCTCGATGGCTTCGACAGCATGGCGATAGTCGGCTTCCACCTCCTGTTCGGTGACCATCTCTTCCTTATAGAAATCGAAGGCGAGCTGTAGCTCATCGGCAGCGGTGCGCACCTCCTGGTAGCCATCGAGCCACTTCTTGATACCCTTCACCTTCTTCATCTGCTCCTCAGCACGCTTCTGGTCTTCCCAGAAGTCGGGGGCCTGTGTACGCAGGTCCTCCTCCTCGAATTCAATCTTCTTTTCGTCTATCTTCAGATACTTGTACAGCGCATCAGCGCGGTCAAGGACGTCTTTTAACTGGTCGGATGTGATCATATTCTTTTAAATGAGTAATTACTCATTAAACTATTCTGCATACATTTTCTCGATTTGTTCCTTATAGTTTTCATTCAGCACGCGGCGGCGGATTTTCAGCGTATTAGTCAGTTCGCCCTTCTCCATACTGAGGTGATGGGGCAGCAGGGTGAAACGCTTCACCTGTTCGTAGTGGGCCAGCTGCTGTTGAAGCGTGTCGATGCGCTCTTTCATCATCTGCATAATCTGGGGATGGCAGCAGAGCTCCTCGCGGGTCTGGAACTGGATGTCGTGTTCGCGGGCGTACTCCTCAAGCTGTGTATAGACGGGGATGATGAGGGCTGAGACGAACTTACGCTGGTCGGCAATGACGGCTATCTGGTCGATATACTTGTCGACGAGCAGCTTCGACTCAATCATCTGTGGTGCGATATACTTACCGTTGGAGGTCTTGAAGAGGTCCTTGATACGCTCCTTCAGGAACAGCTCGCCATCCTTCAGATAGCCGGCATCGCCCGTACGGAAATAGCCATCCTCAGTGAAGGCAGCCTTCGTCAGGTCTTCGCGGTTGTAATAGCCTCGTGTGATGGTGGGACCCTTCAGCAGCACCTCATCGTTCTCACCGATGCGGATGCTGATGCCCTCGATGGGAATACCCACGGAGCCTACCGTCCAGGGCTTGCCCAAGTGGTTACAACTGACGGTGGCCAGCGACTCGGTGAGTCCGTAGCCTACCACCATATTGATGCCGATGGAATGGACGAATTCCTCGACATGAGCCGATACGGCAGCACCTGCTGTGGGGAAGAAGTGGGCATTCTCCAAGCCCAGCTCCTTGCGCACCAGCGAGAATATGGTGCGGTTGAGCATCTCATACTCCAGATGCAGGGCTACTGGCGGCTTCTTGCCTCGGCTGATATATTCGATGTTATGCTTACGACCAACGGCCAGCGCATGGCGGAACAGCTTACGCTGAACGGCACTGGAATGGTCAATCTTATCCATGACACCCATATACACCTTCTCCCAGAAACGGGGAACGGCAGACATACAGGTGGGGTGCGTGTCACGCATCGACTGCTGTACCTCCTGCGGATGCGTGTTGACAATCATGGTTGCCCCCTCAGTCAGCGAGAGGATGGCCCATCCGCGCTCGAAGATGTGGGTATAGGGCAGGAAGTTCATGACACGGTCCTGCTCACCCACCGGCACACACTTGTTGTTGGCCTCTAAGGCAGCATGGAACTGTCCGTGGGTCAGGATAACACCCTTCGAGTCGCCCGTAGTACCGCTGGTATAGAGGATGTTGGCGATGTCGTCGAACGAGGCCTCAGCCTGCAATTTCTCCACCTCGGTCTGGCGGGGCAGGTTCTCACCCAGCTTCAGGAAGTCGGAGAAGTAGATGGCGTTAGGGTCGTGTGAGGAGATATGCACCAAGGGGTCGTAGACGATGATGCGCTCCAGCGTGGGACAGAGTGAGAAGACACGACGAGCCTTGTCGTACTGTTCCTGTTCGCCCACGAAGAGGAAACGCACCTTGGCATCGTTGACGATGAACTGTATCTGCTGCTCTGAGCTAGTAGCATAGAAGGGGATGGTGACGGCACGGATACCCCATGCACCGAAGTCGCACTCAATATACTGCACCGAGTTCTGCGAGAAGATTCCGATGTTCTCCTGAGGCTTCACACCCAGATTCAACAGGGCATTGCTGACCTGCTTGACGGTGGCAGAAACCTGATTCCACGACAGCGATTTCCACTCTTTCCCTCCGAAATCCTGATAAATCAGCATTTCACGGTCCCCATACTTCTTGGCTTGTTCGTGCACCAGCACTGACATGTGGCAATTTGTCTGCATATTCTCTCCTTAATTTATTAAATTAGGTGCAAAGGTACGAATAAGTGAGCGAAAATGCAAATTTATTTGCGATTTTCCGCCCACTTGTCACTATTGGGATGCCAGAATGTGAGGACCTGGTTTTATCTCTAATGCTTCACTTTAGGAATATAGGTAAAGAGATAGATGACACCGATAGCCATCACAACGACAGCACCAGCCTGTCCGACAGCATCGCTGGCAAAGCCCATCAGCAGGGGGAAGATGGTACCACCGAAGAGTCCCATAATCATCAGACCTGAGACCTCGTTCTGCTTGTCGGGCACGCTAAGCAGGGCCTCGCTGAAGGCCATCGAGAAGATGTTGGAATTGCCGTAGCCTACGAGTGCGATAGCCACGTAGAGCACCATCTTCGACTCGCCGCTGAACATCAGCACCATCGAGGCTGCCATCAGACAGACGCTGATGATGAAGAACCAGCGTGTCTTCATCACACGCAGGAAGAACGAGCCCGTCAGGGCACCGACGGTACGGAAGATGAAGTAGAGCGAGGTGGCGAAGGCAGCTTCGTTGAGCGACATGCCCACACGCTCCATGAGTAGCTTCGGAGCGGTGGTGTTGGTACCTACATCGATGCCCACATGACACATGATGCCCAAGAACGACAGCAGCACGATGGGCTTGCCCAACAGACGGATGCAGTCCATAAACGACGATGACTTACCCTCCAGAATATCTTCCTGGATAGGCGTCACCCAGAGCAGGAGCGAAGCCAATATGCCCACCACTAAGTAGACGAGGAACAGCACGCGCCAGTCGTAGCCAAACGACGGCATGGCCTGCGTGGCGCCCCACATGGCCAGATAAGGAGCCAGGAACGAGGCGATAGCCTTGACAAACTGTCCGAAGGTGAGTGTCGATGCCAGGTTCTTGTCACCGATAATCAACATGGCCAACGGATTGATGCTGGTCTGCATCAGGGCGTTGCCGATGCCCAACAGCGAGAAAGCTGCCAGCATCACGCCAAACGAATAGCCCAACAGGGGGATGAACAGCGACACAACCGTCACAATCAGCGAGAGCAACACGGTCTTCTTACGTCCTATCTTGTTCATCAGCATACCCGTGGGAATGCTGAAGATGAGGAACCAGAAGAACACCAATGAGGGGAACACGTTGGCCACTGAGTCGGACAGTCCCAGGTCGGCCTTCACATAGTTGGAGGCAATGCCCACCAAATCCACGAAGCCCATGCAGAAGAAGCAGAGCATCACGGGGATTAAGTAAATCGATTTGTTTTGATTACCCATAATTATCAATTGTCAATTATCAATTATCAATTTGAAAGATTGTCGCCTTGCCGCCTTTTACCTTTATGGTATTGTATGGCTCGTTGGGGAACACCAGATTGGTCATCGACATACGACCCTCTGCATCGAAAGCCTCTATCGAGCTGTGGTCAATAAAGATGCGCAACTGTTTGATGTCACCATAGACGGGACACGTCGTCACACAAGGGAAGGCCTCGCTGAAGCTGGCATAGCTGCGGGTGCGGTCCATCGAGAAAGTACGCTTCTCCGCGTCATATTTCATCACCACCTGTTCGCCCAGCGCGTTCGACAGCATCACCTCCGTAGTGCCCTTTACGTCAACTACGATTTCTGCGGCCTTTGGCAGTTTGCTCGTTGTCTTGCCACGTAGTGCCAACAGCTCTTTAGAGGGTGTCACGCCACAGTAGGTCTGCCCTTCATACTCGAAGAGGTCGAGGTCGCGCGGCACGCTGTTGGCTGAGCGGAACTGACGGGTAGGTACCTGGTTGGCATACTGCCAGTTCGACATCCACGCCAATGCGATATGGCGTCCGTCGGGAGCATTGTCGAAGGTCACGGTGGCATAGTGGTCCTTGCCATAGTCCATCCAGCGCGTGTCCTTGTGCTCGCAAGTAAACTGATGACCGTCGAAGTCACCAATGAAATACTGTGTAGCACTGCCTCCGTAGGGGCCTCCGGGGTTGATGTTACAGATGAGCATCCACTTCTGCTTGTCGGTGCCGCGCACCTGTAGCTTCATCAGGTCAGGACACTCCCACACACCGTCATGACAGCCATAGCCTTTGCCGAAGCTGCTCTCAAAGGTCCAGTCCTTCAGGTTCTTCGACGAGTAGATGTGCATCTCCTGCCCTACAGCCAGCACCAGGTTCCACTTCTGTATTTCAGGGTTCCAGAAAGCCTTGGGGTCACGGAAATCCTCCTCAGTGCTGACGAGCACGGGATTGCCTTCATATTTCTTGAACGTCATACCGTTGTCCTTCGAGACGGCCATCGACTGCACCTGACTCGTACCTGCAGAGGTGTAGAAAGCCACCACCTGGTCGTTCCGTTTATCAACCACACACGACCCGCTGAAGATAGTACCCAGCGCGTCAGGAGCAATAGCCGTAGGCTGTGACTCCCAGTGAATCAGGTCTTTCGACGTAGAGTGTCCCCATGTCATATTCTCCCACATCGAGCCGTAGGGGTTCCATTGGTAATACAGGTGATACACACCGTCCTTATAAAACATACCATTAGGGTCGTTCATCCATCCGTATGCGGGCGTATGATGATAGGTAGGACGGAACTTCTCACGATTTGTCGTGTCAAACTCGTCGGCCTGCTTCATCTCCTTCCAGCACAGGAAATCCTTCATGGCACCCGTAAAGCGCCGGTCGCCATAGAAGGTGATGTCCAGCAAGAGCTTCGAGCCCTGAGCAGAAAGCCGAGAGAGGTCCAGCGGCACATAGTAGTCCACCTTGTCGACAGCCAGTCTTACGTTGAGCGACTGCACCTGCTGGTTGTCTGCCAGCACCTTGATATTAGCTATCTCCTCCCGTTCCTGTATGGGCAGCAGCAGATAGCGGTTCTTCACATCCACACGCAGCATGGCATGGCTCTTGCCTAACACCTGTGGCCTGTCCGCTGCCATTGCCCCTGTGAGCACCAGCGTCATGACCACCATTGTCATAAACAGTCTTTTCATTTCCATAGTCTTTAGTTATACTGATTTCTGCTGCAAAAGTAATGCAATTCCCCGTATCATGCTATAAATTATGATGCAAACACTAACAAAAAACGTTCATTGCACGCAAATTTACAAGCAATGAACGATTTCTTTATGCAGTGAACCATTGTTTTTTCCCACCGTGGGAACGTTTTATTCCCAGGGTGGGAATATTTTGTTCCCAGGGTGGGAATATTTAGCGGGCGGGCGGGTACGCATGCCTTTCATCAAGGGCATGTTATTGGAATATTGGTGGCATTGGCTGCAAGACCTAACACGGTTTTCAGGAAAAGTGCCTGTATAAAGGCTTTTTCAGGCAGTTGGGATGCCATTAAGAGGTAACATCAGAGGTAACAAAGACCTAACATAGAGGTAACATGACACCTCACATCAATTTCGTTTTAACAATTGCAGATTTTCGCGGATTTCTACAGGAAAAATTTGGAGGTAACGATATTTTTTTGTAATTTTGTAGCGTCTAAGAAGAATGCTGTGAAAAACACAAAACAGCAAGGAATAGGCATCAAGGACAAAGTTAAACTTTTTAATCTATTTATTACATGGAACAAAAATCATCCATTACAGGGTGTGCTATGAATGCAGCCCTCGAGACAACGCTCGCAGTCGAGCTGTTTCTCAATGAAAATTACTGTTTCCGTCGCAATGTGCTGAACGGGAAGGTAGAGTTCTTCGACAAGCTAAGCGGCCAAGCCGAGCATGCAACAAAGCCTGATGAGGACTGGCGACCGCTTACTCAGGAGGTCCTCAACAGCATCATCCGCAGGGCCAAAAAGGAGCAGGTTTGTAAAAAAGGCAGTCCCAAGACGGAGATTATGGAGTTCGTACATTCTGAGGATGTACCCGTACATAATCCTATCGGCGAGTATCTGAACCAGTTGCCTGAGTGGGACGGTAAGAACCACATCGGCCAGATGTTCAGCCGTCTGCCTGGCATCACCTCTGAACAACAGGGTTATCTGGCTACGTGGCTATTGTCGGCCGTGGCCCACTGGCTCCAGATGGACACCCTTCACGGCAACGAATGTGTGCCGACGCTGATTGGTGCTCAGGGCTGTGGCAAGACCACCTTCTTCCACCGCCTGCTGCCAACGGAGTTGCGCCAGTATTATCTCGACCACCTGAACCTGTCGAACAAGTTCGACAAGGAGATGGCCCTGACGAACAATCTGCTGGTGAACCTCGACGAGCTGGATGCCATCCGTCCCAGCCAACATTCGGCTTTGAAGCAGACACTCTCGAAGAGTAAGGTAAACGGGCGACCCATCTACGGCTGCGCACAAGAAGACCGCCTGCGTTTTGCCTCGTTTGTGGCCACGACGAACAATCCGCACCCGCTGACCGATCCCACTGGTTCGCGTCGTTATATCTGTCTGCAGATTCCTGACGGGCAGTATATCGACAATTCGGGTGACATCGAGTATGGACAGCTCTATGCGCAGGTGAAGTACGAACTTGAGGTGGCCAAGACACCCTATTGGTTCTCGAACGACGAGGTGACCCGTATCCAGCAGTTGAACCAGAACTATCTAGTAGAGAAGGACATTGCAGAAATGGTGGAAGCCTGCTTCCGTAAACCCAAGAAGGGTGAAGCTGCCAAACTGATGAACACGAAGATGCTGCTGAGCCACATCCAGCATTACTATCCTTCGGTCGACACCAGTCACAGCAACAAGGTTCGTGTGGGAAAAGCGATGACCACCCTTGGCTATGAGTCGGCTGACCACAGCAATGTGCCCTTCTACAAAGTCATACCTTTAAATGCGGCGTAGATGACTCTGATGTTACCTCTATGTTAGGTGTTTGTTAGGTGTTTGTTAGGTGTGCCGAGCACGCTTTGTACACCTAACTCCTTAAAAACTAGATAATTACAATTTACAAATGTTAGGTGTTATGGAAAAACAATTAGAATCCAAAGATATTCCTTACGGATACGCACTATGTTTCAACGAAGAATGCCAGCTTCGCGACACATGCCTGCATTATCAGGCCTACCAGCTAAAGTCTGCTGACCGGCTTGGCGGTCCGGCCATCTATCCAGATGCCTGGAAGAGCGGCCAGTGCCAGCGCTACAATGAAGTCCGGCTGGCGAAAAAGGCATGGGGCTTCACGCATATCTACAATAATGTGCCACATTGCCATCGGGCTGAGGCCCGCCAACGGGTACAGAACTACTTCAGCCGCGGCTGCGGCCCTTACTACCGCTACAATCGCGGTGAAAACAAGCTCTCGCCCCGCCAACAGAAGGACATCATGGACATCCTGGCCCAGTACGGCCCTACCGACGACCTCGCTTTCGACCACTACGAAACGGTCTGGGACTTCGACTGACAAGCGGCGTGCTCCACTCTCCAATTCAAAACGCCCGAGGCTTTCCACAAGTCTCGGGCATCTCCATGAAAACAATCTTTTTAAGCGAAAACTGCTAACTAATAATACTAACTATTTGACTATTACATCTAATATGACTGTCAATGTCTGGCGGCGACCCCTCACTTTCGTCTCTATTTTGCAAGGGATATGCTGTAAGCCTTTAGGTGTCTTGGCATCGACAGTAAACTTTACAGGTATCGACTCCTTACGATTCTTCTCATCACGATGGAGCACGACCACATGACGCTCTTTGGATTCACCCACCCGCATATAACCTAAGTCGAAGCGGTCGGCAGAGAGACGAAGGTCATCGCTGACGCGAATGGGGAACTGACGCATGAGGGTTTCCTCAGAGGTGACACAGGTGCCAACCATCGACAGGTTGAGACGTTTCTTGTCACGGCCATAGACAACGGTACCCATCTCCTCGAACTCACCACCCTTCCCTCTCGGATTGAAACGGAGCGTCACAGCTGCTGTATCAGCAGAGGCGATGGCTTTGTTCTTGGTAAAGTGAATGGTAGTACATCCACAGGAGGTATAGCCCTGCTGAATCGTGACGGTCGACTTGCCAGCATTCCGTAGCCAGAAGGTACGCTGCTTGACACCATCAGCCTCCTGAATGGTTCCAAGATTAACCGTAGCCAATCCTATCACTATCAACGTATCAGCGAGCAATATATTTTTTCCCATTCTTGATATACAAACCACGCTGAGGTGTGTCATTCATGCGACGTCCCTGAAGGTCGTACATAAGTTGAGAGTTGACTGCTGACTGTTGACTATTGACAATTTCCTGAATACCAGTGGCACTGTCTGCATCGAGTGTCCATGCACTGGCTTTAACAGCTGTAGTAGCAGTAGCAAAGACTTCAGCTTCAACTTGCGTAGCATCAGTAGGAAAGAGGCGTACGCTATAGGCCCACTTATCGTTGACAAAGATGTCGAGAATGCTTCCATCCAGAAATACGTGAAGCTTGGTGAGGGGTTCTGTCAGTGTTGCTTCGTAGATGCCGTTGTAGACGCCCTCGTCGTTGATGGTACGGCTGAGTGCTGTCAGGTCAAGTGTCAGTTTCTTGGTATCCGCATCGTAAGTCAGCGAGGCGTTCTTCAGGAAACGGAAACCACAGGTGCCTGTAGTAGGAGTGAACTCACCTAGGAGCTCTATCTGCCGGCCACTAACCAGTGCCTTGGATCCAAGCAACGACTCGTCGACGCTGACTGTCGTGGTGGTGCGCATGGCAGTCAGTCCGCTATAGGGCTTCTGCACCAGACGGCCATTAGCATCCAATGCTATTTCACGAGGCAGTGAGTAGTTATGAGCCCAACCCATCTCGTAATTATTCTGCGTAGGCAGCTTATCAGGCACGATGCCCAGCATCAGTGTCTTACCATCCTTCTGATAGATGGTGGGCGAAAGCAGTCCATAGCCGGCGCGACTGATGCCACCCAGCTCCAGATACTGCACACTAGTGATGCCGCCATCAGGTGTGAACTTGCCGTCGTTGCCTATCGTGCCTACCCAGCAGAGGGTGCGCACACCTGCAGACATGTCCAGGGGTGTGCAGGTGAAAAGATACTTGCCATCCGCAAGTGGCGTAACGTTAGGCATTTCCCAGAAGCGGCCATGCGCTGCCTGTGATGCGCCAGAGAAGAAGAGTCCCTGATATTCCCATTTTGTACCGTTATACTTATACAATACGCAGGTACCAACCTTTGACTTATTACTGGAGCCCACGATGATAAACTTATTGCCACCGGCCGTAAAGAAATAGGGGTCGCGGAAGTCGTCAGAACAGTCAGGCGTACATGGATTGCCTGCGCTCTCAATGATTTCGCCCTGCTTCTCCCACACTAAGAGGTTGTCGTCCTTGGGGGCTGCCATCCAGATATAAGCCTTGGCATTAGATACACCTGTATATATAATAGTGGGCTTGCCGGCATTGAAAGCCTCGTCCTGGAAGACAGCACCACTCCAGCATCCCTTACCGTCGTGAGCCTCTAGACCACCGACGTTGGCACCTGGAGCAATGGCTACTGGTTCTTCCTTCCAACTTATCAGGTCAGTAGAAGTAATATGTCCCCAGTGCAGACGGGCCATATAGGGACCATTGCCGTTCTTCTGAAAAAAGACGTGGTACCTGCCATTATAATAGGTCATGCCATGTGTTTCGTTAGTCCATCCCTTGGCAGGCTGACCATGGAACTTGGGACGCTGCATATTATCGCCCAGAAGTGAACTAACGTCTATGGCACTGATGGCAGGAGCATAGGCAGCAGCATACTCGCTGGCAATGGTCTCTGCCGTCTTGACGCCGTTGTCAATACGCACCTCGTCAATAAGTCCGTTGAAAGTATTCAGGTGAAACGCGCCGCTCATCGAGCTCTTGCGATCCTTGCCTATCAGAAACGGTGCCGTGCCCATCTGTGCGGTACCGGGAATGGATGCCTGATGCCTCTGTACGCCATTACGGTAGATGACTATCTGACGGGGGTTAGAGCTCATCGTCACCACGATGTTGTTCCACTTACCCAGTTCCACCACATCACCGCTGACAGCAAAGCTGCCTGAACGCGAGCCGTTGCCAAAGGTTACCCGATAGCCGCCCTGTGACGACAGCTCTATGCCTATCCCGGTATGTGTCGTCGCGTCATAGTTGCCTGCTATCATGGCGTAGGATGGCGTCAGTTCTGCTTCATTGGCATTCATCATGGGATAGGTCTCAGGGGCAATCCACAAAGAGAACGTCATGCTGGCTGGTGTCACACCTGCATATGAGGGCGAAGCACTGACGTAGTTGGAATATCCGTCAAAGCGTGCTGCCTTGTTTTTCACTCCGTCAGCATAAGGCAAGGTTCGGACACCGTTCATCGTGCCTTCAACTGAGGTTACTGCCTCGTTGACATGGCCGTCAAGAGGGAAGTAAATACTCTGGGCGTCTGCAGCCGTCGCTGCAGACACCAGAGCAGATACTATGAATAGGATCCGTTTCATAGTAGTTTTTTAGTTTCTAACTTGTGCTTACTTCAGATAATTGAGAGCATTTGTCGTCAGCTTCTCGATGTTGTTCTGATAAACATTCTTGGGCTGACCATTAGCAGGCGTATTCTGATGCCACTCGTAAGCAGCAAAACCATTGACGAGTACCGTGCCCTTATAAGTATCGGTAGGCTTGAACTCAATGATACCACCTACGCAGTAGTCGGTCACCTGGCCCCAACCGCCAAGAATCTCAGCCGTGTTGACCTGCTCGAAATTAGGTACGGTCGTCACATCACCATTGCCGCCATATCCCTGACTACAGTCAGCAGGAATCCAGAAACAGTTGTGATCCTCGTGTGTGCCAGGACCAAGCAGGGCAACAGTCTTCTGAGCCCAACCGTTATAGTTCTCCTGAGCGATGCCTGTGAAGATAGCGTGTTCAGAGCGGTTGTACGGTGTGCCCATGCCACTGCCCAGCACGGGGTTGACGCTCCAGATGTCGCCGTGTTCTCCACCATTGCCGTCGCCGAAGCATGTCACATTGAATGCGATACGACCTATACCATGAGCCAGCTGTGTTGCGTGGTTAGTAAGGTAGAGGTTACCACCTTTCTGCACGAAGTCCTTCAGCGCGTTCTGCTCAGCAGCGGTGAAAGGCAGCTTGTCAGCACCCGCGCCGATACCTACGCGGTCAACGATCACCCATATCACAGGAATGACCTCAATGTCAAGACCGGCAATGTCGCTGACATGGATAAACTGGCCCTTGTCGCTTGCCACAAAGTTGTTCTGGAAATATTCACCGGCAGCCACCTCGTCATCATCGGGCAGAGCAGTATATGCGCTAACTCCTGTAGGCAGCAAGAAGGCAGCCTTTGTCTTTGACTCTAACTTCACGGTGAGGCTTACGCCCTCTGAGAGTCGTCCGGCATCCTTGTAGATGGCCTTCACGGTGAGTACGTGCTCCTCGCCATCAGCAATGTTCTCATAAGTGTATGATGTAGTGCTGATAGGCAGAGTGGCCTTCTGCGTATTGTCCAGGAAGACAGCCACCTCGTCAGCACCAGAAGGTGCATTCCACGTGATGGTCACATTCTTCTTTGACAGCGTGTACTGAAGATTAGACACAGGCTCTGAGTATGGAGTATTCTCCAACTCTACATCGCTACATGATGTAACTGTGAAGGCAAGAGCCACTACGGCTGCAATCGCCAAGAAAAAATATCGTTTCATAGGATTATTGTTTTTTATTTGATGATTGAATATGATTTAATTGTCTTTTCCTTTAGCAACGTACTTACCGTTAGAATTGGTGATCTCGGCAAGAGGCACAGGAAGATACAGCTCATCTGCTGTGACATTGGCGCCCTGCAAATAGGAGTGATGCTTAAACTCGCGGCTATAGTAAGCGTTCATGGTCTGCTCAGCTATACCCCAACGCACGAGGTCAAACCAGCGACCGCCTTCCATAGCGAGTTCTAGACGACGCTCCATGCGCACAGCTTTGCGAGCATAGTCCTTTGTCCACTTAGCATCATTGGGATATTGACCAACTCTGTAAGCCTGCTTCCATGAGTCGATATCGATAGGCATATTAGTTGTCTCGGCATTCAATGTGCGCTCTGCCTTTTGGCGTACCTGATTGATTTCAGCGTTGGCAGTAGCAAGATCACTACCCAGTTCGATCAGTGCTTCAGCATGCAGAAGCAGGATGTCAGAATAGCGCAGAAAAATGAAGTTTAGCTCACTATATCCCCAAGGCACTTCCTTACCGCTCTTTGAGGGCTCTTCCACAAACTTCTTACCAGAGTACTCACCATAGATATCCATAGCGCGGACCCAGTTCTGGTTGTATATCTGCGTATTGCCGTCAGGTGACTTCCACGGCATGCCGATGCGCCCTACTGTGCAGTCCAGACGTGGGTCAACGGTGTAGTCGAGTGACACACCTACATCGCCCTTGGCATAGCGCTCTGCATCGTCTAGCAGGGGCAGACCGGTCACCTCATCGGTACGGTAGCAGTTAACCAGATCTTGTGAGGCGAGGAAGAAGTCGTCGCCGTTGCCATAGAGGTTGCCCTCTGACACGGTACAGTTAAGCATGTTAGCCCAGTTCACGAAGGCATGGCTGTTTGCCGTAGAGCACTGCATGGCGAAGATAGACTCCTTCTTATTGTTGTATTCTATCTTAGCGATGTCGTTGCTGTACTCATACACCTCATACTGACCAGACTTGACCACCTTGCCTGCCCACTCTTCTACCTTCGTCCAGTTTGTGGCACCAGGGCGTTGGGCATACATCTTAGCCAACAGAGCAGCTGCGGCATACTTGTTAGCACGTCCCGCTGAAGCCTGAGTCTCAGGCAAGTCATTGTAGGCTGCCTCAAGCAGTGGCAGGAGTTTGTCATATATCTCCACCTGTGAGAACTCATCGTTGCGCACCTCGTTGGCATTAGTATTCTCATCGAGGTAAGGCAGATACTTGAAAATCTTCAACAGGTCAAAATAGTAGAAGCTGCGAAGGAACTGCATCTCGGCAATCAGACCCTTAAAGCTTTCATTGTTGGCATCTACCAAAGCCTTCAATGCACTGTTGGTACAAGCCAGGGCATAGAGGTTATTCTGCCACTTATTGAAACAAGACACATTGTCGCTGTTCAGGTTAGACATCTCCAACTGGTGAATATTTTCCTCCATAGAGGTAGCACCACCACCCTTCAGGGCATCATCTGAGCGCACGTCGAAGATCCAGTTGGTAGAGGGGCCTGCAAAGGCCTCATTGTTGCCAAAATAGTGTGAGTATAATCCAGCATAGGCTGATGTCATCAGCTGTGTGGCATTCTCCTCTGTCATTTGTTCTGCTACCAGAGCACCATAAGGCTGCTTGTCGAGCAGGTCTGAACAGGATGTTGTCATACCCATCGCAATACCGAGCATAGGCAGTGTGCAGAGGGCCGTTCTGATGACTGATTTAATTTTGGTTTGCATAGAAATCATGAATTTAGAATTATTGTTTATGAGTTAGAGAGAAACATTGAGTCCCATAGAGAACGTGCGGCTACGGGGGTACGGACCGTTGTCGATACGTGCACCGTACGTGCTGGTACCGAGTTCCGGATCCAGTCCTTTATACTTCGTAGCGGTAAAGACATTCTCAAGCTGCGCAAAGATATTGATGCTGTTCATAGAGAGCTTGCGACAGAAAGACGCAGGCACTTCATAGCCTATCTTGATGTACTTCATCTTGAAGTAAGAACCATCCTCAATGTAGTAAGTAGAGAAGCGTGACTCATTGTTATTGTCAACAACAGAAACCGCAGGCACAGAAGCACCGGTATTGGAAGGTGTCCAGGCACCGAGTGTGGAGGAACCACGGTTGTTGAAAGCATTACCATAAGAGAAGAAGTCTGTGAGGTGCTTCATGCTGTTTACCACGTCGAAACCGAATTCGCCGGTAAAGAACATGGAGAGCGTGAAGTTCTTCCACTTCAGATCGAGATTAAGGCTCAAGGACAAGTCTGGGTTAGGATCGCCTATAATGCAACGGTCGTCATCGGTGATCTTACCATCACCGTTGATATCACGGAAGATGAGACGGCCAGGCTCAGCACCTGTCTGGGTGGCATGGTTGGCCACCTGCTCCTTGTTCTGGAAGATTCCATCGCAAACATATCCGTAGTAAACTCCCATTGGCTGGTCTTCTATCAGGCGGATATCACCACCGATGTAGGTCTGGGCATCGTTGAGCTTTGTCACCTTATTCTTATAGTGTGCAATATTGAAAGAGCCGTCCCATGAGAAATCGCCATACGCTGGTGAACGATAGTCAAGAGTTGCCTCAATACCTACGTTGCGCATGTTACCAGTATTACGCCACTGAAGAGCATTAGGACCTGCCGCTGAAATCACCGGGGGCTGAGTCAGCATGTCCTTGGTTGACTTTACATAGAAGTCGGTGCTGAAGCCAAGAGCACCATTCATCCAACGTGTGTCAAGACCTACGTTGAACTGGGATGTCGTCTCCCACTTCAGCCCCTCTGTACCTTTATTGCTTACTGCCAGACCTTCATTGTACTTTGTGCCCGTGCCGTCGAGGTCGTAGCCAGCGATGTTAGAGGTGGAGTAGGTGGTATAGGTAGCATAGTCGCCAATAGCGGAGTTACCATTCTGTCCCCATGCAAGACGAAGCTTCATGTCTGTGAGTACCGAGTTCTTCTTCCAGAACTTCTCCTCCGTAATGCGCCATGCACCAGAGAATGCAGGGAAGGTACCGGAATTGTTGTTCTTTCCAAGACGTGAGGTCTTATCGTAACGCAGCGTTACAGAGAAGAGATAACGGTCAGCAAAGTTGTAGTCAGCCTTCCAGAAGAGTGAGAAGAGTCCCCAAGAAGCCTTGCCTCCACCATTTGACTGCTCGCCTGTTCCGGCACCGATTACCATATAGTTGTAGTCTTCGTTGAGGTAGTTCTTGCGCGTAGCGTTGAAGTCGCTGTAGTCATAGCCTATAGCCTCTACACCCATCAGACCGTTTATGGTGTGCTGGCCGAATGTGCCTAAATAGTTGGCGGTATTGGTCCATGTCCACGTGTCGCCCTTGCCGAATGCACGATAAACAGACGCTGTGGTATTGGCATAAGTAGTACGGGTGAGGTTGTCGTTTTCAAACTGTGAGTGATCATAACCGAAGTTGGTCTTTAGCGAAAGACCCTTGACAGGCTTTACCTCGATGTATCCGTTGCCAAAGATGCGCCATGACTCACTGTCGTTCTCTCGTGCGTTGTACAGGTCCTCCATAGGGTTGGACGTGTCTGACCTGCTGATGAGCATGCCAACGCTGTATGAACCGTTACTCTGAGTCACCGGCATACCTGCAAACTGGCGCAACGTATTGCCTGCGACGCCTGCGTCGCCACCGAAGCCACCTATATTATTATTCCAACGTGCCACCATGAGGTTCTCTCCTACTGTGACATATTTTGAGATGTTATAGGAAGAATTGAGGCGGATGGTATAACGCTTATACTTGCTATACTTGGCCACACCGTTCTGGGTGATGTAGTTGCCAGACACCATCATGGAACCCTTTTCACCCGAACTGCTTACAGAGGCATTGAGGTTATGCGTCCATGCAGTGCTGTACATCTGGTCCTGCCAGTTAGTATCATGAAGCTCATAGCCTACCTCACCCTCGTGACCAGCTACATACTGATTGAGGTATGCATTGCCAGCAGAATCATAGGTGTAAAGTGGGTTGTATCCAGACTGATTGTTGTTTGCCATGGCCTGATAGTACAATGTGCCAAACTGGTTGGCATTAAGCATGTCTATTTTCTTGGCAACGAATTGTGCGCTGGCAGTATAGCCCACGTTGACACTCAATTTACCTCCCTTACCAGATTTGGTGGTGATAATGATGACACCATTGGCTGCGCGCGAACCGTAGATGGATGCTGATGATGCGTCCTTCAGCACCTGCATGGTTTCGATATCAGCAGGGTTGATAGAGTTAAGATTCTCCGTTGTAGCCACGCCGTCGATCACATAAAGCGGTGCATTGTTGCCGTTGAAGTTGCTGACACCACGAATCTGGATGCTAGAACTGCCACCACCTGGAGCCGGGTCAGTGATGACGTTAACGCCGGGAATGCGACCTTGCAGAGAGTTGACGATGTTGTTTGAACCTTCAGACTTGGGCTTCTTCAGGTCCATTACACCAACAGCACCGGTCAGGTCGGCCTTACGCTGAACCTGATAACCAGTTACTACAACCTCGTTTAAGGTTTGAGAGTCATCTTCCATCTTTACTTGCATGCCTTCCTGGGCAGGAAGCTCGATGGTCTTGTAGCCGATGTAGGAGAAGACCAAGGTCTTGCCTGCCTGCACCTTCAACTTGAAATTACCGTCGAAATCGGTTACTGTACCATTGTTGGTACCCTTCTCCATGACGGTAGCACCGATGACCGGACCCATAGCGTCGGTCACCGTTCCCGAAATCTCCTGTTGCGCGTACATTATTATACACGTCAGCAGCATCAGGAAACTGAGTAAGATTCTCTTTGCTTGTTTCATTTGCTTTTACTTTTTGGTTAGTACTTGAATGAATTATCTGCTGCAAAGGTATGCTTATTTTCAAGTACAGGATAAAAGAGATGTTTCATTGAGACAAAAAAATCGTTCAATGTAACATTTTTGTTAAACATTGAACGATTTTTCTTAATTCTGGCGGACATCCCCTGGCAACATGCCGTATTCGTCTTTGAAGCACTTGGTGAAGTAGCTGGGTGCCGTAAAGCCTACCTCGTAGGCCACCTCGCTGACACTCTTGTCGCTGGTGAGCAGCAACTGGTAGCCTCGTTTCAGTCGTGCTGTCCGCAATAGTTCGACAGGCGACGAGCCGCTGATGGATTTAACCTTGCGATAGAGTTGTACGCGGCTCAGATTCATGTCAGCGGCCAAATCCTCTACGCTGACATCGCTGTCGGCCAACCTTGCCTCGACGACCTCCTTGAAGCGGGTGATGAAGATGGAGGTCTCTGGCGTATCGTTTGTCTCTACAGATTCTATTTCCCAGATAGTGTTGATAACACGCTCCCGCTGCATGGCCACCCTCTTCATGTGATAGAGATAGAACAGCACGATGGTCACTACCAACAGGATGATGACGCCAAGAGCCATCCAGTTGATGACGTGCTGTGTGCCCAACTGTTCGAGATAGTTGTCGGCCCGGCGGTGCAGCTGGTCGAGATAGTCCGACTGGCGTAATATTTCTTCGTTCTGCATCAGGAGCACACGGGCATTGTCGCGGGTGACGAGAGCCGACATCATGAGGGTCTCTTTCTCGTAGGGATACCCTTTGAGGATTTCGACAGCCAACTGTATCAGCTGGTCGCCATGTGTAGGATAGATGTAGGAGGCGTCGAGGATGCTGTCGCGTACCAACTGGATTCCACCGTTCTTACCAGGCAAGCCATCAATGCCACAGAATTTGGGGAGTGGGGAGTGGGGAGTGAGAAGCGAGAGGGCCTTACGGGCACCGATAGCCATACGGTCGTTCTGGCCGAAGACAAAGTCAACGTTACTCAAGTTGCCGTGATAATTCTGAATGGCCTTGACGGCACTTTCCTCCGTCCAGTCGCCTTGCAGAGTAGCAATAATCTCAATGTCTGGAAAATTCTTCAGGGCATCGGCAAAGCCATTGTGACGTTCGATGGCTGGTGACGAGCCTTCAAGTCCCATGATTTCCATTACACGACCTTTCCCTTGTAACTGCGAGGCGATGTATTCGCCCATCACACGTCCCATCTCGTAGTTGTCGGCGGAGATGAATGCGGTGTACTTTTGCGAGTTGGTCTTGCGCTCGAACACGATGACTGGGATGCCCTTGTCGAAGGCACGGTCGATAGCCGGCGAGATGGTCGCCACCTGGTTAGGTGCTACAATCAGCAAGTCGATACCTGCATTGACGAGACTGTCAATCTGCTGCACCTGCCGCTCGTCGCTGTCATAAGCAGCGGCAAAACGCAGTTCCACATCACCTTGTAAGTAGGCTCCCATCCTTAGTTCCGCATTCTGCTTCTCCCGCCAGATGTCTGCCGAACATTGCGACACACCTATTTTATACCGTTTCCCACCGGGTGAGCAGGAAGCCAGTACAAGCAGTATTATAATAATAACGCACCACTCCAGTTTCTGCATAGCTTATCATTTTTACGGCTACAAAGTTACTTCTTTTTTTCCTTTCATCATACTTCTTCACGAAAAATTTATTCAATAATCATGTAAAATCAGCATTATTTCGTATCTTTGCAAGGATTATGGACATCAAACAATATACCAACGACGCTGTAGAACTGCTTAGCAAGCTCATCAGCACCCCATCGGTCAGCCGAGAAGAGGCTGCTGCTGCGGATGTTTTAACCGATTTCATCGGGAAGTGGGGAATGCCGTACCGGCGCATCGGCAACAATGTTCTCATCCAGGAACAACTGAATCCTGCGAAGAAGACCCTGTTGCTGAATGCACACATCGACACGGTGAAGCCCGTAGCCACCTGGACACGCGACCCGTTTATCCCCACTATTGAGGACGACCGACTCTATGGTCTGGGGGCCAACGACTGCGGTGGCGGGCTGGTCAGCTTGTTGCAGGTGTATAGGATTTGGCGCAATGAAATGGCTCCTGAAGCGAGACAGTATAACCTGGTGTATCTGGCTTCGTGTGAGGAGGAGGTGAGCGGTGACAAAGGCTTCCGTCTGGCCCTGCCTGAGTTGCCTGAGATAGACGTGGCCATTGTCGGTGAGCCGACAGGTATGCGCCCAGCCATTGCCGAGAAAGGTCTGATGGTGATTGACGGCATCGCCCGAGGAAAGAGTGGACATGCCGCCCGCAACGAGGGTGTCAATGCCATCTATGAAGCGCTGGACGACCTGATATGGCTTCGTGACTACCGTTTCAAGAAGGAGAGTCCGTTGCTGGGTCCTACCAAGATGACAGTAACCGTGCTGAACAGCGGTACACAGCATAACGTGGTGCCTGACGAGTGCCACTTTGTCATTGACGTACGTACCAACGAATACTATCAGAATGAATACCTGTTCGCCTTCCTTCAGAAACACATGAAGAAATGCGAGCTGAAGGCCCGCTCGTTCCGTCTGTCCTCATCGCATATCCCTGTGGGTAATCCTTTGGTACAGCGATGCATCAAGATGGGACTGAATCCCTACGGTTCGCCCACCCTCAGCGACCAGGCACTGATGCCCTTCATGTCGCTGAAGCTCGGCCCAGGAGAATCGAGCCGTAGCCACAGCGCTGATGAATTTATCTGTATCTCGGAAATCGAGAAGGCGATAGCAACGTATTGCGAGTTGCTATCTGCCTAACCACGATTCAGGATTCAGCTTGGCCGTCTCGCGGCGTAGCTGGAATTGTAGGATATTGTCTTGGCCAAGGCGTCCCAAGGCTTGGCGGATGCCTACCTTCTGTCCTCGGCGCACGCTGACGCTGGCCAGATTACAGTAGACGGAGATATAGCTGCCGTGACGTACCATGACAACCATGGTGCCGCCAAAGCTGAATATGCCACTCACCTCACCGTCGAAGATGCTACGAGCCTGAGCACCAGCCTCACCTCGAATATTGATTCCCTTATTGTCGAGCGTCACGTTCTTCAGACCTTCCACATTATACTGTCCGAAGTGGCTGACAATGCGATACGCGCCGGTGATAGGGATAGGCAGTCGGCCACGGTTGCTCTCGAAACTGCCACTGATACGCATATCCTCAGTAGGTGCGTGGAGTGCCTCCTCAGCCTTCTTGCGGGCGTTCTCTTCCTCACGGGCCAGTTCACGGGCACGGCGACGAGCCTCCTCACGAGCCTCTTTGGTCTTGGCTTCCACTGCTTCCTGCTCGGCACGCTTACGTGCCTCCTCGGCCTTCTTGCGAGCCAGCTCGGCAGCGCGTTTCTTGGCAGCCTCAGCCTCAGCACGACGCTTAGCCTCAGCGGCAGCACGCGCTTTCTGACGAGCCACCTCCTCAGCAATCAAACGGTCAATCTGGGCATTCAGCGCAGCATCCTTTTTCTTCTGCTGGGCGATGATGCCCTGAATGGTCTTCTGCTCCCGTTGCAGACTCTTCACCACATTCTGCTGCTCCTCCTGCTTGCCCTCCAGCGAGCGACGTTCCTGTTCGTCCTGAGCCAGCAATGTCGTCTTCTGACGTCGTGCCAGACTAATCTCCTGCAACTTCTGGTCTACCGACTCCTGTTGGGCTTTCACCTTGTCGCCCTGCACATGCTGATAAGCCGCATATTCGCGCATAAAACGGATGCGGCGGAACATCTGTGTCAGGTTGTCGGCACTGAAAATGAACATGAGCTGGCTCTGGTCGGAGCGGTTACGGTGCAGATAGCGCATCGACTTGATGTAGCGCTGCTTACACTTGTTCAAATCTTCCTGCAGGTCGTCAAGCTGTGCACAAAGGCGTTCTATCTCCACGTCGAGCGTATCGATGTTTCGACGAATGGTATCGATGGTGCGACGCTTGTCTGCAATCTCATTGTTGATGACCATGAGGCTCTGCAAACGTTTCTTCACGTCTACCTGATTGGTGCGCAGGCGTTTCTCCTGTTCTTTGATTTGCTGCTGTATCTGCTGACGCTGGTTCTGCAAAGCCTGTACGGTAGGGGTCTTGACCGTAGTCTTCGTCGTTGTTTTCCGCTTGGTGGTTGTCTTACGCTTCTGCACGACGGTCTTCTTCGCCGCCTGCTTCCTATTACGATTCTGCTGCGCATAGGGAGCCAGCGTGAAGGCCAGCAATAGACATATAATGGTGAGTCGTTTCATCCCAACGGTTTAGAGTGCCATGAAACGACGCAGTATCTCGTCGACTTCTACTTGACGATACTTACCTGACAGCGTGGTGCGTGTCTCCCAGTTATCCTCGCTACCCATGTAGTTGAGAATCATCTCGAACTTGATGTCCTTCTTGGGCGTGTTAAACATTACCTTATGGGTCATAGGGAAGACCTTGGAGGTATGGCGCTTGAAGTCCTCATAGTCCCAGTTCAGCTGGTAGTTGCCACGATATTTGTCAGTATACTTGATGTTAGCCATCTTCACCTGTGCAGCAGTACGGTCAGCCAGCCAGCGATACGACAGCTTGCCATCCTCCATAGCGATTACCACATCATCATCGGCACCAGCCTCAGCGGTGTACGTGTTCAGGTGACTGTCAGTCAGATGTGACTTACCCGGCTGGAACAGCTCATTCCAGAAGAGCGCCTGTAGTACGTAGAAGTCGATATTGCTGCTGCGCAGGAATTCCAGGTGCGAATAGGGCACCTTCAGGTACTGCTTGTTGATACGGTCGATTATCATCACGTATTCAGGGGTGAACTCCAGGCGTCCAGCCTCTACGAAGCCGAAGGCCATCAGCTGCAGACGAATCACGTCGTCGCGCTTCATCTTCAGGTTACCCGTCAGCGTCATCTGCTGGTTGCCCACCTCTACGGAGAACTTAATCTTCGATGTGATGAAACGGGCATGCTGGGCATTGTCCGTCACCTGCTGCAAGAAAGCCTTCCGCTGAATGGGGTCAGACAAACTGGTAGAGTCTGCTGTGGTTCCAAGGTCAGCCGTCCGCTTAGTCTTCTTCGACGTGATGGCAGTATTCGTATTCTTCTGTCCGCCACCTCTTCGGCCTAAGCCTTTCGTCGAGCTACACGATGTTACAAAGACCAGTGCTGCCAGGCACGTGGTTGCTGTCAAGAAACGTAATGTTTTCATTCTTTCAGATATTTTTTTAATTTTATTTTTCTAATCAGTACTTGCTTGCGGGGGCCAGTAATCTCCTTGTCGTCAGTGGCTCGCTCCAGCGCCTGTTGCCATAGCGCGAGAGCCTTCTCTGCATCGCCGACATGATAGTAGATATCACCGGCATGTTCCAGAAGTACGGCTGCCGAGTCGCTATCGTTCTGTAGCGTCTGGTCGATGTAGATGCGTGCCTCACTATAGCGCTTCTGCATGAACAGAATCCAGGCGTATGTGTCCAGATAGGTGGCATTCTTCGGCTCAGCCTTGATGGTACGGTACGACATCTGCTCAGCCTTGTCGAGCTGCTGCCCCTTGATGCTCAGGTAGTAGGCATAGTTGTTCAGACAACTGATGTTATCGTCTTTCCATTGCAGACAGGAGTCGTAAGCTGCAAAGGCCTCACGGTCCATCCCCTTCTGATGCATGATGTCACCCATGACGGCATAGAAGTCGCTGACGATAGCGGGGTCGCTCTGCTGGGTAATGACACCGATACCATTCTGGAAGGCATCGAGGGCCTCGTCGAGCTGGTCCTTCTGATAGTAGGCAATGCCTTGATAGTAGTAGAAAGCCATCTCGTCAGGATTATACTGGCGGGCATCGCTACAGAGCGCTATCACCTTGTCCTTATCCTCCGCCTGCCAGGCATAGCTGACCAGCTGCAGACGGGCGGCAGCATTGTCGGGAGCTATCTTCAGGGCCCGCTCCAACACCTGTCCGACGCTGTCCTGCGGCATCTTCTTCAGATTCATATAGGTCGCACAGAACAGGGCCAGGTCGGCATCGCTCTGTGGCAGGTCGAGCATCTGGCGGAACAGCTGTAGCACTTGGGTAGAGTCTCCCCCACTCTGCTCGCTCTCGCCAATGACCTGACGCATCAGCGTGACGCGGTCCTCCGTTGATGTCGACTTGTTCAGCAGGATGCGCTCTATCATCCTATGAGCTGCCAGCGAGTCGTGCTGCTCATTATAGTGTGCCAGCATAGCCATCAGCGCATTGCGGTTGTCGGGGTCTTCCTTCAGTATCTCATCGAAGATAGCCAGCGCCTTCTTCTTCTGTCCGTTGACATAGAGCGTATTACCATACAGGCAACGGTAGTTGTTGTCGTTAGGATACTGGTCAGCCAACTGTTTCATCTCGCTGATAGCCGCTTTCTTGTCGCCCTTCTGGGTGTAAAGCCCGCTCTTACCTATCGACAGACGCTCCGTCTTGCCCTCGTGGGTCTCCAGACGGTTCAGCGTATAGATGGCATTGTCGTAATCCTGTTGCTGTTCGTAGAGCTGCACCAACATGCCCAGCACGTCATCGCGGTCACGGCTCTTGTCGTAAAGACGTTCCAGCGCATCGATACCCTCAGCATACTGTCGCTGGGTGATGTAGATATTAGCTAAGGTCTCCAGATAGGTCGTGTTCGAGGGCTCCAGCTCCACACACTTCTTGATGTAGCGGAGCATGGTGTCCTTCTGTTTCAGCATACCGTAGTAATGTGCCAGATAGAAATAGGCTTCCGAGCGTGTGGAGTCAATCTCCACACAATGTCTGAGCAGGTCGAAAGCCGCATCGCTGTTGCCCTTCTCACGCTGGCAAAGAGCATCCAGGAACATCGCATCGTACTTCTGCCCGGTTTGGGCAGAAGAAATGTGGAATGAAGGAAATGAAAGAAATGAAAGAAATGTAAATGCGAAATGAAGAAATGTAGGTCTGCATAGCCACTGACTAGCAGAAGCCAAACTCATTCTGTACCTCTTCATTCCGCGGAATGCCATTTCCTTCATTTCTTTCATTTCCTTCATTTCTTTCATTTTACTCCCGTGTGTCCATATCCTCCTTCGCCACGCTCCGTCTGGTCGAGTTCCTCGACAACGACGAGGTCGCCCTGCTCGTGGCGGGCGATAACCATCTGTGCAATACGCTCGCCATCGTTGATGACGAAGTCGTCCTGTGACAGGTTTATCAACACCACACCAATCTCACCACGGTAGTCGGCATCAATGGTTCCTGGTGTGTTAAGCACCGTTAGCCCATGTTTCAATGCCAGTCCGCTACGAGGGCGCACCTGTGCCTCATAGCCTTCAGGCAGTGCGATATGCAGGCCAGTAGGAATGAGCCTGCGCTCCATAGGATGCAACGTGACGGGTGCATCCAAATTAGCCCTCAAGTCCATCCCTGCACTCTGGGGCGTAGCATAGGCAGGCAACTGTTGATGCCCGCGATTAACCACTTTAATTTTAATCATTTCGAAACGTTTCGTACTTTATCATGTGCAAAGATAGACATTTCTCATCAAACTACCATCATTTTCGCTCGAATTTTAACTTTTTAATATGATTATGTATAAAACGCCCGAGGCTTTCTGCAAGTCTCGGGCGTATTCCTAATACCATCTTTGGCTGATTGAACTTATACTAACTATTAATACTGGCTGACCTTGACGTCGCTAACGGTGACCGAACCCCCATAGTTGTTGATGCTCCAGCAGTTGTTCTGGATGCCGTAAATACGGTTGGTATACGCCCAGTCACCATTGATATACATCACCATGACGCTATTGTCTGTATATATGTCGATGTGATAGACATTGTCTGTCGGACGCGGGAAGTTATAGCCGTCGATACCTTCTATGAATCCGGCACCGTCAGGACCTTCTTGTTCGAAGTTCACCTTGCGATCGTTGTCTCCTTCAGAATTGAAAATGAGAGAGTAGTACTTCTCCGCACCGGTATAGCGTACCAGTGACACGCCAAACTTGTCGGTATTGCCGGCTGTCTTGACCGTGAACGAGATGTGGTTGTGGAAGCCTAAGCGATTATAGAGCACATAGGAGTCGTCTCCAGTCAGTTGTCCGCCGGTTCCGTTCAGTGTCGCATTATTGGATGCCATCACTGTCACTCCACGCTCTCTGCCATACTTGCTTGCAATAGCAGGAACAGGACCCAGGGAGATGTTGCCGTCCTCGTGCTGAATGATCTTGTGGCACACCAAGGCACCAGACCATGCAGGCTCATTACCAAAGCTGCCACCCACATTGACATTCATTTCATCAATCTTGTTGGAAATAAATCCTTCATTGTCAGTGCGGATTGGACACCAGCCCCAGATGAAGCGATCTGTACCATTCGAAGCGGTCTTACCGGCATAGAAACCACGGCTGTCAAGTACGCGCTCACCAGCATCGCCACCAAACAAGGTCTTCAGCTCCTCAAAGCTCTTAGCTTTCTTATACTTCACCTTTCGGCACCAGGGAGCCTTGAAGGAATCGCTGTACACGATATACCACCAGTCGCCCATCTTGAAAACATCTGGACACTCCAAGAAGCGGTCCCAAATCATGGGGAAATTGCCTACATGCTCCCAGTCCTTCAGGTTGCTTGATTTGAACTCAGCGAATTGTGGATCACCTCCGAACTTAGGATAAGTAGAGATAAGCATGTGGAATACCCCATCGTCGGTCTTGAAAATCTGTGGGTCGCGGAAATCCTCGGCCGAGTAGCCGTAGGCGGGACCATTCAACTGCCACAGGTCATCCTTCTTCCAAGAGACGAAATCCTTGGAAGTAGCACGCATCACCGCCTGGCGGTAGTTGGTGAAAGCGCTCTCGCCAGTATAGTAGATGTAATACTGGCCGTTGGCCTCGTCATAGTAGCAGCATCCAGTGCCCAGTGCAGCATCCTGCTGATTTTTGTTTGAGCCCACAGGAAGCATTTCACCCATTCCACCGTAATTGCAGCCGTCAGATGTCTGCACAGCCCAAATGGGGTGGAAGCAGTATTGGTCATTCTGCTTGTAATACTCCTGCAGATAGAGAATCTTGAAATTCCCTGCTTTCGGGTCAAAGAAAGGCATTGGGTCGCCAACCAAACCGAAAGAGTGACTATAGAATGTCGAGAATCCTTTTTCATCGACAGGAATGTATCGCTCGGTGCTGTTGCTATCCCAGTCCTTTGCGGGATCACCAACTATTTTGTCGTCAGAGCAGGCTAAGAGCGAGAAAGCCACTAAGCAATAACTTATCACCATTATAGTCCTGTTCATCTTTTTTATGATATTATTATACATAATCATTCAAATTCTAAATAGTTACACATCATGTCGTTTTACTCACCGGTAAGATAATGATAGGCATTCAGCAGAATCATTCCCATGTTATCGTGATAAACGGGTACGTATTCCGTAGGCGAATACCAGTCGAGCAGACCGGCACCGAGGCAGATGATACCACCCTTGCCGAATTCACCATTGAAGTTCTTCAGCTCCCAAGAGGAAATCTCGTTCTCGTGGCCAGTGAGACGGCGTGCCTTGCCGCCAGTCACCTCATCAAACTTCTGGTAAAGTGCATCGCCGGAGATGCCATCCCAGTGGAACTGTACGCAGGTGTTGGAGATGGTGTAGTCCTTGTCAAGGGTGTAGATAGCCTCGGGGTTATTTGGATTAACCTTCAGTCCTTGCCACAGTGCATGGTTCTTGTCAAATACGGGCAGCGTCCAGGGGTCGTCACCCATCGTAGCACCGCCTTCACCTGAGCCGTTGAATACATTGTTCGGACATCCTGTCATCGGCATGGCTCCCAATGCAACAGCCAGATTCACAGCTTCACGCTGCAGTACGAATGCTCCACCACGCTTCCAATACTCGTTCAGTACGGGCAGGGCTGCGATAGCCTTCGGCTCACCACCTTCAAACGACTCATAGTTAGGATAATCTATTCCATGACGGTGGAAGAAGATAAACTTGCACTCATCCAGTATTCCCTCGCTGCTGGCAATATCGTCCCACGACAGATAGGCAGATCCTGGAATGTTGCTGGTCAGGAACTTTGCAGCAGCCTTCTCCTCATCGCCCAAGGCATCCATGTTCGGAGCCGAACCAGCAAACACGGCTGTAGGACGCTGGATAAGGTCGATGATAATGGTATAAGTGCTGATGGCCGTATTGTCGGTCAAAGTAATCTGGAAGGGGTTGTTAGGATCACTGAAGTCACCCGTCGAACCACTGGAGGGGAAGCTGGTGGCATCCTCGCTGCAAGTCAGTTCGAAGGTAGCACTTGTCAGGTCAATCCCACTGGTTGCCAGCACCGACACCGTCACTGTCTTGGCATCTTCGTCGATAGCACCCTTGATGCCTTCAAGGACGAAGTTGTTCAACTTGGCCTCGTCATTGCGTACAAACAAGTGGTAGTTCATGACTATGTCGCCGCTCTTGACGAACAAATCTTTGTCAGCCTCCATGTTCAAATGATCTCCGACGTTGACGTTGCTTTGGGCTTCGGCAGGAATCTGCATGCTGGTAACCACCATGTCGTTCTTTGTGTTGAAATCGACAGGCACCTTCACCTTAATCTGCTTATTGGGTATGTCAATGGCACCTTCATACTTATCGTTTAGCACGAATTTTTCTACCCGGCAACTGCCGCTGACGTCCATGCTGCCCGCTCTGTCTTTATTGCAGGCAACGAATCCACAGACAACAAGCAGCATACCTATTATATTTATTATTTTAGTTTTCATAATTCTCTTATCGTTTATTAAACGCTTTGTACCTTTAGTCAAAGAATGCATAATAGATTACTATTCATTATACACTATTCACTATTCACTATACAGTTACCAGTTACCACAGTTCTGGGTGTACTTTCCGTTAGAGGCTGCCATCTGCTCGTGAGGAATGGGAAGATACTCGTTCTTATTGGCTGTGAAATGGGCACCTTCAATGAATTTCATGCTTTTACTCTCATTAAGATAGAAGTCGTTGATGACCTTCTCAGCATCGCCCCAGCGCACCAGGTCAAAGAAGCGCTCACTCTCCATAGCCAGCTCCAGACGACGTTCCATCTTCACAATCTTCATCGCCTCGGCTTTGTCGTACGAACCATCATAGGGCTTCACGTTGTAGTGTACGTTCAGAGTGCTGCTGTAATTAGCAACGATACTACTGGACTGCATGCTTTTGGCACGGTTGCGTACCTGGTTAACCAGTATGATAGCATCCTTGGTCTGTCCCAGCTGTGCCAAGGCCTCTGCACGCATCAGCAATACGTCAGCATAACGGAAGACAATACGGTTCATCGAGGTAGCCCACTGGTTATCAGCATTGATGAGGTACTTGCCTGTCCAGGCAGGATCAACACACTGCTTCAGTGAGATAAAGTAGCCATAATTTCCGCCTGAACGGCTCCAGCCACGAGTGGCTTCAATCTTGAATTTTGCATCGGGGTTAAACATGAACTGTGTGCCGGGTATACCAACAGTAATAAAGAGACGCGGATCGACAGTTTTGGCAGAGCCGAGTTCATAGACCTCTTCGCTCGTGGTAAATGTGGGATGACCTTCCACGTCAGTCACATAGGCATTGACCAGATTCCTCGAGGGTTTGTAGAAGTCACAACCACCCAAAATACCTTCAAGCTCGGGGGGAATCAGACGATTGGAGAAATTCAGGTTACCATAGTCAGTACCATCATCTCTGGAGTACTGGATGGCCCAAATGCTCTCCTTGCCATTCTCGTACATTTCCTCAGGACGGAAATTGTTGTGCAGGTCGCTTTCCAACTCGCATCCAGCCTCATGATATAGACCCAGGGTGGTGTACTCTATTACCTTCTTTAGGTCGTCCTCATTGATACTTGTCACCTGGTTGGTGTTCTCATCGTCCTGATGATAGGCCTTGTAGAGATAGACCTTGGCCAGGAATGCGGCAGCGGCAGCCTTCGTGGGACGTCCCTTCTGCACCTGGGTTACAGGCAGATGATTGTAAGCGTATTCCAGGTCGTTGATAATCTGCTGCCAACCCTGATCGTTCGTGTACTCTGTATTAGAGATCTCCTTGATGTCATCGTCTGTCAAGCCGAGTTTATTGACAAACGGAATCTTCTTGAACAGACGCTTCAGTTGGAAGTGTCCATAGGCACGGAGGAACTGCATCTCGGCGATGCGCTCTTGAATATCAGCATTACTCTGATCTGCTGTGCTCAATACATTGAGACAGAAGTTGACACGTGAGAGATACTGATAGAATCGCGTCCAAATAGAGGAGAAGGGCCAGTCGGTGGTCATCACACCTGTAGCCAGCTCCAGGTTGTGGAAAGGAGCACCATCAGAATAGTCAGAACCACCAACGTATGCATCGTCAGAACGTGTGTCGTAGTTCCACAGCGAGAACGATGCATTCATATCCTCGATGGTAACAAGACCAGCGTAGGCAGAAACCAGAATATTATCCACATATGCGGGATTCTTTACTTCCTCCTCGTTCAGCGTACCCTGCGGCACCTGCTCGTTCAGAAAGTTGCTGCATGAGGTGAGCATAACAGCAAGTCCGCAACATACAACACCTGTACAGATTAGTTTATTTATCTTGGTAATCATAATTACTAATTTCTAATTACTAATAGCTATTTAAAACGACACATTAACACCAAAAGTGAGGTTCAGAGGAATCGGGTAGCCAAAGCCGGGATTCTCAGGATCCACGCCAGTGAACTTGCTCGACTTGATGGTCACCAGATTCTGGGCAGAAGCATAGAGGCGGATGCGCTCCATATACAGTTTGGAGGCAATAGCCTTAGGCAGGTTATAGCCAATCTGGATGGTACGCAGTTTCAGGAACGAACCATTTTCAACATAGTACGACGAGAAACGACCTTCCTTGGCATTGTCAGTAGTAGTCAATGCAGGTATATCGCTATCCGGGTTCTGAGGACTCCAGGCATTGAGCAGACGAGTACCCTTGTTCAGGTACGGCAGGTTTAGGTCAGAATTACTGCTGGCCCAGAAGTCTGTCTGCGTCTTGTAGTCATAGCACCAGACGTCAACACCCTGCACACCCTGCCAGAACATAGAGAGATCCCAGTCTTTATACTGTAAGTAGATGTTCAAACCCCATGTGAAGTCAGGAGTCGGGTCGTATATCCAATCCTGGTCAGCCTCAGTGATGACGCCGTCTTTCACGATATCCAGATAACGGATACGTCCCAAGCCAGAACCTTCTTGTGTGGCATGGTTATAGATTTCATCCTGTGTGCGGAACAGTCCATCGGCCTTATAGCCTACGATAGAGTTCATAGGATGTCCTACAACACTCTTCACGCCATTACCACCGTATTTACCATCAGCAGCTACGGTGTCGGGCAGTTTGGTAACCTCGTTGGTATAGCGGCTGATGTTTCCGTTGATGTCCCATGAGAAACCATTGGCCAGCTTATGGCGATAGCCTAAACTAAACTCCCAACCTTTGTTGACCACCTCACCGGCATTAATCCACTGTGATGAACCCTCACCCTGTGTACCAAGGCCTTTCATCTCAACAAGAATGTCGGTGGTCTTCTTGTGGAACCAGTCGAAACTACCGTAGATATCCTTGCCCAGCAGTGCAAAGTCAAAACCGATGTTGTGCTGTGTTGTCGTCTCCCACTTGATGTCGTCGTTACCAATCTGTTTGCGTACATAGCCACTGGGAAGCGAAGAGCCGCCATTGGTACCGGCGATGTCATAAACAGTTCCTGCCGAACCTGTACCCCAAAGACCTGTAGTGACTACAGGAGCATACATGGTATAGCGTGCAGTATTGGAAATTTCCTGGTTACCGGTCTTACCCCAAGAGTAGCGGATCTTCAAGTCGTCGAGCCAACTCTTGGAGAACTGCATAAACTTCTCCTGAGTGATACGCCAACCGGCACTGACAGATGGGAAGGTACCATACTTGTTGTTCTTACCGAAACGGCTCGAACCGTCACGACGCAACGTGAACGATGCCATATATGTGTCATTATAGGTGTAGTTCACCTTTCCGAAGAAAGACACCAGAGAGAATCCACCGCCAGAACCCTGTGCCACCTGACGGCCGCTACCTGCTGAGGGCCACATGTAGTCGGTATTAAGCACAGCCATGCCATAGCGCTGAGCACTGCTCCATTTGTCATCAGTACGGTTCACCTCCATACCGATCATGGCATCAGCGCGATGGTTGCCAATCTCCAGATTATAAGTGGCAATGGCGTTCCACATCCAGCGCATCCAGTGATCTTGGTGCATTTCGGAAGCAGTCTCAGACTTGGCCATCTTACCATTGACAATGGGATAAGTAAAGTTGCGCTGCTGCTTCTGTGAATAGTCTATGCCCAAGGTTGAGCGTATCATGAAGTTCTTGAAAGGCTTGATGCTGATATGTGCATCACCAAACATACGCCACAGCGTGTATTCGTTATCCTTAATTCTATCAAGTATACTCAACGGATTTTCGCGTTCAGCGTAAGCACCGACAGGCTGTGCATACTCGCCATTATCAGCATAGATAGGGTAGTTGGGAAAGAATTGTAAGGCACTCCTCAGGAAATTTTCTGGGTAATCAACCCCCTTCGTACGGTTCACAGAGAAGTTCTCGCCAATGGTCACCTTGCCGTTGAATAGGTTATATTCGGTGTTGGCACGGGCAGACAGACGGCTGAACTGCGTGTTCTTGATGGTACCCTTGTTGTCGTAGTAACCGATAGAGAAGAAACTGGATCCTTTTTCCGAACCATTGCTGATAGAGAGATTGTACTGTTGTACGACACCAGTGCGGGTGGATTCATGGAACCAGTCTGTGTCGCCAGCACGCAGCATACCGCTGTTGTCTAAGTACATATTCATCTTTACATCTTTGAGCTCGGGATTACCGTTATTGCCATACATCCAGTCATATTGGTAACCTATCCTTGCACCTTCCTTGTTAGGATCTTTGCCATCGTTGATACAGGCCTGCCAGTAAGCTTGTCCAAACTCACGGGCATTCAGTGTCTCAATGCGATGGGCATAGAATGAGGCTGCAACAGAGGCATCGAAGTTCACCTTGATGGCTCCGTCCTTACCTTTCTTGGTGGTGATGATAATCACACCGTTGGCAGCACGCGAACCATAGATAGAGGCCGATGCAGCATCCTTCAAAACCTGGATGCTCTCGATGTCGTTACCGTTCAACTCGTGCATACCAGACTTGGTGGGTACACCATCAATGATGTACAGCGGGTCGTTGTCGTTCAGCGTACCGATACCACGGATGCGAACCGTTGCAGCACCCGAGGGATTACCATCGGCCGTAATGTTCATGCCCGGCACACGACCTTGCAGGGCCTTCATCGGGTTGTTCTCGTTTTGCTTGGCTAATTCGTTGACGTTTACCGTTGAAACGGCACCCGTCAGGTCGGCCTTGCGCTGGGTGGTATAACCCGTCACCACGACCTCGTTCAGCGAGAGAGCATCGTCCTGCATCGTCACCTTCATGCCGTTCTGGGCAGGCAGCTCCTGCGTCTGATAACCGATGTAGGAGAAGACCAGCGTCTTGCCTGCCTCTACCTTCAGCGTAAAATTACCGTCGAAGTCGGTTACCGTACCGTTCGACGCACCTTTCTCCATCACCGTAGCGCCGATGACGGGTTCTCCCGTCTGGTCGACCACATTACCGGTGATCGCTTGTTGCGCGTACATTATAGTACACGTCAGCAGCGTCAGGAAACTTAAAATGAATCTTTTTTGTTTCATTTGCTCTTAGGTTTTTTGTTAGTACTTGTTTAAGTGAATAAAAATCTGCCGCAAAGATACTAACGCATGCGCTGAACGATTATCAATTTTCGTTCAGCGACTAAAAAAATTGTTTCATGGAATAATCGTTGACTATTATGTCACTTTTGTTGAGAGTTTAGCGTTTAGAGTTTAGAGATTTATCATTTTTCACGCAGGTCCATCGGGTATTTGCCGTACTCTTGTTTGAAACATTTCGAGAAATAGCCCGGAGTACCAAAACCCACCTCATAGGCTATCTCTTGAACGGTCTTTGTCGTGTTACAAAGCAGCACATAACCTTCCTGCAGGCGCATCTTACGGAGCAGTTCTACAGGCGTCAGACCCGTGATGGCCTTTACGCGACGATACAGCTGTACACGACTCAGCCCCATCGACTCGCCAAGGTCGTCCATCTTTAGCGATGGATTCGACATTTTTTGACGTATTACCTCTTTCAATTGCTCAGCAAAGAGCTCATCCTGCGAACGAGAGACGGGTAGCTGATCAGGTGTCACCTCGAACAACTGACGTTGCGGCTGTGGAGCGACATGGGTGTAGAGCAGCGTCTCCTCCTCGTTCAATGCCTGGCGTTTCCGGATAGCTCTGCGCGTCTGCAGATATGCCACCAGAATACCGACCACTGCTACCATTAACAGTACAATAGTTACAATGCTGCCTATGATGACCTTACGCTGTGTGTTATAAAGTCCGAAATACTCCTCCAGCTTGTCTTGTATCGTCACCAAGTTATGGTTCTGGTTGATGAGTTCCACCGATTCCATCGTCACCAGGTCTACATTCTCTGGCGTGACGACGAAGCCCAACAAGGGGTTCTCGCGTTCATAGGGCTTTCCCGTCAGGATATCAAGTGCCAGCCGGATAATTTTCTCGCCATGCGTAGGATATACATAGGTGCCCACCTGATGGCCGAAGTGTACATACTCCAGTCCCTCACCAGGCATACCGTCGATACCCAGAATCTTGATCTGCCCTTCGACGTTCTGCTCCACCACAGCCTTATAGACACCGGTCGCCATACCGTCGTTGTGACAGAAGATGATATCGGGCATCCTACCCGACTTGATCTGCTCCGTAGCTATCCGACAGGCCTCATCGCTCGACCAGTCGCTCTGGATGCATTGGTAGTCAACATGTTGCAGCCCCTCCATCGCTTGGGCAAAACCCTGATGACGCTCCTGGGCTGGCGTGCTGCTCATATCGCCCGTAATCTCGACGACCAGCGGATTCTCATCTCTCCCCTCTAGCTTCTCACCTCTTAGAATAGAAGCCACATACTGCCCTACTATCAAGCCTGCCTCCACATTGTTTCCACCAATGGAGGCCGTATAGTCGGCATGTATCTTACGGTCGAAACAGATGACGGGGATGCCAGCCTTCTCCGTACGCTCTATAGCCTGGATGATAGGCTCGGTATCTACGTTGGGGGCTACTACTAACAGGTCGATGCCCGTCTGCGCCAGACTATCTATCTGGCGAGCCTGCAGCTCGGTATCGTCATATGCATTGGCAATGCTCACCTCGACATCGCACTCATACAGGTGCTGGGCGGCCAACATCTCCTGGTTCACCTTGTCACGCCAGCTGCCCTTCGAGCACTGCGACACCCCGATCTTGTAACTTTGAGAACCATTGCCACAAGAAGAAAACAGGGCTAAAAATAGGATAATATAAATAGGTATATAACGCATGAGGATTTCTCTTTTGGCTACAAAATTAACTAAAAAATTGAATATTCAAGCTCATCTTTCAAGATATTTCGTAGAATATTGTAACTTTGCAGAAAATTTTCAATATCAACTATGAATATACTAAGATTTATGGCCGTATGTCTTATGATAGGAGCTACGGCAGAGACGAAGGCGCAGTTCGGTCCTCAGAAGGACATGGACTCCAAGTATGCCACAGAACTGATCCAGCCAGGCATTGTGGCTCCAGACTTTAAGATGCAGACGCCTGACGGCAAGAAGTTCCAGTTCTCAAAATGGGCCAAGGGTAAGACTGTAGTACTCGACTTTTGGGCATCGTGGTGTCCTGACTGCCGGAAAGACGCACCTGAGGTAGTCAGAATGTATCAAACCTACCACCAGCAGGGCATTGAGTTCCTGGGTGTTTCGATGGATACCGATGTGGAGGCGTGGAAGAAATCCATCGGTCAATATGGTATTGAGTACCCTCAGGTCAGCGAGCTCAAGAAATTCAAGGAGACAGAAATTGCCAAAGCATACGGAGTGAAGTGGATTCCCTCTATGGTTGTCATCGGTCCTGACGGCAAGGTGGCACTCTCTACGGTATTGACTTATAAGGTAGATAAATACCTGAAGGAAAAGACGACAGGAAGCTATACCCCTTCCAAAGGCGGTGAGCGCATCAGCATTGACGGACATCACGGAAAACTGCAGGCCATCCTGGTGAAGCCAGAACTGCAGGCAGGTCAGCAATGTCCGATGGTGGTCTTCTGTCATGGTTTTAGTGGCAGAAAGGACGGGCCGCTCTTTGAGCTCATCTGCGATACCCTTCAGGCACACGGCATTGCCAGCATCCGCTTCGACTTCAACGGACATGGCGAGAGTGAGGGAGAGTTCAAGGATATGACTGTTCCCAACGAGATAGAGGATGCCAAGAAGGTAGTAGCTTATGTCCGCGACCTGCGCTATGTCAGCGACATCGCTATCGTTGGGCACTCCCAAGGTGGTGTGGTAGCAGCCATGACAGCAGGTCAGATGAGTAAAGAGGCGGGTCAGGATGCCTTCAAGGCTGTGGCGCTGATGGCTCCGGCAGCCGTTCTCCGCGATGATGCCATTCGTGGCAACACCATGGGAAAGATGTACAATCCGTTTGACCCAGGCGAATACGTGGAACTCTTTGGAGGACTGAAACTGGGTGGCGACTATATCCGCACGGCTTTCTCGTTGCCTATCTACGAGACGGCAGCCTACTATCAGGGGTCGGCACTCATCGTTCATGGAAATGCCGACAGGGTAGTACCTTACACCTATGGTGAGCGTTTCCATAAGATATGGCCCAAGAGCGAGTTCGTCCTTCAGGAATACTACGACCACGGCTTCTCACAAAACATATACCGCACTACTGATATCGTAGCACGGTATCTGATTAGACAGTTGAAGAACTGATAATCTTTGGGGAAATATCTCTTAGTTGTTCATCAGTTCCAACGCCCGTCGAACGCTATCGTTCAGTTCGTTCATGATAGCATAATACTCATCCATATCCCACAGGTCGCGAGCGATGAGTGCCTTCAGCTGGGTGCGTAGGTAGGGCAGCGTAGCCTGTAGCTCAGCATCGTCCTTGGGTTTGATGTTCTGCTTCTCGCCCTCAGCCACGATATGGTCTATCAGCGTCTGGGGCACCTCGAAGCGCTGGCGGAAGTCGGCAAAGGTGGCATATTGCTTGTGTAGCTGCTTACGATGCTCGTCGACATAGCGCAGGTTAGCGGTGATGATGATGCTCTTGGCAGCCAGCTGACGGTGATACTTCGTGTACTTCAGCGTGTCAAGAGGTACGAACTCATCGGGCATGATGCCTCCTCCGCCATAGACCACACGATGCTTCTTCAGGGTGTAGCACTTCAGCGAGTCGGCAAAGTGGACACTATCTGCCGACATCAGCTCGCCACTCTTCAGGCGGTGGAGCATGTCGTCGGCATAGTCCTTCTGGTTGCCTTTCTCGTAGGGCTTCTGGATACAGCGGCCCGAGGGCGTGTAGTAGTGAGCTATGGTGAGCCGAATCATTGAACCGTCGGGCAGGTCGATAGGACGCTGTACCAAGCCCTTGCCAAAGGTGCGGCGTCCAACGACGATACCTCGGTCGTGGTCTTGAATGGCACCTGAGACAATCTCAGCCGCAGAGGCCGTATAGCTGTCGACCAATACGATGACTTTTCCGTCAGCGAACAGTCCCCCACCATTAGCCTTATAGTCCATGCGCTGGATTTGGCGTCCCTGGGTATAGACTATCAGGTCGTTATTCTGCAAGAACTCATCTGCTATCTTCACGGCAGCATGCAGATAGCCGCCGCCATTCTCCTGAAGGTCGAGGATGAGCGACTTCATACCCTGCTCCTTCAGCTTTTTCAGACTGGCACAGAACTCGTCGTGAGTAGTGGCACCAAAACTGCCAATGCGGATATAGCCTACCTCTGGACGAATCATATAGGTAGCATCGATGGACTTGACGGGAATCTTGTCGCGCGTAATGACGAAATGCAGGATATCAGCAATACCCCTGCGCACGATGCCGAGGTTGACCTTTGTGCCCTTGGGACCACGCAGCCGACGCATAATCTCCTCCTTCGCCATCTTCACACCAGCAATAGCGGTATCGTTGACGCTGACGATGCGGTCGCCTGCCACGATGCCCATCTTCTCAGAAGGTCCTCCGCTGACGGGCTGGATGACGAGCAGCGTGTCTTCCACCATATTAAACTGCACACCAATGCCCTCGAAGTTGCCTTGCAGGGGTTCGTTGGCAGCCTTCACCTCCTTTGCTGTAAGATAGCTGCTATGAGGGTCCAGCTTTTCTAACATACCTCGGATGCCGTCTTCCACCAGCTTCTGTTCGTCGACACTATCGACATACAGGTTATTGACAGCCATTTCGGCTATCTGCAGTTTACGCAATGGGGCGTCAGGACCCAGGCGGACTGACATCTGGGCAGAAGCTGACAGGTGAAGCAGCGACAGAATCGCTGCACACATTATTTTTTTAGTCATAGGCTTCCTCCTCCGGACGGTCTTCCTCGATGACGAGGTTGTCGATGATGAAGTTCTGGCGCTCCATTGTGTTCTTACCCATATAGTATTCCAAAAGTTTCTGTACCTGGTCGTTCTTATGGAGTGTCACCTGTTCCAAGCGAATGTCAGGACCGATGAAACCTGCAAACTCCTCAGGAGAAATCTCGCCAAGTCCCTTGAATCGGGTGATTTCAGGGTCTGGCCCTAAGTCGGCGATAGCCTTCTGACGCTCCTCGTCGCTATAGCAGTAACGAGTGACGAAGTCGCCCTTCTTGCCATCCTCGCGCATCAGCTTGTTGCGAATCTTCGAACGACGATTGCGCACGCGGAACAAGGGGGTCTGCAACACATAGACATGACCTTTCTTGATGAGTTCTGGGAAGAACTGCAGGAAGAAGGTGATGATAAGCAGACGGATGTGCATGCCGTCGACATCAGCATCAGTAGCGACTATCACCTTATTATATCTAAGGGTGTCGAGACCTTCCTCGATGTCGAGTGCTGCCTGCAAGAGGTTGAACTCCTCGTTTTCATAGACCACCTTCTTGGTGAGTCCGAACGAGTTGAGGGGCTTGCCGCGCAACGAGAAAACAGCCTGGGTGTTGACATCACGGCTCTTGGTGATGCTTCCGCTGGCTGAGTCACCCTCGGTGATGAAGATGCACGACTCCTCCTTGCGTTCGTTCTTTGTATCGGAGAAGTGAATGCGGCAGTCGCGCAGCTTACGGTTGTGCAGATTGGCTTTCTTGGCACGCTCGCGAGCCAGCTTCGTCACACCAGCCATCGCCTTACGCTCGCGCTCGCTCTCCTTCACCTTATTCTCAATGACCTCAGCCACATCTTGATGGATATGCAGATAGTTGTCTACCTGCTGTTTGATGAAGTCGCCCACATATTTATTAATGGTCTCACCATCGGGGGCCATCTGCGTTGAACCCAGCTTAATTTTCGTCTGACTCTCGAAGACGGGTTCCTCAACGTTGATGGCAATAGCAGCTACGATACCCGTTCGGATATCGCCATATTCGTATTTGCCAAAGAACTCCTTGATGGTCTTGGCAATGTGTTCCTTGAAGGCACTCTGATGCGTACCGCCCTGTGTGGTATGTTGTCCGTTGACGAACGAATAGTATTCCTCGCCGTATTGGTTGGCATGGGTAAAGGCCACCTCGATATCGTCACCCTTCAGATGGATGATAGGATACAGCGAGTCGTTGGTCATGCGGTCTTTCAGGAGGTCTTCCAATCCGTGACGCGAGAGGATGCGCCGGTTGTTGTACATGATGGCGAGCCCCGTATTCAGATAGGTGTAGTTGCGCAACATGTTCTCCACGATGTCATCCTGGAACTTATAATCCTTGAAGAGCGTGTTGTCGGGCTCGAAGAAGATGTAGGTGCCGTTCTCGTCCTGCGAATCCTCCGTAGTGTCTGTTTGCAAGATACCACGCTCAAAGACAGCCTTGCGCATCTTGCCGTCACGATAGCTGGCCACCTCGAAATGGGCACTCAAGGCGTTGACAGCCTTCACACCCACACCATTCAGACCTACCGACTTCTTGAAAGCCTTCGAGTCGTACTTACCACCTGTGTTCAGCACGCTGACAGCCTCGATGAGCTTTCCCTGGGGGATGCCTCGACCGTAGTCGCGAACAGAGACACGCAGGTTGTCGTCGATATTGATTTCAATCCGCTCGCCGGCATTCATCTTAAACTCGTCGATGGAGTTGTCGATGACCTCCTTCAGCAAAACATAGATACCATCCTCAGGCAGAGAGCCGTCGCCCAAGCGTCCGATATACATACCCGGACGGGTACGGACGTGTTCCATATCCGACAAGTGGCGGATATTGTCGTCGGTGTACTGTACTTGTTGTCCTTCGTTTATATTGTTTTCTTCGTTCATAAGCTTTTCTTATAGCACCTGCGACGCTTGTGCTGTACGTGTTCCAGATACTGCCATTGCGACTGTACCTTCTCGTTGGTCTCCATCTCCACATTGGTCTCGCCCCACTTGAAGCCATACTTCTGATAGATAGGGATGAGGTCGTAGAACAGCAGGGCATTAGCTCCTTTCTGCTGGTATTCGGGCAGAATGCCAATGAGCATCAGGTCGAGGCACTCAGCCTTGTGGAACTTCAGGGCTTTCAGACAATGCCACCAGCCAAAGGGCCACAGGCGTCCGTTGCGACATTTCTGCAAGGCACGCGTCATATTGGTGATGCTGATGCCCACGCCTATCAGCTTGTGGTCGGGCGTGTTCCAGTCTTCTATCAGACAGAGCATCGACATGTCGAGCATGGGGAACCACAACTTCAGATATTGGTCAATCTGCGCCTCTGTCATCTGCGAATAGCCATAGAGGTGGCCAAACGACTTGTTGACCACATCGAGCACCTTGCGGCCATACTGCTCCTTACCAAAGACCTGGCTGCGCTTGGGATGGAACGTGTGCAGATTGTAGCGTTTCTGCACCATCTGCGCCACCTTCTGGTATTTCTCGGGCATGCCGTCCTTAGGCACAATGAGCTTGTACTCCACATAGTCATTGTCTTTCTGCCAACCGCCCATCTGCTCCATGTGCTGGGGGTAGTAGGGATAGTTGTAGATGGTAGCCATCGTTCCCAACTGGTCGAAGCCCTCAATCAGCATACCCTCAGGGTCCATATCGGTAAAGCCGAGGGGTCCTACCATCTCCGTCATCCCCTTGGAGCGTCCCCAGGCTGCAACGGCATCGAAGAGAGCACGCGACACCTCCATATCGTCGATGAAATCGACCCAACTGAAGCGCACACTCTGGCGATTCCACCGTTCGTTGGCGCGATGGTTGATGATGCCGGCAATACGACCTACCACCTTACCGTCGCGATAGGCCATGAAATATTCGGCCTCGCAGAACTCAAAGGCAGCATTCTTGTCCTTACTCAGCGTATGACGCTCGTCGCTATAAAGGTTGGGAGCATCAAACTCGTTGTCACGATACAGGTCGTAGTGGAACTGGATAAAGGCATCCAGCTCGCGCTTGTTGGTCACTTTCCTAATCTCTATTGCAGACATCTTTCCGTAGTGTGTATAATAAACCATGCAAAGATAAGAAAAAAGTGGGAAACGCCCAAAAATTTAACCTATTTTACGGCAAATATAGAGCTGATGGGCTCCATCTTGGGCAGTTGTGGCAAAAATGTAGACGTCGCCACCATCCCTCAATTTCAGTTTCTGACGCAGCTGCTGAACAGTCATCGGGAAGTTACGAACAGCAATATTAGCCTGACTGATGCCTGCCAACGATTGACGGAGCTCTTTCTTGTTCATCGATGAAATGGCGATAATATGGAATCCACGACCAGGAAAATTGCCGATTTCATCGGGAGAAAGGAAGAGGTGGGAGTTAGCTGCTACCTGACTGACGGGATACCTCGTAGTCAGTTCGTCGAAACATCCTGCCTTCATAATGCTAGCGTTAGGCTCATAAAGATACGAAGAGTTACTGATGGAGGGACGGCTGGGCGCTTTTAGTACGTCGGGAGCGAACTCGCAGTACGTCGGGAGCGAACTCGCAGTACGTCGGGGACGTACTATTTCGAACATACTATCGTTGTTGGCACACACTATGCGCAGATTGTCGGTAGGCTCATTGCCAATGAGCAGCAACAGTTCCTTACACTCGTTGTCCACGCTGACGATATGCACCTCCGTAACATGCTTCAGGTCGCTGACCGCCTTACGCCAGTCGAGCATGGGCGAGAGTTTCAGCAATACCTTGTCGGCCTTTTCCATCAGTAGGGGTAGTAGCTCCAGCACGTTAGGGGTGCAGTCCTCAATATCATAGGTGCGCCCTCCGTGTGCATCGCGGCGCGCCGGGTCGAGGTAAATAAGGGAAACGTGCCCCATCTCCGTCAGGTATGCTGCGCTAGTTGCACAGCTTACGGAACAGGGAAGGCCCAGGAGGGCGAAGTTGTGCTCAGCAATAGTACAAAGCGCCTCGTTTTGCTCTACATAATGGGAATGACGGTAACCCTGCGCTATCCAATAGAAATCAACGCCAAAGCCTCCCGTCAGGTCGACAAAGGAATCTCCACAACCTGCCACCTGCGCCTTATAACGGGCCGTCTGCTCCGACGAGCATTGCTCCATATTCAGATGAGGGGGATAGACGATGCCCTCCACCTCGACCCACGACGGCAACTTACGGCGAGCCGTCTGTCGCCCCGCTATCTGTTGCAGGGCCTGCGTCAGGTCTACTTCTGGATTCTTTGCGCCTTGTAGTGCCAGCTGACGCACGTCGTCGTGCTGGTGCTGACGGATGAAGTCGCGCGTGTGGTGATTGATAGCGTCAGTCATGGGTTACCTTTATACACAGCATGGTCAGGTCATCGTTAGGATCGTTACCGGCACGATGCCGTTCTACCTCGGCGGCCAGCCGTTCGATGACGTCGCGACTATCGTTGAAATCGCTATTTCTGAGGAATGTGAGCATGCGATCGTTGCCAAACTGTTCTAGCTCGTTGTTCTCTGCCTCATTGAGGCCATCAGTATAGAGGAAGAGGGGGCGATTCGTGATGCTATCAATTTCCTCGCCCGCAAACTGCAGACCAGGCCACAAGCCAATAGGTGCATTCGACTCCATCTCCAGGAAGTCGCCACGATGGTCGCCACCTCCGATGACAGGGGGATTATGACCTGCATTACAGAAGGTAAGATGGCCTGTCTTCAGATTGACGAGTCCTAAGAAGAAGGTGACGAACATACCACTGACATTATCCTCGCCCGACAGCGCATCATTCATCTGTGTACAGATGTCTGCAGGCATCATACCCTGTGAGGCCAGCGTGCGGAACAGGCGCGTAGCCTGAGCCATAAACAGCGAGGCAGGAACGCTCTTGCCACTGACGTCGCCCACACAAAAATATAGGTTGTCGCCTTGCAGGATATAACCATAGAGGTCGCCACCTACCTCCTTGGCAGGCATCATCGAGCCATACATGTCGAGGCCTTTGAGTTGTGGGAATTCGTGGGGTACCATCGACATCTGGATGTCGCGAGCAATACGCAACTCACTCTGGATGCGCTCTTTGACAGCTGTTGTCTCTTCCAACTGGTCGTAGGCCACCTTTAGCTCCTCATGGGCTACCTCCAGACGTTTGGCAGCACGATGGCGGAAGAAGATGAAGATGGCGAGAGCCAGCACGATGATGGCGAAGAAGACGGCTGCTGCACCATAGCGTTGCTTAGAGAGTGCAACTTCCTGTTCAGCAATCTGGCGGTCCTTCTCCTGTGTCTCGTAGATGGTGGCCAACTCTGCGGCATCGTCTTGTTTCTGCCAGACGATGGCTGAGTCGAGGTAGTCGAAGATGCGCAGGCCTACTGCCAAGGCACTGTCTTTATAGCCTGCACCTGCATTGGCACGGTATTTGGGGAAGAGATACTGCTGGATGATGTCAAGTGAGGGCTTTCCTACCCGCTGGCGTATCTGCTCCTCGATGTCAGCATAGGCCTCGGTAGCCTCTGCATAGCGATGGGCAGCCATCAGAAACTCACCAGGGGCGTGTTCCCTTCCACTTTGATAGCTCTCTGATGAGCGATATATCTCGAACATCTTATTGGCTTCCTCCTTCTGGCCTAATCCCAACAGTGTACGCGACTTGAAGCTGCAACGGCGGGCGTATTGGTCGTCATAGTATTGTTCCCTGCACAACGGACTGGCCTTATACATGGCCAACATGGAATCCAAGTGATTGAGCCAGTAGTCAGCATCATGGTAGCGCTGCGCATCCAAATAGAAAAGAATGATATTGTTGGTACATGCCAACGTGTTCTCGTAACTCAGGAAGGTGGTATCAGTGGCAATACCCTTCCGGAAATAGGTCGTCGACTCTTCAAAACTCTTGGCTGCGTCGTCGTAACGGCGCATCTTCAGCTGGCATATACCAATGTCAACCAATTGTACACCAATCAGTCGGGGCATCACTAGGTCCGACTGCTTCATCCTGTTCAGCGTCTTAATAGACTGTCTGAGGGCAGCCTCAAAGTTGTGGTTTACCTGATAAAGATTGGCCAGCATGGCCGATGCAAGGAAAAAGACACGTTCTTCTGTACGACTGCGAATCTCGGCATTGACAGCCTTTTTCCAATATTGCTCACTCTGCCTACCCTGTCTGAGGAAATTGTAAACAGAGCCTCGCTCGTAGTTGGCGCGTATCTCACCCATCAGGCCGACCTTCTCGATACTATCAATCAGGGCCAGCTTTACCTTATAGTCTTGACGCGCTTTCTGCTGATTGAGCAGACTGTCAACTATAAGCTTGTTGAGGGAGTCTTTGACGCTATCAGAACGGGGGGTCTTCTGATGACAGGAAGTCAGTGGGGACAGTACCCCGATAACGAGCAAAAACGCCAGAAAGGCTACGGGAAAGAGTCGGGTAAAAGGCTTGTTCATGTCGCATCTTTTCTGATTTGTGTGCAAAGATACAAAAAATTCTTAATTCTTTGCGAGCAAAGCGAGAAAATCTCGATAACTTAATTCTTAATTCTCAATTAATTATTACCTTTGCACCGTATTAATACGTAAAGGACATGAAAATAGCTTTAATCGGCTACGGCAAGATGGGCAAGATGATAGAGCAGATAGCCATCAGTCGTGGTCATGAGATTGTGAGTATTATCGACATCGATAACCAGCAGGACTTCGACTCAGAAGCCTTCAAGAGTGCTGATGTAGCGATAGAGTTTACGGCTCCGCAGGCAGCCTATGGCAACTACCTGAAGGCCTTCAAACACAAGGTGAAGGTGGTCAGCGGCTCTACAGGATGGATGAAAGAACATGGCGACGACGTGAAACGCATGTGTTCAGAGGAAGGGCAGACGCTCTTCTGGGCTTCCAACTTCTCGATAGGTGTGGCCATCTTCTCTGCCGTCAACAAATATCTGGCTAAGATTATGAACCAGTTCCCGCAGTACGATGTGGAAATGGAGGAGACGCATCATGTGCATAAGTTGGACCATCCCTCTGGCACAGCCATCACGCTGGCTGAAGGTATTCTGGAGAACATCGACCGCAAGGAGGCTTGGGCTGAGGACACGACTGACCCGAAGCTGCTACGCATCGACCATATCCGTCGCGGTGAGGTAGCCGGCATCCATACCGTTCGCTACGACTCACCTGCCGATATCATCACCATTACACATGATGCCCACTCGCGTCAGGGCTTTGCCTTAGGTGCTGTGCTGGCTGCTGAGTACACCAACGAGCATGAGGGACTGCTCACCATCAGCGATATGTTTAAATTTTAATGGCGATGGAGAAAAAGAAAAAGCTGAATATGAAGGTACAGTGGGCTAAGTTCATCGCTGTGCTGGTGTGTTACCTGTTGTTCCTCTATTGGGTAGAGTCTTGGTGGGGCTTGCTGGTCATTCCTTTCATCTATGACGTCTACATCACCAAGAAAATCAGGTGGCAATGGTGGAAGGATGCCGAAGGTCCAGTTCGCTGGGTGATGTCGTGGGTCGACGCGTTGGTATTTGCCCTCGTAGCCGTCTACTTCATCAACCTGTTCTTCTTCCAGAACTACGTCATCCCATCGTCATCGCTGGAGAAATCGCTGCTGACAGGCGACTACCTCTTCGTCTCGAAGGTATCATACGGACCGCGCATCCCTGAGACGCCATTGACGATGCCTTTGACGCAGCACACCCTACCCTTGTTCGAGTGTAAGTCGTACATTGAGTGGCCCCATTGGGACTATCGTCGCGTGAAGGGCTTGGGCAAGATAGAGCTCAACGACATCGTGGTATTCAACTATCCCGCTGGCGATACCATCTGCTCAGACCCTCGCTATCAGGCCTATGACTTCTACCAGATGTGCTACCAGATGGGTTATCAGATTTATCCTGAGCGTCCCAATCCTGACTCGTTGACACAGGAGCAGCTGCCGCTGTATTTCAATACCATCTATCAGGCTGGACGTCAGGCTATTACTCAGAATCCGCAGGAGTATGGCATGATAGACACACGACCTACGGACCGTCGCGAGAACTACGTGAAGCGCTGTGTGGGTCTGCCTGGTCAGACGTTGCAAATCAAGGACCGCATCATCTATATTGACGGCAAGGCCAACAAGGAGCCCGACAACGTGCAATATACCTATCATGTGAAGCTGAAGCAACGTTTGGACGACGACACCATGAAGGAGTTGGGCATCACGATGGAAGACCTGACGAGTCTGAATACACAGGGCTACATGCCGCTGACCAACTATGCCGCACAAGAACTAATGAAGCGTGACATCGCAGAGAAAGTAGAGCTGAACACAGATGCCAGCGACCTGGAAACCTACCCGCTGAATGGTAACCTGCATTGGACACGTGACAACTACGGTCCCATCTGGATTCCAAAGAAGGGCGAGAGCATAGACCTGACGCTGAAGAACCTGCCCATCTACGAACGTCCTATCCGTACCTACGAAGGCAATAAGTTGGAGGTGAAGGACGGCAAGATATACATCAACGACAAGGAGACGACGAAGTACACCTTCAAGTTGGACTACTATTGGATGCAGGGTGACAATCGTCACAACTCGCTCGACTCCCGCTATTGGGGCTTCGTGCCTGAAGACCATATCGTGGGCAAACCCATCTTCATCTGGTGGAGCTCTGACCCTGACCGCGGTGGCTTTGGTGGCATTCGCTGGAACCGGTTGTTCCGCTTCGTTGATAATATTAAGTAGAGGTGAGAAGTTAGAGGTTAGAGAATGGCAAAATGGCTAAAGTACCTGATATCGTTCGCATCAGCATTCGCTCTGATGCTGATAGTACGTACCTTAGTCGTTTCTACTCATAGCGTCAATGGTAATGGATTGTCGCCACTCTTCAAGAACGGTGACTGCCTGCTCATCAATCGCTGTAGCTATGGGATGCGTATAGAAGGCAACAGGCTGCTACCCTACAGCCGACTGATGCGCCAACCCGTAGAGAAAGGCGACATCGTAGCCTTCACCGCCCCCAACGGCTCACCATCAGGTCTGATGATTGCCCGTTGTACAGCCATTCCTGGCGATACCATCCGTACCCAGAGCGGGCCTCTGCTGGTGCCAGGACTCATCAACTGCGCCAAGGGCGATTATTACTGGTTGGAGGCCATCAATCCCAGTAACCCTGTAGACTCCCGCCATTTGGGATTTATCCCTGAGAGCAATATCATCGGGCGTGTGGTCACCGTATTGTATAATCGTAAAAACATCCGACTGCAATGACTACGGCGCTGCTCCAGACAACCTATTTCGGCCCCATACAATGGTATCAGAAACTCTGTGGCTACAACCATTGCATCATCGAGCAACACGACTCCTACCAAAAGCAGACCTACCGCAACCGCTGTGTCATTGCAACAGCTAACGGACAGCAGGCGCTGACAGTTCCTGTGGAGCATACGGACGACAAAACGTTGGTAAAAGACCTGCGCATCAGCGACCACAACCAATGGCGACGCATCCATTGGAATGCGTTGCAGAGCGCCTATAGCGAGAGTCCTTTCTTCGACTATTATGCTGACGACATCCGTCCTTTCTTCGAGAAGAAATACACCTTCTTGGTCGATTTCAACGAGGAGATACGACAAACGATATGCCAGCTTATCGATATCCATCCTGAGGTGGAATACAGTAAGGAATATGTGCAGAAGCACCCTAACGACTACCGTAGCGTCATCAGCGCCAAGCACCCTCAGCCAGACCCCGACTTCAAGCCGAAGGAATATTGGCAGGTCTTTAGTCGCAAACACGGCTTCCAGCCTAACCTGAGCATCCTTGACTTGCTGTTCTGCATGGGACCAGAATCTATTTTTTATTTAAACATAAACCCTTTAAACAATTAAACAGTTATGAAAAAAATCAGTTTGAAAGTGGCAGTATGCCTCCTCGCAGGAAGTTTCCTGTTCAGTTCATGTTTTATAGGCCAGTACGGTCTGTGGAATAAATACATCAGCTGGCAGAATCAAATGACAAGCAACAAGTATGTCAATGCCATCGCCGGTCTTATCCTCGTTCCCATCGCAGGTACGCTTTGCACGCTGGCCGATGTCCTGGTACTGAACAGCATCGAGTTCTGGTCAGGCAACAACCCTGTTGCAGCCAATAACATCGGCAAGACGCAGCAGGTGATGGGTCAGGATGGTCGCTACTATGCCGTAACCACCCTGAAGAACGGTTATGAAATCAAGGCGCCTACTGGTGAGATTACCTATTTCATCCACAATGCTGAGAACGACTCTTGGTCAATGGAGCAGAACGGCGTACAGAAGGAAATCTTCCGCTTCAACAGCGATGGTACCATCCAGTCGCAGATTAATGGCGAGACCAAGAACTTCACCCTCAACGAGGCTGGCGTAGCTGAGGCTCGCATGGCTGCCAACGATGGTCTGTTCTTCGCTATGAATTAATGTACCTGTAGTATTCGCAAGCAGCCAGCAAGAATGCACCAACGCCGAAGTTAGACTCGCTGTTGGCATCTACTGTCTGACCAGGAATAGCCCGCTCGCCGATGGGTTGCACATAGCCAACCCTTCCATCTGGCTGAAGGGCTTTCCTGGTCAGATAATTCCAAGCCTTAGCAATGGCTGGAGCAAACGTCTGACGAGGAAGATAACCATGATTGACACCCCACAACAAACCATAGCAGAAGAAAGCCGTTCCGCTGGTCTCAGGCCCAGGGGCTTGTTCGGCATCCATCATAGAACGGGTCCAATAGCCTTCATGCTGTTGTAACTGCACCACAGCATGAGCCAACCGGATGAACTTCTCCTTAAAGAAGGGCTGATGGACGTATGTGGTAGGCATGTCCTGCAACACCTTAGCCAGTCCTGCCAGCACCCATCCGTCGCCACGAGCCCAGAAATCCTTTTGGCCTGAAGCCGTCTTATGCTTCGGATAGACATACTTACCATCACGGAAATAGAGTCCTGTCTCTGGGTCAAGCATGATGCTGTCGGTATAGCACAGATTCTGGTAGAGCTTATCCAGATACTTGGTATCACCCGTCAGCTGATACATCTTCGTCATTACCGGCATCACCATATAGAGTGCGTCAGCCCACCACCAATAATCCGTAGCCTTTGAGTCTGCGATATACCCCATCACCTCCTTGGCACGGGCTGTCTTCCTGTCGTCAGGTGACAGCTGGTTGAGGTCAAGATAGGTCTGGAAACATATCTGCCAGTCGCCAAACAACACGTAGTCCTGCCCCTCGCCATACTGCTTGTATTTCCATTTGGCGGGGTCTGCTCCCGTAGCCCCCTTCCAATGGTTATGCTTGGCCCAGCGCTCAGAATAGGCACGATAGTGCTCCTTGCGCGTCAACTTATAGGCTTCCATATTGCCCGTATGATAGGCAGCCTCGTCCCAGAAGGCACGCACCTCAGCAGGATGACGTGACTGCCACGAGGTATTCACCTTGTCTATCAGCTGGAGAATAGCCTGTGGACGTTGCATCTCAGGAACCTCATCCCGCCAGAAATGGTCCTTGGTGAAAGGTTGCCCGCCCCATGCCTTTTCCTGAGTGGTAGGCTGTTCTGCATCCGTCCAGAAAGGATGGGTGGCAGGCAAGCCAAGAGGCATGAGTGAAAGAGAGGTCATATAGAGCGACCCATTATTGGTGTACCAGTCAGCCACATTAGGTTGTGAGCCACAGAAGCCTATGGTCAGGAATCCTCCTTCGTTGAAGTTATCCTGATTATCGTACATCCGATGCATGACTTTGGTCAAAGCCCTGCGCACCTGTCCGTTGCTCAACTCTTCAGGCAGGGTCTGATACCAGGCCATGAGTGCCAGAGGCTGCAGGGCAGCCATGCGATAGGGAATGCTACGACCAAAGACTGGGAAAGTGCCTTCGGGTGAGATGAAACGCTCCAAGATGACCGCATGCTTCTGTGCACGACGTAAGGCGCGCTGATAATACTGCTTGTAGTTGATGCCCCATCCATAGCCCTTGGCGTCAGCCATATTCTGGAGCGTCTCCAGATACATGGCATGAAACACGTAGCTGGTATAGTAGTCGAAGGCAAAGGTGCCCTGTCCGTCAGAATACCAGCCGTCGCCGACATACCACTCCTCCGTCTTACGGACACCCATGTTTACACGATAGGCATCATAGGAAGTACCCACCTTAGCCAGGAAGCTCTCTACCGTAGAAGAGAACAGCAACCAGTTGGTGTAGGGCGGCTCGACGCGTCGCAACAGACTGAACTCCTGTATATAACGTTGCTTCGTCAGACTGTCAAGGGGCACCCATAAGGCATCATAGCCACGAATCAGACTCTCTGCCACATAGGCTGCATCGACCAGCGTCTGACCCTCCTGGCGCCATAACAGATAGTCGGGTGAGGAGGGGTCTACCGCATTCTTATAGCTTTGCAGCGCCCACTCACGCAGCTGGCGACGTTTCTGGCCTTCTGGCGTATCGTCGTCAGGCAAGGTGAGCCAAGGGGAAAGGCCTGCCATCAGACGCCCAAAGCACTCCATGTAGGTCACCTTCTTGTTACGTCCGTCCCAAGTAGGACTGACTTCCACCTGCATGTTCTTCTGCAGTTCGCCACGAGCCATATTCTCCAATACCGGCTGAGCCAGCTTATAAGCCACCTCCACCCAGTATTCGCGGTCGGTCTGTGTCTTTGATGTCTTCTTCTTGGCAGCTAACATGACTGTCGACACCATCGTGAGCAAAAGGAGTATGGATAGGATTCGTTTCATTGGATATAGTATTTAAGTTTTGCTTTCAACACGTTGTTCTTCACGGTCAATACGATACGATACATCTGCTGGCCCCACATTTGACGTAACACAGGGGCTAACAGCGGGCTGATGTCCTCTATTGCCGCCTCCAGCTGTCTGGCATCATAAACGAGGCGGTGGTCTCCCAATAGCAGGATACCACTTTCCCCCCGTTCAGGCTTGACAGGAGTCATCAGCATCAGCTGGGTAGGCGCAACGTAGGCATCAAGACAGAAGTCTTCCGTCACCTCTACACTACGCTTGACTCGCGTCTTAACCGTTCGCTTCCACCAACGAATCTGGGCCTCGTGGGGATAAGCCTCTCGCAAGTCAAGGGTCAGCTGTCCAGACTTATATTTTACCATGCGGGCAGCGTACTGCTTACCTTCACGTTGCGACTGTCCGTTGATACGAGGCAGATTATGATAGTCTGACTGCATGGTCCATATCTCATAACGCTGCTTCGAGAAGGTCTTTGCCGTATACTCCCCTACTCCTGGGTCTATCAGTAGCGGCTTGCCGTCTGCATAGACGATGAAAGAGCCCACATCGTTATGGTTATGGCTCTCCCCGTTATGTCCTCCCTTAAAGGCGACAAAGGGTTCTCGAGCCGTCATCACCTGCAGGTTGGGCAGCCATACCTGCTGAAGACGAGGCTCACAAGGTCGCTCTTGAAGATACGACCGAATATATTTAAGGAATATGAGTTCGCGGGCTAACGAAGGCCAGTTGCCGCTTTTGTCGTAGAACTGGGCAGCATGTTGCAGAATATCTCCCTGCTGACCGATGTAGGCTGCATATTGACGCATCGTCTTATCGCCTGTGACAAGACCGAAAGGATAGGCGATGTTCACATTGAGCAACGCCCTGTTCCCGTGGGCATCAGCAAAGTTGACCGCATAGCCGTCGCCTATATACATCTTATATATATAGGACTCCATCGCCTTGACTTTAGGGGTGAAAGTGCTGTCTTGCAGCAGGTAGAGCGTTTCGAACAACGAAGCTGCTGCACGGTCCCAATAGTGAGGACCTTCATCGCAGCCGCCATCAGCCGGATAGGCTTGCACGAAGGCGTCGCAGGCCTGACGAATCTGGCTGACGGCTTCCGTCCGACGCGCCTCATCATGCTCGCAGAACAGGACACAGGCCAACCAGTTAGAGCATATCCAGGGGTTCCAGTTCATGCCGGCAGTTTTCCACCAATAACGGGTTTTTACGGCCGGCTGAAGGATGCGTCGTGCTATCTCCTGGTCGATACGCTGAGGCAACAAGGGCGAGAATCTTTCCAACTCATCAGCCAGCATATAGCGGGTATAAGCCACCAGCGAGGCCGTCTCAGCATTAAAAAGGTCTACCGTCTGGTCTTCTGCCTTTGGCAGCTCCGTCTTATAATGTGCCGGCAGGCCCCACCACGTCTCCTCAAGCGTGCTCTGCAGACCGTTGATGATATCAGGCAGAAATCGGCGTCGGCTCTCTGCTATCTCAGCCATCACGAGGGCTGCCAGCTGTCGGCGTTTCTCAAACATCAGCTGTTCGTAATTGACCCGATTGCCTGTCTTTTTGTATTCGGCAAAAACAATAGCTGGCAGGCTATTCCAAGCCTTGCCAGCATATTGTTCACCAAAAGTGATATAGCTTTTGCGCATAGATTCAGGCACAGAGTCCGTCCAATAGCGGTCTCCCCATCGAGGCAACAAGTCTGATGCCTGCATCGTGAGGGTAGCCAACAGACAGACGATGAATGTCCAGCGCTTTGCCAACATCTATTCGCTCTTAGTATTTGACAACCAGAACACGCGTAACACTCCAGAACTGGGCAGGGTCGGTAATCACCAGCTCAGAGGAGTCGTCGCCAGTCTTCCTGATTTTATACGAGTCAGCAGGCATCTGGGTCAGCACCTCAGCATCGTCGTCAGGAATGTTGAACTTCGTGGTATTGCGGATGTCTATCTTCTGGAAAAGACGCTTGTCCACATTCGAGGCATCAAACTTCAGCTTCTTGAAAAGCGTACCACCCTGAGCAAGTCCGGCTTCCTTCAGCTCCTTCTTTGAGCCGATGAATACGTAGGCCTCGTTGAGCTGGGCATCCTGCTTGTCGATGGAGTCAGACTTCGCTCTCGAGTCCTCTACCAAGTCAGCCACCTCGATGTTCAGCTGCTCTACATTCTCCTTCAGCGCTGCAATATCGTAGTTGCGCTGCTCAAGCTCAGAAGACAGGGTGGCAATAGCCTGGTCCTTCTCTTCCAGCTGCTTTTTCAAGGCAGCTATCGTCTTCTGCATCTTGCCGGCATAGGCGTTGCTGTCCTTCAGCTTCTTCTCCAGCACGTCCAGACGCTCACGCTGCTGTTGCAGAATGAGTTTGTAGGACTCGATGTTCTTCTTAATCTGGTCTTTCTGTGACAGCGGGCTCTCACCAGATGTGCGCAGAATGCCTCCCTCCATGTTAATCACACTATCCATGCTCACGTTGACAGCATCCAGGAAGAGACTAATCTCGTCCATCGCTTCCATCTGAGCCCTCAGCTCAGTACGCAGAGAGTCTGCCTCCGGGTTACTCTGGGTCTTTCCACCACAGGCCACCAAGGTACACATCAGCGCGAACAGACCACCAAAAACATAAATTTTCTTCATAACTACTTAGTGATTTTAATTGTTTAACACTATTTCTTTTGTCGATTTCGGCTACTTTTTCGCATGCAAAGATAATACTTTTTTGTTACTTTGCAAACAAATAAGGCACTTTGGCAACGGATAATCGCTTTTTTTAAACAAAAACTCAAAAAAATTTGGTTAATTCACGGATATTCCCTAAATTTGCAGCGCATTAATACACGAAACAACTCTAAAAACATACTTAATTTAAAACAAAACATTATGAAGAAAAGCTTAATTTTTGGCGCAGCCCTGATGCTGGTTGGCGCTTTTTCATTCCAGTCTTGCGCTAACGAGAGCAAACCTGGTGTTCCAACAGAAGCAGCTATTGACAATGGCACAGAACTGGCTGATGTCATCGTTTCTCATGCGAAGGATGGCGTTCTGGCCCTTCCTAAGAGTGTCGTTGAACTGAACGTATCTGCAGACCTTGACCTGAGTCAGGTTGAGATTCAGAACGATAGTCCTCTGATTCTTAACGTTGCCGGCGGTGTTAAGATTACTTTGGGTAAGAATCTGAACAACGTCAGCATCAACGGTAATGCAGAAGCTCCTGCAACCATTGAGGCTACTGAGACTGTAGGCATTTGTGGTACAGAAGACTCTCCTATCGGAATTGCTAACGCTAAATTCGTTATTGCAGACAACTTGGCTTTGGAGAACGCTGTTATTGACGCTACAGCTATTGCCGACCCGCTGATTGCCTTAAGTGCAGAAGGCGGAAAAGTAAAGAACCAGGATGTTTATACGGATGCTGCTGCTACAGACTTCAATCTGTTAGGTGAAGTTGCTATCAAGAATGTAATGATTAAGAATCTGAAGAACAGCATTATTTCGACTAATGGTCAGGACTGGGCACTTGTTTCATTTATCATCGAGAACAGCATTATCCAGCTTGACAATAAGGATAAGAACTTTATTGCTTTCGACGCTACTGCAAACAGTAAGGGTGCCATCAAGAATATCAGCATCACTAATAGCACCATCTACAACATTAACGAAACCAGCAGCGCATTCTTCATTCGCTTTGCTAATGCAAGTAATGCCGCAAAAGCTTTTGGTACCAATAATGGCACATCAACTTACGACTGGGTATTCACAAACAATACACTCATCAACACCTTTAAGGGCAAGAACTTCGGCAATAATACTGTAAACAATTCCAAGACTAATATTACTATGACTGGTAATATTTATGTTGACGTAAAGAATATCAGCAAATTTGCTCAAGGAAATTGCACAAAAGTTATTGAGAACAACTTTGGCTTTGGTGAAGGTCAGGAAGCTTCAATGTCTACCAAACTGGAGGCTGCTCCTTTCACAGTTCCCACCAATGCACTCGACCTCACAGCTGAGAACGGTGGTCTGAACCTGACTCCTTCAGGCGATGCTGCTAAAGCTGGTGACCCCCGTTGGATTGCTGAGTAATCTCATTTACAAATAGCATAAGAATGCAGGCGCGCTGAAAGGTGTGCCTGTATTTTTTTGCTCCTTAGGAATTTTATGTTGTTGGACGGGCAACACATGTTGCTGGGCGAACAACAGGTGTTGCTGGGCGAGCAACATAAGTTGCTAAGCCAGCAACATAAAAATCTTTTCGAGGGAAAAAGAAAATATCTTGTGATTTATTTTCTTTTTTTGCCGACTTATTCGTACCTTTGCAACCATGAAGAATACAGTAATGCTTTGGATGGTCATGCTGTGCGGCCTGCTGCTGACGGGTTGCGACAAGCTGGACGATAGCGACGACGGAATGGTAAGCGAGATTCTGCCTGGCAAGTGGGCATTCTCTTACGTCATCCGTAGCGACGAGGATCCTGGTTTGGAGTTTGACTACAAAAATGTCATATTCAACGAGGACGGCACATGTGCTATAACCTATCTGGAGTCCAGCTACGTACCAAGAGTCGACGAAGCAGGCAACTACGTTTTAGACGAGGACGGGAACAAGATATTCGACCTTGTTGAAGAGACCAAAGCACTTCACGGCACCTATATTGCCAGCAGCGCTATGATACGTATTGTCAGCAACGAATTCGACAACGAAGAACGCGTGCTGCTATGGCGCATCGTCTCGCTCTCAGCCAAACAAGTCATTGCAGAATACGACTTCTCGCTGAACGGTTCAACCAGTATGACTGCCGTCGTCACACTTGATAAGCAGTAAAGAAAGTATTTTCGACGCTCACTCCTCCTCTAATTCGCTACGACGGAACGTGTAACGATAAGTAAGCACGTGATAGGCAGAGAAATAGCCTAACAACCCGCCTGTGAAATTGGCTATGGGGTTGGTTCCGGCATTGTCCATCACCTGCATGGAATAGAGGTAGTCGTAAGAAAGCTTGTCAATGGCACGAATCTCCAGACGAATAGCGTCGCCGTCCTGCAAAGCATCAGAATCGCCCTTGTCCATATCGCGCTCTGTGGTGCATTGGAACAGTTGTTGCAACTCGCCATTCTTATTGTTCTCATCGCTCATGACTGCCCAGCGGTAGCCCACGTTGTTGCGATAGATGTGCATAAAGTAGTAGCTATTCTGGTCGGGTGTGTCCTGAACGCGCAGGTCGGCAAAGAGGAAACGTTCAGAAAGCACTTTCTTCCACACAAAGCGGAAAGAGTTCATCACGGGTGCTTCCTGCATCGTCGACGACGACGTGAAATGCTTTCCATCTATCTCGATATCAATATCATAGGTAAGTCCGGGCTGTCCTTTCAGCGTCGATGTGTACACACCACTACCCTTTTCGGTCAAAGTTTCCTCTAATTCCAACTTCTTACAGCTCAATACCACAGTAGCACCCTCAATGTAATGATTCTGTCGCGAGTTGTCAGTAACGTTCTGCGTTGTAGTAAGCCTTACCGTTGTCCCGTTCTGCGTTATCGAGGCCTCTGCCACATAAAGCGAATTAACCTCACGATAGTCGATGTCTATCTCCTTTTCACAAGATGAGAACAGGAAGATTAAAGAAGACAAGAACAATATACTCTTTTTCATCACTTTCTTAGAATTTCAGGTTAAACGATACTGAAGGCACGATGCCGAAGAGGCTATACTGCGTAGCTTTGGTGCCTCGTCCATACTGGCTGTCCTCAAAGCGGATGAGGAAGGGGTTGTAGCGATTGTACAGGTTGTAGATGCCAAAACTCCACTCACGCGTCAGCTTTCCACTCTTCAACACCTTAGTCCACGTGGCATTCACATCCAGTCGGTGATAGTCGGGCGCACGATAGCCATTACGCTCAGCATAGTAATAGATGAAGTTGTCTACTATCTGGTATTTGGCGCTGGGAGCCGTAAATGCCTGACCGGAGTTGTAAACCCATGTGGCATTCAGCGTCCAGGCATCGTTGAGCTTATAGGTAGCTACGATGTTGATGTCGTGACGACGGTCATTGTTAGCGTCATACCATTGTCCCTGACTGATGCCGTCGATGCGTGTCTGCGACCAAGACAACGTGTAGCTGAGCCATCCTGTCAGCCGGCCTGTATTCTTACGGGCACAAAACTCAGCACCATAGCCTCTGCCTTCGCCAGCCAAGACGAGTCGTTCAATCTCGATAGCTGAGGCGAAGCTGACACCGTCGCGATAGTCGAGCACATTGTCTACATGACGGTAATAACCCTCCAGCGAGAAGTCATAATCCTGAGAGGGCGTCATATAGAACAAACCCAGACTCACCTGGTCGGCTACCTCAGGCTTTACCAAGTTAGAGCTGATGGTGTAACGGTCGAAGGGGGTCGACGTACTCTGGTTGCGAAGGGCGTGGATGTTCTGCGTGATGCGGCTGTAGCCTGCCTTCACACTCCATTGCTCCGTAGGCTGGAAGGCCACACTCAGACGAGGTTCCAGGTTGATGTGGGTCTTGACAGGCTTGTTCTTACTGCGCTGATAGAGCCACGTGATGTTGCCTTTGTCGTCAATCTCGTAATAGTAAGGGCCGCCTAAGGCCGAGAAGGCTGAGAAGCGGACGCCGGCAGAGAGCGAAAACTGCTTGACGGGAGTGTACTGCCAGTTGAGCCAGGCGCTGTTGTCCCACGCCTTACGCTGCTCCTTCTCGTGGTTTACCCATCGGGTCCACTCAGCCGACTTGACATCGGTCAGCATAGACTGCAGACCGGCATTCAGCTCATGTTTGCCGAATACCAGGCGGAAGTTCTGGCGCAGACCCGCATGGCGGATATGTCCAAGATAGACTATGTTCATACCTAAGAAGCTGATGCCATTGTCTGTATCGTAGGACGAGGCGAAGAGGGTCGTCTGCGAGGTAGACTGTCCACGAAACTGGTGCAGCCACGAGAGACTGCCCGCTATATTGGTCCACCGCATATCAGCCATTTCTGAGAGTGCCGTCTTGTCGTGACTGGCAAAGAAGGAGAAGAACAGGCGGTTGTGCTCGTTCATCTTATAATCCAGCTTCAGGTTGGTATCGTAGAAATAGAGCGAATTGTCGCGATAGTTGGTCATCTTGAGGAAGAGGTCGGCATAGGAGCGACGGAAGTTGAACAGCAGTCCCAACTTATCCTTCACCACAGGACCCTCGATAGAACCCTTGGCTGAGAGCAGACCGATGCTGACATTTCCTCCCCAGCGGTCGGTACGGCCCGTGCGGCTGATGATGTCGAGGACAGAGGCTGTGGCGCTACCATACTGGGCGGGCACCAGGCCTTTGTAAAGGGTGGCAGCAGCCAGCGCATTGTCGTTGAATGCTGAGAAGAGGCCTCCCAGATGGCCTACACTATATACTGGAGTCTCGTCGTAGAAGATGCCGTTCTGAGCAGAGCGGCCACCACGCACCTGGAAACTGCTGGAGGCATCGCTCTCAGACTTGACGCCAGGCAGCAACTGGAGCGAGCGCATCACATCGACCTCGCCAAAGAGGGCGGGGGCTGAGGACAGCTCTTTCATCTGTATCTGTTCAGCACCAATCTGTACGGAACCCAGACGGCGCTGTGCGTTGTTGGCATTAACAATCACTTCCTGCAGCTGTTCGCCCTTTACCGTTGTGGTATCTTGGGCTACAGCAGTCATTGGCAGTAGTGCTATCAGCAGTATGCTAAGTCTATTCATGGCTGCAAAGGTACTATTAAAATTTCAATTCCTATTGCAAATCAATGCAAAAAAACGTTTATAAAATAGACATTCTGACTTTTGATACGTCATAAAAACAGACTAAACATTAAAAAACATATCGATATGAAGAAAATGATTCTCATGGCGATGGCTGCCTCATTGAGCCTTTCTGTCAGCGCACAGTATCCTGACATGACCGGCGAGGCTAAGCAGTACATCGAAAAGCAAAAGAAACAATGGGCAGCTCACAGCGACTCTGCATGGGCTGTGGCATTCCCTATTGTAGTAGAAGAGGCAAAAGCAGGCAGGCCTTATGTGCCCTGGGCCAGCATGCCCTACGACCTGCGTCAGGCTAAGATTCCTGCATTCCCAGGTGCTGAGGGCGGTGGAATGTACACCTTTGGCGGACGCGGAGGTAAGGTGCTGACGGTGACGAACCTCAATGACGACGGTCCTGGCTCCTTCCGCTGGGCTTGTGAGCAAGGTGGCGCCCGCATCGTGGTGTTCAATGTGTCAGGCATCATCCGACTCAAGTCACCTATCTACGTGCGCGCTCCTTATATTACGATTGCAGGACAGACGGCTCCTGGCGACGGCGTCATCATAGCAGGAGAGTCGTTCCAGGTAGACACGCACGACGTGATTGTACGCCACATGCGTTTCCGTCGTGGTGAGACGCAAGTGACCTATCGCGAAGACTCCTTTGGAGGCAACCCTGTGGGTAACATCATGATTGACCATTGCTCGTGCGAGTGGGGCTTGGACGAGAACATCTCGTTCTATCGCCACATGTTCGACCTGAACGATGGTAAGGCCAAGCGTAAGACCCCTACCGTCAACGTAACTATTCAGAACACCATCTCGGCTAAGGCTCTTGACACTTGGAACCACGCCTTCGGCTCGACTATCGGTGGTGAGAACACGACCTTTATGCGTAACCTGTGGGCCGACAATACGGGACGTAACCCCAGCATCGGATGGGCTGGCGTCTTCAACTTCGTCAACAACGTGGTCTACAACTGGGTACATCGTACGGCTGACGGTGGTGAGTTCAAGTCGATGTTTAACTTCATCAACAACTATTACAAGCCAGGTCCTCTGACTCCAAAAGACACCCCTGTAGGACATCGTATCATCAAGGCCGAGAGTCGTTCTGAGGGACTGTTCCCCTTCAAGCAGTATGGTCGCGTCTATGCCAATGGAAACATCATGGAGGGCTACCCTGAAATCACAAAAGACAACTGGAAGGGCGGCATTCAGATTGAGGACCAGAAGTCTGAGATTGATGAGACCTTGCAGTCGATGATGCGTTCGAACGAGCCCTTCAACATGCCATTCCTGACGGTGATGGATACCAGAAGTGCTTTCCAATGGGTGCTGAACTACGCAGGAGCCACCATTCCTTGTCGTGATATTGTAGACCAACGCATCTGCGAAGAGGTCCGCACAGGAAAGGCTTACTACGTGGAGAACTACGAGAAGAAGGTGAAGGATAATCCCTATGGCGATATGTGGGGACTGCACAAGCGCTCGCAGAACGAAGAAGGACTGTTCAAATATCGCCGCCTGGCTAAGGACAGCTACAAGGATGGTATTATTACCGACCCGCGACAGATGGGCGGATATCCTGAATACAGCAAGTGGAAGCCCTGGAAGGACAGCGACGGCGATGGTATGCCCGACGAATGGGAAATCAACAATGGGCTGAACCCCAACGACCCGTCGGATGCCAACAAGGACTGCACAGGCGACGGCTATACCAACATCGAGAAGTATATCAACGACATTCCTACCAATGTGAAGGTGGATTGGACTGACTTGAAGAACAACCACGACACGCTGGTCAAGAGAATCAACTAAGCAACGCGTATGAAGAAGGTTTTGTGTGCAGCAATGTTAATGCTGCTTACCCTGACAGCAAGTGCACAGGTGGAGCTCAAGACGGATGGGCAGGACCCCCAGTATGTGGAGACCATCAAGGGACGTGCACAAAAAATCGTCGATGGTCTTGGACTTACTGATGCTCAAGTAGCGGAGAACGTTCGCAACATCATTGCCAACCGCTACTTCCTGCTGAACGACATCCACTCCAAGTACGACAAGACTCAACAGGACGCCCTGAATGCCGAGCTATACAAACACCACTTTGAATTGGCTTCGGCTCTGGCACAATATCTGACGGAAGAGCAGATAGATGCTGTGAAAGACGGCATGACCTTCGGGCGACTGAAACGCGACTATCAGGCCACACAGGACATGATACCCACGCTCTCTGAATACGAGAAGAAGCAGGTGCTCATCTGGCTCAAGGAGGCTCGTGAATACGCGATGGATGCTGCCGACTCCAAAGGCAAGCACTTCTGGTTCGACAAGTATCGCGGACGCACCAACAACTGGCTCTCCGCCCGCGGTTACGACCTGAAAAAGGAGCGCGACAACTGGATGAAGCGGGTAGAAGAAAAACAAGCAAAGGAGAAAAAATGAGAAGACACATATTAGTCGTTCTGATCACACTTTTCGTAATTCCATCGGTAGCCCAAGAGGTGCCGATGGATTACTCATATTGTGGCTATCAACGTTCAGAACAGCCCATTCCATCGGTAAAGGTGGCTACCTACGTACAGCCTTCCAGTACGGATGATGCTGCAAACATACAGGCAGCCATCGACTGGGTGAGCAGTCAGAAGCCCGACAAACTGACGGGCATACGTGGAGCTGTCTTACTCGCTGAGGGAACATTTACCCTGAGCGAACCCTTACGGATTCGTACAAGTGGGGTTGTGCTGCGAGGCAGCGGACGCGACAAGACCATTCTCCGCAAAACAGGATATGACCGTGGTGCCCTTATATATATAGAAGGTACGCGAGCGATTTCCGTCAAGGACACATTTACCGTCTCCGACACCAATCCTGGCGCAATGGCTTGTTCCCTGCAAGGCGGTAGTTCCGCCTTAAAACCAGGCACTCGCCTCGCTATCATCCGTCCTTCTACGCAAGAATGGATAGAGTCACTCGGCTGCCAGTCGTTTGGCGGTGGTAAGCGCATGGGCTATTGGGCTTGGCATCCTGGCGACATCGACCTCCGTTGGAATCGGCAGATAGTGGCAGTCAACGGTAAGGAGGTTACGCTCAATGCTCCCATCACATCTGCTATCAGCAGCCTATGGGGCGGAGCTAAGGCTGTTGTCTACGAGCAACCAGGACTGATAGCTGAATGTGGCGTGGAGAACCTGTCGTTGGAGTCAGACTATAACAAAGCACTTCCCAAGGATGAAGACCATTGCTGGGATGGGGTATATATTGCCGATGCTGAAAACTGCTGGGTCCGCATGGTTAACTTCCGCCATTTTGCCGGCTCGGCTGTTATCATTCAGAAGTCAGCAAGACAGACAACCGTTGAAGACTGTAAGTCGCTGGAGCCTGTCTCTGAGATTGGCGGATACCGGCGTCGTACTTTCCTTACCTTTGGTGAAATGACACTTTTCCAGCGTTGTTATTCAGAACATGGCATCAACGACTTTGCCGTAGGACATACGGCACCAGGACCCAATGCCTTTGTTCAATGTGAAAGCTACGAGTCGTTTGGTCCCAGCGGAGCCATCTCATCATGGGCTCCAGGTATCTTGTTTGATATCGTCAACATTGACGGCAATGATATCGTCTTTAAGAACTGGGAACTGGAGAAGTTTGGAGCAGGATGGAGCACGGCCAACAGTATGATGTGGCAGTCGACGGCTGCCGGCCTGTTCTGTTACTCGCCCGATTCGCTGAACCGTAACCACTCCTATGGCTGCTGGGGACAGATTCAGGGTAATGGTGAATATGGACAAATGAACGAGCACGTCAAGCCTTACTCACTCTTTGCCTCACAGTTGGAGAAGCGCTTAGGGCGTGATGTCGAAGCCCAATGCCGAATCTACAACCGTCCTGTCAATGCCAGCAGCTCGCCAACAATCGAAGAGGCTGTCAAATTAGCTGAAGAAGCGTTGCAGCCACGCATAACGATGCAAATGTGGATTGACTCAGCCCGCTTCGAAGGAGATGTAACACCCATCAAGGCTTTTACTAGTCATACTGGTCCTGCTAACGCTAACCGTCCTGCTAATTATACCATCACCAACGGGTGGCTCATAAAAGACGGGGCAGTATTGGTAGGCGGCAAGCACCAGACTCCCTGGTGGAATGGGCGTGCGATGGATGCTACAATGGCGAAGGCGAAATATGCCTTGACACGCTTTGTTCCTGGACAAGAAAGAACGGGAGGTACTGACCGCATAGACTCCGTTGTGGCAGAAATGCAACGTAACCACACCCTACTGTTCAGCCAGAACTATGGACTCTGGACGGACCGTCGTCGCGACGACCACGAACGCATCCGCAGAAAGAATGGCGACGCATGGGCTCCTTTCTACGAACAGCCTTTCGCCCGAACTGGCAAGGAGCTGGCATGGGACGGTATGTCGAAGTACGACTTGACAACGTTGAACAAATGGTACTTCTGGCGACTCCAACAGTTTGCAAAAAAGACAGAATCCATCGGTATGCTGCTCAAAAATCAGCACTATTTCCAACATAACATCCTGGAAGCTGGCGCACATTGGGTAGACTGTCCTTGGCGAACAGCCAACAACGTCAATGGTACGCCATTCCTGGAGCCCGTCAACTTCACCGGCGACAAACGCATCTTTACCGCCGCCCTATTCTATGACATCACCAATCCAACGATGCGCGAGTTGCATCGCCAGTACATTCGCCAGTCGCTGGATGCCTTCAAAGGTCAGCCTAACGTCATCCACTCCATTGGCGAGGAGTTCACAGGGCCACTACCTTTCGTGCAGTTCTGGATTGACGTGATAGCTGAATGGGAGAAAGAAAATGGTCATGTCCTCGTCGACTTAGCCGTGAATAAAGATGTGCAGGATGCTATTCTCAACGATTCCGTCCGCTCGAAAGTCGTCGACATCATTGATATAGAACAATGGTTCTACCATAGCAAAGGAGAATACGCACCTGAGGGTGGTGTAAGCGTAGCCCCCCGACAGTATCTGCGCAAAATACGGACAGGAAGTGCTCGCTTTGAAGATGTATATCGTGCCGTTAGTGAGTATCGCACGAAATACGGCAAGGCCGTTGTCTACTCAGCTCAGAAGCATCCTGAATTGTGTTGGGCATCGCTGATGGCCGGTGGCTCATGTGCTGCCATTCCAGTTAAAGACCAAGTCTTCCTACATGACGTTTCCTCGATGGAACCGTCAAAGACTGGCGATGACTACGCTCTGGCTGGCCCTGATGGCATGGTGATTTACAAGTTAGCAAAGAGCGCACAAAATGTTAACTTGCCTACCAACAACACCTATATATTATATCAGATAGACGAAAAAACGGGCGAGATAAGGCGATTAGGGACAACGAAAAAAGTTGCAGCTCTTGAAGACTCAGGAGTCTTCTGGTTAAAGAAAAAATAAGAATTCAATGGGAAAAATCGGGTAAATACCAATTTTTCCCATTTTTTTAACTGTTTTTTCGCATGGGATATTAGAATTTTCCATATCTTTGCAACTGAAAACAAACTACTTAAAACATATAACTAATCTCTACCGCATGGCAAACCATCAACTTAAAGAACGCACCCGCGAGCTCGTGACTGAGTTCTGTGCTGGCAATAATCATGCCTTTGCTGAGTTGTACGACCTGTATATACAGATGTTATTCAACTATGGAATGAAGATTACCCAGGATCAGGAGTTGCTGAAAGACTGCATTCATGATGTATTCGTTAAGGTATACAACAAGCGTGGAGATAAAAACACAATCAACAATTTAGGTTCATACCTGATAATTTCTCTGAAAAACCGACTCTTCGACGAGTTTCGCCGTCAAACCTTTGCCAGCGAGGATGCTGTGGAGGACTATGAATTCCACTATGCGATAAGTGATGTAGAAAACGACTACTTGCACACAGAACAAGAGTCCATGCAGTCAGCACAGGTAGCCCACCTGATGGAACACTTGACACGACGTCAGCGTCAGGCCATCACCTTATATTATTTAGAGCAGCGTAAATACGATGAGATTTGCGAAATCATGCAGATGAACTATCACTCAGTACGCAATCTCATGCATAGGGGTATGTTGAAACTCCGCGAGGCCGCCATGTAAATTCTTCTAATACATGATGACATTCAAGCCTGTTTTACGTCTTAAAGAAAAGACGGAACACTTGAAACAAACTATTTACACCAAAGTAGACGATTTCCTGCGTGATGACGACTTCATCCGTTATGTCATAGATTCTTGTTCAGAAAAAGAATCTTATTGGACATCCTATCTTCAAGCAGCTCCGCAGATTCGCTCAGCATACATGAAGGCATGTTATATCCTCAACCATTTAGACGATTGTGACCTGTTGTCGCCCGAAGAGGCAGAACGCCTGAAACTGCGTATCATGCAGTCGACGCAATACAGCATCAACTAAAACATCTGGCTGACCCTGCGAATACCACTCACCAAAGCATCCACCTCCTCTTTCGTATTATATAAGGCAAATGAAGCCCGTACCGTACCGCTGATACCCAATCGGTCCATCAGAGGCTGAGCACAATGGTGTCCTGTTCTGACAGCGATACCCAGACGGTCAAGCAACGTACCCATATCCAAATGGTGAATATCGCCCACCAGAAACGAGACGACGGCATCCTTATGCTCCGCTTCACCAAAAATCCTCATTCCATCAATAGTTTTCAGCTGTTCCATACAGTAGCGGGTGAGTTCTTGCTCATGAGCCTCGATATTTTCGAAGCCTAAAGAACTGAGATAATCGATGGCTGTCGCCAACCCGTGGGTAGCTACATAGTCAGGTGTTCCAGCCTCGAACTTGAAAGGCAGGCGCTCAAAAGTTGTTCGTTCCCACGACACCTTGTCAATCATCTCACCACCACCTTGGTATGGGGGCAATTTTTCGAGCCACTCCTCCTTACCATATAGCACGCCAATACCCGTAGGGCCATACATCTTATGTCCGCTGAAGGCATAGAAGTCGCAATCCAACTGTCTGACATCAATCTGCATGTGGGGGGCACTCTGGGCGCCATCAACCAATACTGGAATACCATGCTGATGAGCGATTCTCACGATTTCATCGACAGGATTCACTGTACCCAGGACATTGCTGACATGAGCGATGCTGATGAGCTTCGTACAAGGAGTGAGGAGAGAGGAGAGAGGAGTGAGTTCAAGCTGACCATCATCGGTGATGGGCAGGTGTTTTACTATAATCCCCCGTTTCATCGACTGCAACTGCCAAGGTACAATATTAGAGTGGTGCTCCATATCAGTGACGATCACTTCGTCGCCCGCCTTCATCTGCGACTCACAGAAGGTAGAAGCTACGAGATTGATAGCCTCCGTAGTGCCACGCGTAAAAACGATTTCCTCTGTTTTTTCAGCATTGATAAACTGGCGCACCTTCTCACGAGCCGCCTCATGCAAGTCGGTGGCCTGCTGAGAGAGATAATGCACTCCCCGATGTACGTTGGCATTCACGTTCATGTACTCTTCACGCATGGCATCCAATACACAGAGCGGTTTCTGCGTCGTCGCCGCATTATCCAGGTAAACCAGTGGCTTACCATAGACCTCACGCTGCAAAATGGGGAAATCCTCGCGTACCTTATTGATATTATACATCATCTTGACAACAGCTTACTTACACAACTTACAGCCCTCACACTTGTTCAGTTCTCCTCGGAAACGCTTCTCTACTAGATAATGCAGGCGGTCGCGGAGGGGTTCGAGCTCCATGTGGTCTATCACCTCGTTGATAAATGCATTCTGCAACAACAGTCTGGCCTCTTGCTGCGAGATGCCTCGTTGCTGCATATAGAACATCGCTGCATCATTCAGCTGACCCACCGTCGAACCATGGGCACACTTCACATCATCGGCATATATCTCCAACATGGGCTGGGTATACATACGAGCCTTTTTGGTAGCTGTGAGATTCTGGTTAGTCATCTGCGAAGCCGTCTTCTGAGCATTCTTTTCCACCAGCACCCTACCCGCAAAGGCTCCAGTAGCCTCATCGTCGAGCACATATTTGTAGAGCTCGTTTGAGGTGCAATGCGATGCATGATGGGTTATCAGCGTGTTGTTGTCGACGTGTTGCTGTTTGTCAGCTATCACACAACCATAGCAACCACACTCCGCCCCCTCACCAGAGAAGGTCAGGTCGAGTTTGTTGCGGGTGATACCATTATGCAGCGTGATAACGTTATGGTTCACACGACTGTCGCGCTGTTGGTCGATATAGACATTGCTTAGGCGGACATTCTTATAATGGGTTTCCTCCAGACAGTAGAGGTCGAGTGATGCATTCTCGCCCACATAGGCCTCTATGACTTGTGTAGCCAGAAAGTCCTTATCGTCAGCCGCATGGTCGCAGAAGAGCATTTTAATCTCCGCACCCTCATCCAGTACAATGAGTACCCTTCGGTTCACCATCAGGTTAGGTACTACGCGCTGGGCATTCTGAGGTGTGCCCTTCAGGATATTAATGACCTGAACAGCTCGCCCCACCTTTACGTTCTTCGGCACATACACCAGCATGCCGTCCTGGGCCATCATGGTGTTGAGTGCTGTGATGGCATCCTCGCTCGTCTTGGCCAGCTTGGCGTAGTATTTCTTGATAAACTCAGGATGTTCTCTCAGCGAACCGATGATGACACCTTCAGGTAGCGACACCTGTGGCAATGCCTTATTATAAAAGGTGTCGTTGACGACAAAATAGAGCGAAGTCGAGAGATTAGGCACATCGCATCGGAAGGCCTGATAGGGATCCACAGGTATTTCCAGACGGTTCAGATTGACGCCATAGTCAGGAGCAAAGAGATTGTCGATGTCCGTATATTTATAGCGCTCCACCTTTCGTGAAGGAAAGCCTTGAGCTTTGAAGTCCTCGAAAGCCTTGTCGCGCACAGCATTCATCGACTCTGGCGCATGACTGAAAATCATCTGCCGAGCCTGTTCGTAGAGGTCTATATATTGCTGTTCGCTACTCATTGACTTCTGCTTTTATCCAGTCGTAACCGCGTTCCTGAATCACCTTGGCCAGTTCTGGACCTGCCGTCTTCACAATCTGTCCCTTATATAATACGTGTACTACGTCAGGACGAATCATCTCCAACAGTCGGTCGTAATGGGTAATGACGATACATGAGGTCTCAGCGGTCTTCAGCTTATTCACACCCTCGGCAACGATACGCATCGCATCCACGTCCAGACCTGAGTCCGTCTCGTCCAGTATCGAGAGCTTGGGCTCCAGCATAGCCATCTGGAATATCTCATTGCGCTTCTTCTCGCCACCACTAAAGCCCTCGTTCACACTACGTCCTGCCAACTTGTTGTCAAGCTCGACGATTTTCTGCTTCTCACGCATCAACTTGATGAAGTCGCCTGCCTTCAACTCTGGCAGGCCCTGATATTTGCGCTTCTCATTGACAGCTGCCTTCATGAAGTTGGTCATCGATACACCTGGAATCTCCACAGGATACTGAAACGACAGGAACAGCCCTTCGTGAGCCCTGTCCTCAGGCTTCATCTCCAACAGGTTCTTGCCATTGAAGAAAGCCTCGCCCTCAGTCACCTCATACAATGGATTACCCACCAGTACGGCTGAGAGTGTCGACTTACCCGACCCGTTGGGACCCATAATGGCATGCGTCTCACCATCCTTAATGGTCAGATTAATACCCCGCAATATCTCCTTATCGCCTATTCTGGCGTGTAAGTTTCTTACTTCTAACATCTTTCCTTATTTCTAATTTGCCGGCAAAGGTACGAAAAAACGAGTAAAGAGCCAAATTTATTTCCCTCTTACTTCACCGCACGGATGCAACGACCACTGAAGCGATTGCTGGAAAGATCTCCGTAATACACCTCTACGTTAGAGAAATTGAATTCCAGACACCAGGCCTTGTTAGGATTAGACGTATAGAGCGTTGATGTCCAGTAGAGGCCATTGATACCACCAAACTGTTTGTCTGCAAAGTAACGACAGCCCGTGATAGGCAGGAAGATGGAATTGCCCGTCTTCTTGCTAGTAACCTTATACCCATTGACACCATTCTGAGTAGTCCATACCCATGTGCAGTTGTCCGGGTTGACCAACTCCTCATACTCACTCACGGTAGGCATACGCCATTCGTCACCCAAATTGGCACGAGCAGCATCATCGGCAGGAGCCAACTGCGTTCTCCTGTCGGTGGTCGAATACTTGGTCAGGAACTGAGTGTCACCCTTACTCCAGGCATAGGTGTTCCACGAATAATATTTCTTAGGCTGCGTCTCACCCCATGCGAAGTAAGTACCAAAGTCAGTAGACTTCTTCGCACCCACATTCATGTTTGCCCATTTCACACTAAGGCCTAAATCGACAGCCTCAACACCATCAGCAGCCTTGGCTTCCGTTGCCCCACCCTTAGCATAGCCTGCCGTTCCCAGGAACATTGCGGCCAGCACCATCAGAAAAATCTTCTTCATATTCTTCAACGTTTCTCGTTTTCAGCCGCAAATGTAGTGATATTTTTTGAAAGTACAAAATGCTTCCCCCATTTTATTCAACTTTCCCTTGTTTGCGAGGTGGGGCTCACAGCTTCTTCATGTAATAAGAGCGATAGATGTAGCCTCCATCCCAGAACTCGATGATAGCTTCTGAGTCATTGACACTGATGACTTTCCACGACTCGGTCAGGGTCTGTCCGCCATCCGCGAAGGTGGTGGTTATCCTACTGTCAGCATACGAGAAAGTACCTGCCTGCACCTGTGTCCATACACCATTCATCATCACCGACGACTGGAAGGTGCCATCACTGTTCAGCAGCATCCGAATATTCTCGTTGTCTATAGCCTCATTGCCCGTGCTGCTTACCGTCAGCGTCCAGTCCCACTTGTTTAGGATGGTTTCGCCATCGTTGTCATACGCTGCTCCTATCGTACGCATCGACTGCCAATGGCCTATCAGCTTATCCCAGGTCACCTCCGTACGCACAAAGGTCATTCCGCCCACGGTAAACTCATTGCCATTGACGGTGATGTTCATCTTGTCGTTATCATTCACAACACCATCGCCATTGACATCCACTCCTGCAATGGTTATCTGATTGCCGCTGATGGAGAAACTGCCCTCTATCAATTTTTTCTTCTTTCCGTAGGTAACGACAAACTCCTCCATGTCGTTGTCATCAATCTCCACCATGAAATACTCCTTCATGTTCGGATTCTTTTCCACGTAGGTGCCACTCTGCAGCGTCGGAGTGTTCCGCAAGTCCTCTATTCGCTGGCGAACCTCGTCGGTCATGGGCTGGTAGGTACTCGTATAGTCCGTACCTTCGTATGAGTAGATGATGTTCAAGACACCTCCCTTGAGATTAAACTTCATCCTTTCAGTAGTGCCATTGTCATACGACACTGTCATCGAGCCGCCACGCGTCCATGTAAACGACGGTCCCGAATAGGTGGTATAGGTTCTATAGTCAGTACACATCCCCTTGCCAGACGCTTCAAACTTTAAGACTTCGTAACTGTTGTAATAGTCACTATAGCTGTACCACTCGTTGACAATTTGCTTCTGCAGATTGTCGAAGTAGGCCTCCATTGTGGACACCTGTGTCTGTACTGTTCCAGCCACTCTGTTCAAGGTCAGTCGACCCAAGTCAGGTTCGGTCATAACCAGAGTATTCTCACCAACGATAGCCGAATACGGCTGACCGCCTATCGTGAAGGTAACCGTTTCCCCCGCCTTTAAATACGGGGCTGACACCGTTGTCATGTAGTAGACACTACCGTTTATCTCATAGATGGTGTATGCCACGTTACTGCTGCCGAAGTCGAATACCAGCATGTAGCTGCCGATGTTGGCGTACCATGCTCCAAGTAGGCTTGGTGTCGTACTGCCACCTGAAGTGCTGTCGCTGGCATTGTCGCCGCCACAGCTGTTCATCGTGAACATCATGGCCATAGCTGCCATGATAAGGCCGAAAAGTCTGAGTTGCTTCTTTATCATTATCATTGTTTTTAGTTCTTTGTCCTTAAATGTTTACTGATGTACCATTTCCACTTCAAAATAGCGGAAGCGCCCCGCGCTGCATACTGGTGACATGATATTCGACGAGTAGGTTCGTGTAGCTGCGTCGTAGGTGAAAATAATTTTATCACTATATGGTTCCACCCACACGTTGCCGTATGTGGAGTGGTCGTAAATGTTCTGGCCCGACGGAATGGTAATCTCGCCTGTCTGGGTATTCAGTTCACCCGTAATGTACTTTCCTCCCCGCCATAGGTTATATATCTCGACGCTGGTCGGATTATAGCTGTTGGTCGTAATAGTCATTTCGTAGTCTGGAGTCATATGGTACCATGTCTCCTCGTCACCATAGTATTGGTATTCCATGGTAGTATACGTGCCTGCAATAGTATTTAGGTCTACACCTCCATCGTTCCCTGTACCGCTACCTCCAGGCTTGACTGCTCGGAAATAGGCACTCTGATAGTTATACTTATTGCTGCCGTAGGTCGACGAGTCATAATATGGGATAGTTCCCTTATACGTCTCGAAGGCCTTGCTGTTCCAATTATACTGGTAGAGAATGTTATAAATACGCTGATAGCTGTATTTGCCGCTTCCCGTTGTCTTGCTTTCGCCTGAGCTTGTCATATAGCGGTAGTTGTCATACATTGACGTTCCAGATGTACGGGGCGTTGTAGGCAGGAAAATCTGGTTGCCATTAGGACCCGTAATCAGCACACCGTTGTCTATTTCCTCTATGCTGCACCTGTTTAGTTCCTCCACCTCTTCCTGTGAGGGTACGTGAGCTTCGGTACCATATTGTTCTTTTATCTTTGTCAATGCCCGATCTTCTCTGATGGTGTTTCCCATATCCCATGGCGACGTGGCATCAAGGTTGGTGGCTGACCACAGACAACTAAGCCCCAGATCAATGAAACCCTCGCGGGTTTTCAGGTCGCGCAGAGTCACCTGCCCCACCTCACCAGTAAATGATTTGTCGGAGATGATGATGAACGGACAGTAATACACGGTATTACCCGGTTCCATTGACAGCGACAACTGGTTTTCATCGCTAATGTTGAAATGGAGGTCACCATTGACGTAGCCACCGTAATAGCCATCCCCTGTTATCTCGATGACCCCACCTGATGTCGACTCCTTAGCCGCCTGACTCAACTTTTGAGCCAATTGGCTAGAAAGTGCTGACTGATTCTGTGAATATATCAGGCCCTTGATATAGGTTTCTTTCGCATTCAGCGAGCTGACATCAACACTAGCAGAAATAGAAGCCGTAAAGAAAGTGATGTCGGAGGGTTTACCCGTAGTCATCGTTCCATTGAACGCAGCAGGCTTAGTGGTAAACGACCCTACTTCTGTTGCCGTTCCAAGATTGTCCCAATACTCCCAACCATAACCAGAATTACCCCAATCCAAGAAGCTCTTGTAGTAGTATGTCTTACCTGCTTGCAATCCTTTGAGAGTAACCGTAAAAGTACGACCACTACGTGAACCGTATTCTACCTTTGTCAGGGATGACTCACTTTCCCCATAGTAAACGCCTACCCTGAAAACAAGATTATTCGTAGCAGCAGACTTCTGATAATCATCGGGAATATTCACATAACCCGTCAGGTCAGCATAGGTCATACCCGTTGCCTGTACCCCGCCCGTCACAGCGAAATCCGTGGTGTTGTTCACACCTTTATTTGGATTGATATAATCATTTCCCCCGTCACCATCACCACCACCGCTGCAACTCGTCAGCGCAACGGCAAGCAGACCCAATATCCAATAGCACTTTTTCATAATAATAATAGTTTGTTAATGAGTAATATTTCACTGGCAAAGATAATGGAAAAAAGCGATTGCTCAAAATGGAGATAACGACGATATTGTAGCAAAAGGGCGAATACGGCGATAACAGGGGAAAATAAAAACACAAGAGGAGTAAAATAATTGGGACACCAATAGGGGTGCCAATAATTTATCGAGGGAAAAAATAGGAAATAGACACTATTTTTCGTATCTTTGCAAACGTATATGGCAATAAATCACTCTATAAGACTACAATGGATTATGGTGGTAGCACTGTTTGCTATCATCTTAATGACAGAAGCCTGCGGCTACAGTCGGCAGACAGAGGGAGCTGTGCAAAACGACAGCGACAGCTACTATTCACGACTGATGGAGCAACACAAACGGTGGTATGCAGCCATGAACGTAGACTCGATGGTGACGAGCAGCGAACGCATTGGTCAGTACCTGTCGAGACATAAAAACGACGAGAACGATGCGCGACGCAGACTCAAGGCTGAATGGCTAAAGGCGCGTGGTGTCTACTTCACGGCTATCCTGGGCAGACCCGATTCTGGTCTGGTATACACCGAACGTGCCTTGCAGCAAATGGAGGGGCTGAGGGGTGTTGATGGGCTACGTATCATCGCAATGGCTAATAGGGGCGACTTCTACCGTCAGTTAGGACAGATGGACCGTAGCGTCGATGCCTACCTGGAGGCACTTGAAGAGGCTGATGCTACTGGTATGGAAGATACGATGAAGGTAGCTCTGCTGTTGGGTGTCAGCACTGCCTACACTTTCATGGGCGATTACCAGAATAGCCAGCGGTGGTGGCAGAAAACCAGCCTTCTGGTGCCACAAATGAACCAGGGCGACCAATTCATCTACTATAACAACAGGGGCAACGACCACTATTTCCAACAGCACTACAAGGAGGCTCTCGCTTGTTTCACCCATGCAGCCGCATTGGTCAGGGGGAATGCCGATAAGAAGTGGGACTACTTTACCGCCCTGACTAATCTGGGCGAGATTTTTGTTTGTCTAGAGAAAGCTGACTCTGCTAGAGTGTTCATCAATCAAGCCGACTCCTTCTTCCGGGCAGTCAATTTCCAGCCCTTGCTGTACTATTTGGAAACCGAACGGATAGAGCTGACTTTGTTAGAAGGCCGTAAAGCAGAAGCTCTGCACATGGTACGGCATTGCGAACAGAAGGACGTGGCGATACCAGCCGCCAAGGTGTTAAGGCTAAAAGCCGAAGAGCAGGTCATGAGCGAGACGGGTAACTACGAGGAGGCTTATCGCATTCACAACGAACTGCACCAGCTGAAAGACTCCATAGAGAACGCCAATATACGGATGCAGATGAATGCACGGCTAATGCAGTATGAGCACGACAAACGGCTCTTGGAACAACAACGGACCATAGACCACGAGCGCATACAAAGTCGCCTGGCATGGGCTTTACTGGCGGTAGCATTGCTGGCGGTATGTCTGTTGGGCGTGCTCACCATACTGTGGAGGCGCCGTCAGCGCATGAAAGACATACAGACGCGCCAGCAAATAGTCAGCATGCGCATGGAGAACACGCGCAACCGCATTACTCCCCACTTCATATACAATGCCTTGAGCCATGAGATGCTGGCCCAGATAGAGGGTAAGGAGGTAAACCTCAGCCAGCTGACCCAGTTGTTGCGACGCGGCGTGGAGCAGGCAGACATGCTGGAGACCACGCTGCAAGAAGAGTTCAACTTCATAGACTACTACGTGAACATTGAGCGTCAGCAGATGCCCCAGCCGTTAAAGTACACTAAGGAGATAGCCAATGATGTGGATACCGACCACGTGAAATTGCCCGCCATGACCATCCAGATTTTCGTGGAGAATGCCATCAAGCACGGACTGCGCCGACAAGGAGGCGAGCTGACCATACGCGTCACCCGACAAGGGGCGGCCACTCAGGTTGAGGTGACTGACAATGGACAAGGCCTGAGCCCTTCCTACCAAGAGCATACGGGAATGAGAGTAGTACGGCAAACCATCCAAATGTTAAATGAGTGCAATAGACAGCAAATCGACTTTGGCATAGAAAACTTGGAACAAGGATGTCGCTCATGGTTGTTGCTGCCCGATGATTATCATTATAACCTGACAAAAAAATGAACAGACAAAAACTAACCAAGGCCTTTATCGTTGATGACAACACAGAAGCTATAGAACTGTTGAGACGCATGCTGGAAAGCAACTTTTCCGTCACCGTAGCAGGAACGGCAACCGATGCAGAATCAGCAGCATCCTTGATAGCCAAAACGGAGCCAGACCTCATTTTCCTTGACGTGGAACTACCTACGATGTCGGGATTAGAGTTTTGCACGATGATTCGCAACGAACTGAAACCTGAGACGAAGGTAGTCTTCTATACAGGACACGACAAATACATGTTGGACGCTATCCGACGACAAGCCTTCGACTATCTGTTGAAACCACCTACAGAACAGGACTTGAGCCAAATTATGACCCGATACTATGAAAACAAGTTGACAGGCATTCCGCAGTCTGCCTACGCTGCCACCCGCCAACCCATCATATTGGTGGTCAACTCGATGAACGAGCATCTGACGCTACGGCTGCAAGACTGCGCTTTCTTCCGCTTCAACCAAGAACGCAAGGTGTGGGAGGCTGTCTGCATGGATGGTACCGTCTTCACGCTGCGACACCGTACAACAGCAGATACCCTGCTGAACTACTCTGGCGACTTGATACAGATTCACAAACGCTACATCGTCAACATCAACCACATCAAGAAAATCCAAGACTCGCGCTGTATTCTGAACGAACTGATGGATGACTACCAAGAGTTGAAAATCAGCAAGAACTACAGGCAGAGTCTGCTGGCTGCATTCTATGTGCTGTAGCCCGATTTCTATAGAATACGCACGGTATTTTTTCCCACCTTGGGAACGTTTTATTCCCAGGCTGGGAATATTTTGTTCCCAGGGTGGGAATATTCATCGAGCAGTAGTGGGTTGAATACAAAAAAGATGGGGTATTGAAAAGATGCCCCCATCTCATCCCCTTTGTAGAAAGGCTCTCCCAGAGATTTAGGGAGAGATGAGAGATTTTTCAGAGTAAGAACAAAAAAAGTGAATCATGAATAGCTCTACGGCTCTGCAAATTGGCGGAAATAGCCGAGACAGGTGTCTCGCCACTCACGAGCATTCTGCATCTGGTCGTACATGCGCTCGTCTACCTCTTGCCAACGCTGGGGGTCGATGTAATGACGCATGCGGTTGTGCCATAAATTGTAGTTCGACTCTGTCGTCAGGACTCCTTGATTGTAACGGAACTGGAGTTCTTCCCATAGCGTGTTGCCATTGGCCATGCGGTGCGTCCAGGGCACATGATGGAACCAAAGCAGCAGGTTTTCAGGACATGTCTTCACATCGTCGTATAGTCGGGCTATGCTGTCACGATACTGGCTTGTGGCATTGGTTCCGGTATGGGTACGATTGAAGCCTACGCCGTTTTTATCTGCCTGGTGGTAATAGACGGGGCACCACTCCAACGGATAATCAGCCTTGAAGCCGTCGGGCTCGGGTCCGTAGTGATGGTCGAACTTGAAGATGTGGTGCAGACCCAGCGGCATCATGTAGTCGACACAAGCCTCGCGGCTCTGTGTCATCACACGTGACATGGTTCGTACAAATGTTGTGTCAGAGGTAAAAGTCTGCTCCAGCCATTCACGGGCTATCTGCACAGACGACAGACGGGGGTTCCAAGCCAGTCGCCCGAAGGCATACCAGTTAGCCTGCGAGAAATGGTGGCCACACCAGTTACGGTCCTTTCCGATATTTGCCACGCCGGCAATGCCCTTCAACTGGTCGGGGTTGACGAACGAGAAGAATTCGCGCCACATGGGGGCGAGATAGACCAGATGGCGCGACTGGCCAAGATATTCTTGCGTAATCTGGAGTTCGACCATATTAGGTGTCTTGCTAATCTGGTCGAAGACAGGGCTGTAAGGCTCACGGGGCTGGAAATCGAGTGGTCCGTTTTTCGTTTGTAGGATGACATTCTCACGGAATTGTCCGTCCAATGGCTGGAACTCAGACACCGCCTGCTTGACACGGTCCTCTCCCTTATGATTAGCCCCATAGACGAAGCAACGCCACATGACGATACCCTTGTAAGGCTTCAACGCATCGGCCAGCATATTGGCGCCGTCGGCATGCGAACGGTGATAGTCGCCAGGACCAGGCTGTCCCTCGCTGTTGGCCTTTACCAGGAATCCTCCAAAATCGGGTATGAGCTGATAAATCTCCTTGGCCTTCTTCTTCCACCATCGGCTCACACTCTTATCCAGCGGGTCAGCTGTCTTGGTATCACCCAACGCCATAGGAGTAGCAAAATTGATGCTCAGATAAACACGAATGCCGTAAGGGCGAAGGATACGGGCTATCTTCTGCACCTCTTGCAGATAAGGCTTCGTCAGCATCTTAGGCGAGGCATTGACATTGTTGAGCACAGAACCGTTAATGCCGATAGAGGCATTGGCACGAGCATAGTCACGAAGCAGGGTCTCGTCAAGATGAAACCAATCGAAGATACTCTCGCCGGCATAGCCTCGCTCAATGCTGCCGTCAAGATTGTCCCAATGGTTAAGCAGTCGCAGAGGAAAGGCGGGATGGCTCTCGCCGGTCTGTTCGCCACGCAATAGTGCATAGGCGCCATAGAGTAAGCCGACGTCACGACGTGCGCTAATCGTATGTCCCGTGATTCGATAGCCGTCATCATCGGGCATTGAGGTGTCAATGCTTAACGTGACGTCGCCCCCACGGTAATAATTTTCCAGCTCTTGGCAGGCAATACGGATGGTAGGCGACTGTTGGCTGCAAACCGCCTTTGACTGATGAATGCTGTTGTAGCGCAGCCACAGCTGATGTCCATCCTCAGCAGAAATAGTGAGGACGGAAAAAATAATGAATAGTGATAATAAGTGTCGTTTCATATCTGATATTTCTTGAGATTACTGTTTCAGCAGGTTCAGCGTCTGCCGGGGAGCCATGACATTGTTGACCTTCTCAGTATACTCGGTCAGCTTGGCGACGGCTGTAGCCTGGATGTCACGACTGGACGAGCCGATGCGGAAGGTGTACTGACCAGCCTCAGCGAGCCATTGCGAATGGGCTTCGTCGAACGAGGCGAGGTTACGCTTCTGTATCTGCATGGTCAACGTCTGGCTCTCGCCGGGCTGCAACTCACGTGTCTTGGCAAAGGCCTTCAGTTCGTGAACGGGCTTCTGCAGAGCGCCCTTGGGAGCGCTGACATAAACCTGAGCGACCTCCTTGCCACTGACGCTACCCGTGTTCTTGACGGTAATGGTCACCGTGATGATATCGCCAGCGACCTTGACTTTAGGCTGTGAGAAGCTGAAGGTGGTATACGACAGGCCGAACCCGAAGGGATAAGCCACCTGCACGTCTTTGGTATCGAAATAGCGATAACCCACGTAGATGTCTTCCTCGTGGTTGGTGAAGTCTTCGCCAGGGATGCCTGAGCCCCAGCCCATCATCTCGCGATAGGTGTACATGTCAGGCTCCTGCGGGAAGTTCTTGGTAGAAGGATGGTCGGTGGCTGCGATGGGCCACGTCATGGTCAGCTTGCCCGAGGGGTTGGCCTTGCCCGTCAGCACGTCGGCAACAGAATTGCCGCCTTCTTCGCCAGGCTGCCAAGCACAGAGGATGGCATCCACGCGGTCGCGCCAGGAAGCTGTCTCCATCACACTACCACTATTGATAATAACGATGACCGGCTTACCCTGCTGGTGGAACTGGTCGCTGACACGGAAAATCATGTCCTGCTCCTGACGCGTCAGGTTGAACTCGCCGTCAATCTTACGGTCCATACCCTCGCCTGCCTGACGGCCAATAGTGACAATAGCGGCATCGGCCTCACGTACCTCATGCTGCACGCAACGCTCAGAGATTTCTATCTCGTCGAGCTTGGGCTGACCCTGGTCGAGGAACCACATCATGGGGTTCTTGTCGGCTTTCAGCTTTGCCTTGGCATACTTCACGTAGTTCTGGTAAATCTCCGTCAGAAGAGGTGTCGTGCTGACGCCAATGTTCTTCAGTCCCTGTACCATGTCAACCACATAAGGCACATTGACAGCGCCAGAGCCCAGACCACCGGAGAAGAAGTCGTAGCTGTTGACACCAAACAGGGCCACCGTCTTCAGGTCACGGATAGGCAGCACGCCAGCATTCTTCAGCAGCACCATACCTTCTGTCGAACTCTGCCGAGTCACCTGCGCATGAGCCTTCAGGTCAGGTTTGGAGTACTGGTATTTACGGAACCGCGGCGTCTTGACAATGTATTCCAGCATGCGGCGCACATTGCGGTCGACATCCTTGATGTCCAGCTGTCCGCTCTTCACCGCCTGTACAATGTCCTCAGCCTGTGCAGGATAGCCCGGCATCATCAGGTCGTTGCCGGCCTTCACTTCCTCAGCGGTAGGCATGTCTTTACGCTTGCCTATCCAGTCGGTCATCACGATGCCCTGGAATCCCCACTCATCGCGCAGGATGGTAGTCAACAGGTCGTGGTTCATCTGTGCGTAAGTGCCGTTGACGCGGTTATAGGCCGACATGATGGTCCACGGATTGCTCTCGCGTACCATCATTTCAAAACCCCTCAGATAGAGTTCGCGCAGGGCGCGCTGGCTCACGCGCTCATCGACCTTGGTGCGAGCGGTTTCCTGTGTGTTGACGGCAAAGTGCTTTGCCGACACACCGACGCCTTGACTCTGCACACCCTTGGTGAAGGCCGTTCCAATCATTCCCGTCACGAAGGGGTCTTCGGAGTAATATTCGAAGTTACGTCCGCACAGCGGGTTGCGGTGCAGGTTCATGCCGGGTCCTAAAATGACGTCGCAACCGTATTCGCGTGTCTCGTTGCCGATGGCCTGTCCCACCTGTTCCACCAACTCAGTGTTCCAGGTACAGGCCAGACAGGTACCGATGGGGAATCCGGTGGCGTAATATGTGGCGGGGTCGTTGTCGCGCTGGGGGTCGATATGCACGCCGGCAGGCCCATCGGCAAGTACCGTAGCAGGTATGCCCAGTCGGGGAATCTCGACCGTGATACCAGCAGCGCCAGCCACCAGCTTTTTCTGGTGACCCAGCATCGCTCCTGACCCCACAAAACCATCGTTGCCACCACCCACCAGCAGCTGGGCTTTCTCTTCAAGTGTCATCGCCTGTAATACCTCGTCGATATTATCAGCTTTCAGTTTCGGTTGCGCTGTCATGGTTACAGTAGTCAGAAAGGCCATAGCGGCCATTGTTAATATCCTTTTCATCGGTCTAATTTATTCGTGTACGTAAAGGTTCCAACCCAGATAAGTATCGATGGCTTCGTTGAGGATGTCGACAACATCGGTGCGGCACATCGCCACATGATGCTCGAAACCGTTCTTGCAGATGTACTTCATCAGCTGTTGCAGGTTGTCTACCTGAGTCACCGCGATACAGCCGTCCATGCCATAGGGGTCGTTGGTCAGCTGACCCTTGCCCAAGTAGGCCTTGATGCAGCCCTTGGGGTCGTCTGTCGAGATGCGGAAGAAGGTGAAGGAGCCTTCGCTGACCTTGGCATAGACAGCACCGAAGGTATTAATCTTGCCCAGCGTACGGCCCAGCACGCCAAGGGGTCCGAGTTTCAAGTCGTCATTACCTACAAACGACTTGGCGTAGTTGCCACAGTGGGTGCAGACGCACTTGTTACGGTCCTCAGCAAAGTTGTTGTTCCAGTCGAGCAGGGCCGAGGCCCTGCCGCTGGCCAGCGTCAGGGCGTACATGCTGACAGCTCCGGCGAGGTCGGTCTCGCAGGCAGCTGGAATGAGCTTGTCGGAGAGCATCGACATGGTGACGCAGGGCGCGCAGCCGTAGTTCTGCTCCAGCGAGTCCCAGCACTGGATAGCGACAGCCTGCACGTCGTTCTGTTCAATCCAGTTCTCGACGGCTACGCTGAACTTAGCCTGCAAGCCCAGCTTCTCCTTATAGTTGTCGGGTACCTTGGCGTAGTTGCAGGTACGGTTGCACATCTCGATGAACTTCGGGTCGTCATCCTTGATTTTCTGGGCAGCATAGAGAATCTCGCTGAGGTCGGCAGGAACGACGGTGATGCCTGAGCGCTGCAACAGTTTTTCGCTGGCGCGGCAGGTATTGAAGCCCAACGGACGCGTACCAATCTGTCCCAGACGGCAATGGCGCAGACCATTCACTACGCGGCAGATGGCAGCAAAGCGGTCAATGTCCTGACGTAGCAGGGGGTCGTATATAGAATAGGTGTGCAGCGTGGTGTCGGTGAAGGGAATGCCATACTGATAGAGATTGTTGCACACACTAATCTTGCCACAGAAGGCATCACGACGCGAGTCAAGGTCTACCTTGTCGTTCTCGTCGTCGCAGGCCTGAACCATAACAGGCACATTCAGGTCGGCATCGCTGATAGCATTGATGATACCAATCTCGAAACCGAAGTTAGGCAGCGAGACGATGATGCCGTCAATCTCGTCGCGGTGAGCGCGGAACTGCTTCGATACCTTCAGACCGTCCTCGCGGGTCTCGATACTGCTGCTACCAGTAGGCGTAGCATCCTCTGGCAGGATAACATATTCGTAGCCACCCTCGTCGAGTGTCTTCAGCAACTGCTTACGTACATCCTTTGCCAACTCTGAGTTAAAATAGGCGCGTGTTCCGATTATCACGCCAAAACATGTCTTTCCGTTCTTCATAAAGTTCTGTTTTTAGTTTATCGTTTTCTTCAAGGATTAGTTTTTGATTAACTGATTAACCGCATTGCGCCACTGCTGGTAGAACGAGAAACGCTGGGCATCGTCCTCAGGCTGGTAGACCTTCGTTACCTTACGCAGAGGAATGACCTCGTCGAAGCTCTTCCACAAGCCACGGGCAAAGCCGTTCATGATGACAGCACCAAGGGCAGAAGCATCATCGACCTCAGTACATACCACCGGGGTTTCGAGCATAGTAGCCTGGAACTGCATGAGGAACTGGTTCTTCGTGGGTCCGCCATCGGCACAGATATCTTTCAGGCGACCTCCTGTTGCACGAGCCATCACATCGACCAAATCCTTAATCTGATAGGCGATAGACTCCAGAGCAGCACGCAGAAAATGGGCCTTGGTCGTAGCGAAGGTCAGTCCGAAGACGGCGCCCTTCACATTACTCTGCCACCAGGGGGCACCCAGACCGGAGAAAGCCGGCACGATATATACTCCACCATTGTCATCGACGCTGGTAGCCAATGCTTCCATCTCTGAAGGATGGCCTACCAACTGCAGCTGGTCGGCAATCCACTTCAGCGTGGCTCCTGTGCTATAGATATTACCCTCGAAACCATAGTAGGTCTTGCCAAAAGCAGAATAGCCTACGCTGGTAACAAGTCCTGCGGGGGCAGGTTTGGGTTCCTCGCCGATGTTCACCATCACGCTGGAACCTGTGCCGTAGGTCACCTTACCTGAACCCTTCGTAAAGCACATCTGTCCTACCAGTGCGCCATGCGAGTCGCCCAGCACACCAGCTATCTGGATAGGATTGCTGAACAGTCCTTCACAGGTTGTCTCACCGTAGATGGCATCACAAGGCTTCACCTCTGGCATCAAGCTGCGAGGGATGTCGAAGAGTTGCAACAGGTCATCGTCCCACTGCATGCTGTGGATATTGAACAGCATGGTGCGTGAGGCATTGGTATAGTCTGTGGCATGCACCTTACCATCTGTCAGGCGCCAGACAAGCCACGTGTCGATAGTACCCATCAGCAGTTCTCCACGCTGAGCCTGTTCACGAGCACCCTCGATGTTGTCCAAGAGCCATTTCACGCCTGAGGCGGAGAAGTTGGGGTCTATCAACAAGCCGCTCTTTGCCATCACCATATCGGTCTTGCCCTCAGTACGAAGTTGGCGACACAATTCTGCGCCACGAGTGTCTTGCCACACTACAGCACGACTGATGGGCTTGCCTGTCGCTTTGCTCCATACCACAGCGGTTTCGCGCTGGTTGGTGATACAAAGAGAGAAATTGTCAATTGTCAATTGTGAATTGTCAATTAACAACTTGATAGCCTCTATCATGTTGTTATAAATCTCCTCAGCATCGTGCTCCACCCAACCCGTCTGGGGATAGTACTGCTTGTGGTCGACGTTTGTACGCGCCACGATGCGACACTGCTCGTCGAACAGCAGCGCCTTCGTCGACGACGTGCTTTGGTCAATTGCTATGATTCTTTGAGCCATTTCTCATTTCTCCTTTCTCCTTTCTCATTTAGAAAGCTGCTCACAGCTTTCACCACGCCTTCGGCATCCATCCCGTAATGGTGGAAAATCTCGGTGTTCGTGCCATGAACGGCATTCTCATCGGGGATTCCGATGATGCGAACGGGAACGGGCTGTTCGCTGATGGTCTCGCAAACCATAGCACCCAAACCACCAAACTTAGAATGTTCCTCGACAGTAACGATACGTCCTGTCTCACGGGCAGCCTTCAAGATAGCCTCTGTGTCAAAGGGTTTTATCCATGAGCAGTCGAGCACACGGGCAGAGATGCCCTTCTCCTTCAGTTGCAGACCTGCCTGCCAAGCGTGGTAAACCGTCTCGCCAGCAGCCACAATCGTCACATCCCGACCATCAAGAAGCTGAATAGCCTTGCCTGGAACAACCTCGAAGTTGTCGTCGGCATAGACATCAGGAATGGCTGCACGACCGACACGAACATAGCAGGGCTTGTCATAGTCGACAAGTACCTTCACCAGCTTCTTGGTGAAACGCCAGTCGGAAGGCAGACATACCGTCATGCCTGGGAAGGTGCGCAAGACTGCGATATCGTGCAACGAATGGTGGGTAGCACCTAAGGCGCCGTAGGCCACACCACCTGATACGCCAAGAATGGTGACAGGATTCTCCGAATAGGCGAGGTCTACCTTCACCTGCTCCAAGCTACGCGCCACATAAAAACAGGCAGGGCCACAGCAGAACACTTTCTTGCCAGAATGAGCCAGACCGGCAGAGATGCCTACGGCATCCTGTTCGGCAATACCACACTCGACAAACTGCTCAGGCAGTGCGTTTGCATAGTCGCCCAGCGTCACAGAGCCGCGTGCATCAGTTGTAACGGCAACAATATCCTTATCCTGACGTGCCAGTTCGAGCAACGTGTCAGTAAACTGTTTTCTACATGCAATCATTTCTTAGCCCTCCAAACTTTTAATTCGTTCTTCTATTTCAGCCACAGCATCCTTACACTGCTGCTCGTTCAACACGCCATGATGCCACTTAGCGATACCTTCCATGAAGCTCACGCCCTTGCCTTTTGTGGTATTTGAGATGAGCAGATGAGGCTTCTTGTTCTGATAGTCGATGGCCTTGAAGGTCTTCACGATATCCTCCATCGAGTCGCCATTCATATCGATGACATCCCAGCCAAAGGCGCTCCAGCGCTCACGGATAGAGTCGATAGGCATCACATCCTCCGTATCACCGCTGATTTGCAGGTGGTTGCGGTCGATGATAGCCACCAGATTGTCCAAATGATACTTTCCTCCTGCCATCGCAGCTTCATAGATAGAACCCTCGCCCTGTTCACCGTCGCCCATCAGCACATAGGTCTTCCATGACTTCTGGTCCATCTTGGCGGCAATAGCCATACCGACACCGATACTCAGACCGTGTCCCAATGCACCAGTGTTAACCTCGATGCCTGGCACTTCGATAGTCGGGTGTCCGCTGAGGATGCTACCAAAATGGCCCAGCGTGTCGAGCACCTCGGACTTCAGGAATCCTTTGGCCTCGAGCGTCACATAGAGGGCTTCCACACAGTGACCCTTCGACAATACAAAACGGTCTCTGTCAGCCGCCTTAGGCTCAGCAGGATTCAGATTCTTCATCACTTCAAAATACAATGCCGTCATCACGTTCAGACACGACAAATCGCCACCAATGTGACCTGCCTTGGCGGCGTACACCACCTCGACTAACCGTTTGCGGTTCTTCTCCGCCAACAGTTCCAACTCTTTTACGTCCATCATAATTTCAAGTATATATTTATCTTAAAGATGCATAAAGCGAAAAAATGTCATCACTAAGTGATGTGAATTTCAGGAATATTCGTATCTTTGCAACCAAAAGTCAGCAACATGAATAAAAAGAGCCTCCTTTTGGTAGCCATTGTAGTGCTCTCGACCATTTTCTTGGCATCGTGCGAGAACGACAAGAAAATGAGGGAAATCAGGGCGAGCAGAGCCGACAGCTTGTTATTTGCCGCCGGTGCGGTGCTGAACTATGACCGTATGCTAGAATTGGCCGACAGCTTTGAGATGACGGGTGACATGTCGATGCTTGACGCCAACCGTTGGCGTGGTGTAGCCTACTACCGCCAGAAGGATTATCGCATGGCTGAGATATGCTATAGAAAGGCGCTCGACTGTGAAGTCAAAACGGAGGCCGACCAGCTCAGTTACAACAAGTCAGCCCGCCGCCTTTCTGAACTGTTGCTGGTGAAAGGCGACTTTGAAGGCTCGCTACGTATTGCATTACCTGCCGTCAAGAAGATGGAACAGTCGGGCATTGGCTCCGACATCGACTTTGCCATCCTGCTCAATAATATCGGTTGCTGCCAGCTGAATCTGGGACGCGACAAGGAAGCCAACGAGAGTTTCCTCATTGCTCGCGAACACTATGCCAACCGCTGGCAGTCCGACTCAACGAGCCGTGGATTCCAAGAGGCTGTTATTGGCACGGTATATACCAGCATGGCCTATATCAACACCCGTCATTATGCTGAGGCTATCTATTGGATTGACCGCACCGAGATGCTTTTGGGGAAATATATGCTGAAGCCTGACGCACGTACGATATATTTCGACGAGTATGTCGGACGTGTCGACATCATGCGAGCCGTTGCCTTGCAGGGATTAGGGAAGAGCAAAGAAGCCGCCGAGGCCTACAAGTCGTTCCTGAACACCCGATACTCCAAGACCGCTGTTGGACGGGTGAATGCCAACGACTATCTGGTAGTTGCTGAACGCTATCGCGAGGCAGCTGAGAACTACCGCTATCTGGACCAAGCCTTGGCAGAATGGGGAATGGAGGAGTCGCTGGACAACATCCAGCTCTACATGCTGCCCAAATACAAAGCTAATGCGGAGATAGGGCGACGCGACTCAGCAGGTGTTGCCGGCATACACATTCTGTCCATTCTTGACAGCGCCATCACCAATCAGAAAAACAGTCGGACTGCAGAACTGGCTACCATCTACGACACACAGGGAAAAGAGGCAGAGATAGCCCGCCAACAGGCCGACCTCTCGCAACAGCGACTAATCTCCACAGGTGTTGCACTGGTTTTGCTCATCGTCTTCTTCCTCATCTATACGCTGAATAAACGGAAGGCGGCACATCGTCTGGCAGCAGCTCACGAGAAGTTGGAGGATGCGCACGGTAAGCTGCAAGTAGCTTACGACCAGCTGGAGGCCACCACTAAGGCTAAGGCCCGTATAGACAGTGAGTTGCGCATTGCCCGTAACATCCAGCGCTCCATCGTTCCAAACTTATTCCCCGAACATCAAGGACTGGACCTATGGGCTTACATGATGCCTGCCAAGGAAGTAGGTGGCGACCTCTATGATTACCTGATAGACGATGACAGACTCTATTTCTGCTTAGGCGATGTCAGTGGAAAAGGTGTTCCCGCTGCGCTCTTCATGGCACAGGCAGCCCGTATGTTCCGTGTGATGGCCAAGCAGCAGCTTATGCCTGCCGACATTGCCACCCGTCTGAACAACGAATTGACAGAAGGCAATGAGAACGGCATGTTCGTCACCATGTTCATCGGATTGCTGAACCTCAAGACAGGTCACCTGTATTTCTGTAATGCAGGTCATAACCCTCCTGTGGTAGATGGTGAGTTCATCGAGATGGAGCCCAACGCCCCGATTGGTCTGTGGGAAGGTCTTGAGTTTGTAGGCGAAGATATTAACGATGTCAAGGGAAAGCCGCTGTTTATCTATACCGACGGACTGAATGAGGCTGAAAATGCCAAGCAGGAACAGTTTGGCGACGACCGCCTGCTCGACATTCTGCATCACACCCAATTCGAGAATGCCCAACAAGTGATAGAACATCTGACCACTGAGGTAGAACGCCATCGTGACGGGGCTGAGCCTAACGACGACCTGACCATGATGTGTCTGATGCTGCTACCCGATTAACGAACTTTCAAAATGCTTGCAAACCATTATTACGAAGGAAAGGTAGAGGCTGGCTGCGACGAGGCAGGCCGTGGCTGTCTGGCAGGCAGCGTCTATGCGGCAGCTGTCATCCTGCCTGAGGATTATCAGAACGACCTGCTGAACGACTCGAAACAGCTCAGCGAGAAGAAGCGCTATCAACTTCGTGAGATTATCCAACGCGATGCCGTAGCATGGGCGGTGGGCATCGTGACTCCCCAAGAGATTGACCGCATCAACATCCTCAATGCTTCCATTCTCGCTATGCACCGCGCCCTGAACCAGCTCGAGGTGCGCCCAGAGGCTGTCATCGTCGACGGCAACCGTTTCAAGCCTTATCGCGACCTACCCCACACGACTATCGTCAAGGGCGATGGCAAATACCTCTCCATCGCTGCTGCCTCTATCCTCGCCAAGACCTATCGTGATGACTACATGAACCAGTTGGCTGAGGAGTATCCGCAATACGACTGGCTCTCGAACAAGGGCTACCCCACCAAGAAGCACCGTGAGGCCATCAAAGCATACGGAATTACACCCTATCATCGAAAAAGTTACAATCTTTTGGGTGACGGACAACTAAGTTTAGATTTTTTTGATTAATTTTGCAGTCGATTTGAAGAAAACGTTTTAAATTAGGTAATAAAATTATGGCAAAGAAAGCTCTTTTGATGATTCTCGACGGATGGGGAATCGGTAAGCATGGTAAGGGTGATGTGATTTTCAATACTCCAACACCTTACCTCGATTTGTTGACAGCTACTTCGGCTCATTCACAACTCATGGCCTCTGGCGAGGACGTTGGTCTGCCCGATGGTCAGATGGGTAACTCTGAGGTGGGTCACCTCAATATCGGTGCCGGACGCATCGTGTATCAAGACCTGGTGAAGATTAACCGTGCATGCAAGGACGGTTCCATCATGGAGAATCCACAGGTAAAGGCTGCTTACAGCTATGCTAAGGAAAATAACAAAAAGTTGCACCTGATGGGTCTGACCTCTGACGGAGGCGTACACTCCAGCCTCGACCACCTGTTCAAGCTCATCGAGATTGGCAAGGCTTACGGTCTGAAGAACCAGGTGTTTGTTCACTGCTATATGGACGGTCGCGACACCGACCCTCACTCTGGCAAGGGTTTTATCGAACAAATCACGAAGGTTTGTGCTGAGAATGATGCCGCTATCGCCTCTATCGTTGGTCGATTCTATGCTATGGACCGCGACAAACGCTGGGAGCGTGTGAAGGAAGGCTATGACCTGATAGTCAACGGTGTGGGTAAGCAGGCTACTGATATGGTCAAGGCGATGGATGAGAGTTATGCCGACGGCGTGACCGACGAGTTCATCAAGCCTATCCACAATGCCTCAGTAAATGGTTGTATCGAAGAGGGCGACGTAGTTATCTTCATCAACTTCCGCAACGACCGCGCCAAGGAGATGACCATAGCATTGACCCAGCAGGATATGCCAGAGCAGGGCATGAAGACTATCCCGGGCTTGCAGTATTACTGCATGACACCATACGATGCCAACTTCAAGGGTGTACACATCCTCTTCCCCAAGGAGAACGTGGAGGACACGCTGGGCGAATACTTGAGCAAGAAGGGTCTGAAGCAGTTGCACACTGCCGAAACAGAGAAGTATGCTCACGTCACCTTCTTCTTCAACGGTGGCCGCGAGGCTCCTTACGAGAATGAGGATCGTATTCTCGTTGCTTCTCCAAAGGTGGCTACCTACGACCTGAAGCCCGAGATGAGTGCCTACGAGGTGAAAGACAAACTGGTAGATGCTATCAACACTCAGGAGTACGACTTCATTGTGGTGAACTTCGCCAATGGCGACATGGTAGGTCATACGGGTGTCTATAACGCCATCGCCAAGGCCGTCTGGGCTGTCGACAACTGCGTCCGCGAGGTCATCGAGGCTGCCAAGGCTAACGACTACGAGGCTATCATCATTGCCGACCACGGTAATGCCGACAACGCCATCAACCCCGATGGTTCTCCCAATACGGCTCACTCGCTGAACCCCGTTCCCTTCATCTATGTAACGAACAACAACAGCGCGACGGTGAAGGACGGACGCCTGGCAGACGTAGCTCCCTCTATCCTGCACATCATGGGACTGGAGCAGCCTTCAGACATGACTGGTGAGAACTTAATACAAGACTAGTGGCATCAGTGACAAATGACCTACAAGTTCGTCTTATATATAAATATAAATTATTGCTATATATGAGACGACTTTTTCTTTTGTTAGCGTCGACCTTCACGTTGACGCTGTCAGCACAGCCTTCGGTAGAGACAGGGCGACAGTATCTGAGTGGTCATGGATGTGATGATATGGTGCAGTGGGATTTCTTCTGTACTGAAGGTCACAACAGCGGCAAGTGGACGAAGATTGGCGTTCCTTCATGCTGGGAACTGCAGGGCTTCGGCACCTATCAGTATGGCATGCGTTTTTATGGCAAGGCAACTCCAGAAGGAATCGCTAACGAGACGGGAAAGTATAAGCACGAGTTCTCCCTGCCCAAGGAGTGGACGGGTCGCCAAATCTTTTTGGTCTTTGAGGCGGCATTTACAGAAATCCGCGTGCAGATTAACGGACGCAAAGCTGGTAATGGCACTTATCAGGGCGGCTTTACACGCCATACGATAGACGTCTCCGACCGCGTGTTCTTTGGCTCAAAGAAGAACCGTTTGGAGGTAGAATGTCTGAAGGAGAGCACCAATCCACAGGTCAATCTGGCTGAGCGCCGTGCCGACTATTGGAACTTCGGAGGCATCTGGCGTCCTGTGTTCATCGTCTCAAAACCTTCGCATAACATCAACCGTGTAGCGATTGACGCCAAGGGTGATGGCCGCTTCATGGCTGACGTCTTCCTCAATCGCGCCCTCCCGTCCTGTTCAGTATGCGTCGATATTGTCGACGCCAACGGCAAGAAGGTGGCTACTGGCCCTGCTGTCACTGCAGCCAGCGATAGGGCGAAGATTGACTTCATCGCCACGAACATCAAGACTTGGAATGCCGAACAGCCTCATCTTTATACGGCCGTCTTTACATTGAAGGACCAACAAGGCAAGACGCTCCACGTCGAGCGCCAGCGTTTCGGCTTCCGCACCATCGAGTATCGCCATACGTATGCCGGCGACAATGAGGATGGTGTTTTTATCAATGGACAAAAAGTTATCTTTAAAGGTGGCAATCGTCATTCGTTCCGTCCTGAGACGGGGCGTACGCTATCGAAGCAGAAGAACATTGAGGACGTGAAACTCATCAAGTCGATGAATATGAATGCCGTCCGACTGAGCCATTATCCTGCCGACCCGGAGTTCCTGGATGCCTGCGACTCGCTGGGCCTCTATGTAGAGTGCGAACAGCCTGGCTGGCATTGGGCCCACGAAACCATCACGGGCTCGCAGATAGTAGAGGAGATGGTGACGCGCGACGTCAACCACCCCAGCATCATCTTCTGGAGCAATGGCAACGAAGGCGGCTTCAACTATGAACTGGAGCCTGTCTTTACGAAATTCGACCCCCAGCAGCGCGTTGTGCTCTATCCCTGGGCCAACCGCAACGGCTTTGAAACAAAGCATTATCGCTCATGGGGCGAGACGGCGGAGTATATGCGGCAGAAGGAAATATTCATGCCTACCGAGTTTCTACACGGACTCTATGACGGCGGACACGGTGCAGGTCTGAAAGACTATTGGAAGCTGATGATGTCGAATCCCCGTTGTGCCGGCGGTTTCTTGTGGGACTTGATGGACCAGGCGGTGGTGCGTACTGATATGAACAACATCCTCGACCCGGTCGGAAACTTCGGCTCCGACGGCATCGTGGGTCCTCACATGGAGCGGGAAGGCTCGTTCTATACCATCCGCGAGGTGTGGAGCCCCGTGCAGGTCCTATATTTTGACAGCGGAGCATTTACCATCCAGAATTGCTATAACTTCACCAACTTGAAGGACTGCCAGTTCAGTTATCGCCTGTTGAATATGCCTGCCTACGGAGAGAAGGACGTCAAGGTCATCAAAGAAGTAAAACTCCCTTCGCCTGATGTTACTCCTGGCGAAAGAACCCGGTTGAAGATAGAAAAGACAGATGCCGACGTGATAGAGCTGAAAGCCACCGACCCCAATGGAAACGAAATTTTCACTTGGAGCCACAAACATCGAACGAAGTTCGGCAACTTCAACAAGCACGCTCTGCGTAAAAACACGCAACAGTACTCATACACGGAGGAGGGCGACCAGCTACTGGTCAAGAATGCCAACCGCCAATATATCTTCTCTAAGAAGACAGGCTATTTGATGGGTGTCAGCGTCAACGGCAAGCAACTGTCGTTCACGAATGGTCCCCGCTTCGTGGCAGCCAAGCGTGCCGACCGTTCACAGGATGGTTTCTATAACCACGATGACAAGGAGGCCTTCAAGAAGAAGACGGACTATACGGAGTATGCCGACCAAGGTACTTTTGCCGGCTTTACGTTCAGTGACAGCACGCTCGTAGCGAACTATCTACATGGTTCGATGGAGAAGGTGACGTGGCGTTTCCTCGGTGACGGAAGCGTTTATATGAATGTCGATTATTACTTCAACGGTGTCGTCGACTTGATGGGCATCACGTTCGACTATCCTGAACAGATGGTTAAATCGAAGCAATGGGTGGGAAAGGGACCCTACCGCGTCTGGCAGAACCGCATGGAGGGACCACAGTATGGCCTGTGGAGCAACGACTATAACGACCCCATTCCTGGCGAGTCGTGGGAGTATCCTGAGTTCAAGGGCTACTTCTCGAATGTGTCGTGGATGAAGCTGAATACGACAGAAGGAGAGCTGGGCATTGAGGGCATCAACCTGAAAGTGGGTGTATTCACTCCACGTGATGGCAGAGACCATATCCTCTATACCCTTCCTGAAACGGGCATCTCCATCCTCAAGGCCATCCCAGCCGTGCGCAACAAGGTAAACACGACCGACCTGAACGGTCCATCGGCTCAGCCCTATTGGAGCAAAGGCAAGGGAAGTATCAGTGCAATTTTAAAATTCAACAAATAAAATATGAAGCGACTAATATTAGTATTGTTAGCAACAATAAGTATAGGACAGTTTGCTGTTGCAGACACCACAAAGCCCTGGACATTCTGGTATTGGATGTACGGGGCAGTATCAGAAGAAGGCATCAAGGCCGACCTGCAGGCTATGAAGGACGTTGGCCTGGGAGGTTGTTACCTGATGCCTATCCGTGGGGCAGAGGAACGTCCAGAGTTTCAAGGGCAAGCCGATACGATGAGTCCTAACTTCTGGAAGATGGTAGACTGCGCCTTGGAACAGGCCGACCAGCTCGGTCTGGAGATGGGTATTCATGTCAGCGATGGTTTCGCACTGGCTGGCGGTCCTTGGATTAAACCAGAGGAGTCGATGCAGAAGATTGTCTTCTGCGATACCATCATTCGTGGAGGTCGTCACCAATTCCGTATGCCTAAGCCTCAGCATTACAAAGACTACTATCAGGATATCGCCGTCTATGCCTATCCTGTGTCCGACGTCAATGTAGAGTCCTTTGCACTCCGACTGGCTGACCTGAAACAGAAGCACTCGCTGAAGGATGGGAGAAAGACCACCTATTCCTCTGGTGTCACCATCAACGATAAGGGCGTCTATTGTGCTGAGAAACCCTGCTGGATTCAATATGAGTTCGCGAAACCCACGCTGGTATTCAACGTTGAGATAGAACCTTCAGGCAACAACATCCAGTGTCAGCGACTGCTGGTGAAAGCCTCAGACGATGGACACATCTTCCGTGAAGTGAAACAGCTGACGCCTCCCAGACAAGGATGGCAGAACACAGGCTACAATACCACCTTCAGCATTCCTCCGACGAAGGCACGCTTCTTCCGCTTTGAGTGGACTCCTCAAGGCACGGAGCCAGGTGCAGAAGACTTGGATGCTGCCAAGTGGAAACCTGTACTGAGACTGAAGAACATCCAGTTGGGCACTGTACCAACTATCGACAACTGGGAAGGCAAGACTGGTCTTGTTTGGCGAATCGCTCCTAACACCCCAGCCCAGGACATACGCTCGAAAGACTGTGTCTATATCAACCAGATTACCCAGACTACTGCAAAGGGCGACATGGTAGAACTGAATCTGCTGGGCGGTACCTATCGAGTTATCCGCATGGGATATACGTCGACAGGACATACCAACGCTACTGCTGGCGGTGCTAAGGGACTGGAGTGTGACAAATTCTCACGTCAGGCTGTCGAGAAGCAGATTGACAACTGGTTTGGACAGTTTATGAAGCGTCCACACCATAACGTCATCAAGTATATGCATATCGACTCCTGGGAGTGTGGCAGCCAGAACTGGAGCCCCACCTTCGCCAATGAGTTCATGCGTCGTCGTGGCTACGACATCAAGTCGGTATTGCCCGTTATGGCAGGAGCTGCCGTGTATAATGGCGACTTCATACTGCGCGATATCCGCAAGACCATCGAGGAGCTGAAAAACGAGGCTTTCTTTGGTGCCGTCGCTGACAAGGCACGCCAGTATGGTGTGCAACTCTCTTGTGAGAGTGTTGCTCCCACAATGGTATCCGACGGTATGAAGCATTATAAGTATGCTGACCTACCGATGGGTGAATTCTGGCTCAACTCACCCACTCACGACAAGCCCAACGATATGCTCGACGCCATCAGTGCCGCTCATGTCTATGGCAAGAATATCGTGCAGGCTGAGGGATTCACCGAGGTACGTGGCGTATGGAACGAGACTCCAGCCATGGTGAAGCCCCTGCTCGACCGTAACTTCGCCTTAGGCATGAACCGCCTGTTCTTCCACGTGAACACCCATAACCCATGGATGGACAAGAAGCCTGGCATGACACTCGACGGCATCGGTCTCTTCTTCCAGCGCGACCAGACGTGGTTCCCTGAGGCTAAGTCTTTCGTCGACTATATCACCCGCTGTCAGACGCTCCTGCAGAAGGGCAAGCCTGTGGTGGATATTGCGGTATATACAGGTGCCGAACTGCCTCGTCGTAGCTTCACGCCTGATAAACTCGTGAAGATGTTGCCTGGCTTGTTCGGTTCAAAGCGAGAGGTATCTGAAAAGAAGCGCCTTGCCAACATTGGACAGCCTATGGTGGAGTCGCCTGTTGGTGTGAACCACGCTGCCGGCATCTTCGACCTGAAAGACTGGGTCAACCCGCTGCATGGCTATCACTATGACTCGATGAACGAGGATGCGTTGCTGACACAACCCTTTAACTATAAGGCATTGGTCATTCCTCAGGGAGTAATGGTTTCTGCTGACGCTCAGAAAAAGATTACGGAACTACGCAACCAAGGGATACAGATTATCGACAGCCCTTATCAAGAGACTCACCTGTCGGGCCTCGCTCCTGATGTGGTATTACCTGAGGGTATTGCCTTTGCCCATCGCACTGGCAATGGACAGGACTACTATTTCCTCGCCAACCAGACCGACCAGGAACAGACATTCACACCTTCCTTCCGTCAGGGCGAAGGAGCAGCAGTCGTATATAATCCGCTGACTGAGGAGCGTAAGCCCTTCTATGGAGAGGTCACTCTGCCCGCTTATGGCTCAGTGTTCGTCTGCTACGGAGCCATTCAGTTCGCGACAGACAAAAAAGTTTCAAGAGACGGACAAAGAGTACGCACAGGACAGATTGAGAGTGAGCCTTGGGATATCACCTTCAAAGAGAGTGGCGTCAATTTAGAGGACCAGCAGCTCTTCGACTGGAGCCAGCATAGTGATGACAAGGTGAAATACTTCAGTGGACATGCGCTTTATAAGACCTCTTTCGAATACGATAAGAAGTTGAAGAAGCGTGCCTGGCTCGCACTGCCTAACGTCAAGGATATCGCTCATGTATGGGTGAATGGCAAAGACTGTGGCATCGCCTGGACAGCGCCCTACGAGGTGGAAGTTACTGACGCCCTGAAGAAGGGAAAGAACAAGATAGAGATTGAGGTGGTTAACACCTGGCACAACGCCCTGCGTGGCATGGACCAAGGCAAGGCTCCCTATGAGGGTATTTGGACCAACGCCAAGTACCGCACGAAGGAAGGCTTAATACCTGCCGGACTCATTGCTGAACCAGAAATCATCATAGAACATTAAGTATGAGAAAAGCCATCATCGCCCTCTGCACCTTATGGTGCCTTACCATTGAAGCTGAAGTCAAACTGCCCAAGTTCTTCAGCGACAACATGGTGCTGCAACAACAGACAGAGTGTAACCTGTGGGGAACGGCTGACAAGGGAAAGACCGTCAGCATCACCACGTCGTGGGACAACAAGACCTATCAGGTGAAAGCTGGCAAAGACGGGAAATTCGAGGTGAAGGTGAAGACGCCCGAGGCTGGCGGCCCTTACGAGATTACTTTCACAGAACTATCCTCTAACCACTCACCCCTTACCTCTAACCACTTAAAAAACATCCTGATTGGTGAGGTATGGATATGCTCAGGCCAGTCGAACATGGAGATGCAGATGAAAGGCTTCAAGCAGCAACCTGTGGAGGGAACGACGGAAGAGCTGCTACATTGTAAGGACACGCAGCTGCGCCTCTTTACCGTCAAGCGCCATGTATCACTGACTCCAAGATACAATGTGGAAGGCCAATGGAACGAGGCCAATAGTGCCAGCGTGCGCGACTTCTCGGCTACAGCCTACTACTTTGGCAAGGCCCTGCGCGCCACACTCGATGTACCCGTGGGCCTCATCGTAACGGCATGGGGTGGTTCGGCCTGCGAGGCATGGATGAAAGCCGATTGGTTGCGTGCCTTCCCTAAAGTAAAACAGACCATCACGGTAGGAGATGTCTCGAAACTTCAGCAACGCTGCCCCACAGCGCTTTACAATGGTCAGCTCAACCCCATTATCGGCTACAGCATGCGCGGGGCTATCTGGTATCAGGGCGAGGACAACATCCCTCGTTACGACTACTATGCCCCCCTGATGGCACGTATGGTCGAGGGCTGGCGCGCAGAGTGGAAACAAGGCGAGTTCCCCTTCTACTACTGTCAGATAGCACCCTACGACTACTCGCTCATTGGCTGGAAAGACAGTCAGCTGCTGCGCGAACAGCAGATGATGGCTGAAGACCTGATTCCCAACTGTCGCATGGCGGTGCTGATGGATGCTGGCTTGGAGTATGGCATCCATCCCCGAAAGAAACGTCAGGCTGGCGAGCGACTGGCGCTGCTGGCACTTGCCAACACCTACGAAGTGAAGGGGCTGCCAGACTTTGCCAAATACAAGGACGTAGTATTTCAGAACGACACCTGCGTCATCAGTTTCGACCGCTCGAAAGAGTGGGTCTACTTCGAACATGGCCCTAGCAGCAAGAATTTCGAGGTGGCTGGTCAGGACCGCGTGTTCCATCCGGCCTCGAAAGTATGGTACTCGCGTAATCGTGTCTACGTCATCAGCGACAAGGTGAAACAACCTGCCGCTGTGCGCTATGCCTGGCGCGACTGGGTGGAAGGCGACCTGATGCACGACGGTCTGCCCGTCAGCTCGTTCCGCACAGACAACTGGGACCTCCAACCCGTCAAGACCCAAAGCAAGGGCGATTATAACAACCCCCAATAACTGAAACGCTATGAGGAAGATTGGTCTTTTACTTTTTTACCTGGTTACCCTTTTACCGTTGACAGCGCAAACCTCTGTGGCTGGTCTGTTCCCCTTGGAGAATAGCGGTCGACTGGTATGGAACTTCAATGCCGGCTGGCGTTTCCATCTGGGCGATGCGGCTGGTGCTGAGCAGAAGGACTTCGACGACCAGTCGTGGGAGGTCGTCTCAACACCCCACAGCGTACAGCTGATGCCTGCTGAGGCCAGTGGTTGCCGTAACTATCAGGGCATTGCCTGGTATCGCAAGCACTTCACGATGCCCAAGGAGTGTCAAGGACGCGATGTGACGCTTTACTTCGAGGCCATCATGGGCAAGCAGACACTCTACGTCAACGGCCAAAAAGTGAAAGACCACGAGGGCGGCTATCTGCCCATCATCATCTCTCTCTCCGGTTGTTCTGTAGGCGATGACATCGTCATCGCCATCAAAGCCGACAACAGCGACGACAAGACCTACCCCCCAGGCAAGAAGCAGATGACGCTCGACTTCGCCTATCATGGCGGTATCTATCGCGATGTATGGCTCATCGCTAAGAATAAGGTGGCTATTACCGATGTCAACGAGGAGAACAAGGTGGCTGGCGGAGGCCTCTTCGTTCACTATGCCAACATCAGCGAGAAGAGTGCCGAAGTCTTCGTCAATACTGAGGTACGCAACAACGACAGCAAGGCGCGCACCGTCACCATTGAGCAAGCCCTTGTTCCGTATGCTGCGAAAGTATCGCAGCATACAAAGCTGAAGCTCCTGCCTGGCGAGGCCAAGACCATCACCCAGCGCTTCCTTGTCAAGAAGCCTCACCTCTGGTCGCCGGAGACCCCTTATTTATATAGTATAGCCACCCGCATCAAGGAGGGTAAGCAGTCGCTCGATGGAGGCATCACGAAGATAGGCATCCGCTCCTTCGAATTCAAAGGCAAGGATGGCTTCTGGCTCAATGGCAAGAAGTATCATCAGCTGGTGGGTGCCAACCGTCATCAGGACTTTGCCTATGTGGGCAATGCCCTACCTAACTCGCAGCAATGGCGCGATGCCAAGCGTTTGCGCGATGCCGGCTTCACCATTATTCGCACGGCTCACTATCCGCAAGACCCTTCATTTATGGATGCCTGCGACGAGTTGGGCCTCTTTATCATTGTGGCTACGCCCGGTTGGCAATACTGGAACAAAGACAAGGGTTGGGACGAGAAGGTGCATGAGAACACGCGCCAGATTATCCGTCGCGACAGGAATCACCCCTGCGTGCTGATGTGGGAACCCATCCTCAATGAGACACGCTACCCTGAGGAGTTCGCCCTGCAGGCGCTACAGATTACCAAAGACGAATACCCCTACCCTTACCGTCCTGTGGCTGCCGCTGACGTGCATAGCGCTGGAGTGGCTGAGCATTACGATGTGGTCTATGGCTGGCCCGGCGACGACTTCAAGGCCGACAAGCCCCAGCAATGTATTTTTACACGTGAGTTTGGCGAGCTGGTCGACGACTGGTACGCGCATAACAACCTGAACCGTGCCTCACGCTCATGGGGTGAGCGCCCCATGCTGACACAGGCCCTGAGCCTCTCACGCTCGACGCAAGAGCTATACCATACCACAGGACAGTTCATCGGAGGATGCCAATGGCACCCCTTCGACCACCAGCGTGGCTATCACCCCGACCCTTATTGGGGAGGAATCTACGATGCGTTCCGCCAGAAGAAGACGGCCTTCGATATGTTTGCTGCCGTATTACGGCAGCCTACGGAACAGCCTCTGGTGAGCATTGCCCATGAGATGACGCAGTTCTCAGAGAAGGATGTCACCATCTTCTCCAACTGCGACAGCGTACGCCTCACCATGTATGATGGCGAGCATTGCTGGACGCTGCCCGTGGAGAAAGGACTGGTGGTGTTCAAGGATGCGTGGGACTTCTTCGAGGCTCGCAACTGGAGCTACACCCGGCGCAACTGGCAAAATGTAAAGATGGTGGCTGAGGGTATCATCGGTGGCCAGGTAGTCTGTCGGGAAGAAAAGATGCCTTCGCGCCGCAGCACCAAGCTCCGTCTCTATGTGGACGAGATGGGCAAACAACTCGTGGCTGACGGAAGCGACTTCGTGGTAGTAGTCTGCGAGGTGACCGACGACCTAGGCCATGTGCGCCGCTTGGCCAAGGAGAACATCCGCTTCACCATCGAGGGCGAAGGCGAGATTATTGGCGATGCCAGCATCAACGCCAACCCCAGAGCTGTAGAGTGGGGCTCGGCTCCTGTGCTCGTCCGCTCTACCAAACAGGCTGGGAAAATCAAGATTAAGGCTGAGGTGCAATTCCCAGGCACTCATGCCCCCACCCCGGCAGAGCTGGAGATAGAGAGCATTCCCTGCGATATGCCAATGTGCTATCAGGAAGAATCCAACAATTCCACACCCCTCAGCCCTCAGCCCTCAGCCCTCAGCCCTCACTCCTCGACCCTTTCGGAATCAGAAAAAGCCAAGATGCTGCAAGAAGTAGAGGCTCAGCAGGCTGACTTCGGCATACAGAAATAAAGTGATGACCGGCACGCGCAGATTTCTCCTTAGTGCATTAGGGCTTATTGCTATAGGTGCAGGAAAAGCCCAGACGGTTCCTACCGTCATTTCCGAACACTATACGACAGCACAGGGATTGCCGTCGAATAATGTGATGTGCGCCCTGCGGAGTTCCGACGGGTTCCTATGGTTAGGCACCTGGTACGGACTGTGCCGGTTCGATGGGGGCAAGTTCGTCACCTACAACAAGCCGCTGAAGGCTAATTCCGACATTCCACCACGTAAGATTGAAAGCATCGCAGAGGACACCCAGGGCACGCTGTGGCTGAAGACCGTCGACTGGAAGCTCCACACCTTCAATCCGCGTACGGAGCGATTCCATGCCGTCCACGATGAACTGAAGATTCATGCCCGCAACCTGCAAATCATCAAGATACAACGCACCGACGAAGGACGCATCCTGCTGTTGACCAAGGACAAGACACTGTTGTCTGCCACGACCGACAAGAAGGGAGCCATCAGCATCCTGAAGCTGGTGGATGCCAGGGAGCATATCGACGCGCAGACCCTGCAACTCCGGGGAGACATCGTCAGCGAGACACCAAAGTATATCGCCTACGTCGGGAAAGACTACCGCATCTTCTGCCTGCGCAAAGGAAAGGGAACACTCCAAGAGGCGATGACCAGAGACGCTGTTGCTGAAAGCAGGCAGCGCGAACGGATGACCCTGATGGCTGCCGAGGCAGGCATCACGAAGTACAGTCAGCTGTATCAGGACCACGACAGCATGCTTTGGGTCACCTCACCGTCGCAAGGACTATACTGCGTCAGTCGCCCACGCCACACCTTCAACTTCATCACCCTGCCCGACAACGACTCTACGGGCGTACGCTGCATCTACCAGACCCGTCAGGGCAGCATCCTGGTAAGCACACGCAGTCGCAATGTGTACGTCTATGACAACCAGGGACAGCTGCTACGCCAGCTGCCTTATGCCCAATACGCCATAGGAGCCATCTATCATGCTACGGAGGATAATCGCGGACGACTGTGGCTGTCGACCAAGGGCGACGGACTGATTGTCGCCACACCCGACAGCTCGCAGCCCATGGGTTATCAGCTGAAGCACTATCGCCATCAGCCATCAGCCATCAGCCATCAGCCATCATCCATCAGCCATCAGCCATCATCCATCAGCGGCAATAACGTCTACTTCACCTATATCGACTCCCGCCAGCACGTATGGGTGGGAACACTTGACGGAGGACTGAACCTGGTCCACGAGGACAAGGACGGACAGCTGACATTCTATAACAAGCAACACGGCTTCAGGCACTACCCCCCCTATGGCCTCTATACCGAGGTGCGCAACATCGTGGAAGACCGGCAGAGCCGGATATGGATAGGGACCATCGACGGACTGATGAGCATCGAGAACAACTTCAACAGCCCCGGTCAGATACACTTTACCACCTATCGCGACCAGCCCGAAGCCACCTTTGCCAACAACGACATCTACACCCTCTATCGCGACCAGACAGGACAGATATGGATAGGAGCCTTCGGCGGAGGACTGCAGAAACTGGGAGAACGACCGTTAGGACCACGCGAGGGACTCCGCAACGACGTCATCTACTCTATTACCGAAGACCTTCACGGCCGTCTCTGGCTGGCCACCGAGGCCGGCCTGTCGTGCTACAACCAGCAGACAGGGCGCATCCGCAACTTCGATTGCTACGACGGCATACCCGCTGTCCAGATGGAAGAAGCCTCAGCCACATGCACCCGCGACGGACACCTGTGGATTGGCACCAAGACGGGCATACTCACCTTCAGCCCCGACCAGCTGCAGACCAGCAACACCCGCTACCCCACCTACATCACCGGCGTCACTCCTCAGTCCTCAGCCCTCAGCCCTCACCTCTCAGCCCTGCCCTATAGCGACGAGATAGAGATGCACTACGACCAGAACACCTTCACCATCGAGTTTGCCACCCTGAAATACCAAGACCACGCCCAGCTCAGCTACCGCTATCAGCTGGAAGGCTACGACCGCGACTGGCATTACGCCGGTCCCCACCCCGTCGCCACCTACAACGAGGTACCCCCCGGCAACTACACCTTCGTCGTAGAAGCCATCGACGATGCCAATCCCACCCTGCAGTCGTCAGCGCGTCTGACCATCCACATCCTGCCCCCCTGGTGGGCCACGTGGTGGGCATACCTCATCTATCTGTCCGTCGCCACGCTCGTCGCCTGGCTCATCGTCCGCACCATGCTCAAGATGACCCGCATGCGCAACGAGATATACATCAGCCAGCGACTGGCCCGTCTGACCTCCAAGCCCGACGCCGGCGACCAGTTCATCGACCGCCTGCACCACGTCATCCGCCAGAACATCGCCAACAGCCAGTTCAATATCGACGAGATGGCCACCGAGATGCGACTCTCGCGCTCCGCATTCTATAAGAAGGTGAAAGCCCTGACCGGCTTTGCCCCCGTAGACCTCCTCAAGGAGTTCCGCCTCAGCCATGCCGCCCAGCTGCTGCAGACCACCAACCTCAACATCACCGAGGTAGCCTTCCGTTCAGGCTTCAAAGACCCCGGCTATTTTGGCAAGTGCTTCCGCAAACGCTACGGAATGTCACCACGCGAATACATCAAAATACGCTGAGGAGTAACCTTGCAAATTTTACTTTCTTCTATTTCGCAGGTCTTTGATAATAGAGTAACATACATCAAAGACCCATTAGCATGAAACAAATGAGACGACTATTGACAATGGCTTTGGCCATTTGTTCTATCGAAATGCAGGCACAAAGCGACCGTTTCCAGTGTGATGACTCGTGCGACCCCGATGCATCAGGCGTGGCCAAGTTTAATGTAGTGAGCCCTATGGGCTTCTCTACAGTCGAGCCAATAGAGATGGCTCCGCGTCTGTCGAGCCTCGACGGTAAGACCATCGCCATTGTGGGCGAGGACTTCATGTATAACATCACACACCCTGAACTGCAGCGGCTCATCAAGGAGCACTATCCCACGGCTAAAGTCATCATGTACGACGAACTGCCTATTGCCGGGCCTTATCCTGCACCAGGCATCACACGACAATCGACAGAGCAGTTCCGCCAGCGTCTTATCAACCTTAAGGTCGATGCAGTCATTGCTGGCAATGGCGGATGCGGCATCTGCACCCCCAAGGAGACAGGCTCATGCATCGTGGCAGAACGCTTGGGCATACCGTCAGTCATCGTCACTGCACCAGGCTTTGACGAAGAGGCACGCTATACAGCCCGCAACAATGGTGTACCCGTGCTGCGTGTGGCGGTCTATCCAGGAGCCTTTGCCTCGCATACAGAGGAAGAGCTTATTCAGAATACCCGTGAGGTGACGTGGCCACAGATAGTCGAGGCGCTCACGAAGCCAATCACACAAGAAGAGTATGCGGCATCAGAGACCGTTTGTGGCATCACCGACGATGTGTATCATGGTACGTTAGATGAAATCTATGCCTATTTCATCAGTATGGGATGGAGCGACGGAGCCCCGTTTTATCCGCCTGTCTATGAGAAAGTGCTGACCTATCTGGAATACACAGACCATGCTTGGAACGAAACCATCGCTGTGCTGCCACAAGCCTTTCGCAACACGACAACGTGGCATGTGGCTGTCAACGCCTGTATGGCAGGCTGTAAGCCAGAGTACATGCCCATCCTCATTGCTATGACTCAAGCAATGGCTGGTGGAGACTTCCGTAGGACGCTGGGTAGCACCCACGCCTGGACTCCCTATTCGTGGCTCAACGGTCCTGTGGCGCGTCAGTTAGGCATCAGCAGCGGGCAGGGCGAAATCAACGCCGAGGCCAATACCGCATTCAGCAGATTCCTGTCGCTGGCTCTTCAGAACCTCGCAGGATACTACGTAGGACAGAACCGCATGGGTACATTCGGCTACTTACAGCCTTGGTGCTTGGTTGAAGACGAAACGGCCTGCAATCGTATAGGGTGGCAGACATGGAACGAACAGTTAGGTTATGACATCAACGACAATACCGTAACCCTTGCATCGGCGCTCATGTGGGGCAACAACATGGCACCCTCCACCACCGATGCCGAGCGGGTGATGCAGCTCATGGCATGGGACATTGCCGAGCGCTGCCAGTTTGCCTTGGGCAGTGGCAAGCAGTTTACCAACCGCGTAGTGCTGATGACTGAACCAGTTGCTAACATCCTGAAAGACGGTTATCAAACGATTGTAAGTTTAGAGGATGCCCTAATAGAAAACTCACGACGCCCTGCCTACGAGCGAGCCTTGGCTAATTACTATGCTAATCCTGGCAGTCGCAAGGATGGTGGAGAACACACCTTCAATCAGTATCTGAGTCATATCATCAGCTCCGAGGATGGAGAGGAAACACCAACACCCGCATGGTACGACACACAAGCTACAACCATGACCACCATTCCCACGATGCAGAAAGGGCAGACGGCATTCCTCATCACAGGCGATGCCTCACGTAACAAAGTACAAACCATGCCTGGCGGTGGTTTTTCCACCGTCCGCATCGACCTGCCTGCTGGCTGGGATGCACTCATGGCGGCAAAGGGTTATCCCGCTTTGCAGGATATGTATCTGACTCCAACCAACGGAGAGACTAATCACACATCTGTCAATACGCCAAAGTCGGCAACACCTCGGAAAACTCCTGTACGTACCTATTATTACGACACTCAGGGTCGACGCACAAACGGCATTCAACGAGGCATCAATATTCGACACTATTACTATATTGACGGTTCTTCGCAAGCTGAAAAAATCATTAATTAGAAGGGTAAATCATATCTATATCAGAATTTTTTCGTTTTTTTGCAGTCGTAACCAAATTTATACAAAAAAATGATGAAAAAACCTTTTTATTTGCTGGCAACAGCCATGATGATGGTCGTGGGTATCACATCCTACTCTGTCGCTGACAATATGCCTGCTCGCAACTATGCCTTCCTGCTCTTCGGACATGGAGGTGGATTCGACAAGAATGTAGACTACGAGAAAGACCTGCGTAAAGCCGACCCCACACAACCAGGAACCAACCGTGCCGTACTCTACGACGAGTGGATAAGCACCCCCGCAGGACATGAAGCCATGAACATGTACGAATTCCTGCGTGGCATCGTCAATTCAAAAGTGCCCCATTTCCAGAGCATCTTCTTCCATAACTGCCTTATGGGTGGCGTCGAGACCATTTTCGACATCGCACCCTTCTGCGACTATACCGTCTGCAGCGGCCACATGCTGGCCATGAACCAAGCCCCCATTCGCCAGTTCATCAAGGCCATTAGCGAGCAGACAGACATTGAGAAAGCCTATCTCCAGATGTTTAACGGCATGCTGCCTGAGTGGGAAAGCGGTTATGAGCCCACAAAATTCAATGGCGACCTGAAGCTGGTCAGCAGCTACAAACTCTTCGAATGCGTCATGGAGCCAGGAAAAAAGCTCACCGACCGACTCATCGAGCTCTATCCCACCATGCAATCCCAGATAGACACAGCCATGGTACACACCTATCAGTATCTGAATCAAAACAACTTCTACGATCTGGGCGACTATGCCAACCAGGTGGCACGATACACCAACGACCCGCAGCTCATCAGTATCGCTAAGGAGTTGAACAATGGTCTTGACCAAGCCATCCTCGGACGCTGCGAGCTTCATCTGTCGCCGCTCGGCGACCTGCCTAAGTTCTCGCTCTCAGTAGTACTCTGCAGCCAAGCCGACTATCAGGCCAAGACAGCATGGGACTACACCTTCAAAGAGGCATACGAATATACCAACTGGCACCTCTTCACCAATTGGGGCAAATGGCTCAGCACCACGAAGCAAGGCCCACGCAATCAAATCCTGCAATATCAAGGTCAGCCCGTAGGACAATATATGTTCTGGCAATGATAGTTGAGAAGCATCGTAGCTACTACAGCACCATCAATACTTCGAATGAAATGAAAATTTCGTTCGGAGTATTTTTCATTACTTTCGGAGTATTTTCCATTACTTACGGAGATACCTCTTTTGAATCATTCCGATACCTATTACGAGTCGTGCAGATATCTCCTATACAGTATAAGAGATTATCTCTTTGAGTGAAAGATGACGTTTGGACAACTTATAGAAGGCATCTCCGTGTTTTATTGTGAAAAACATAGAGAATTTCCTTCCCTCAGATTTTACTTTCTTCTGTTTCGCGGGTCATATATACAGAAAACGGAAACAATGACAGGCGACAAAGATATCATAGTGGCGATGCGGGAGAACCCCGAACGGGGATTCCGACTGCTGATGGCGAGCTACAAGGAACCGCTCTACTGGCACATCCGCCGACTGGTGGTGAGCCACGACGATGCCCAAGATGCCGCGCAGGAGACCTTCATCCGCATCTTCAGGAATTTCGGGCAATACAGCGAGGAGAACTCCTTCAAGGCTTGGATTTTCCGCATCGCTACGAACGAGGCGCTCAGGTTGCTCGGACGTCTGAAAAATGCCACGATGTTATCGCTTGACGATGTGACTGCCAACATACTGAGCGCGAAGACCGACGAATACTTCGACAGCAGCGATGCCATAGCCGCCCGTCTGCAACAGGCCATCCTTCACCTGCCAGCCAAGCAACAGTTGGCGTTCAATCTACGCTACTACGACGAACTGTCGTATGAGGAGATTGCCGAGGTGGCGGGTTCATCGGCAGCGAGCATGAAGATGAACTATCATCTGGCCAAGGAAAAGATCATTGAATATATGGACAAAAACGACTAAGATATGAAGCAGTTTGATTTCAATCAGGTGGGCAAACGGATGCCTTACAACGTACCCGACAGTTTCTTCGACCAGCTCGAGGAGGATGTGATGCAGGAGGTCAAGGTAGAGACCACCCAGCCCAAGAGTCGCAAAAAAGCACACATCATTAAAATTGCCATGCGTTCTGCAATTGCTGTTGCCGCTACATTAGCCTTGTTCTTTGTCGTGTGTGCCACGCTCCCCCAAAGCGAATCCGTTTTGGCGTCAGCTGATGACTTTGCCAGCGTCGAACAGGCATTTGGACAACTCTCTACCGACGACCAGGACTTCCTGATACAGGTGTATGAAGAAGACGATTTGTTTATTAACCCATAAAAACTAAACTAAGATGAAAAAGATGTTATCATTAGCAATCTGCGCCATCATGATGACCGTTTGCAGTACCGCCTCAATGGCACAGACAGAACAGAGTAAGAAGCAGCAGCGCATCAGCCGCGAAGAACTAGCCGAGAAGCAGGCTCGTCACATCGCCCACGAGCTGGCACTCGACGATGCTACGACTCAGAAGTATGTCACTACCTATTGCGCCTACCAAAAAGAAGTATGGGCGCTGGGACCTCGCGTAAAGCGACATCAGGCAGATACGGCTACTGAAGCCGAAGCTGAGCAGGCCAACAAGGCCCGCATGGAGCAGAGCCAGAAGATTCTCAACCTGCGCGAGAAGTACTACAAAGAGTACTCGAAGTTCCTTACTCAGAAGCAGATTGAACGTGCCTACGAACTGGAGCAGCAGATGATGCGCCGACTGGCCCGTCATCATCGCCAGGGGACTGGTAGTATGAATCATCGCAGAACCAATAGAAATCGATAATCCCATGCACACTACAATATTTCGTATTATGGCATTGTTGACGATAGTCGCCTTACTAACAGCATGTGATAAGGCCGACAACGAACCAACCATCGTCAACGATGCCCAGAATGACCTGATTCAGATGCTGGTTATCCCTGATGAACAGCAGGCAGGCCAGGTGGTCTTTAATGATGCCGACAAAGCGTTCTGCGAATCGCTCACCAGCGGAATCCGGCTGAACTTCCAGATGGAGGGTGTGACCCACGTGGTGTTGGAGAGCGTAGATAACTGCCATATAGCAGGCGTTGGAAACTTGACGACCACTGATGGTATAACCACCATCGCAGAGATTACTGAGGGTAAAGACCATTATCACCTTCTGTGCTGCTGACGGCTCGACGCTCCAAACGGGCAAGGATTACGTTGTGACGACATTCCCTTGCGACCTTTACGGCGGCTACCGGCTTTCGATATTCAAGGACGGACTGGTGGCTCACTACTTCGGTGTTCACCAAGTGGCGGAGGCTGGCAAACTGATTACGCCCCTCGACCTCGACGAGAGCGAACTGGAGTTTGACGACCCTGATGCTCCCCTTGTAGAGGAGGAACGCCCTGAGCTGGACAAGAAGACCAAGGAACTGCTACGTATCTATAAGCAGAATCCGACGGACGAGAACTATCAGGCATTGTACGACCAGATGGGCGTGCGCTACGATAAGGTGGTGGCCCGCAAGAAAGCTAAGCTGCGCGAACTGGAGCGCGAGGCCAAGCACGAGTCACTGGTAGAGGAGATGCAGGGCATCGTCGACGAGATGGTGACCAACCGCGAAGAACGTCTGTGGCAACGTTTCCTCAGTCTGATTGACTCGCGCAAGGACGACGACGCCAGCGACCAGTGCCGCTCAGAATATTCCGACGACTCGCGCGACGGCTCGCAAGGCTACCAGAACGTAGGCTTCCGCGTGGTGAGAATTGACATTACTGCGCCACAATAAAATGGGGGGCGGTGTCTACGGAGAGGAGTCCTCCATGGCGGGCGGCCTCTTCAGTAAGGACTCGTACGGCATTCTCGTTGTCGACGGAGTCCTTGCTTTTTAGTCGTGGGGTGTTGTTCCACTTGACCAACGGATTGTGCAGACCTGTTGACTGGTCGACGCGGTCGACGGTGGCAACAAACTGGCTGACAGCCACACGGACGGTTCGACGGGGCCACCCTTCTGTCCATTGGCCATCGGCATAGACAGTGGTGCCGTCCTTGACCAACGAGCGCAGGGTGTAGCTGTCGTCGGCACGGACGGTGAGGTAGCAGTCAATGCCTACCATACGCGACAGCAGCATGGCTCCGCTCTTGGTCATGGCATACTGCAGGAGGGTGAGGAAATCGGTATAGGTCAGCTCATAGACGTAGATGAGGTTGTCGAAGGGGAACATCTCGTAGACGTTAGAGACGGTGATATGACGCGTTGTTGCTCCGTCGAGGGGGAACGACGTGCGGACTCCTCCGTTGTTGACAAAGCCGACCTCCGCACGACCTATACGGCGCACCAGGTCGCTCATCCAGTTGCCCATCGTAGAGGCGCGTCCACCACTCTGCGGAAGTGCCAGGCTGTCGTCGACATTATTGTAATTGCGCACCAGGTCGACATTGACGTGGCCGATGACTTTCTCGAGCATCGGACGGACATGCTCGACGGCACTGTCGGACAGCTCAACGATATCGGCCTCCAAGTCGGCAGCATTCTCGCCGGCAACACGGCGCGTGTCCTTCTTGCCATCAACTTCCAGATTTCGACAGTTACCCACATGGGCAAACGTCAGCCGGCCTGTAGCATCGACCTGGAACAGCAGTTCGGCGTAGGAATAGGACATGCCGTAGGCCTTTCCCTGAAGATAGGGCAGTCCCCAGGTGGTGGTGTCGCACATGTTCTTATGGCTATGGCCGCCCAGCACGAGGTCGATGACTGACTGCTGGCCCAACGCCTGTGCAGCCTCGTCGGCCTGACCATGAACCAGCAGCACCGTAGCGTCGCAACTGCCACTACGCTCCAGCGAGTCGGCAATAGCATTGGCCAGCGCATAGTCGACGGGGATGTCGTAGCCCTTGTCGGTAAACTGATGGGTAAACATGCTCTTGGCGGAGTAATCAGCCATGCCTATAACACCTATCTTCACCCCTACCCGATGGCCGTCGGCGCTGGTCGCCACCTTGTCAAGGACAACATAGTCGCGAGTGGTATGGGTACGCTTCCCGTGACGGAAAAGATTGGCACACAGCACAGGGACCTTATTATCACTATGCTTGCCCTGAAACTCGTAGGCGAGCAGCGTTGCGTCGTCGTCGACCATCGTCTCGAAGCCCCAGTCGAACTCATGATTACCCAATGCTACGGCATCGTAATCCATCTTGTCGAACGCGGCATACATGGGCTGTCCGCGACGGATATTCGACAAGACGGTGCCCTGATAGATGTCGCCACCATCGAGCAGCAACAGTTTCCGGGTATCGTAGTCTTTGCCTCGTCCGCGTATGTCGTTGGCCTTATCGGCAATATAGGCCAGCCGATAGTGGTTCGTCCTGCCAGAGGTGCTTACCAGCGTTCCATGAACATCAGTGGTCTCGATAACGGGCAGCTTATAATGCCCCAGAGTGACGTCTGACGAGCGTAATGTCACTATCTGCTTGACACCATCCTCGGTAGGAGCATCCAGATGGCGGATAGTGAAGCGTTTGACATCGTCGAGCAGGACAGCTGGCCGATAGTCGGGGCGTTCGTAGCGGAAGGTGACATCGCTGACATGAAGGTCTTCCACATGACGGGCATAGAGTCCATAGGCGGGGGTGGAGCCTGCAAACTTCGGCTCAGGATAGTTGGTGCCTTGTTCGCGATAGGCTTTACTGACCAAATCACGTGTACCGCCGCCCTTGAAGTGCAAGCGGATGTTGTTGAGCCACACTCCACGGACGGGCTCGTCCTTCATGCCTGTCACTATAATGGAGCAGAGCGAGTCGCAATCGTCGGCCACGACATTGGATATCTGGATGTCGCGTGCCGAACTCATGCGGGTCACCTCCTTGGGGCCTCTGTTGCGACAGCCCGTCGTGATGTAAATGGGGTAGTGATGAACATGACTCATCGTGATATTGCTGACAACAATATTCTCCATCCGCCCCTGGTCTACCTCTTCGAAAGCCAGACCGCTGGAATACATGAAAGTGCAATTGGTGAGCGAGATGTTACGATAGCCGCCATTCGACTCGGTGCCGAGCTTAAAACGTCCGCAAACCCATCCCACAGGTTCGGGCTGATAGGTGCCGTCGAGCAGGGTGCCACACTTGAAGCCTGTGATACTGCAGTTGCTGACGGCGATATGCTCGCAAAGCACAGGCTGCTTCAAAGCATAGCTTGACTTCAGCACCAGCGCGTCGTCGTGGGGTGTGTTGATGCGACAGTTGGTGACGGTCATATATTTACAGCAGTCGATATCGAGTCCGTCACGATTGGTGTCAATAGTGACATTATCAATCGTTGAAAGGTCACACCCGGTCATGATGATGCCGAAATGGCCACCTCGGTAGATGGTAATATCGCGGATGGTTACCTGTCGGCATCGCTTCAGGGCAACAGCCTTGTCGCCTGTGCCTACGGAGCCTCCCTGCACGTGGCCTGCCTTCTCCGTATCCTTACGTGTCAACCCCTTGCCGTCAATCATTCCATGGCCTGTGATGGAGATGTTTCTCTCTCCGTCAGCCCAGATAAGCGAGTTATGAAAATAGGTATGCCCTCCGTCCTGGTATTCGGGAAATCCGCCAAACGACTCGCTCTCGTCGTAGGCTTTCATGGAGGCCGGAGCAGCCAGCAGCGTACAGCCTGCCGACAGGTGCAGGTCGATATTAGACTTCAGGCGAATGCTGCCGCTGAGATAGGTACCGGCAGGCAGGAGCACTTGTCCGCCGCCCGCTTTTACCGCAGCTGCTATGGCAGCATTAATGGCTGGCGAGTCGAGTGTCCGGCCATCACCCTTGGCACCATAGTCCTTGACGTTAAAGATGGCTGATGGCTGATGTGCTGATGTGCCAGCAAATGGCGCAAAACAATACCAATAGCTTTTTCATTTTTCACTATTCACTATTCACTTTTCGTTAGCGAATCGCTATTATCCAACAGTTCCTTCAAGCGAAACGCTGAGAAGTTTCTGAGCCTCTACAGCAAATTCCATCGGCAACTTTTGTATAACCTCCTTGGCATAACCGTTGACGATGAGACCTACGGCCTGCTCGGTGGGGATGCCACGCTGGTTACAATAGAAGAGCTGGTCTTCAGAGATTTTCGAGGTGGTAGCCTCGTGTTCAAAGATGGCTGTGTCGTTGTGCACATCCATATAAGGGAAGGTGTGAGCACCACATTGCGAACCCAGCAACAGCGAGTCGCACGACGAGTAGTTACGGGCACCAGCGGCACTGGAAGTGGCACGCACCAATCCGCGATAGGAGTTCTGCGAGTGACCTGCCGAGATACCCTTCGAGATAATGGTCGAACGGGTGTTCTTGCCGATATGAATCATCTTCGTACCTGTATCGGCCTCCTGATAGTTGTTCGTCACAGCGACGGAATAGAATTCGGCCGTACTGTTATCGCCTCGTAGGATGCAGGAGGGGTATTTCCACGTGATGGCGGAACCCGTCTCCACCTGCGTCCAGGAGAGTTTAGAGTCGACACCACGCAGGTCACCGCGCTTCGTCACGAGGTTCAGCACACCGCCCTTGCCGTTCTCATCGCCAGGATACCAGTTCTGCACGGTGGAATACTTCACCTCAGCACGATTCATGACGATAATCTCGACGATGGCCGCATGCAGCTGGTTCTCGTCGCGCATGGGGGCGGTGCAGCCTTCGAGATAGGAGACGTATGAGTCGTCGTCGGCCACAATCAGCGTACGTTCAAACTGACCCGTATTGCGGGCATTGATACGGAAATAAGAGCTGAGCTCCATGGGACAGCGCACCCCCTTGGGGATATAGACAAAGGAGCCGTCAGAGAAGACCGCTGAGTTCAGGGCAGCATAGAAGTTGTCGCGATAAGGCACTACAGAACCCAGATACTGGCGCACGAGGTCAGGATGTTCCTTGATGGCATCGCCGATGGAACAGAAGATGACACCTTTTTCGCGCAGCTTCTCCTTGAAGGTGGTCTTCACCGAAACGGAGTCCATGATGGCATCGACGGCGGTATTACCTGATAGCGCCAGACGCTCTTCCAGGGGAATGCCCAGCTTGTCGAAGGTCTTCTCCAGCTCAGGGTCTATCCCAGCGACAGAATCGCCGGGTACACTCTTGGCTGTCGGGTCAGCATAATAGCTGATGGCCTGATAGTCTACCGGCGGCACATGCACATGTCCCCATCGGGGTTCCTGCTGCTCCTGCCAAAAGCGGAAAGCCTTCAGGCGGAACTCAAGCATCCACTCGGGCTCCCCCTTCTTGGCAGAGATGAGCCGGACGACATCCTCGTTCAGCCCCTTCTCGATGATTTCCGTATGTACATCCGTCGTGAAGCCGAACTCATATTTCTGTTCGGCTACCTGACGGACAAACTCATTGTTATTACTCATCTAATTGTCAATTATCAATTGTCAATTGTCAATTATCAAAGTTTCTGCTCTACCTCAATCTCCGTGAAGGTCTCGATGATATCGCCTACCTGGATATCGTTGAAGTTGACCAGCGAGATACCGCACTCCAAGCCTGTTGCCACTTCCTTGGCATCGTCCTTGTAGCGCTTCAGGGCATCGATAGGAGCGGTGTGGACAACGATACCGTCGCGAACCACACGGGCCTTGTCCTTCGAGTGTACCTTACCGTCGATGACCAGACCACCGGCAACGGTACCCACCTTCGATATCTTGAATACCTGCTTGACTTCAATCTCACCCGTGACGATTTCCTTCTTCACCTTGTCGAGCATACCCTCCATCGTCGACTTCACCTCGTCGATGGCGTCGTAGATGATAGAGTAGGTATTGATTTCCACACCCTCGCGCTCAGCCAGACGACGGGCATCGGCAGAAGGACGTACCTGGAAGCCGACGATGATAGCCTGCGAAGCGCTGGCCAGCATGACGTCGTTCTCGGAAATCTGACCTACAGCCTTCGAGATGACGTTGACCTGCACCTTCTCGGTAGAGAGCTTGATGAACGAGTCGGAGAGTGCCTCGATACTTCCGTCGGTATCACCCTTGACGATGATGTTCAGCTCATGGAACTCACCCAGAGCGATACGGTGTGACAACTCGTCGAGACCCAGCTTTGTGGTAGTGCGCAACGACTGCTCACGCTGCAACTGGATACGCTTGTTGGCAATTTCGCGAGCCTCCTGCTCCGACTCCATCACGTGGAACGAGTCACCGGCAGTAGGAGCACCGTTCAGACCCAGGATGATGGCGGGCTCAGCGGGACCAGCCTTCTCGATGCGCTGGTTACGCTCGTTGAACATGGCCTTCACCTTACCCCAGGCAGTACCTGCAATCACGACGTCGCCCACCTTCAGCGTACCGTTCGATACGAGGACGGTAGACACGTAGCCGCGACCCTTGTCAAGTGACGACTCGATGATAGAACCCGTAGCCTTACGGTTGGGGTTAGCCTTCAGGTCAAGCATCTCGGCTTCGAGCAGTACCTTTTCCAACAGCTCATAGACACCCTGTCCCTTCTTGGCAGAAATCTCCTGGCACTGGTACTTACCGCCCCAGTCTTCCACCAACAGGTTCATGTTAGCCAAGTCCTCACGAATCTTGTCGGGGTTGGCACCGGGCTTATCTATCTTGTTGATAGCGAACACCATCGGCACGTTAGCAGCCTGCGCATGGGCGATGGCCTCCTTGGTGGTAGGCATCACAGAGTCGTCGGCAGCAATGATGATGATGGCAATATCCGTCACCTGAGCACCACGGGCACGCATCGCCGTGAAGGCCTCGTGGCCAGGGGTGTCGAGGAAGGTAATGCTGTGGCCGTCCTTCAGCGTCACATTGTAGGCACCGATGTGCTGCGTGATACCACCTGCCTCGCCGGCAATCACGTTGGTGTTGCGGATGTGGTCGAGCAGCGAGGTCTTACCATGGTCGACGTGACCCATCACCGTTACGATAGGAGCACGACTAATCAAATCGCTCTCATCATCTGCCTCCTCTGTGATGGCATTCTGCACCTCGGCACTAACGTACTCTGTGGTGAATCCGAACTCATCAGCAACGATATTGATGGTCTCAGCATCCAGACGCTGGTTGATGCTGACCATGATGCCAATGGACATACAGGTGCCGATGACCTGGTTGACACCCACGTTCATCATCGTAGCCAACTCGGAAACGGTCACAAACTCCGTCAGCTTCAGTACCTTCGATTCAGCAGCCTCAGCTGCCATCTCTTCGTTCATGCGCTCAGCAACGGCGTCGCGCTTCTCCTTACGATACTTGGCACCTTTCTTGTTCTGGGTGGTCTTCGACGTCAGACGGGCCAGCGTCTCCTTGACCTGACGGGCTACTGCCTCGTCGTCCACCTCCAGCGACTTGACAGGACGGTTCTTCTTGTTTTTCTTGCCACCCTGTTGTTGCTGCTGTTGCTGACCAGCCTGCTTGTTCTGATTCTTCTTATTCTGCTGGTTAGCCTGTTTGGCAGCAGCCTCGATATCCACCTTGTCAGTACGGATACGCTCGCGCTTCCTGCGTTCACCGGCGGCCTTCTCCTCGCGCTCCTTGCGACGCTCCTCCTTCGATTTCTTCTTCGGACGAGTGCTCTGATTCAGCGAGTCAAGGTCTATCTTACCCACCACATTAAGCTGCGGAGCATTCTGAGCCACCTTGGCATCACCGGGAGTCTTGGCCAGACTGGGCTTCTCGGGCTCCTCTTCAGGCTCCTCTTCCGGCTCCTCAACAACAGCGGGTTCCTGAGGTTCTTCCACTACGGGCTCTTCTTCTTCGACGATGGGCTGTGGGGTCTCGGCAGCTTCCTCCACAACAGGCTCGGGCTTCTCTTCAACAACAGGCTCCTGCTCTGCTGGCTTTGGCTCAGGAGCAGCGGCCTTAGGCTTACCAATTTCGTTGAGGTCAATCTTACCCAGCGTCTTCAGCTGTGGGCGCTGTCCCAACAATTCCTCAGTCTTGGTCACAGCCTTCTCAGGTTGTTTCTCCACCTTCTTCTCCTTCTCCTTTTCCTTGGCCTTCTTTGTAAACATCATTTCAGCCTGTGACTTCAACTTCTTGTCGCCATTGAACTCATTGACCAAAGCCTGATATTGCTCGTCGGAAATCTTGGTGTTAGGGGTCATCTCATCCTTGACCTCGCCAAGCTCCTTCTTATTCTTTAGGAAATCAACTGCCGTTTGAAGTCCTATATTCAGTTCTGATAATACTTTATTTAATCTTACTCCCATCTATTCAAATTGATAATTGAAAATTGATAATTGATAATTACTCAAACTCTGCCTTGAGCACTTCCAGTACATGGTCGACAGTCTCTTCCTCCAAGTCGGCTTTCTCAATGAGCATCTCACGCGGAGCATTGAGCACCTGCTTGGCCGTATCCAGACCAATAGCCTTGATAGAGTCGATAATCCACTGGTCAATCTCGTCGGCAAACTCGTCGAGGTAGATATCCTCGTCGGCCTCGTTCTCGTTGACCACACGGAATACGTCGATAGTATATTCTGTCAGCATGGAGGCCAACTTGATGTTCAGACCACCCTTACCGATAGCCAGCGAAACCTCCTCGGGCTGCAGGTAAACCTCAGCCTTATGCTCCTCAGGGTTCAGGGTGATGCTGGTTACCTTGGCAGGTGACAGCGCACGCTGGATGAAGAGCTGCATATTGGTGGAGTAATTGATGACGTCGATGTTCTCGTTGCACATCTCTCGAACGATGCCATGCACGCGGCTACCCTTTACACCTACACAGGCTCCTACCGGGTCGATACGGTCGTCGTAGCTCTCGACAGCCACCTTGGCACGCTCACCAGGCATGCGGGCAATGCGACGAATCGTAATCAGACCGTCCTGGATTTCAGGAACCTCGGCCTCCAGCATACGCTCAAGGAACTGGTTGCTGGTACGCGAGAGGATGATACGGGGGTTGTTGTTCTCGTTCTGTACCTCCTTGACGATAGCACGAACGGTCTCACCCTTGTGATAATTGTCAGCAGGAATCTGCTCTGCCTTAGGCAGGTGCAGCTCGTTACCCTCATCGTCGATGAGCAGTACCTCACGCTTCCACATCTGGTAAACCTCGGCAGAAACAATCTGTCCTACCTTGTCCTTATACTTGTTATACAAGGAGTCGTGCTCCAGCTCCAGAATCTTCGAAGCCAGCGTCTGTCGCAGGTTCAGAATGGCGCGACGGCCAAACTTCTGGAAGTCAACTTCCTCAGAAACCTCTTCGCCTACCTCGTAGTCGGGCTCAATCTTCTGAGCCTCTGACAGACTGATTTCCTTGTTCTGGTCTACCACTTCGCCATCAGCAACCACGATACGGTTACGATGAATCTCGAAGTCACCCTTGTCAGGGTTTACAATCACGTCGTAGTTCTCATCAGAACCGAACATCTTGGCTATCACGTTACGGAAGCTCTCCTCCAGCACGCTCACCAAGGTAGTACGGTCAATGTTCTTTGTCTCCTTAAACTCTTGAAAGGTCTCTATCATAGAGGGGCCTTTCGAATTCTTTGTTGCCATAATTATATTTTGTTTTTTTGATTTTTTCGGTATGACGAAATTATTTAAAGTTCAACAGGTATTTGCAGTATTTCACGTCGCTGATGGCGAAAGCCTTGTCGACATCCACCAATACAGGGCGCTTCTTGCCTTCAACATGCTGCTTCTCCTTGGCGGTGATTACAAACTGCGTTCCATCTTCGCTGACCTCTTTCAAGATGCCCTGAATCTTCAAGCCATTCTGCTGAAGTACTTCTACCTCCTTGCCAATATGATTGCGATACTGCTGTATCACCTTAAAGGGCTGGCCGATTCCGGCAGAGCCTACTTCCAACTCATAGTCGCCGAGCTCCTCGCCCAACTTCTCCTGAAGGAAACGGCTCAGGTCGGCACAATCCTCAATCCATACTCCATCGGCATGGTCAATCTCAATTACGATACGTTCATCTGGAGTCATTTCTACGTCTACCAGGTAGTACTCATTCTGCTCCAGCCATTCCTCAACTGCGGTTTTAATGACGTTCTTGTCTATCATAAAATGTTTGTTAATTAAAACAAGAATGAGAGGCTTCGTAAAGCCCCTCATTCCTCTGAACGCTGCAAAATTACACATTTTCCGTGAATCCTGCAAATTTTTTGCATCTTTTTTCGCATTATTGCCCATTTATGCTGGTCATATACTGCTGAATAGCCGCCACTAAGGCATCATTTTCTTCTGGAAGCTGGGTTGACACACGGAACAAGCGATTGGTCAATCCATCAAAATTCTGGCAGTCGCGAATCAAGATGCCATGCTGATGAATCAGGTAGTCTTTCAGTCCTGTCGATGTTCCTTCCAACAGCTCACAAAGCATATAGCTGGTCTTGGTCTCAAAAACTCTCACCCCTGTCACTTTCCGTAAAGCAGCACGCAATCGTTCCGTTTCCTGCAGATAGGCATCCAGGTCGGTAATGGCTGGCTGTCCTTTGCTTATCAGGAATTTGCCAGCCTCAGCAGCCAACACATTGACAGACCAAGGACGCTGTAGCTGGCGTAACAGCTGAATGGTGCTGGGATGGGCCGTGATGTAACCTAACCGTAATCCAGGTACGCCATACGTCTTACCTATCGAGTGGAGCAACAGCAAGTTTGGTAATTCCTGTACCTCGCGCGGTACCAGCAGCGGTTCTTTTGTATAGGCCTCCAATGACTGGTCTACCACAAAGGTATAGCGTGGCGAGCGTCTGACCACATAATCGACGAATCCCTTCATCAGCACATTACCTGAGGGCGTATTAGGATTGCAAATCCAGTAGACGCGGTCCTTGGGCATTTCCAACAGTTCCTCGCTGCTCTCGCTGGAAATGATATGCTTGTTGATACGACAGGCATTGGCATACTCCGAATAGGTGGGCTGTGGAATGATGGAGGCACTGTGATGAAACAGACGGGCTATCAGATGAATGGCTTCCGTAGCCCCATTGGTCACCATCACGGCATTGGGCGAAATACCCAGTTTGCT
>JAGAWQ010000136.1 GCA_017941345.1 Prevotella sp. | reverse complement strand
GGCTATCCTCGTAGGCATCGGCGTGTTCCGTGCCTCTGGCGCAATGGATATGCTCATCGACGGCATCCGCTGGGGCGTAGAGGCCACAGGTGCCAACAGCGACTTCGTGGGTGCCTTACCAACGGCGCTGATGAAACCCCTCTCGGGTAGTGGTGCCCGTGGTATGATGGTCGATGCGATGACCACCTATGGCGCTGACTCATTCATCGGGCGTCTGAGCTGTATCTTCCAAGGATCGACAGACACGACCTTCTATATCCTGGCTGTGTATTTCGGTAGTGTGGGTATCGTCAAGACCCGCCATGCCGTTGCCTGCGGTCTGCTGGCAGACCTTGCTGGTATCATCGCTGCCATCGCCATCGCATACTTGTTCTTTGGATAAAGGTAAAAAAGTAAAAAGGTAAAAAGGTAAAAAAGAAAGGGGAAAAGGGCAAAAATGGCAAATCTGAAATCACTCGCAAAAGATACAGCTATCTATGGACTGAGTAGCATCGTAGGCAGGTTCTTGAACTACCTGCTCGTGCCGCTCTACACGCACTATATGCCCAAGGACTCGGGCGACTACGGCATCAGCACCAACGTCTATGCCTATGTGGCACTAATCCTGGTGCTGCTGACCTTTGGTATGGAGACGACACTCTTCCGCTTTGCCAACGACGAACGGTATAAGTCGGACACCGTCTTCTCAACCACAATGGCAGTCGTAGGTTCTTTGACAGCCGTGTTCCTGCTGCTCATTTTCGGTTTCATCGGACCTATCAGTGGTGCGCTTGGCTACACAGAGCACCCCGACTATCTGCTGATGATGGCCGTCGTGGTGGCACTTGATGCCCTGCAGGCCATCCCCTTCAGCTATCTGCGCTATCAGAAGCGCCCCTTACGCTTTGCCTCACTGAAGATGCTGTTCATCATCCTGAACATCGGTCTTAACCTGCTCTACTTCGTGGTACTCGGCAAGACATCGGTGTTCTACGTATTCTTCATCAATCTGCTCTGCACAGGTTTCATCACCTTCTTCTTCCTGCCAGACCTATTCCGCATCCATTGGAAATTCGACGGCAGCCTGTTACGCAACATGCTCAGCTATTCATGGCCTATCCTGATTCTCGGTATCGCTGGTATCCTGAACCAGGTAGCCGACAAGATCATCTTCCCGCTGGTCTATCCAGATCAGGCAGAGGCCAACGTACAGCTTGGCATCTACGGTTCCTGCGTCAAGATTGCGATGATCATGGCGATGATCACACAGGCTTTCCGCTATGCCTATGAGCCTATTGTGTTCGCGAAGAGCAAGGATGCCGACAAGACGGAATATTATGCTGCAGCCATGAAGTATTTTCTCATCTTCACGCTGCTGGCATTCCTCTGCGTGGTGGGCTGGATGCCTCTGTTGCAGTATATCATCGGTGCCGACTACCGTGAAGGTCTGGGCGTAGTACCCATCGTCATGGCAGCAGAGATTATGATGGGCGTCTATTTCAACCTCTCATTCTGGTATAAGCTCATCGACAAAACCATCTATGGAGCCTGGTTCTCGCTGACAGGCTGTCTGGTGCTCTTTGCCGTCAATATTTTCTTCATCCCCAGATACAGCTACTGGGCTTGTGCCTGGGGCGGTGTGGCAGGCTATGGCACGGCGATGGTGCTGAGCTATATCGTAGGACAGAAGAAGAATCCTATCCCCTACCCGATGAAGGATATTGCCATCTATGTCCTCATCACCGCATTCCTCACCGCTCTGATGTATTTGCACGAGGAACGATTCCAACTCGGAATGGCCTCATTGGCTTTCAATACGATGTGTATCGTTCTCTTCGTGGTTTTCATCGTG
>JAGAWQ010000135.1 GCA_017941345.1 Prevotella sp. | reverse complement strand
TATAAATGGGGATTGCAGGAGTGGGGGAAAAACCGTACCTTTGCACCCGATTTAGGATAATATGTATATGAAGAATAAGAATTTGATCGTGCTTTTCGCACTGGGCTGCCAGCTCTCTGGCCTGGCAACCCCTCTTAATGACCTCACGGATGAGGCTATCGCAGATACCAGTAAAGTTGTTGATTTAGACGAGGTGGTGGTGGTAGCACAGCCCAAGGAGCCTGTGCGCCTCCGCCTCCAACCTGTTAGCAGTAATGTCTTTGGCAGCGAACAGCTCCAGCAGCTCAACGTGCGCGACCTCTCGCAGCTCTCGCAGTACGTGCCTGCCTTCACGATGCCTGCCTACGGTTCGCGTCTTACCTCCTCGATGTATGTCAGAGGTATAGGTTCGCGCGTCAACAGTCCCGCTGTCGGCATCTACTACGACAACATCCCCCTGATGTCGAAGGCGGCTTTCAATAATCATTTCTATATGCTCGACCGTGTGGATGTCCTGCGCGGTCCTCAGGGTACGCTCTATGGTCAGAACACCGAGGGTGGACTCGTGCGTATCTACTCCAAGAACCCGATGAACTATCAGGGTACGGATATCCGTCTGGGCATCGGCACGGGCCTCTATTCGAATATCGAGGTGGCTCACTATCATCGTCCCAGCGACAAGCTCGCCTTCTCTGTGGCTGGTTTCTACAGCGGTCTGAAGGGCTTTATCAACAATGATAACTTCTCAGAGAAGAATGACAAGAGCAACGAGGCCGGCGGTAAGCTGCGCCTGATCTTCCAGCCTACGACGAAGCTGAAGTTCGACTGGACAGCCGATTATCAGTATGTCAATCAGAACGGCTTCGGCTATGGGGAATTTGGCCATGCTTGGTATGACACAGGCTTCCCAGGTTCAGATCCGTTTACGAAATTCACTGATGTGATGGACCCTGCCACCACCATCATGAACGGTTATAAGCGTAATATGTTCAATACGGGTGTCTCCATCGGCTATGAGACGGAGCAGCTGCTCTTCACCTCCACCACCAGCTATCAGTTCCTGAACGACGAGATGCTGATGGACCAGGACTATATGACACCCGACTACCTGCGCCTCGAGCAGCGCCAGAAGATGAATGCGCTCACGCAGGAGTTCGTGCTGCGTTCCCACGACACAGACCGTTGGCAGCATACGACAGGTCTCTTCGGCTCTTACCAGTGGCTCCGCACCGATGCCCCCGTCTTCTTCGGCGATGCCATCACGGGGCCTATCGGCGAAGCTATCACCAGTGCGATGCGTGGTGCCATGCAGAAGTCGATGTATCCGCGTATGTATCAGCAGATGCTCGAGCAGATGATTGCCCAGGGCATGCCCGAGGCGATGGCTGCTCCCAAGGCTGAGGCTGCCGCCAATGCCGCTGTCCAGAAGGCCCTCGACGGTGTCTCGATGAGCGCCGAGATGGCGGTGCCCTCCAACTATCGCACACCGCAGCTCAACCTTGGTCTCTACCACGAGTCCAACGTGCTGCTCGCCGATCGTCTGAAGCTGACGCTCGGACTCCGTCTGAACTACGACTGGACGAAGATCCAGTACGACGCCCTGGCCTATATGAACATGACGGG
>JAGAWQ010000134.1 GCA_017941345.1 Prevotella sp. | reverse complement strand
TTGACACCGGTGGTCGATGCCGAGACCTGTCCGAACACCGAAGGCCTGCTCCATGCCGAAGTAGCGACCAACGTCGCATCGGCAAGCTTCTCGTGGGCAGCCCAGGCAAGTTCCGACGCGAAGATTGACGTCCAGAGTGTAGCGGGCGGTGCAGCCCAGTCAGACTTCACCACCACCAAGTTGTTGGGCGATGCCGGAACCGTGTTCCTGTACGACCTGACTGTAAGCGCCGGAACCTGTAGCGAGACGCAGACGGGCATCAAGGTGACACTGGGTGACGGCCCTGTAGTCGGAACCCTGACACTGACCGAAGACGAGAACGCCAATTCGGGCAAGATATACACCTCGACACGTGACGTTACCGCCGATCCGTTCTATATGTGCGGCAGCGGTGTGACCGCCACCGCCGCATTGGAAAAGGATGCCGATTCCGAGTTCCAGTGGACGAACGCCGCCGGCTCGTCGGTAGGCACTGGCGCAAGTGTCACCATCAATACCGCAGGTATCTATACCATCACCTACTCGAACAACTGTGCGACCTCGATGACCTTCGAGGTGAAGGACGCATCAATCAAGAACAATGTCGCCATCTTCAGTAGCAAAGATTTGAAGGCGTCTGACGACGAGACACTGGTCATCTGCGAGAACGAGCCGGTGTCGGTGCAGCTCACCTATACGGCAGGCAACGACGCTTCGACCGTGGAATGGGCTAAAGACGACGCACCTACATCAGTTGTAAGCGGAACGACGACGTCCATCGCCAAGGCAACTCCAGATATGAGCGGAGTGTACAAGTATACGATAACCAACTACGGTTGTGAGGCAACCGGCAGTGTGGAGGCCAAGGTGAAACCTTACATCCGTTTCAAGCCAGAACAGGATCTCTACATAGCCCGCCGCGACAGCCTGTTGGAGATACCGACCATCATCTCGGTACCAGCCGCCGGCACCCCAAGCAGCATCAGCTGGACGAACAAGGCCGGTTCGGAAGTGAACACGACGAAGGACTACCTCTATACGGTAGACGCGAGCGATGTGTTCACCATCACGATGAGCGACGATAACTATTGCGACACCACCAAGACGGTGGAAGTCATAAAGGATGCCCGCCTGCAGTTGGAAACCTCGATAGACGAGAAGATGTGCCGTGGCGACAAGGGCGTCTACCTGACCATCGACACCACCGGCACGGGCGCCATCTACTACGCTGACAAGGCGTTCATAACCGTGACCGAGACCATCGGCGAGGCCAGCCACAACATCAGCGGCTGGAAACTGGTCGACGGCAAGTTGCAGTTAGAGGTACATCCGACCGCCGATGCGACCTACACCACCACGTTCCTGTACCGTGAGGGCGAGGGCGTCGACGAGCAGAAGGTTGTATCGGAGACGAGCATCATCGTACTGCAGCCAATCCAGATAAAGGTACCGACCGGCTTGAGCGTGTGCGCAGGCGACGAGTTGGAAATCTCGCTGCTGAGCGTGACCCCAGAGGGTAGTGTGGTAGTGAACTGGCAAGACGATGCGACCATCACCAGCGGCACCAGCGATACGGAAACCATCACCGTAGTACCAGAATACGACGAAGAGACAGGACGCAACCACAACAGCACCAAGGTGTACCACCTGACCGCATCGATGGAGGGTTGTGCCGACAAGACCGAGAAGGTGACGATAACGGTGAACGAGCCGATAACCGGCACGTTGTCCGACACCACCATCTGCGAGGGCTTCGGAGTCCGTCTCGATGCCAGCAACTACAAGGCGGCCACCTACGAGTGGACCTCCGCCCTGGTAGGCAACGCCCTGGGCAACAGCCAGACCCTATATGTGACCCCAGAGGAGACATCGACCTACACGGTTTCGATGACCCGTGGCAACTGTAAGGCCGAGGCGGAAATGACCATCAATGTGAACAGCAACCCTAAGATCGTATCGGTCGACAGCCTCGGCTGCCGCAAGGTACAGATCAACCTCGACGAGTCGTACGGAACCGCACCTTACTACTATGCGGTAGACGATGTGAGCACCTACGACCTCGATCCGGTGAAAGACGGACTCAAATACACCATCCACACGGCGTATGTGAAAGACGCGGTGGGTTGTGTGGCCGTAGCACCGTTCGTAGTCGAGCAGCCAGCTATCATATTCCCAGTATGGTTCTCACCAAACGGCGACGATGTGTCGGGCGTATGGACGCCAGTCAACATCCAGGAGACCTATCCGGAAGCCGAGATCCGCATCTTCAACCGTTACGGAAAAGAAGTGGGCACGTTCCTGGGAGCCGATCCGGGTTGGGATGGCGTGTATAACGGAGTAGACCAGCCATCAACCGACTACTGGTTCGAGGTGACCGTCCATGAAATCGACAAGGTCTTCAC
>JAGAWQ010000133.1 GCA_017941345.1 Prevotella sp. | reverse complement strand
CGACGAGATGCTCTTGAAGCGCTGCGCCTATCACGGACTGAACTTCGCTGCACCGTTCATCGTGATGCGCCACTGGGACAAGATGCATCAGGACGGCAACTACTGGTGCGGCGAGTTCGAGACGGACGAGACGGACTGGCGACTGGCCGAACTGATCGTGAACATCCAGTACGCCTGTCAGCGCCACTACTTCGGAGCGATGGCCGAGGCCTACTTCGACAACAAGCTGAAGGACGCCTCAGTGAACGTGCAGCGCAGGCAGAAGACGATAGAGGCCTTCCAACGCTTACCTGAGGAGTTTACGACGGAAGATATCCAGCGGTGTTTCAATCTATCTACAATAGGTGCTGCCAGGTCGAGGGCAAAACGACTGGTGGATGATCGTGTGGCAGAGAAAACTGGTGAAGTCAGGGATGGCAATGTCTATAAGACGACCTACCGCAAGACGGGTGTCACCATGCTCTAAACGGCATACCGACGTACCGACGTACCGGCATACCATTTGTATTTTTAAAATAAACAATGTATGAAACAAGTAGAAATCAATAAACATGCCAAACTCTCCGAGCACATGACGCTCGGGGAGTTGACGAAAACCAAGCATGTGACGGCGGATGGGAACATCCCGAGTCACGAAGTGATTGAGAATCTGAAGCGGCTCTGCTGGTGGCTGGAGGAACTGCGGTATAGCTATAATACGCTCTACTGTCTGCAGCCGGGCGAGGATTATGACACCTCGGAGAATGTCGAAGGAATTGTCGTGAACTCTGGCTATCGCTCGCCAGCAGTGAATAAGCTGGCGGGTGGGGTAGCGACCTCGAATCATGTGACGGGGTGCGCGGTGGATATCCGATGTGCGGGTAAGGAGCAGATGATCCGCTATGCATGCATCTTGCTCGACATCGCTGACGGCACTGATCAAAACTTCGACGAACTCTTGCTAGAGCAGCATGGGAACATCTGCTGGGTGCACTTCGCCGTGCGTCCGCCCTCGCAACAGAACAGGAGGAAGATACTTTTCATAAAGGCCTGACCACAAAGAGCGTGCTTGACACTGCGTGAGGTGGGGGAGAAAGAAACAGGGCTCGCTTCGGAAAGCGGGCCCTGTAAATATTTTGAAAACTATATCTCTGATGGATTAGAGTTCGAACTTGTAACCTACGGTCAGCATGAGGACCTCGTTCTTGTTCTGGTAAGCCTTGTCCCAAGAGCTGTAACTAGAGTCGAAGACATCCTTGCCGACATTGGTCAGACCAGTGGTGTAACGAGCCTCGAATGTCAGGCCGTTCTCGAACTCATAGGCGATGCTCAAGGGGATAGAGAAGTCAACCTTGTTGCATTCATCCTTGAAATTTTGATCTTTTCCAGATAGCTTAGCCTTAGCCTTTGTCATGAAGCCAGGCTGTACACCTACGTTCAGTGAGAGACCTTTGGTGACATAGAACTTAGCCATCACCGGGACATTGATATATTCTATGTTGCCTTTCAGGTCAATGTCCTTGGCTTTAAAACCCTGCTGGCTGTACATCACGGCAGCAGACAGACCAAACCAGTTGTTGAGCTGATACTGACCTTCGATACCAGCAGCCATACCGAACTTGAACTTAGTGTTATCAGAAGAAATCGTTGCGAGAGTGACACCAACCTTTGGCTGGAGGGTGAATGTACCTGGCTCGAACTGAGCTTTAGCTGCAACTGTAGCTACCATCATGGCAGCAATCATCAAAATCTTTTTCATAATCGTTTCTTTTAAT
>JAGAWQ010000028.1 GCA_017941345.1 Prevotella sp. | reverse complement strand
CTGACCAAGCAGGAGAAGCAATCAGCCGTTATGCAGAGCATCAACGCCCAAATGGAGGAGATAGCGCTGCAAGAACGTCGCGTCAGCGAGGAACAGCGTGATGCAGCCGAGCAACAGACCAAGGTTGCCGAGCAGATGCGTCGCAATGCTGAAGAGGAGCGACAGAACGCCCTTGAAGCTGAGCATCGTGCCTTGGAAGCCTCCGAGATAGCAAAGAGCCAGCGTACCATTGCGGAACAACAGCGTGCTGAGGCTGAGCATTCCAAGCGGATGGCCGATACGCTAAGTTACATCACGCTAGCCCGTCAATTGGGCAACGTTGCCATCACTCAACATCAGGCAGGCAACCGAGAGATAGCCGATCTGCTGGCCTATGCAGCTTATCTTTATACCGATCGTTACCATAGCGACGTCTATTATCCTACCATCTACCAAGCACTTGAAATGACTAGCCAAAGCAGAAGTCAATGGCACAAGCACAAAGGCACAGTCACAGATATTGCTTTTACAGACGATAGTAAAGACCGTTTCGTGACCAGCAGCTCTTACGGTGAACTGTTGAAGCACAAACTTGTTGGCAAGCAGTTAAAGACGGACACCATCATTTCCAATAGCAACTACGACTTCCGCGATATCTACATTATACGTGGCGAGAAAATCATCTATTGCATTAGCCGTACAGGCCATCTGGTCATCCGTCAGAATAACAAGAACGTCATTCGCGAGGTCAATGGCATCGGTCCGCTGATGGCCATCCAGCCTGCAGGCGAACAAATGTTCATTATAGGCGAACAAGGCATTGCACAGCTGGATACGAAAACCCAGCAGATTACCAGGACGCGGAAGTGGTCTATCAAGCCCGTCTTCGTTACCCGCTACGACTATGCCCCTGTCGTCTTTGACAACAAAGGTCGCATGCACGTCGTACGCAGCATGGACAAGATAGAGACCAGCCGACTGCCTGTCAGCGGACAAGTGACAGCCTTTGCCAGCAGTAAGAACACCGGACTGAAAGCCTATGGCATGAAGAATGGTACCATTTACCTCTTTGACTCCAACGACAAACGACAAGAACTCATCAGCCATCGTTCGCAAATATCATTTTTGAAAATCAATGGCCGCCACCTCTATTCATCAAGCTATGACGGCACCCTGAACCTCTGGATGACCAACACGGCAAAAGTGGAACCTATGAACATTCTGAAGACAGGCAACTGGATTACTTGCTTTACTTTCGACACGCCTAAGCATAACATTTGGTGTGGCGACCAGAAAGGCAACCTGACAGAAGAGTTCATCGCCGTCAACCTCATGGTTGAAAGAATTAAGGGTAAACTAAAGCGCAACCTCACAAGAGAAGAGTGGAACCACTATATAGGACGTAATGTGCCCTACGAGACATTTATTGGAAAGGAGGCTGGACGATGAGGAAAATACTGCTGACACTTGCACTAATCTGTCTGCCGGCTATACTGTGGTCACAGGGCATTCCGTTTATCCGCAACTATTCTGCGGCAAAATACAACGCACATAAGCAGAATTTCGACATCATCACAGGCCCCGACGGTACAGTATATGTCGCTAATTTCGAAGGACTTATCTACTTCGACAATTCCCAATGGCGTATTATTCACACGCCTGGCATCACCCGCATCACCGCCGTTTTCCGTGATTCCAAAGGACGTGTATGGGCAGGAGGCTACAACTATTTGGGTTACGTTACCCCTGACAAGCATGGAATACTGCAATTGGAAACCATCGACGAGAACAATACCATTCAAGGCGAGGTGCAATGGATTTGGGAGCGTGAAGGCAAGGTATCGTTCCTTGTCAGCGATGGCAAGATCTACGATGTCAAAGACCGCAAGGTAATATGGAACAAGGAAGGCACGCTTCCCAAGTCTGGTTTTACGACCCTGGGGACTGAACATCACGTCACCCAGATACAACAACTCGAGAACGGGCTTAGTGCTGTTTCTACCACAGGTGAAGGCCTCTTTATCACCGATCAGTCTGGCGATGTCATCTATAAGATTACTGAGGCTAACGGACTTTGTTCCAACAACGTCACACACATTACTTATAATGGAAACGGAATACTTTGGGGAGCAACCGACAATGGTATCTTTTCTATTGCCAT
>JAGAWQ010000132.1 GCA_017941345.1 Prevotella sp. | reverse complement strand
TGGCTATAGCCGCTTGGCTGTATGAAAACCTCTACGGCAAAAAACGTGAAAAGCGCCTTGCTCGGAAGAAGGCGCTTGAAAAGGTCCGCAAACAGGAGGCCGAACTCCAAGAGCGGTGGGATTCGCTTGAAAAGAAGTGATAGGCTTTCAGAGTCGGCTCTTCTCGGCATTGCCAGCACCGGTGCCCTTGTACTTCGAGCGGGTGGCGTTGAAGTTGTATTGCAGTGATATGCCGATTTCTCTGGAATACTGGTTGGCATTGCGGGTCAGAACTTCTATAGGATAGTAGCCTTCCCATTTGTCACGGAGCGTTCGGAAGATGTCATTGGCAAAGAGTACTGCCGTCAGTTGACCTTTCAGGAAAGTCTTTTGTAGGCGGGCGTTCACGTTGAACTCATGATGCTGGCGGCTGAAACCATAGTCGTGTGTGGTGGCGTAGTGGATATAGACCATCGCCTTGGCTGTCTCTCCCAATGCCAGCCAGTTGCGTAGGTTGATGCTCCACTCAGGTCTGGTGAGACTATGGTCGATGCCATATTGCTTGACATCGAAGAACTGCTGGAAGTAGCCCAAGGTAAGTGTCGGGGTGTAGATGCCCCATTTAGGCGAGGCTACAATTGAGGCATGGCAGCAGTTGAAATCGTCGAAGTTTTCGTTACGCCACATGATGACCTCTCTGCCTTTCTGATAGAGACTACTGAAGTTCAGAATCTTGTCGCTGTAGTGCTCGAAGCCAGCATTGAAACTGAGCCACGAGTAGGTAGCGCTGAAGTCGATGTCCTGACGGATAGCCGGACGCAGCATCGGGTTACCACCTTCCACCTGATAGCGGTTGTCGTATTGCACATAGTTACTCAGCGAGTGATAACTGGGGCGGTTAATGCGCTTGGTGTAACTGAGTTGCAGGCTCCACTTGTACTTCTGCCAGCCTGCCGATACATTAGGGAATATGTCATTGTAAGTGCGGCTCGGCTCTGGCTGAATATCGCTCCGGATGCTATATGACTCATAGTCGGTGTTTACGTGCTCATAGCGCAGGCCTGCATCGAGGCTCCAGTGGCCTAACTGCACTTCGTACTCGGCAAAACCCGCCAGATTGTTTTCCTTGATATGGTTTTCGGAGGCAGGTACCCATCCCTCTATATTCTCACTCATGCCGTTGCTGTGGGTGTTGGTGGTCTCGGTACCCACGCTCAGTTCGCCTTTCCATACGGGATAGGAGAGTACGAGTTTGGCTGCCAGCATCCTGCGACGGTCCTCTGCATTGCTGTGGATGTCGCGGTCTTCCAGTTCTGTGCTTCTTTCCGTCTCGATGTCTCTGCGGATGGTCTTCTGCCATAGCCACGTGCCATTGAAGTCAATACCCAGTTTGCCTATCTTGCCTACATAATAGATGTTGGCGTCGTGGTCAGGTATCGTCCTGTGGTCTATCTTCATCCATTGGCTCACTTTGCCTTCTAACTGCCCATTACGGTAGATTGTTTGCGAACCGTTCATGTCTCCGCCGCCATATAGTTCACCAAAGCAGCCGTATGTCATTCCTATGGAGTTATTTTCATCGAAGTCGTAACTGAGTCCTGCTTTGCCGTACACAGATGTAAACCATACAGAATTGGGGGCAGTCTGATCGATGTGGATGGGGTTGTTGTCGAACAGAAGTTCCGATGAAAGAACTGGGTCTTCTGAATAATGGTGATTGTAGAAAGAGCCTGTGCCGAAGACTTCCAACCCGCCAGAACGGTATTTAACAGTGAAATCCTCGTAGTTAGTCCACCAGTCGTTGTATTTTGTTTGGGTGTATGCCTCTATGCTCAGTCCGTCGTCTTGTCGTTTGATAGTCTTGATACGGATAACCGCCCCGACTTCAGCATTGTATTTCGCACCAGGCGAGGTGATGATATCCACACTCTTGATGTCCGTCGATTTGAGTTGCTTCAGTTCCTTTGCGTCGCGTACCTTCTTATTATTGATATAGATCTCCGGCTCGCCCTTGGCAAAGACGGTGAACTTACCGTCGCTCCCCTCCACGCGGGGCAGCATCGAGAGCAGGTCGTCGGCTGTGCCAACGTCTTTCAGGATAGAGTTCTGTATCTCAACGGTCATGCCGCCAGGGGTGGCCTTATACTGCGGTATCTCGCCCTTCACCACGACGTTCTTCAGCACGATGGCGTCACGGCGGAGGCGTATGTTGCCCACTTCGCCGACGGAGCAAGGCTGATAGTGCGTCTTGTAGCCGACGAACGACACGCGGATAAGCATACGCCCTGGGCGGCAGGGAATTACGAAGTCGCCATTGGCATTTGTCACGCCACCATTGATGAATGATGAATCGGCAGGTAGTAACAGGGCCACGTTAGCAAACTCCACAGGCTGTCCCTGCTCATTAATCACGCGTCCGATAACCTTTTGAGTCTCTTTCTGGATGCACTCTACGGTGATGAGACTATCAGTCTCAGTAATCTGCATCGGATAGAAACCTACCACCTGGCGCACAGCATTGCCAATAGTCTGGTTG
>JAGAWQ010000131.1 GCA_017941345.1 Prevotella sp. | reverse complement strand
TTTCATCGTCAATCGGAACACACCGATGGTCACATCCTTCTCCGCACTCTCGTTCCAGTCACTGTTGGCCGTATAATAGCCCGCCTTGCGCAACACCTCGTCAGCGATAAAGTCCTTACGCGTACGGTTACTCTCCACGATAGCCGTCATCATGTTCTGAGGCACATCCGCATAGTTGGCCAGCAACTGCTTGGTGTCCTTAGGCAGACAGTAACCGCCATAGCCAAACGAAGGATTATTGTAATGCGTGCCGATACGAGGATCAAGACCCACACCCGAAATGATAGCCTGCGAATCCAATCCCTTCACCTCTGCATACGTATCCAACTCATTGAAATAGCTCACACGCAGAGCCAGATAGGTATTAGCAAACAACTTCACGGCCTCTGCTTCAGTCATACCCATAAACAGCGTATCAATATTCTCTTTGATAGCACCTTCCTGCAGCAGTCCTGCAAACGTCTTGGCCTTCTCCTCTGCCTCAGGGTTACCGATAGCCGTGATAGCTGCATTCTCCTCATCCCACTTCCTGTTTCTGTCAGCAGGCAGAATCTTCGGATAGCCCACGATGATACGCGAAGGATAAAGATTGTCATACAGCGCCTTACTCTCACGCAGGAACTCCGGTGAGAACAGCAAATTAAACTTCTTTCCCTTCAACGCCGGGTCCGTCAAGAACTTCAGCGCGTACTTCACATACAGCGAACGGCAATACCCCACGGGGATAGTACTCTTAATCACCATCACGGCATCCGGATTCACGCTCAACACAAGGTCAATCACATCCTCGATATGATGCGTATCGAAGAAATTCTTCTGCGGGTCATAGTTCGTCGGAGCCGCGATCACCACAAAGTCCGCATCCTTGTAAGCAGCCTTACCATCCAGCGTCGCCGTCAAGTCAAGCTCCTTCTCCGCCAAATACTTCTCAATATACTCATCCTGAATAGGCGAGATCTTTTTGTTGATCTTCTCCACCTTCTCAGGAATCACATCCACAGCTGTTACGTGGTTCTTCTGTGCCAACAACGTGGCGATACTCATACCGACATACCCGGTACCTGCTACTGCAATTTTCATAAAATCTATAATAAGTTAATTTTTACCAATCATCTTTTAATCACTCTCCCCCCCCTCCCCATAATCGACCAGCGATCGAGCGAATGGTCCGAGTCGACGCTCACAAATCGACCAGCGTCCAGCGTAGTCGATGAAGAATCATCGCTCGCCCTTTAGGGCACAGGCTTTGCGAGCGATACCAAAACCTTGACGTAGGGCGGTCCTTGCCCGGAGTCAATTACATCCCCTTGCCAAAGATTGGCGAGGGGCTTGGGGAGTGGTTGAAGCCCCTTCTTATGAAGAAGGGGTTGGGGTTGATGGAGGATTGCAGGGGCACCCTGCATAAAAGCCGCCCCTCTTGAGGGGCTCTAAAGGTTCTTTTTCGAAAAGAACAATCACCCAAACCGCTTTACCGCTTCCTCATAGGTATCAATTGACCCAATGTCAAATCGCCCCCCTGTCATTCTCCAGGCATGGAGAATCGAATGCTCGACCATATAATGGGCGAGATTCCCAGGCGCATCCTTCCCACAGCCATTCTCGACCGAGTGGCGAACAAGGTCGAGATCCTTCCTCAAATAAATATAGAACGGCGGTACCGCCCAATGACTCTTCGGCACCTGCGGCTTCTCCTCCATCCCCAGCACCCGATAATCAGAGTCCAACTCCACGACACCCGTGCGCTGTAGTTTCTCTATCGACGGCTGCTCATGACACATGATACAACTCGTCCCCTTCTCTTTCGCAAAGTCCACAAACGCCTGGAACGAGAAAAACAGCAGATTATCCGCCGCCACGACCAACATATCATCATCGATCTGGAGCTTCTCCATGGCGAACAACAAGTCACACACAGCCCCTAGCCGCGTCTCATTCGTCTCCGTCCCATCATCCACGATGGTGATCGGCTTCGAGTAGTGCTGCTCCGCAGCCCACGCCTCAAAAATCCCCGCAAACTTATGGTTCGTAATGACGATATGCTCATCAATCTCCGGAATCCGGTCGATATCATCCAGCATCCGCCCGAGGATGGTGTTCTCCCCGATCTTCAGCAACGGCTTCGGGAAGTTCTTCGTCAACTCCCCCAGCCTCGTCGCATACCCCGCTGCAATCACAATATTCTTCATAACAATGCTATTTTGACTGCAAAGGTACGATTAAGCGAGCAAAAAACCAAATTTATTTGAGGTTTTTCGAGCATAAGTACCTTCGAGCGAAGCTCAGAGGTACGATTAAGCGAGCAAAAAACCAAATTATATTTGGATATATTTAAAAAAATACGTATTTTTGCAACAAAAATTAGAAGCTTATGGAAAAAGCATATCAATACCACATTTTCTCCCCCTATCGCGTATGCCCATTAGGCGCACACGTTGACCATCAGCACGGTTTGGTAACAGGTTTCGCCATCGACAAAGGCGTTGACCTTTGGTTTGATCCAACGCCCCTCTCCTCCCCCCAACAAGGAGAAGGACATGTACACCTCGAATCCAAAACCTTTGAGGGTGTGGTGGATTTTGAGATTGATGCCCCGACGCAGGTAAAGGAAGGCCATTGGGGCGACTATGCCCGAGGAGCGAAGTATGCACTGCGCAAGCGCTTCGAACTGAAACGAGGCATCACGGGCGTGATACAAGGTTCGCTGCCCGTAGGCGGCCTGTCATCATCAGCTGCCGTCTTGATTGCTTATGTGATGGCATTTGCGAAGGCGAACGACATCACGCTCCAGCCATTTGAGGTGGTGAAGATTGCCTCCGAGGCAGAGCGTGAGTACATCGGACTCAACAATGGCCTGCTCGACCAGGCCTGTATCGCCCTCGGCAAGAAAGATGGCTTGCTGTTCCTCGATTGCGACTCAAACGATTGGCGTATCATCAAACGAAATCCCGACATGCCAGACTTTGAGATTGGCATCTTCTTCTCCGGATTGACCCGCTCCCTGGTGAACTCCGACTATAACCTCCGAGTGTACGAGTGTAAGACGGCAGCCTGGAACATGCTCGCCTATACAGACCAGCCCCTGAAGACGTTCGACAAGACCTTCCTGCGCGATATTCCGAAGGCCACGTTTGAGAAGACACGCATCGCCATGCCCGCGAGATTCGCACGTCGAGCAGAACACTTCTATAGCGAGTACCGCCGCGTACGCCAGGGCGTGACAGCCTGGGAGACAGGCAACCTACAGCTGTTCGGCAAACTCTCATTCGGCAGTTGCGAGAGCAGCATCCACAACTACGAGTGCGGTTCCCCCGAGTTGATCGCCATCTATGAGATCATGCGCAACCTTCCAGGTGTCTATGGCGGTCGTTTCTCAGGAGCAGGCTTCAAGGGCGCCTGCATAGCACTAGTAGATCCAGCCTATAAAGACGACATCGAGCATACCCTGACAGAGAAGTATCTGGAGCAATTCCCCGAATACGAAAAGACCTTCAAAGTCTTCTGGGTCAAGCCCGACGACGGCGCCCGCTTTGTATAAATAGGATGGGACATTGTTTTACCTCCACCCACTCGCCCTAATCGATAAGAGCATTGCATGCACATATCGATTACCGAAATCGGTTGGGACATTATCAAAAAAAGGGGCTCCTCGCCCCTTATACCCCCGGTGTTAATTCGATGGCATAGATTATTAAGGTTATACTGCTACCGCAGCCATATCGACCAGCGTCTAGCATAGTCGATAAAAATAAGCCGGACCTTTGATGGTCCGAGCTTACCTTAGTGTAAGAGCGACAGGAGGAGCGGTTAAGTCTCTTGCCAACGATTGGCGAGAGATTTAGAGAGTGGTTCGAAGCCTCTTCTTAAGGACAAGAAGAGGTTGGTGATATTGGTGACCCTGCAGGGAAATCCCTGCTTTAT
>JAGAWQ010000027.1 GCA_017941345.1 Prevotella sp. | reverse complement strand
TCTGCCTGAGATTGCACCAGCCAACGGTATCAAGATTGCCGTCGTGGGTTCAGGTCCTGCTGGTCTCTCCTTCGCTGGTGATATGGTGAAGAAGGGTTACGATGTCTATGTATTCGAGGCACTGCACGAAATCGGCGGTGTACTGAAATATGGTATTCCTGAGTTCCGTCTGCCCAACAAGATTGTCGATGTAGAAATCGAGAACCTTGCCAAGATGGGTGTCCACTTCCAGACCGACGTCATCGTGGGTAAGACCATCAGTGTAGAGCAACTCGAGGCCCAAGGTTTCAAGGGCATCTTCGTAGGCTCTGGCGCAGGTCTGCCAAACTTCATGGGTATTCCTGGTGAGAATAGCATCAACATCATGTCGTCAAACGAGTATCTGACGCGTGTGAACCTGATGGATGCTGCAAATCCAACTACAGACACTCCGCTGAATCCCGCCAAGAGCGTACTCGTCGTGGGTGGTGGTAATACTGCTATGGACTCTTGCCGTACGGCTAAGCGCCTGGGTGCTGAGGTTACCCTCGTCTATCGTCGTTCTGAGGTTGAGATGCCTGCACGACTCGAGGAGGTGAAGCATGCCAAAGAGGAAGGCATCAACTTCCTGACGCTCCACAATCCCATCGAGTATATCGCCGACGAACAGGGAGCCGTCAAGCAGGCTGTGCTGCAGGTGATGGAACTCGGCGAGCCCGATGCCTCAGGTCGTCGTTCACCTGTGCCTGTAGAGGGTAAGACCGTCACACTCGATGTCGATCAGGTCATCGTAGCTGTCGGTGTATCGCCCAACCCACTGGTTCCGAAGTCTATCCCTGGCCTCGAGCTTGGCCGTAAGAACACGATTGCCGTGAGCGAGGAGATGCAGTCCAGTCGCCAGGAGATCTTCGCAGGAGGTGATATCGTGCGTGGTGGTGCTACCGTAATCCTTGCTATGGGTGACGGCCGTCGCGCTGCCCTCAACATGGACAAGCACCTGCGTGGAGAATAATCAATCGATAGAGAGCCGTCGCCTTGCGCACCGTTTGAACGAACGGTTCGTCAAGGCGATGGCTGCTTATCATCTGATAGAAGATGATGACAAGATACTCGTGGGACTATCCGGTGGCAAGGATTCCCTTCTGCTGACGGAACTGCTGGCCAAGCGAGCCTGCATACAACACCCGCGATTCAAGGTGGAAGCCATTCACGTGAGGATGGAGAACATCCAGTACCAGACAGATACCTCGTATCTCGAACAGTTCTGCAGCGAATTGAATGTACCCCTGCATGTGGCAACCACCAGCTTTGAGGTCGGCAATGCTCATGGTGAGGACCTCCGCAAGCAGAAGCAACCTTGTTTTCTCTGTTCGTGGAACCGTCGCAAACAGCTCTTCAACCTCGCTCAGGAACTGGGTTGCAACAAGATTGCCCTCGGGCACCATCAGGATGATATCATCCACACGGCCTTGATGAACCTCACCTATCAGGCACACTTTGCCACGATGCCCGTCCGTCTCCGTATGCAGAAGATGCCACTCACGATCATACGACCACTCTGTCTGATACAGGAACACGACATCAAGGCATGGGCTGAGATACAGCACTACCAGAAACAGCAGATGCTCTGTCCCTACGAAACCAATTCGCACCGCACGGACATAAAACGCATCTATGACCAACTGGAGCAGATGAATCCAGAAGTGCGATATAGCATCTGGAATGCTCTCGAGAACGATAACAAACTGATTGAAGATTAATACCCTATTTGGAATATGAAGTTTAGGAACATCGCCATACTCTCATTGGCTCTGTTGTTGCCGCTCACGATGAGTGCGCAAAAGAAAAAGAAACGTGCCAAGAAGAAAGCTGTTGTAGAGCAACCCCAGGAGGATCCACGTATCACCAGTATGAGGGAGATGACACAGCAGATCATGATCATCGACAGCATCGTCACCGACAAGGAACAGATACTTGCCCATCTGCGCATCTCTTCTGAAGCCGGTGCGCTCATGACCACCAGCGATTTCTTGGGCAAACAGTCGTCAGGCTCTGCCTTCGTCAACGAGATGGGCAACAAAGCCTATTTCAGCATGCCCGACGACAGCCTGCGCCAACAGCTCTTCACCAGCGACCTGTTAGGTGGTGAATGGAGCAGTCCGCAGCGACTCCAAGGGCTTGGTGAGGGAATGACGGAAGCCTCCTACCCTTTCATGCTCACTGATGGCATCACCTTCTACTTCGCAGCTAAGGGCGAGGAGAGCATCGGCGGCTACGATATTTTCTTCACCCGTTATGACTCGCGCAACAGCTGTTTCTTCAAAGCAGAGAACATTGGCATGCCCTTCAACTCTGAAGCCAACGACTACCTGTATGCCATCGACGAGTATAACAAGATAGGCTACTTCGTCAGTGATCGCCGTCAGCCAGAGGGTAAGGTGTGTATCTATGTCTTTATCCCCGCCGAGAGTCGTCAGACTTACGATGTCTCAGCATACACAGAGCAACAACTGCGCGCCTTATCAACTATCAGCCGTATCGCCGACACTTGGAGCAACGAAAAGGAACGCAAGGCTGCCATCGCCCGCTGGAAGCAAATCGGCAAGCAGCAGGCCGTCAATGCCAACCCCAAGGATCCTGCGACACTGCTCGTCATCAACGATGCCCTCACCTACGGTTCATCAAAAGAGTTTCGTTCACAAGATGCAGCTGGCTTCTATTCTCAGCTCGTGAGTGTCCGCCGCCAATTGGAGACGCTCAACGACCAACTGGATAAGCTGCGCATACTCTACCAGAATGCCACCAAGGCAGACCGAAAATCGCTCAGCAACGAGATCCTTCAAGCCGAGGCCGACGTCCTGCAGTTGAAGAGTCGCATCAAGAGCCTCGAGAAACAAGCTCGTAACGCAGAACTGAAAGTTATCAACTAATATCATAAGTCTATGAATAAGAAACATTTCCCAGAATCCGAACTAATCATTAACGCCGACGGCTCATGCTTCCATCTTCATCTGAAGCCCGAACAACTGGCTGACCGCGTGGTACTTGTTGGCGACCCGGCACGCGTGACGGCTGTTGCTGCCAACTTTGAAGAAATTGAATGCGAAGTATCCAATCGTGAATTCCATACCATAACCGGAACATACAAAGGCAAGCGCATCACTGTACAATCAACGGGAATAGGCTGCGACAATATTGATATTGTGCTAAACGAACTGGACTCGCTTGCAAATATCGACTACGACACCAGAACGGAGAAAGATGAGCATCGCTGTCTGACAATAGTACGCATAGGTACATGCGGAGGACTGCAGCCATTCACTCCCATCGGTTCTATTGTGGCTTCAGTGAAAAGCATCGGCTTCGACGGACTTCTAAACTACTATGCAGGCAGAGACAATGTCTGCGACCTAAAGATGGAGGAAGTATTCAAGAAACACATGAATTGGAATCCTCTCAAAGGTTCTCCATATATTGCTGTGGCTGACAAGAGCTTGGTTGAACAGATAGCCCGAGACGATATGGTGCGAGGATATACTGTTGCTTGCGGCGGTTTCTATGGACCTCAGGGACGACAACTCCGCATAGCTATTGACGACCCCTGTCAAAACGAGAAAGTGGAGTCGTTCGAATACGAAGGACTCCGCATATGCAATTTCGAGATGGAGTCGTCGGCACTTGCAGGTCTGGCTTCGCTCATGGGACATCGAGCCATGACGTGCTGTATGGTAATTGCAAATCGCTATTCCCTGCAGATGAAAACCAGTTACCAGACCTCACTAAAGAAAATCATAAAAGACGTAATTGCACGTATCTGATGAACAACGATACAATCTGCGCACTTGCAACAGCTCCAGGTGGAGCACTCGGAATCATAAGAATCTCAGGCCACCAAACGCTTGAGATTCTTTCCCGTATATTCTCCAAAGATCTCACGAAGGCACACCCCAACACCATTCACTACGGACACATCAAGGATGGCGCAGAGATCATCGACGAGGTATTGGTAAGCATCTTCCGAGCCCCTCACTCCTATACAGGTGAAGACTGTGCTGAGATCTCCTGTCACGGATCACGTTATATTCTGAATAAAGTGTTGGCTTTGCTGATTGCAAATGGATGCCGTCAGGCTGGACCTGGCGAATTCACCCAGCGAGCCTATCTCAACGGCAAGATGGATCTCTCACAGGCCGAAGCTGTAGCCGACCTTATCGCCTCTACCAATCAGGCTACCCATCGTCTCGCTATCAGTCAACTGCGTGGTGGCATCTCCACAGAACTCTCACGCCTTCGAGAACAGTTGTTGAAACTGACCTCTCTACTCGAATTGGAACTCGATTTCTCAGACCATGAAGACCTCGAATTCGCAGACAGATCAGAACTGCTTGAATTGACAAAAACTATTGACAGTCACATCCAGCGGCTTGCCAAAAGTTTCGAAGCAGGACAAGCCATCAAACAAGGCATACCCGTAGCCATTATCGGCAAGACCAACGTGGGTAAATCAACCCTCCTAAACCGACTGCTACATGAGGAACGCGCCATCGTCTCAGATGTGCACGGAACGACGCGCGACACGATCGAAGACACCATCGACATTCAGGGCGTCACCTTCCGTTTTATCGACACAGCCGGCATTCGTCAGACCACCGATAAAATAGAGCAAATAGGCATCTCGCGCACGTATGCAGCCATCGAAAAAGCACGTATCGTTCTCTGGTTACTGGATTCTAAACCTGCGCAAAACGAACTTCAAGATATCATCGAACAAGCTAAAGATAAGTCACTGATTATCATACAGAACAAAATCGACAAGTCATCTACTAACGACTTCGACAACATCCAGAAAGAGACAGCTCATAAATACACCTTCATCAAGATTTCCGCCAAGCAAGGCACCAACATCGACGACCTCGAGCTGGCCATCTATGAGGCTGCACAACTACCCACTATATCCGACTCAGACATCATCGTCACTAATGCCCGCCACTACGATGCACTGCTCAATGCCCACGACAGCATTGCCCGCGTCCTGGACGGCATGTCCCAACAACTCAGCGGTGATCTCCTCGCAGAAGATCTCCGACTCACCCTCTCCTATCTAGCAGACATCACTGGTGGCCAGATAACCCCCAACGAAGTATTAGGAAATATCTTTAAAAACTTCTGCGTGGGCAAGTGATTGATTATCAACAACTTAGAATAATTTGGATAAACTATTACTAAAGCTCTCATTTTGAGGGCTTTTTGCGTGTTAACAACTCCTAATTGTTCTTTGTTATTCCGAGTTATTTTAGCTATTTTTGTACCCTATTTCTACCCCGAGGCTAAAATTGGGGCTGATTTTAGGGATTTTTTCCGTCTTTCAAGGTGCAAGCGTGGAACACAGTGGGAATCCGATGAAATGTCGCCGATGGTGCAATGTGGAACACAGTGGAACACAGTGGAACACAGCGGGACGGAATTTGCTGAACAAAAATATCATAATGACGGCTATTAGTTAATAAAAATATGGAATATAAGAAGCGATGTCAGTGGTGCGGAGAACCGTATATTGCACACAAAATGACGACTCTGTACTGTTCCAAAGAATGTTGGGACAAGGCCTACAGGGCCAAGTTACGCCAAAAGAAGCGTGAGGAACAACGGATGGAAGTGGAATCAGCATTTCCAGTAATTGAAAGTATTGGGCATAAGGATTTCCTCTCCCCTTCTGAAGCAGCAAAGCTACTGGGAGTTGGAAAGACTACTATGTACCGATACATGGAGCAAGGATTAATCAAAGTGTTAAGAACACCTGCAAAAACCATTGTCAGGAGGTCGGACTTGGAAGCATTGTTTGAGAATCCTCCCGTCTATATTAAAAGGAATAACTGCAAAACCAGAATGGAGGGAGAAACTTATACTATGCATGACATCATGAAGAAATACAAGGTTTCAAAACGTGTTGCAGAAAGAAGAATTGACAAGTTCGACATCCCAAAAATTATGCATGGAAGGAATGTCTCGTACAAATGTGCAGACATCGATAAGTATTTTAATGAACTAACAGAGGATTTGAATTCAGACTTCTACTACACTGTTGAAGAGGTGATGGAAAAGTACAACATGACCCATCAGGCTGTAGTGGCATTTGCCCGTAGACATAACATTCCCAGAAAAACCAGAAGCAAAATCGTATATTACTCGAAGGCTCATATTGACAGCGTGAAAGCAACTGGAGAGAAGTTGGATCCCCTATTCTACACCTATCAGGAAATCAGGGATAAGTTCGGATTCAACAAAGACCAGATCAACTACTATATGCATACATATCATATAGAGCGCAAGAAACGAGGTGTGTTCACACTGGTAAGACGCGAAGACTTCGACCGTATTATCAGGGAGCGTATGAACGGCAGCATTACCATTGCTGAACTCAATGCCAAGATCGAGGAAGGCCAGGAGGTAAGAGCCGAAAAAGAAAGGCTGGAGAATCCCTTCGAGATTGTCCCATATTCCGATGACGGGTTAGAACAGGATGATGGCAACTACGGTAAGGTTCCTGGCTATATCAGTGCCGAGGAGATTGCCGAACGCTACAAGCAGAACAAGAAGTGGGTTCACTATCTGACTCGAACCAAGCGTGTTCCTCGTGTCCAAAAGGCCGGATTCCTGTTCTATGACGAGAAGGTTGTGGATGAACTCTTCAGCAAATACACATCTGTGGATAATATCACAGAGTGGTACACCTGCGACGATATAGAACAGAAGTATAACATGACAGCTGTAGCCCGAAGGAGCTTTACCCATCGACATAACATCCCGACCAAGAAAGAGTACGGTATCACCTATTACTCCAAGGTTCATGTGGATTATGCAAAGAATCCAGGAATCCAGTATGCTGACGAATACTACACAATCGATCAGATAGTGGACATCTATCGTGTTGGAAAAAACACCGTGTATAATGCTATCAGGCATTACAAGGTGCCAAGTCTTAAAGATGGCAATTTCGGAGTGTATCTGAAGACGGCCATCGACAAGATCTTCAAGGACAAAAAGCGGCCTGAACAGCAGTAATTACACATTATGGATAATGTTAGGATAATATTAGGATAATGTTAGGATGAAGTTATTCTCGTGTTATTTTCAAGTTATAATAAGTTATGATTAAGTTACTATGTTTGCAGTCGAAAATACCAAACAGCTGATAGGAGATAGTCCATAGGCAGAGAATTATTCCGCACCGTGAGGTGCAGAGAACCTCTTCGCTACGCTTCGAGAACCTCTACATCTCACGTTGCGTGAAAGG
>JAGAWQ010000130.1 GCA_017941345.1 Prevotella sp. | reverse complement strand
TGCTGAGTATAAGTTCGTGATGGTGGCAAAGGGTGGTGGCTCTGCCAACAAGACCTATTTCTATCCGATGACGAAGGCTACCATCCAGAACGAGGGAACCCTGATTCCGTTCCTCGTAGAGAAGATGAAGTCGCTGGGTACAGCCGCTTGTCCTCCTTACCACATCGCCTTCGTGATTGGTGGTACCTCTGCCGAGAAGAACCTCCTCACGGTGAAACTCGCCTCTATCAAGTACTACGACGGTCTGCCCACCACTGGTGATGAGACAGGTCGTGCCTTCCGTGATGTCGATCTGGAGCAGAAACTCATCAAGGAGGCTCAGAAGATCGGTCTTGGTGCTCAGTTCGGTGGTAAGTATCTGGCTCACGACATCCGTGTGGTTCGTCTGCCTCGTCATGGTGCATCTTGTCCGATTGGTATGGGTGTCAGTTGCTCTGCCGACCGTAATATCAAGGCGAAGATCAATGCCGACGGTATCTGGCTCGAGAAGATGGATGCCAACCCCACAGAGCTGATTCCTGAGGAACTGCGCAATCCGGGTGAAGGTGGCAAGGGTATCGAGATCGACCTCAACGAGGGTATCGATGCTGTTCGCAAGGAGCTCTCTAAGTATCCTGTCTCTACCCGTGTGAACCTGAAGGGTACCATCATCGTGGCCCGTGATATCGCTCACGCTAAGCTGAAGGCTCGTCTCGACGCAGGTGAGGGTATGCCCGACTACTTCAAGAAGTATCCTGTGCTCTATGCCGGACCTGCCAAGACGCCAGAGGGTTATCCTTGTGGCTCAATGGGTCCGACCACTGCCAACCGTATGGATCCTTACGTGGATGAGTTCCAGGCTAATGGTGCATCGCTCGTCATGATTGCCAAGGGTAACCGCTCAGATGTGGTTACTGAGGCTTGTAAGAAGCATGGTGGTTTCTACCTCGGCACCATCGGTGGCGTGGCTGCAGTGCTCTCTCAGAGCTCCATCAAGAGCATCGAGTGCGTAGAGTATCCTGAGCTGGGTATGGAAGCTGTCTGGAAGATTGAGGTAGAAGACTTCCCCGCCTTCATCCTCGTGGATGACAAGGGTAACGACTTCTTCAAGACGCTGAAGCCCTGGTGCCCGATGAAAAAGTAAAAAGGTAAAAAGGTGAAAAGACTTTTTACGATAGGTTTGATGCTGACGCTGGCTGTCCTGACGGCCAGCGCTCAGCGTTATTCTTGCATCCGTCCTTCCGAACGTGCAGGAACTCGTAAATATGCGATTCCTGAGACAAAGACGTTCGACCCTCAGAAGACCTATCGCCAGCCTGTTATACTCGTCACGTGCACCGATGCCGACTTCTCGATGGCCGATCCTGCCAACTTCTACAACCGCGTCTTCAATGAGCGTGGCTATAATGAAGGTGTTGGCATAGGTTGTGTGGCCGACTATGTGCGCGACCAGTCTGGAGGGCGCCTCAATGTCAAGTTTGATATCTACGGACCTGTGAAGGTCGATCTGAAGGCTGGAGGGCATAGCGGCACGTATTATGGCGAAAGTATTCTGAAGGAAGCTGTTAAGCTGTTGTGTGAGACGGAGCAGACCGATTTCTCTATCTACGATTG
>JAGAWQ010000026.1 GCA_017941345.1 Prevotella sp. | reverse complement strand
CCAGCCCACACAGGGTAACACACTCGCCGTCGTAGGCTATGCCAATGCCCGTGATACCGCCGAGATCAACAAGATCATCTATTCAGACCTGGCTAATCAGATTCTTCCCGCAGAGCTGAAACTCCGCTGGGGTGCCAAGCCTGAGGATTTCGGTGGCCAGAACACGAAGGGTGACATCTTTGAGCTCTATGCTCTGAAAATCACTGAGCCCAGTGGCCGTGCACCACTGGAGGGTGATGTCATCACCAGTTCTAAGGATGACTTCGAGCCAAACTCAGGCCGTCCTTGCGTATCTATGCAGATGAACTCTGACGGTGCTCGTCGCTGGAGCCAGATCACCAAGCAGAACATCGGCAAGGCCGTAGCCATCGTGCTCGACGACGCTGTCTATACAGCTCCCCGTATCCTCAGTCAGATTGACGGTGGTAACTCTCAGATCACTGGTAACTTCACTATTGAGGACACCAAGGACCTTGCAAACACACTGAACTCTGGTAAGATGCCGGCTCCTACCCGCATCGTGCAGGAAGAGGTGGTTGGTCCGTCGCTGGGTGCTCAGTCTATCCAGCAGGGTATCATCTCGTTCATCGTAGCCTTCGTGCTGCTGATGATCTACATGATCATGCTTTACGGCTTTATCCCAGGTATCCTGTCTGATATCGCCCTGCTCTTCAACCTGTTCTTCACACTCGGTATCCTGACCTCATTCCAGGCCGCACTGACGATGCCTGGTATCGCCGGTATCGTGCTGACACTGGGTACGGCTGTGGATGCCAACGTGCTGATCTATGAGCGTATCAAGGAGGAGCTGAAGAAAGGCCTCTCCGTGAAAGAAGCTCTGAACAAGGGTTACTCCAACGCCTTCAGTGCTATCTTCGACTCTAACTTCACATCATTGATCACAGGTATCATCCTGCTCTACTTCGGTACAGGTCCTGTGAAGGGCTTCGCCACCACCTGGATCATCGGTATCCTCGTATCTTTCTTCACTGCCGTATTCATGACGCGTGTCGTCTATGACCACATGCTGAGCAAGGACAAGTGGACAAACCTCACCTTCGTGACAGGCTATTCAAAGAATCTGATGCAGAACGCCCACTATAACTTCATGGGCATGTACAAGAAGACCTTCACCGTCTGGGGCATCGCCGCTATCATCTTCTGCGGTTCGTTCGCCGTGCGCGGCCTGAGCCAGAGCATCGACTTCACCGGTGGCCGCAACTATGTGGTGACACTCGACAAGGAGACACACGTTGAGGATGTACGCCTTGCGCTGACTGGCGCCTTCATCAACACCATGGGCGAGAATCAGGGCAAAGAGGCTAACACCAGCGTCATCGCCCTGGGTACCGACGGCAAGACAGTACGTATCTCAACCAACTGGGATATCGAGTCAAACAATCCTGATGTTGACGACCAGGCAGAGACCATTCTCTTCAACACACTGAAGAAGGCCGGACTGGTAAGTCAGGAGAATGTCGATGCCTTCAAGAATCCGGATATCCGTCAGGGCGGATCTATCATTTCTTCTGCAAAGGTAGGTCCTTCTGTGGCTAAGGACATCACCTATGGTGCTATCATCTCTGTCGTGATTGCCCTCGTCGCCATCTTCCTGTACATCCTGCTCCGCTTCCGTAACGTAGCATTCTCTGTCGGTTCAACAGTAGCATTGGCTCTTGACGCCCTCGTTGTGATCGGTTTCTACTCCGTACTGTGGGGTTGGGTTCCGATGTCGCTCGAGATCGACCAGACGTTCATTGGTGCTATCCTGACGGTGATCGGTTATTCTATCAACGATAAGGTGGTGGTATTCGACCGTATCCGTGAGAACATCGGTCTCTATGGCAAGCGTGATCGCCAGCAGCTGTTCAACGACTCACTGAACCAGACATTGGCTCGTACCATCAACACCTCTGTAACGACTTTGATCGT
>JAGAWQ010000129.1 GCA_017941345.1 Prevotella sp. | reverse complement strand
TTATCTTTGAACTACTCAAAGGGTAGGTGCCGATAATTATAATTATAACGATATGAATAGACTATCAAATAAAATCCTCCTGCTTGGATTGGCTCTGCTGATGGCAACTCCATTGTTCGCCCAGTATGAGAAGATGGGTGGCGTGTATTATGCCTACCCAGTGACAGAAACAGAATTTAGAGCTGCGCCTGAAGGGTATCAGCCTTTCTATATCTCCCATTACGGACGGCATGGGTCGCGCTGGATGACGAGTGATCAGCGTTATGAGTGGATATGTCAGCAGTTTGATGATGCGCAGAACCTGACCAGACTTGGCAAGGATGTGCGCAAGCGGATGGCGAAGGTGTGGAAGAATGCCAAAGGAAACGGTGGCAAGTTGTCACCCCTTGGAGGCCGTCAGCATCGTGGCATTGCCCGCAGGATGTACCAGAACTTCCCACAGCTCTTCGCAGCGGATGCTTGTCTCTCGGCCCATTCGAGTGTCGTAGGCCGTTGTCGGGCGAGTATGCTCAATTTTCTCGACGAACTGGGAAATCAAGGGTGTGCCCATGTGCCTGAGGCTGTCACCGATTCCGCAGATATGGCCTGGATTGCCTATACCTCACCAGAGACTAAGGCTTTTGAGAATCGTACGCACATCCCGTTGACCCTATCTCCTGACCGTTTCATCAGGTCGATGTTCATCGATCCCTCGCGACTGGAGAATCCGACAAAACTGATGACGGAACTTCATACGGTGGCTTCTGATATGCAGGATGTGGAACTGAAGCTCTCTTTCTACGACCTGTTTACGGAGGAAGAGTTCGAGGCTATCTATCAACAGAACAATACGAGGATGCGCCGTTGTAATGGGGATGATATCCTGAATGAAGGCAACCCCCAGCGTTCTGCCATCTCACTTTGGCAACGTATTGAGGCCGAGGCTGACGCTGTGATAACCCAGGGCGGCAAGGGCGCAGACCTTCGCTTCGGGCATGATACCAATCTCTATCGTCTGCTCTCGTTAATAGGAGTGGATACAAAAGACAAAGGTATGGACGAGATCCTGCCGATGGCTGCCAACCTGCAGATGATATTCTACAAGAATGCACAGGGGAAGGTGATAGTGCAATTGCTGCATAATGAGAAACCGGCTAAGTTGACCGTAGGTGAGAGTATGGAGGGCTTCTACGCTTGGGAAGACATGAAGAGACAGATAGCTACTCGCATCCACTACCTGGAGCATCTGCGCCAACTTTGTGCCTTGAATACGATGGTGGGTACGGCTCCTGCCAACACCAAGACGGCTGGTCTCTTCGGCAAGGGTTCTGAGGAACACGGACAGACGCTGCCTGCCGTACTGGCTCCCAATGGGCAGAACTTCTGGACACCCCAGACTCGCGATACGGAAAAGAAGTGCGTTGCACCTTATTATTATACGGACTCCCTCTTCCAGGGTTTCCGCAACAGTCATTGGATTGTGGGCGGTTGTACGCAGGACTATGGTTCGTTCACGCTTGCTGCTCTGGGAGGAAGCCTACGTCTAAAGCCTGTGGAGCGGGCTACCCCGTTTACGCATGCAGAAGAAGTGTCTCATCCTCATTATTATGCCGTCCGTCTGCCTCAG
>JAGAWQ010000128.1 GCA_017941345.1 Prevotella sp. | reverse complement strand
TCACCCAAGAGGCCATCCGCTCGACAAGGTACAGGATTCAGCAGGGAGGGAAGAAGTGATTTCTTTAACTAAGTAGCACTCTGTGATACCAATTGAAATGAATCCCATGATATCCTTAGACACTATGATATTTGGATAGTTAATACTTAAAAAAACGTAAATAGATAACCAAAATTTGTTCAGACGGAAAAGAAAAAGGAGTTGCGATTTCTCGTAACCCCTTGATTTTCAAGGCGCTTCAGGATGGGCTTGAACCAACGACCCCCTGATTAACAGTCAGGTGCTCTAACCAACTGAGCTACTGAAGCAGGTTTTGCGGTTAAGCGGGTGCAAAGATACGATGTTTTTTCGAAACGTGCAAACTTTTTTGGGAAAAATTTCATTGAAACGGTGTTTTTTTATAACTTTGCACCCATAATCAATGAAAAAGAAGATGAAAAGACTTGTTTTTATAGTAATATCGGGTGTCGTCGGGTTGCTGTCGGTACATGCTCAGGAGGTGAAGAATCATAACTTGGAGGTGGCTAAGAACCTCGAGATTTTCAATTCGCTGTATAAGAACCTGGACTTGATGTATGTGGACACGCTGGATGCCAACAAGGTGGTGAGCACGGGCATCGACGCCATGTTGCGGTCGCTTGACCCCTACACGGAGTATTATCCTGAGGAGCGACAGAAGGAGCTGAAGCAGATGCTGACGGGCAAGTATGCGGGCATCGGTGCGCTGGTGAGGTACCATCAGCAGCTGAAGCGTGTGGTGATAGACGAGCCTTACGAGGGCATGCCTGCTGCGAAGGTGGGTCTGAAGAAGGGTGACATCATCCTGCAGATAGACGACACGCTGATGACAGACAAGCAGGTGGGCTATGTGAGCAGCCACTTGCGCGGCGAGGCTGGCAGCACGTTTGTGCTGAAGATAGAACGTCCGTCGACGGGCAAGAAGATGAGTTTCAAAATTACGCGTGAGGCCATCAAAATGCCTGAGATTACCTACTACGGTATGCGGCAGAACGGGGTGGGGTATATCGCGCTGAACTCGTTTACGGGCGAGCCTGCCAAGGCCATGCGACTGGCTTTCCTCGACTTGAAGAAGCAGGGTGCGCAGAAGCTGGTGCTCGACTTGCGCGGCAATGGCGGCGGGTCGCTGTCAGAATGTGTGGACATCCTGAATATGTGGGTGCCGAAAGGTGTGAAGATAGTCGAGACGAGAGGCAAACTGAAGCGTGCCAACTCGGAATACAAGACGAGGATGGAGCCCGTAGACACGCTGATGCCTATCGTGGTGCTGGTCAACGGTGAGACAGCCTCGGCTTCGGAGATTACCAGCGGTGCGCTGCAAGACCTGAAGCGTGGTATAATAATAGGTACGCGTACGTTTGGTAAAGGATTGGTTCAGATTCCGAACATCGACCTGCCCTACAATGCCAATCTGAAGCTGACCACGTCGCGCTACTACTTGCCCAGCGGTCGCGGCATCAAGATGAAGGAAGGCATCAAGCCCGACGTGGAGGTGAAGCCTGACACGATGGCTAACATCACGCTCTATCTGAACCGTCTGGACTCTACGGAGACGATGTTCAACTATGTGGTCGACTACGTTGCCAAACATCCGACGATAGCCGCTGCCGAGGACTTTCACTTGACGGATGCCGACTACGAGGACTTCAAGCAGCGGGTCATCAAGGCTGGGTTCACCTACGACCAGCTGAGCAAGAAGCAGTTTGAGGAGCTGGAGAAGACGGCGAAGTTTGAGGGTTACTACGACGAGGCCCGTGCTGAGTTTGAGGCGCTGAAGCAGAAGATAGACCACCACGACGTGGCTCGCGACTTGGACTTGCGCCGTGACGAGATACAGCAACTGTTGGAGCAGGACATCGTGAGTGCCTACGAATATCAGGCAGGCCAGTTGAAGCTGGGTCTTCGGAAGGACAAGACCCTGCTTGAAGCCGAGCGGATATTGAATACCGAAGGCGAGTACCAAAAGGTGCTAAATCGTGTACAAACGGCTAAAAACGTGGATTAAGTGGCGGATAATTGTGTTAAAAGGTTAAAATGGGGGGGGTAGTGTTAAGCAAATTTAAATTTGCACCGTTTTGTGATAGAAATGTTTGGAGGTATGAAAACTTTTAGTACCTTTGCACTTGCACACAACTAGTAATTTTAATCTATATTTATCATTTTCCTCGTTAAGGAAGCTGTCTGTGAAGATGGTTTCCTTATTTTTTTCATAGTCAGAGCAGTTTTGATAGTTCTTGCATGCCCTCTGATGCTCCCTTCTGGATTTGTGTGATGTTACGTCCGCCGGCATTGATGGGCTGTGGGTCGATGATGTAGACGGGCACATCAGGACGAACGTAATGAATCAGCCCGGCAGCGGGATAAACATTCAGCGACGTGCCGATGATAATCAGGATGTCAGCCTGCTGGCACTCCTCGGCAGCTACGGTGATGTTAGGCACTGCCTCGCCAAAGAATACGATGAAGGGTCTGAGCAGCGAGCCGTCGCCAGCCTTCGTGCCAGGCTCCACCTCGCAATTGTCGGGGGTGAGCAGCTGCTGGTAGCGTGGGTCGTCGGGGTCATTGCTGGAGCAGACTTTCATCAGCTCGCCATGCAGGTGGATGACCTTCTTTGAGCCCGCCTGTTCGTGCAGGTTGTCTACGTTCTGTGTCACCACCGTCACGTCGTACTTCTCTTCCAAGGCAGCCACCAGCTTGTGTCCCTCGTTGGGCTTCACATTCCAGCACTTCTTGCGCAGCATGTTATAGAAGTTGGTCACTAAAGTGGGGTCGGCAAGCCAGCCATCGTGTGTGGCAACTTTCTGTACAGGGTACTCTTCCCATAGGCCATCGGCATCGCGAAAAGTCTTCAGTCCACTCTCTGCTGACATGCCTGCGCCAGTCAAAACAACAATCTTTTTCATATGCTAAAAGTATTAAGAATGCACAAAATTAGTAATTTTTCGAGAAATATCGCAAATAAATCGCAGATTATTTGTAACTTTGCGCCGTTTTTTAGACATACACATTATTTATATATAGAAAATAGAATGGATAAAGTAAGTTACGCATTAGGAATCGGCATTGGTCAGCAGCTGGCCAACATGGGTGGTTCGGAATTGAATATCGACGACTTCGCACAGGCTGTGAAGGATGTCATTGGCGGCAAGGAGCTGAAGGTGAAGCACACCGAGGCTCAGCAGATTGTACAGGAGTATTTTGCCGCTCAGGAGCAGAAAATCAGCAAGCAGCGTCAGGAGGCTGGCAAGCAGCACAAGGAGGCTGGCGAGAAATATCTGGCCGAGAACGCCAAGAAGGATGGTGTCATCACGCTGCCCAGCGGCTTGCAGTATCAGGTGCTGAAGGAAGGCAACGGCAAGAAACCGAGTGCCAAAGATAGCGTGAAGTGCCACTACGAGGGCTTCCTGATTGACGGTACGGTGTTTGATAGCAGCGTACAGCGCGGCGAGCCTGCCGTCTTCGGACTTCAGCAGGTGATTGCCGGATGGACGGAAGGTCTGCAGCTGATGCAGGAGGGTGCGAAGTATCGTTTCTTCATCCCCTATCGTCTGGCTTACGGCGAGGGTGGTGCAGGCAGCTCTATTCCTCCCTTTGCAGCACTTATCTTCGATGTGGAATTAATTCAAGTCATGTAATAAATCATCAAAAAAAACAATGAAAAAGTTTACATTTGCTGCTGTTGCAGCTGTTTGTGCCGTCATGATGTATGCTTCATGCGGCAATGGTGCTCCCAAGGCTAGCCTTCGGAGCGATGTAGATACCGTCAGCTATGCTATCGGTATGGCTCAGACTCAGGGTCTGAAGGATTATCTTGTTGGTCGTCTGGGTGTTGACACCGCTTATATGGACGAGTTCATCAAGGGTCTGAACGAGGGTGCCAACGCTGGTGACGACAAGAAGAAGGCCGCTTACTATGCAGGTATCCAGATTGGTCAGCAGATTTCTAACCAGATGGTAAAGGGTATCAATCACGAGCTGTTCGGCGACGATTCTACCAAGACCATCTCGCTGAAGAACTTC
>JAGAWQ010000127.1 GCA_017941345.1 Prevotella sp. | reverse complement strand
CGAGTTTGGTTTCGACATCACGTACTACAAGGAGCGGCTGAGCCTGAATACGGTGTCGCTGACGAAAGGCATGGATGCCGTGTGCATCTTCGTCAATGCCGAGTGCGACTACCGTGTGATAGAGCGCTTGAAGGAGAACGGGGTGAAGATCATTGCCCTGCGCTGTGCAGGCTTCAACAACGTTGACATCAAGGCGGCACGCGAGGCGGGCATCAAGGTGGTTCGCGTCCCAGCTTATTCGCCCCATGCTGTGGCTGAATATGCTGTTACGCTGATGCTCGCCCTGAACCGCAAGGTGTATCGCTCGGTCTATCGCACCCGTGAAGGCAACTTCCGCTTGGGAGGGCTCATGGGCTTCGATATGTATGGCAAGACGGCAGGCATCATCGGCATGGGACGCATCGCCAAGGAACTGATTAAGATCCTTCGCGGCTTCGGCATGAACATCCTTGCATACGACCTCTATCCAGACGAAGCTTTTGCCAAGGAGTATCAGGTAAAGATGGTGACGCTTGACGGGCTGTACGAAGGTTCTGACATCATCTCGCTTCACTGTCCGCTGACGGAAGAGACCAAGTTCATCATCAACAGTGACAGCATCACGAAGATGAAATACGGCGTGATGATTATCAACACCGGGCGCGGCAAACTCATCAAGACAGAAGACCTCATCAACGGCTTGCGCTCGCATCAGGTGGGTTCAGCAGCCCTCGATGTGTATGAGGAGGAAGCTGACTATTTCTACGAGGATCGCTCAGACAGGATGATCGATGATGACAAGCTGGCTCTGCTGCTGATGATGCCGAACGTCATCGTGACCTCCCATCAGGCTTTCTTCACCAAAGAGGCCACCCACAACATCGCAGTCACGACGCTCCAGAACATCCGTGATTTTGAGGAGGGGAAAGAGCTGGTAAATGAAGTGAAATAGTGTCTGTACTGATCTGAGATTGCCCTGTATCATGTAAATCGTTCAATAAAAAACTATGCCCAAGGAACGAAACAAGGCTGATGGCTATCGTGAGAAGGCTTACGAGGGCGACACCAAGGCGATGAATAACCTTGGGGTCTGCTATGAGCGTGGCACTGGCGTGAAGGTCAGCCTTGAACTGGCGTTCGAGTGGTATATGAAGGCTGCGGAGCTGGGAGATGTCTATGGTTGCTTCAACGTCGGCGAGTGCTACTATCACGGTAAGGGCGTAGAGCAAGATGCGGTAAAGGCCTTCGAGTGGTACATGAAAGCCGCCGACAAGGGTGACATGCAGTCGCAGGTGAACGTGGCCAATGCCTATTACCTTGGCGATGGAGTCGAACAAGATCACCATAAGGCTTTCCTCTGGTATCGTGAAGCAGCCTTCCAAGGACATGTACTAAGCCAGAAGAATGTAGGTGCAGCCTATTGGAATGGCGACGGTGTGGAGAAGAATTTGGAGGAGTGTGCTTTTTGGTATGAACTGGCAGCCAATGGCGGCGATGCTCAGGCACAGTTCGCCACAGGCTGGTTTCTGATGACTGGCACAGGCGTACCCGTCGATGAAAAGAAAGGCCTGAAGTGGATTCACAAGGCCACCTTCCAAGGCTATCAGCCCGCGATTGACTATTGTAAGGAACATGGGTATAAGTGGTATTAATAGTATGATAACCATCGACACGACAAATATGTGTTCGCACCTGCAACGCAAGCTATTCGAAGAGGATGGTATCTATCATTCTCTATGGATAGCCATGCAGGATGATCCAGAATTAACAGCCGCAGTCCGCTCTCGCCAGCTACACATCTACCGCAATTGCAAAAAGGTATTGGTGCTGGCAGGCAAGTCTGCACCAAAGATTATCAGAGAGGACGCGATTTGTGAGCTTTTACAAATTGAGCGAATCAAGTGGATGGAGCAACGTTTCAATAATGCCTTGGCTGCCATCAAAGATGAGTCTGCTGCTTCGTTGAAGGCTATCAAAGAGGATGTTGCCGAACTCAGCAAATACTATGGTAGTGAGTTGTGGAAACTGGACTTTGCTGCTGATGAAGCAGGGAATCTTCCCCCAGACCTCAAACGCGGAGTACTCTCAGAAGATGGTATTTGGAATCTGCTCTCTGACTATCGTGAAATTCAAAAGAAAAAGCAATGATAGCAAACGCTCTGCTATATTATCTGATAGTCATCAACATCGTGACCTTCCTGGTCTATGGCATTGACAAGTGGAAGGCCAAGCAAGGCAGCTGGCGCATATCGGAAGCTACCTTGCTGATATTGGCAGTTATTGGTGGCAGCATCGGCGCTTTGTTAGGTATGAGAGTATGGCATCATAAGACGATGCATAAGAAGTTTAAGTATGGCCTCCCGCTGATTCTGTTGGTACAGATAGCACTTATATTCCTTATATTAGATTGTTAAGATGAAGAAAGAGACCGTTCAAATCTCAGATAGAACTTGTACCATATACAAGTCTGAGCGCCCTGAATACCTGCTGATTCAGCCAATTGATGAGCATGACTTGGAGGTATTGGATAATGAGGTGGCAACGATTGAGTCCTTGGCCAATAAGCCCTTTACGCTCGTAGCGTTTAAGATTAAAGATTGGCAGAGCGAACTGACACCTTGGACGGCTCCAGCTGTCTTTGGGAAGATTCCCTTTGGAGAAGGAGCAGTAGCGACTCTTTCTTTCATCAAGGAAATACTGATTCCTCAGTTGAAGCGAATGCAATTGTTTAAAAAAGATAAGATGCGATGCGTGTTAGGCGGCTACTCTCTGGCAGGCTTCTTTGCCTTATGGTCAGCTTACCAGACTGAATTATTTGATGGTATCGCAGCCGTATCGCCATCTGTCTGGTACTCTCAATGGATGGAGTATGCAGAGATCAACAAGCCATTGGCAACTTCCGTTTATCTCAGCCTCGGTGATAAGGAAGAGAAAACGAAGAACCCCATAATGGCACAGGTTGGCAACAGCATTCGCAAGCAACAGGAACTGTTGACGACACAAGGTGTCAACACCATTCTTGAATGGAATCCCGGCAATCACTTCCAACATTCCGATGAAAGAACTGCCAAGGGATTCGCATGGATTATGAATCACATCTAAAAAGTATATGAACATAGAAGACTATCGCGAATATTGTCTGTCATTAGGTACAGAGGTGGAAGAGAAACTACCTTTCCAGAAGTTCAAGAGCGGCGAAGGAGTATTGGT
>JAGAWQ010000126.1 GCA_017941345.1 Prevotella sp. | reverse complement strand
CGTCCACATCGCCCGTATATGCCCATCTGTCCTTGGTGGTTTTCAGCACCAGATGGCCCGTGGAGTTCTCGCCGCGCTTGTAGTATTCCACCGTCATCAGCTTGTTGCTGGCCACATTCAGGCTTACGTCCGTCAGCGTCAGCGTGCCCGTAACGTTGGTCACGAAGCAGAGCGGTGCGTTGCTGTTGGTGGTAGTCAGCTGGGAGTTGGTGACGGTGCAGACGGGTTTCGTTCCCTCCGCATCGCCAGAGTTCGACTGGTGCAGCAGGATGCCACGGGCCTCTGCGTCCGACTGCATCGTACTGTTCTCGATGATGACCGTGTTGGCTCCCTCCACCGTGGCCATCGGGCCTTTCTCGGAGAGTCCCGTGATGCCGTCCACCGAGATTGTCCCCGTAGAATAAAGCACCGACGACTTGCTGCCTTTGGCTGTGATGGTGCCGCCATGGACAGTCACCGTGCCGTCGCCACGATCTGTTGCTACCGTCGAACTGGTCTCACTCCGCGTGGTGATGTTAACGTTCGTAGCATTGATGATGCCGCCTCCCGTACAATGCAGGCCGCGAGACACGCTCTTCGTATTGTCGATGGTGATGCCGCTAACGTTGATGGTAGCCCCGTTGGTGGCAAACACGGCATTGGCTCCCTTGGCATCGGTGGTCACCGTGCCGCCCGTCATATTGACAGTCGCCCCGCTGCCCGATGCATAGACAGCCGAGTTGGTGCCGTAGAAACTGGTGTCATCGCCCGAATAGCTGCTGCTGTAGTCGCCTGTCTTCGTGACGCTGCAGTCTGTCAGCGTGAGTGTGCCATTGGTAACTTGCACCACGTTGTAGTCGGACGTGGAGGTAGTGAGTGCCTCACCGTTCTTCTTTACTGTTGAACCGTCGGATAGAGTGTATGCTGCCCCTGCTGGAGTCTTTGATGACGAAGAGCCTCCAGCCCTTGTCTGTGCCGCTACTGTTATAGCGGACAGACCGAATACCACAGATAGAAATACCTTCTTCATAGTTTCATCTCCTTGTTATTTACGAACAAACGGTGGCCATTGGCTTTGATGTGTGAAGCGTCGCCTGTGAGCGATGTGATGTAGGTGTCGGCTGTGAGCATCCATGTGCAATCACTGCCCAGAATGACATTCACCGTTCCCGTTTCTGTAGAAATTGTCTTGCCTGTAGCATTGGTGATGTTGCCACAGATGGAACCTGTGAAGGTAGAGCCTTCTGCCAGTGTCAGCGTCAGTTCCGAGTCGCTGCCCACAAGGATGGTGCCGTCCAACTGTTGGCAGCTTGCGTTCAGCGTAGCCTTGTTCTTGGCTCCCTGCCAACCATCAGCACAGACGCTCAGCAGCACTTTTTCATGATCCTCGTTCTCCAGTGCCACGCCATCGAGTGTGATGATGGCATTGGTATTGGTGACGTGAAACAGATGGCCGTTGCGGTTTGTCAGTTTGCCGCCGTTCATCGTGAAGTGCGAGTTGCCGCTGTCGGCATCGCCAGAGAACGACTGGTAGATCATGATGGCATCGAGGAACTGGGCATGTCCGTTGCGCTGGGTGTTGCTCACCGTCATCCGGCAGTTGTTCAGCGTGATGCTGTTCTTGCCCTCTATGCACACGCCCTCTGAGAGATTTGAGGTGAGCGTGGCATCCTGTACGGTGATGTCGGCTGTAGAGTAGATGACAGGCGAGCCAAGGCCGTTGCTGGTATAGCTGCCGCCCTCAACCGTGACCGTGCCGCCACCGCGATCCGTGCGTATCGGAGCCGACGAGCGTCCGCTGGTGGTCACCGTCAGGTTCTTGGCCTTCATCACACCACCGCCTGTAGTCATAATGCCGCCAGAGCCATCGCCTGTGGTGGTGATAGTCGTGCCCTCGATAATGACGGTAGTGCCATCGCCTTGACCGCCATTCAGTCCACCATTGCCGCCATAGGAAAAGACACCGTTGGCTCCCGTGGCATTGCTGGTAATCGTACCGCCCGTTATATTTGTTGTGCTGCCTCCCTTGACGAGCAAGGCAGCATTCACGCCATAGAAGCTGCAGTTGTCGCCGCCGTCGGAATCGCCCGTCTTGTTGATGGTGGGCTGCGAGATGTTTACGGCATCCTTTGTTGAAACCATCAGCGCACTCTCATCTGCTTTAGTGCTCTGATATTGCTTACCGTTCTCCGTTGCACCTGCTGTCAGTACTGTTGCTCCGGCATATTTGACTTCCACGCTGCGAGAGCCGGGGCCACCGGGTCGGCCCATGCCGCCACGCCTTGCCTGGCCTCCCTGTTCCAAGTCCTGCTGACCACCCAGCAGGAACTCTCGGATTCTGCGCTGCGAAGCGAACTGCGGTTTCATTTTCAGGTAGCCCTCATACTGGCTCTCGGTGAGAATCTTGCCGATGGCCTTGTCATATTTTTGCTGCTGCTTGTCGTAGTCGTAGGTGTTCTCCTGTGGCTGACCACCACCAGGCCTACCCATGCCGCCGCCACGGGGACTGCCTTGCATGCCACCTCCGCGGCTGCCCATGCCACCGCCAGGCATACCGCCTCCGAAGCCGCCCATACTGCCACCATGCTGACCACCACCAGGGCCACCCATGCCGCCAGGTCGGCCACCACTGGGACGTTTGCCCTTAGGTGGTTGCCCGCCCTTTGACTTTTCACGCTGCTCACCCTCTATCAGCGTCTTGTATTTCTTATTCAGTTTGGCAATCTTCTTCTGTTGTTTCTCGTCCAGTTGCAGTTCTGCCACCATCTGTTCCGTCATCTGTTCGTAGGTCATGCGCCTATCTTTCTGAGGCACGCTCAACTGAGATGCCGTTTCGTTATCCTGCGCCATCGCTCCTGCGGGAAGCAGCAGGGAAAGCAGCAGCAATAGTTGTCTCGTTTGTATCATATCGTATTTTGAATTACGAAGCAAAGGTAATAAGATATTCCTGTTGTGGCAAAACTATTCAGCGAATCGGCCAATTCTTAAAGCGGATGCTGACCGTGATAGGGATTTGTGAAGCCGAGCTGTGGTTTGCTATAAAAAAGGCGCGGTTCGCTGAAAGTTTTTTTCCGGATGGCTGATAATGGGTACTTTTGCAGCGTCGAAACAAACAATCGGCAAATAAACTGGAGTATAGACAAAAAAGTAAAAAGAAGATGAAAAAGTTATTATTGACAATGGTGACCCTCCTGTCGATGACAGCGATGACGGCCCAGACGAGCAACGGTGAGCGCAAGGCTCCAAAGAAAATGACCCATAAGGAAATGACGACCCAGATGGTCAGTCAGTTGAAACTGAATGACGCGCAGAAGACCAAGGTGGCTGCGCTCAATAAGGAGTATCAGGACTATCTGATGCCTGAGCCGCCACAGAAACCAGAGGGGCAGGCAGGCAGCGATGGTGACAAAGCCAAGCAGAAGAAAGCAGGAAACAAGAAACAGAGTGCTGGCAACCATCAGGCAAAGCGCCAGGAATATGAAAAGAAGCTGAAGACGATACTGACAGACGACCAGTACAAGTCCTATCAGAAGATGGGGGCTCAGGGAAAGGGAAACGGTTCAAAGCCCAAACAGAAAACGCAGACAAACTCATAGCATAAGTCTCTTTCGGAATCCCTATACGGTATGTTCCCTCATCAGTTTCCCGATGAGAGGAACATACCTTTTTTTAATAACCTAAATCTTCACCGACAAGCACTACGACATGCCG
>JAGAWQ010000125.1 GCA_017941345.1 Prevotella sp. | reverse complement strand
GAGAAAACTGCTTGATGACTTGACATTACAGACGGACACTACTATCAATACGAGTTGGGGATTATACGGTCTGTCCACAGATACCCTTGTAGGCAGACTTCTTCACTTCACAAAGATAAAGATAGACAAGCTACCTGTCAACGACCTATACATCACTACGGCACACCCGACTATGCTAGTAGGGAGCGCAGTATTGAAACATGCCTCATTGATTATTGACGCTCCCAAAAAGCAGTTCGTATTTATGCCTCATAACGGACAGGATATCACGGTCGGTAATAGCGAGACTGGCAGCGCCTCATTTATCCCTTCAGAGGCAGGCGACACACTCGGAGTTCTCAAAGCCGTCATTCGTAAGGGGTCAATAGCTTATAAGAAAGGGATCCGTACAGGTGATTACCTGATAGAAGTAAATGGAATCTCTATAAAGGATATTTGTACTTACATGCTGATGGAGCGTAAAGACGAGGAAACGCTGTTTAAGTTCCGCAGCCCTAAGGGTATAGATAAGATAGTAAGACTGAAAAGAACAAATTAAGCACTCTTTATGAAGAAAACCATCATCACCATCCTCTTTGCCCTCGCTGCAATGGCGGGGCAGGCACAAGAAGAAAGAGAATACATTATCAGTGGCGTTGTTCCTGATGGAATCGAAAAGGTCTATCTCTACAAGACTGAAGGACTGAGAGACCGCATGCTTCTCGACAGTGCGACTGTTGCCGATGGAAGATTTGCGATGAAAGGCAATCAGCCTGCCTATGAACTTGTAGGTGTTGGAAACAAGGGACTGCACAGCATCACGTTCTTTGTTGACGGCGAACCGATGACGATAGATTTCGCCAATGATATGCTTACCACCTCTCCGCTTAACGAGAAGTTTCAACACTATTTTGAAGAAGACAAAGTGTTCACCGACAACTTCTACCGCTTGTTTATGGCCTCGAAGAAAGCCGCAAGCGAGACGGAAAAACACGAGATAGAACAGCAGATAGCAGCCAACAACGAGGCAATGATTGAGCAGGCACGGCGCATCATCCGCGAAAACCGCGACAATGTGATTGCGGCCTATTTCCTCCAATCAGCCAGTGGCTTTATGGACTACGAGGAACTATCGGCAGCCATCGACAGCACCACCTACTATTTCAGCCATCCCTTGATGAACGAGTCTAAACAACGGCTGCAGGTCTTGCAACTTCGCCAAGTCGGCAAGCCTTATACTGATGCGACATTGGAAGCCCCCGACGGGCAGAGTCACCAACTCAGCGAATGGTGCGGACAGGGCAAGTACGTGCTCATTGATTTCTGGGCCAGTTGGTGCCGTCCCTGCCGGATGGAAATGCCGAATGTCATTCAAAACTATGAGCGTTTCCGCGACCGTGGCTTTGAGGTGCTGGCCGTTTCCATCGACGACAAGAAGAATGCATGGCTTCGCGGTATCAAAGACTTCGGCACTCCGTTCGTCCAACTCTCGGAATTGAAAGGTCGCAACTCAGAACTCACCGCCATCTACGGCATCACCACTATTCCCGCCAATCTCCTTGTTAATCCGCAGGGCAAAATCGTAGCCGCCGACTTGCGTGGCAAGGCTTTGACCAAGAAACTGGAAGAAATCTTCAAAGACAAATAGAATAATGAACAAGAAAACCATCATCACCGCACTGCTCGCCCTTGTTGTAATGGCGGGGCAGGCACAGACGAAGGTCACAGGCCACGTTGTCAACGAACGGGGCGAGAAGGTAGAATACGTCAGCATCGGCATTGAGGAGGATAGTGTAGGCGTTATCTCCGACGCGCAGGGACACTTCACGCTGACGATACCCGCAGGACGCAGGGACGAACTGACCTTCACGCACGTTTCCTACCAGACGGCGACAATCCCCTACGCGACTTACGCCAACGGGCACGAACTGACTGTGACGCTACGGGACAAGGTCGTCGAACTGGCTGAGGTTGTGGTCGGCAAGAAGAACAAACCGCACACGCTGTCGGGCAAGTCGTGGGTAAGGACAAGCACGGCAAGTTTTCGTGGCAACTGCAAAGGCGATATAGAATGGGGGCCAATCTTCAAGAACAGGAAAGACTATCTGTTGACAGACATCATGGTTTCCATCGACAAGTGCGAATACGAGGAATGCCTATTAAGTTTCAACTGCTACGAGGTCAGGGACAAGAAACTTTATAGCGTCCTGAACAAGCCTATCTACAGGCGTGTCACCCCTGCTGACAACGGGAAACATATCTATGTCAGCCCCGTAGAATCCATTGTACTGAAGGGCAAGAAGAAATACTGCGTCACAATCAGTGTGGTTGACATGAAGGGCAATGGAAGCCTCTCTTTCCCCGCCAACTTCAAGAGCAGTTATGCCCGGCACAAGGTAAAGGGGAAAATGAAGAAAATCCCTGGTTGCCCGATGATTATTGTGAAAGGCTATGAGGTGGAATAAAAATCAAAGAACATGAACAAGAAAACCATCATCACCGTTCTGCTCGCCCTCGCTGCAATGGCGGGACAGGCACAGGAAGTGCGCATTGACACAGTGATTCCGAAATTCCTTTCCAACGGCTATTTCTTCCGTGAAATGCCTACGCTGCCCGACGGCGAGAAAACCATGTCGCGGCTGAAGGACAAGGAGGGCAACAGTGTCATCGTCATCAATGTTGACGCCACGCTGCCCAAGTCACTCATCCGCAAGGCTATCCCTCGCGAACAAGTTCACAACGCCGATCAGTTCCTGAACGGACTGAACATGATGGCCACGGTGACCTCGCTGACACAGGCTGGCGTGAAGGCTGACGGCACGTGGTATTCGCCCAAGGAGGGTGAGCCGTTCCCGCAGTTCTCGGAAAAGGACATGGACGGCCGCACATGGACGAACGACAGTGTGAAGGGGCGCGTCATGGTGATTAACCTCTGGTACTCCGGCTGTGGTCCCTGCCGAGCAGAGATGCCCATCCTCTCGGAGTGGAAGGAACAACTGCCCGACGTGATGTTCTTCTCTGCCACCTACCACGATGCCGAATTAGTCAAGAGGATTACCGACAAGCACCATTTCACATGGACGCACCTCGTCGAGGCCAAGGACATGATGTCGTGGATTGGCACCGAAGGGTTCCCCTTTACCGTCGTGGTC
>JAGAWQ010000124.1 GCA_017941345.1 Prevotella sp. | reverse complement strand
GACCGAAGGTCAAGATTCTATTCCTGCACGGATTCTTTGCAAGTGGACAGTGCCAGCCAGCGTTGGCACTGAGGGAGGCATTTGAGGGAAGGGCTGAGGTCATTTCACCAGACCTGCCTACGCATCCGAAGGAGGCTTTGGTGCTGATACGTGATTTGATTGACCGCGAACGGCCTGATGTATTGGTGGGTAATAGTTGCGGTTCGTTTTATGCACAGATGGTAGCTCCTGTTGTCGGGGTTCCTGCCTTGCTGGGCAATCCGCATTTCCGCATGACGGAGTTCCTGAGTGCGCGGATTGGACGGCACGAATACAAGTCGAAGCGGCAGGATGGCAAGCAGGAGTTTGTTATTGATGAGTCGTTGATTGCTGAGTTTGCCGAGATGGAGGCTCACCAGTTTGACTGCCGTAACCCTTATTATAAAGATAAGGTATGGGGAATCTTCGGGGAACAGGACACCTTGGCGAGGTTCGAGCCGTTGTTCCTGGAACACTACAACCGTTCGTTTCATTTTCCCGGTGCCCATACCCCAACGGCAGAAGAGGTGAAGACGTGGTATGTGCCATTGGTGGAGAAACTGATGATGGAGTACCTGGCTTCAAAGGATGGCTACCGCTATTTCCGACATTTCAAGGGCGGACACTATCGTTATGTTCATTCTGCTTTCGATTCAGAGACACAGGAGCGGATGGTGGTATATCAGGCTCTCTATGGTGACGGGCGATATTGGGTGCGACCGGAAAGGATGTTCTTTGAGACCGTGGAGCGTGACGGTCACCGTTTTGCAAGGTTCTCCGAGATTGACATGGAATGATAGTGACTATGATGGATTGCCCATATCATTCAGACATTGCGTATGCGCGATGATTCCATTCTTCTCTGGAAATATCTTCATAAATAGACGTTTCCCATTTGGCTTTCGTTTCGGGCGGGTTTCTTTCTGCTTCTGTTTCTTTCTCCGCCTTGCTCATGAAAGAAAGAGAAGCCGAGGATTTTTGCTGTCCCCGGCTCTTCTGCGGCTAATACAATTCAGCGAACAGGTCTGGCTCTATTGCCATGTTCCTGTAGCCCTCTATCTTCGTCCTGCCTCTCAGAAACTCATATCCGAAACGGCAACGGAGGCACTGGCGCTTGTCGCAATACTCTCGCTGCAATTGAATGAGTGCCTGCGAGTCGCATGCGGTTTCAGTCTTGATACCATATTGCTCCCAATGCTTGGTGATGGCATTCTTCTCAGCCTTGCACTGTTCTATGAAGTCAAAGGCTCGGTCGCAATAGACCTCCTTGGCCTTGCTGCGTCCATAGGCAAAGAGCATAGGCACAACAGCGTTAATCACTATCAGATTGAGCCTTTCTGCGCTTAGACGCTTGGCACAGGTCTTGATTTCTGCACCGAAATGGCTGCGCATCTGCCGGTAGGGTGTAGCGGACACTTCAAACAGACGAGTCACTTCCTTAATGCTCTCACATGCAAGCATGGACTGCAATGAGGTCTTGCGCTGATAGCACATATTGGCGAGGAAGGAGAAAACAGAGTGAGGGTTGCGGTTGCTGCCTTTGCCCATCGGCTTCCATAGCCTGCCATCAAGGGGACAGAGTGAATACTTGTGGGCAAGATAGAGGTATTCGTTGCGGAGTTTGGTGAAATATCCCTCGTTCAGTGCATCGTGTTGATACTGTTTGGGGATGGTGTCGAGTTCCAATAGTCCTGCCTGTCCGAGAAACAAGGCTTCCAACTGAAAGAGAGCATCGGAATGGTGCTCTATTACCTCCATCGGAAAGGATGCTGCCCACTGCTCCATCTGGTCACCATTGATACCCATTCCAAAGGTTCGGGCGATGGTCACGAAATAGGCTGCGTCCCATGAGCCGTATTGCCTTGCCCTGCGCTCCGTCTCGCTGCACTGCCATTCCAAACGCTCCGTCTGAATAGCGCATAGCCATGAACGGGTAGTAAGCCGTGTGCAGTTCTCCTTCACGTTCTGATGGCATAGTGCCTGCCCTTGGTCGGATGCAAGCATCAAGTATCGCTTGGCAAGGTTCTGCGGGATTTCCATTGGCATGACGTTGACATAATCGCCCTTGCTGTTGCGTAT
>JAGAWQ010000123.1 GCA_017941345.1 Prevotella sp. | reverse complement strand
CTATCGACTCTTTCAAACGATTTGAGACTGATGAAGTGCCTGAAATGGTCTTTAGGTCATATATTCTATAAACTCCCTTTCGCTCGAAGATGAAATCTGCCGTACGTATGCCTTTCGGATTGGGAAGGATGAACACCCGATAACCATGCATGACAGCTTTTCTGGCTGCATACAATAGGTTTTCGAAATCATCGTTCGTCTCACCTCCTGTGATATAGATATCTGTCTCACCCTCAAGGGGATAAAACTCATTTCTGAGGGCAATACGCTCTACCTGGCGGGAAAACTCTGCTCCTGTCAGCTCATGTAGTTTTGCCAGTTCATCAGTTATGTTGTTCATAATATGATCCGCTTAACGTCTGCAAAGATAGGCATTATTTCTGACTTTGCAAAATATTTCAGAAAAAAGTTGGCCGCTGGCAACGGGCGGCAACTTCTGGCAACAAAACGGGTTCCAAGATGTTGTAACTTTGCCGTTGCATTTGAGATGCAACGGCGAGTGAAGGCTGCGGCTCAGCAGAGTCCGAACAAGTTCGACTCTGCGTTCGCCTTGCACTTCACTTGTACCGTGATTCAGCGGAATGTCACCCTTGACTGAAAGGAATGCCATCTACGACTTGTCCGGACGTCATCTACGACCCGAAGCGATAATCCCTTACCCGGGATGGAGATTATCAGCACGAGGCGTAACGACCATCGGAACGACCCGAAGGGGCTATCGGCACGACCCGAAGGTGAGGGACATCCCCTGAACGCAAAGCCTATGTTTAACATTTTAAAGTATTCAGATTTATGAGTCAGAAATTCACAAAGTTACAGAACAACAACAGCAAGAGCACGGCCTATGGCAAGTGGTTCGCCACAGCGGTCTATGACCAGCGTTTCGTGGAGACCGAGGAGCTGGCTAACTACATCCAGCAGCAGGCGTCGGTGAAGAAGAGCGACATCAAGGCGGTGCTCGACGAGCTGGGTGGTGCGATGAAGCACTACTTCGAACTGGGCCAGAAGGTGAAGCTCGACGGCATCGGCATCTTCAAGGTGGGCTTCTCCAGCATCGGTGCTGCCGATAAGGTGGACTGCACCGCCGCCACGATCACCACGCGCCGCGTATTGTTCCAGCCCGAGACCGAGCGCATCGTCGTAGGTCAGGCCCTGAACAGGGAGGGCAAGATCGTGCAGAAGTACGTCGTGGCCAAGACGCTCATCAAGGATGTGTTCTTCGAGGAGACCTACGATCCCAGTCTGAAGCCGGAGGGTAACTCCGACAGCAGTGACGACACTGGTGACGAGAATACCCAGGGCGGTGGCTCAGGCAGTGGTGATAACACCCAGGGCGGCTCGACCATACCGGGCGAAGGAGACTAAGTAAGGTAATAGTGAATAGTGAAGAGTGAATAATCCGTATAATCCGTAAAATCCGTAGGTAAAAAGAAAAAGAAGTATGAAGGTTTCGAAGAAAGTTGTTGTATCTATTTTGAGGTGGGTGGCGACGATTGCCACGTCGATTGCCACGGCACTCGCCACGATTAGTTGTGCTTAATAGTGATTGGCATTATGAGAACAATTACATTGTTGGTTATTCATTGTTCGGCAGTACGGCCCGACCAGACATCCTCGGCCGCTCAGATCGACACCT
>JAGAWQ010000122.1 GCA_017941345.1 Prevotella sp. | reverse complement strand
CTATCAGTACAGCACGACGAAGGGTACCTTCTATCCCTTCATGAGCTATACCGACAAAACTGATGCCCAGTACGACAATATCGCTGATGGCGTCAGCGTGAAGAACAATCGCCACCAGGTGTTGCTGACGTTAGGATATACATTCTAAAAATATTAAAGGCTCGGATGTTTTTCCGAGCCTTTAATAATTTTAATAGCTTCTCGCTATAATCACGCGGCATTTCGCGGGCTTGCCGCTGACCATATCTGTGCCGGGAGTCTGCTCTACGCCGAAAGGCACGCAGCGAATGGTAGCCTGCGTCTCCTCCTTGATTTGCGCCTCCGTCTCGGCGGTGCCGTCCCAGTGGCAGAGGAAGAATCCGCCGTCCTTCACCTTCTCCTTGAACTCGTCGTAGTTGTCGCACTCGTAGATGTGGGCATCGCGGAAGGCCTTGGCCTTCTCAAAAATGTTCTTTTGGATTTCGTCCAAAAGGTTCTCAACATACTCTGCAATACCCTCAATGGCGCGCGTCTCCTTCTCTAAGGTGTCGCGACGCATCACCTCGATGGTTCCGTTCTCCAGGTCGCGGGCACCCAGCACCAAGCGTACGGGAACACCCTTCAGCTCGTAGTCGGCAAACTTGAAGCCCGGACGCTTGTTGTCTGAGTTGTCGAACTTCACGCTGATGCCTTTGCTGCGCAGCTCGTCGATGATAGGCTCTACAGCCTTGTTCACTTGCTCCTGCTGCTCGGGCTTGTTGGCAATAGGAATGATAACCACCTGGATGGGAGCCACACGTGGAGGCAGCACCAGTCCGTTGTCGTCGCTATGCGTCATGATGAGCGCACCAATCAGACGCGTCGACACACCCCATGAGGCTGCCCAGACATACTCCGGCTTGTTCTCCTTGTTCAGATAGGTCACGTCGAAAGCCTTGGCGAAGTTCTGACCTAAGAAGTGCGACGTACCGCTCTGCAACGCCTTGCCGTCCTGCATCATCGCCTCGATGGTGTACGTGTCCAGCGCACCGGCGAAACGCTCCGTCTCCGACTTCACACCCTGAATGACGGGGATGGAGAGCCATTCCTCAGCGAATTTGGCATACACCTTCACCATCTTCTGGGCGTCCTGCTCAGCCTCCTCGCGGGTAGCGTGAGCCGTATGTCCCTCCTGCCACAGGAACTCAGACGTACGCAGGAACGGACGCGTGCGCATCTCCCAGCGCATCACGTTACACCACTGGTTACACTTCAGGGGCAGGTCGCGCCACGACTGAATCCAGTTCTTATACGTATTCCATATAATCGTCTCTGACGTGGGGCGGATAATCAGCTCTTCCTCCAGCTTGGCAGCGGGGTCGACCACCACGCCGCCGTCCTGCGCCTTCAGACGGTAGTGCGTCACTACGGCAGCCTCCTTGGCAAATCCCTCTACGTGTTCGGCCTCGCGGCTCATGAACGACTTCGGAATCAGCAGGGGGAAGTAGGCGTTCTGTACGTCCTCGGCCTTGAACATCTTGTCCAACTGCTGCTGCATCTTCTCCCAGATGGCATAGCCGTAGGGTTTGATGACCATACATCCGCGTACGGCACTCTGCTCGGCCAGGTCGGCTTTCACCACCAGGTCGTTATACCACTGACTGTAATTATCAGCTCTTTTCGTTAAATCTTTTAATTCTTTTGCCATATTTTTTGTCTGTTTTCTTAAAATTTGCTGCAAAGGTAATAAATAATTGAGAATTGACAATTGATAATTGATAATTATTTGTAAATTTGCACCAAACTTACATGTTTCATTTTAAAAACTAATAAGATTTATGAAGACAAAGATTATTTCATTGGTACTCTGTGTAGGCATGCTCTTCGCTTGCAACAACACACAGAAAGGTGCAGGAATCGGTGCTGGCGGCGGTGCGCTGCTGGGTGGTATCATTGGCGCTATTGCCGGTAACACGATGATTGGTGCTGCCGTTGGCGGTGCTGTGGGTGCTGGTGCTGGTGCTCTCATCGGTAAGAAGATGGACAAGGCCAAGGCTGAGGCTGCCAAGGTGCAGAACGCACAAGTTGAGACCGTTAAGGACGCCAATGGCTTGCAGGCTGTTAAGGTGACTTTCGACTCTGGTATCCTCTTTGCTACCGGTAAGGCCGACCTCTCTCAGAGTGCAAAGAACTCGCTGGTACAGTTTGCCAAGGTGCTCAACAACAACAAGTCGTGCGATATCGCCATCATCGGCCATACCGACTCTACGGGCTCCGACGCTGTCAACCAGCCCTTGTCAGTTAGCCGCGCCAACAGCGTGAACAACTACCTGAAGTCCTGTGGTGTCAGCTCATCTCAGATTAAGAGCGTTGAGGGTCAGGGTTCTACCAACCCCGTTGCCGACAACTCTACCGAGGCTGGTCGTAAGCAGAACCGTCGTGTCGAGGTTTACATGTACGCTTCTGAGGACATGATTAAGCAGGCCGAGGCAGGTACGCTGCAGTAAATGAAAGCGCTGATTCAAAAAATCAAGAGATTCTTATTATGGATAGTGGTGGCATTCTTTGCCTCCACTATCCTTTCTGTTGTAGCCCTTCGCTGGCTCCCCGTCTATTTCACCCCGCTGATGTTCATCCGCGTCTATCAGCAGTCGAAGGCCGACCAGCCACTGACGCTACATCACCACTGGGTACCAATCGACGAGATTTCGCCCTCGCTACCCGTTGCCGTCATCGCCTCAGAGGATGCCCGCTTCATGGAGCATCACGGCTTCGACTATAAAGCCATCCAGCACGCCGCCATCCGCAATCTGAAGCATCCTGAGAAACGTAAGATGGGCGCTTCCACCATCAGCCAGCAGACCGCCAAGAACGTTTTCCTGTGGCCTGGCCGTTCGTGGGTGCGCAAGGGCTTTGAAGTCTATTTCACCGCCCTCATCGAACTGCTGTGGACCAAGGAGCGCATCATCGAAGTCTATCTCAACTCCATCGAGATGGGCGAGGGTATCTACGGTGCCGATGCCGTTGCCCAGTATCATTTCCACACCACAGCAGCCCAACTCACCCGCGCCCAGTGCGCCCTCATCGCTGCCTCGCTGCCCAATCCCCGTCGTTTCAACTCTGCACATCCCACTTCCTACATGTTGAAACGCCAGAACCGCATCCTCCGTGAGATGCGGTATGTCCCCAAGCTGCCTTTCCAAGAATAACTTCCCCCTCTGTGTCCCCTTTTTCCTATCATCATTTGTAGGTATTTATAAATGAGGTATTGGGAAGATTGCGAAAAAAGTTGTAACTTTGCAGGCAATATAGAATCACACGCGTATGAAACTCTCAGAACTCAAGACCGGCGAAAGTGCTGTCATCGTGAAAGTGCAGGGGCATGGAGGCTTCCGCAAGCGCATCATAGAAATGGGCTTTATCAAGGGTAAGACGGTGGAGGTGTTGCTGAACGCCCCGCTGCAGGACCCCGTGGAATACAAGCTGATGGGCTATGAGGTGAGTCTTCGCCGTCAGGAGGCTGAGATGATTGAGGTGATTAGTGAGGAGCAAGGGGCAAGGAACGAGGAGCAAGGGGCAAGGAACGAGGAGCAAGGGGTGAGGACTGAGGTCATCACTCCTGAGACGCACCCTGACGACTACTTGCAGCATATAGCGCTGCGCGAGCACCGCACGCTGAATGTGGCGCTGGTGGGCAATCCGAACTGTGGCAAGACGTCGCTGTTCAACTTTGCCTCAGGGGCTCACGGACATGTGGGCAACTATAGCGGTGTGACGGTAGACGCGTCGGTGGCCCATGCCCACTACTTCGGCTATGAGTTCAACCTGACCGACCTGCCCGGCACGTATTCGCTGTCGTGCTACTCGCCAGAAGAGCTGTATGTGCGCAAGCACCTGACGGAACAGATGCCCGACGTCATCATCAACGTGATAGACTCGTCGAACATAGAGCGTAACCTATACCTGACTACCCAGCTGATGGACATGGACCTGCCGATAGTGTGTGCGCTGAACATGTATGACGAGTTTGAGAAACGAGGCGACAAGGTAGACCTAAAGGTGCTGGAGACGCTGTTCGGTACGCCGATGATACCCACGTCGTTCAAGAGTGGGATGGGTGTGGAGCGGCTGTTCAAGACGGTGATACAGGTGTATGAAGGCACCAGCAAGACGGCGCGACACCTGCACATCAACTATGGTCACGAGATAGAAGACGGCATACGCTACATCCAGCAATACCTGAAGCCCGACCCCTCGATTCATCCACGCTACTCGACACGTTACGTGGCGCTGAAGCTGCTGGAGCATGATACGGACATCGAGAACTTCATCCACGAGAAGGCGCGTGAGCACAGCAAACTGATTATGGTGGAGCGCGACAAGGCTGCCGCCCGTGTGTTTGAAGAGACGAATACCGACTCGGAGACGGCCATCATGGATGCGAAATACGGATTCGTGAACGGTGCGCTGACGGAGGCCAACTACACGGCAGGTCACAAGCGCGACACCTACAGGATGACACACCTGATTGACCGCGTGTTGTCGAACCGTTGGCTGGGGTTCCCCATCTTCTTCGCCATCCTTTTCCTGATGTTCGAGACGACTTTCGTCTTAGGACAATACCCGATGGATTGGATAGAGATGGGGGTAGAAAAGCTGGGCGAATGGGTGAGCGGCCACATGACCGACGGTCCGCTGCGCTCGATGCTGGTAGACGGCATCATCGGTGGAGTGGGGGCTGTCATCGTATTCCTGCCGCAAATACTGATTCTCTACTTCTTCATCTCGCTGATGGAGGATTCGGGCTATATGGCACGTGCGGCCTTCATTATGGATAAGCTGATGCACGGTATGGGACTGCACGGCAAGTCGTTTATTCCGCTGGTGATGGGATTCGGCTGCAATGTGCCGGCGGTGATGGCCACACGAACCATCGAAAGCCGTCGCTCGAGACTGATTACGATGCTGATACTGCCCTTCATGTCGTGTTCGGCTCGACTGCCCATCTACATCATGATTATCGGGACATTCTTTGCCGTAGAGTACCAGTCGGTGGTGATGCTGTCGCTCTATGCCATCGGTATTCTGATGGCTGTCATTGTCAGCAAGATTTTCTCGACGCTAGTCATCAAAGGCGATGATACCCCATTCGTGATGGAGCTGCCACCATACCGCTGGCCTACAGCAAAGGCGATAGGACGCCACACGTGGGAGAAAGGCAAGGAGTATCTGAAGAAGATGGGAGGCGTCATTCTGGTGGCGAGCATCATCGTGTGGGCGTTGGGATACTTCGGTCCTGCGGGTGTGGCTCCGTCAATGGAGGAGTCGTACATCGGACGGATGGGACAGCTGGTGGCTCCGCTGTTTGCGCCGCAGGGCTTCACGTGGCAGCTGGACGTGAGCCTGATAGCCGGTGTGGGTGCAAAAGAGATTGTGGCATCGACTATCGGTGTGCTGGGCGGTCTGGAGAGCATCACGCCGCTGGTGGCTTACTGCTATCTGCTGTTTGTGCTGCTCTACTTCCCCTGTATAGCGACGATAGCGGCCATCAAGCACGAGACGGGCTCATGGCCTTGGGCTGTCTTTGCAGCCTGCTACACCACCGTCGTTGCCTGGGTGGTCAGTGCTGCAGTTTATCAGATAGCAGGATTGTGTTACTCATGATGATAAGGCTCCCCTTTAATAATCGTACATGCACGATAAATTTGTTCGGTGAAGGTGAGGCGTATCATCTGGTGTGAAAAGGTCATCTTGGAGAGCGACAGCTGTTCGTTGGCGCGCTGATAGACATCCTTAGAGAAACCGTAAGGACCACCAATCACGAAGACGAGTCGACGAGCCGTAAGCTGCTTCTGCTGAAGCCAGCGGGCAAACTCGATGCTGCGGTATTCGGTACCGTGTTCATCGAGCAGAACGACGGTGTCGGTGGGTTGCAGTTGTTTTAGAATCAGCTCTCCCTCAGCTTGTTTCTGTTGCTGCTCCGTCAGATTTTTGGTGTTCTTGAGTTCGGGTATGGTGACGACGTCGAAGGGCATATAATGGTTGATACGCTCTACGTAGTCGTTGATGCCGGCAATGAAATGTTTATTGACGGTCTTGCCAACCAGAATCAGAATAGTTTTCAATTGTCAATTATCAATTATCAATTGTCAATTATCTTGTGGTATGAAAACCTTCAAGATTCTGATAGCGGCGCGTCATCATACGACGGTAGATGTCGCGCATCCAGTATTGCTCGGTCAGGGTGAATGACAGTCCGATGACAATAAGCACAATATAAGCCGTCGTGCTGTCGAAGATGGATTCAAGGGTTATGACCAGTAAGACGGGAACGAACATCGCTACCATCGAGAGAATGCCTTGCCACTTGTTGTCCATCTGGTTCTTACCCGTAATCTTATCGTTCAGGGGTAGGGTGTCACGATTGAAGACGGCCAGTTGGAAGAGCATCCAGTAGACAGGACCTGTAGCGGTGAACAGGAAGGCGAGAATCATGAGGATGGAGTACTTGCCCGTGATGACTGGCGGCAGCTGCAAGAATACGGGGATGAGCAGTACGGCGCAGTAATAATAGTACTTGGCGCGCAGCAGCGTGAGGATATTTTCTTCATGAACCATCAGCAGGTCGATGTAGTTGCCTTCAGGACACATCACCTTTGTCAGATTGACGGCTCCGAAGAAGATGAAGGCATAGAAGCCGAGGAAGGTGCGTGCGAAGTTGCCGTCGTACATATCGCCAAAGGAGATGGCCAGCGAGAAGAAGCTGATAAAGCAGACACCCTGAATAAAGCGGCTGCGGATGGCCTTGTTGCGCATGGTGCTCTTGATTTCAAGCTTCAGGTATTCGCCAATCTGTCCGAAGCGGTTCAGGGCCTGGAACTCGCTGACGTGCTTCATCTTGGTGTTCTCCTTCTTCGATACTTCGTTATAGATGAGTCGCATCTGCAACTGACGGTTGACGGCAAAGAAGCAGCAGAAGATGACAGCCAGCACGAGGAAAGCCCACCACGAGATGGCGTAAGGCTCGAATATCTCGTCGCCGATGAAGTCGAAGACCTTATCGGTGACGGCATCGGGCAAGAAGATAAGGGGTAATATCATTGACCCATAGACGGCAGCGGGCAACAGCCACCAGAGGATGTGCTGATTGACGAGGGTGCGCACCAGCAGGTACCACTGGCTGTTAATCATCACCATGAGGTGGAGTAGACAGAGCAGTCCGATGGCGGCCCATCCCGACAAGCCGCCACACCACACGATGAAGGCGTAGGGCAGGAAAACGACCATCCAGATGAGGTTGCCGAGGTCGAGTGTCTGCGAGATGAGGAAACATTCGATGGCGGTATACTTGCTGATAGGCGTCAGCATATAGGGCTTGACGAGCATCAGGGGTGTCTGCTGTGTGGCAAAACGTCCGCCGAAGTCAAAAATTAACAGGAAGAACATCACCATAAAAATCATCTCAGGAGCATTCTCCTGGGCGGCAATCCATCCGAGGAAGGTACCCAGGGCGATGAACTCGACGGCCATGAAGCCTACGACAATATATCCGAAGAGTTTGCCCCACTGGTTGGCTTCGAACATGGGGTGACGCTTCTCGCTGAGTTTGGTATTCTTGCGGAGAAGCCAGAAAAGCTGTAACTTGTTCATTTATCTCAGGTCGATGACTTCAGCTGTAGGGAAGTCTTTTGCGTTAAAACGGAAAGTGCCGTCGGAGAGGCTTACTTTCTTGAAATTCTTAATGTCTATTGTGGTCCACGCCTTCTGCTGCTTCAGGCGAATCTGCGAAGGGGTGTAGGTCTTCTGGTTGATGATGATATACATCTCGCTGACAGATTTCTTCTGCTTCGTCGTCAGGTGAATCTCGTAATTCTGCCCCTTCTTCTTCATCGCATAGTCATAGCCGTTCTTATACATATAGATGAAGTTGTAGGGGTTGATGGCTGCCAGCTCAGCGTCGGTGGGGTTGGCCACGTTCACCTCGTCGTTCTTCTTCATATACGTCCACTGGGTCTTACCGTCGAACCAGATGGTGGCTTGCGGGGTAGTGGCTTGAAACTTCTTGCCCTTGATAGCGATGGTGCCACTGGTGCTGAGGTTGCCCCCCTTGATGGTAAACGAAGCCGAAGCTCCCGACTTGTTGGAAACAACGCTGGCGGTCTTGTCCAGCACTTGCTGGGCTGTCTGTCCGTACGATGCTGCAGCAATGAGCAACATCAGCAATAAGGTCTTTATCCTTTCCATTGTGCTAACAGGTTTTCAAGACTATTCTCGTCCATAATCAATACTTCGCGAGGCTTCGAGCCATGAGCGGCGCCCACGATGCCTGCCTTCTCCAACTGGTCCATCAGACGGCCTGCACGGTTGTAGCCGATGGCGAACTTACGCTGTATCAGACTGGTGGAACCGCTCTGCTCGCGGACAATCAGACGTGCTGCGTCCTCGAACATCGGGTCGAGGTGCTGCATGTCGACATCGTGGCTCTCGCCACCTTCGCCTTCATCGGTATCAGGCTCTGGCAACTCGAAGGCGCTGAGATAGCCCTGCTGGTTGGCAATGAAGTTGTTGATGCGCTCCACCTCAGGAGTATCAACGAAGGCACACTGTACACGCACGGGCTCGCCGCCGTTGAGATAGAGCATATCGCCTCGTCCAATCAGCTGCTGAGCACCCGGACGGTCCAAAATGGTGCGTGAGTCAATCATCGCTCCCACACGGAAGGCGATACGGCTGGGGAAGTTAGCCTTGATGGTACCGGTGATGATATTGGTGGTAGGACGCTGCGTAGCAATAATCATGTGGATACCTACGGCGCGCGCCAGCTGGGCAATGCGTGCGATAGGCAGCTCAACCTCCTTGCCTGCGGTCATGATGAGGTCGCCAAACTCGTCAATCACCACTACGATGTATGGCATGTACTTGTGGCCGTGCTCAGGATTCAGGTGACGCTCGATGAACTTCTTGTTGTATTCCTTGATGTTACGTGCTTGGGCTATCTTCAGCAGGTCATAACGGGTATCCATCTCCTTACACAGCGAATTCAGCGTGCGAACCACCTTTGTGACGTCGGTGATGATGGGGTCGGCCTCTTCGTCGGGCACCTTAGCCAAGAAGTGTTTCTCGATGTTGCTGTAAACGCTGAACTCCACCTTCTTCGGGTCGACGAGAACTATCTTCAGCTCGGCAGGGTGCTTCTTATATAATAAAGAGGTAATGATGGCGTTCAGACCGACCGACTTACCCTGACCGGTAGCACCGGCAACGAGTAGGTGGGGAGCCTTAGCTAAATCGAACATGAATACCTCGTTGGTGATAGTCTTACCAATGGCACAAGGCAGCTCCATCGTAGACTCCTGGAACTTCTTCGAGTTCAGTACCGACTCCATCGAAACCGTAGTGGGCTTAGCGTTAGGTACCTCGATACCGATAGTTCCCTTGCCGGGAATGGGAGCGATAATACGGATACCCAAGGCAGAGAGGCTCAGAGCGATATCATCCTCCAGGTTGCGGATGCGTGAGATGCGGACACCAGGGGCTGGGGTTATCTCATACAGCGTGATGGTAGGACCAACGGTAGCCTTGATGCTCGAAATCTCCACACCGAAGTTGCGCAGCACATCGACGATACGGTTCTTGTTGGCTGTCTGCTCAGCCATATCGATATAGGGTTTGCCGTCGCTCTCGTATTTGGCCAGCAGGTCGAGGGTGGGATAGTGGTAGTTCTCCAAATCGCGCTTGGGGTCGTAGGGTGTCGTAATGTCACCATAGTTGCCTACCAGGTCTTTACCCTTGGCAGCCTCTTCTTCTCCCACCTCGTCAATCTGCATCTCAATATCATCATTGGGATTGTTGGGGTCGATAGGTTCTTCGGGTTCGATAAATACGGGTTCAGCAGGCTCTTTAGTTGCCGTTGTAGTGCCTAAATCGGTGAATTCAACGGTCTGTGTCTGAGGATCGTCGAAGACCTCAGGGTCTTCCACTATATTCGAGTTTTCCGAACTGTCCTCTGTATCGCCCTTGCCGATATGTATCTCCATCGGTATTTTCCTCAGATAACGGAAGGGATTGAACAGCTTGCGGATGATGATGATGGTCTCCATACTGATGTATGCCAAGAAAGCTACTGCCGTCAACGCGAGGAAGGCTATCAAGCCGGGAACACCCACCAGTCCTTCAATGTGCTGCGACATCGCTAAGCCATGATCTCCACCAGGGTTGAAGCAGGCGTCATCGAAAAAGGGCGCCAGGAACTTCGCCATAGCGATAGAACACCATATCATGAGGATGGTCAGGCACATGAACCATTTCAGCAACTTAACCTTATAGGTTCGCATCATGGTGATAGCACACATCAACAGGTAAACTGGAATGATGAAGGCGGCTAAGCCAAAGCAACGCTTGATAAAAAACCATGAGGCATACGCGCCCAGCGACCCGCAGGCATTCTGAAATTCCTGATTCTGATTCAGAATCTCGCCCTCGTATGGTGTCTCTATCATACTTTGGTCGGCTGCTCCTGTGGTGAAGTAGGAGACAAAGGCCCATGTCAGATATCCTGCGATAAACAACAGGAAGAAACCGAGGATAAAGACGAAACGTTCGTTGAATAATAATTTGTCTATGCCGATAGCCTCAGAAAATGTGGATGATTTATCTGTTGCTTTTGATGATTTCCTTTTTGCCATACCTTAATTTATATTTGACGTGCAAAATTACAAAGAAAATCTTAGATTTCATCATAATGTGGAGGTTTTTTTTGAATAATTATCAATTATCAATTATCAATTATCAATTTTTATTCGTACCTTTGTCGGCCAAATGAAGAAAACCATCTTTAGTAAATTCGACAAGTCGCTGATTCCCGATTTGCCACGAGTGCTCTTCGAGGGACGTATCGTGACGGTGCTCAACGAGGCGGAGGCGGAAAAAGCCGTCAGCTATCTGTTGTCGCAAAAGATATTGGGTTTGGATACGGAGACAAGACCTTCGTTCCGCAAAGGACCAATGAATCGTGTGGCGCTGTTGCAGGTGTCAAGTTATGACATCTGCTTCCTTTTCCGACTGAATCTGATTGGTCTGTCGCCGTCCATCAAACGCCTTTTGGAGGATACGGCGGTGCCGAAGATTGGACTCTCGCTTCGCGATGACTTGCATGCGCTACATGCCCTGGGACAGTTTGATACCGGCTGTTTTATTGATTTGCAAGACCATGTGCGTGAAATTGGCGTAGAGGATTTGAGTCTTCAGAAACTTTATGCCAACTTCTTTAGGCAGCGCATATCGAAGCGTGAACGGCTAACCAATTGGGAGGCTGATGTGCTGACAGACAAACAGAAACTATATGCCGCTACGGATGCTTGGACGTGTATCATGCTCTACGAAGAGCTGATGCGACTGGAGCAGACGGGCGACTATTGTTTAGTGAAAATGAAGAGTGAAGAGTGAAAAATTTTCTATCGCTATGAAAGAAATATGGCTTAAACGAGGTAAGGAGGAGAGTCTGCGCCGATTCCATCCGTGGGTGTTCTCGGGTGCCATCCAACGTATGGATGATGGCATCGAAGAAGGCGAAGTGGTGCGTGTGATGACTTTTTCGGGCGATTTCATCGCTGTAGGGCACTATCAGCAGGGCTCTATTGCTGTGCGTGTGCTGACGTTCTCGGATGTCCAGATTGACGATGAATTCTGGTATTCCCGTCTTTTGTCAGCGCTCCAGATGCGTCAGGCTATTGGCATTGCTGACAATACGCAGAACAATACCTACCGACTGGTGCATGGTGAGGGTGACAACCTGCCGGGGCTGATTATCGACGTGTATGGACAGACGGCTGTCATGCAGGCTCATAGCATCGGTATGCACTTGTGTCGTAAACAAATAGCCCGTGTGCTGGCTTTGGTGATGGAATCGCGTATTTTACACATTTATTATAAGAGCGAGACGACGCTGCCCTTCATGACAGCCGACGATATGAATGGATTTCTGTTGGGGGGCAGCAACGATAATATCGCATTGGAAAATGGGCTGAAATTCCGCGTTGACTGGCTGAAGGGCCAGAAAACGGGCTTTTTTGTTGACCAACGCGAGAACCGCTCGCTTCTGGAGCAATATGCCCGAGGCAAACGGGTGCTGAATATGTTCTGCTATACGGGTGGCTTCTCGTTCTACGCGATGCGTGGTGGCGCAGAGCTGGTGCACTCTGTCGACAGTAGTGCCAAAGCCATCGAGCTGACCAAGCAGAATGTGGAGCTGAACTTTCCGGGCGACTCACGCCATGAGGCTTTCTGCGAGGATGCTTTTAAGTTCCTGGAAGGTTCTGTAGGCGGAGGAAATACCTCCGCCAACGAGACAGAGAAGGGCTATAACCTCATCATTCTCGACCCGCCAGCCTTCGCCAAACATCGTGGTGCCTTGCACAACGCGCTGAAGGGATATACCCGTCTGAACCAAAAGGCCTTCGAGAAAATCGAGAAGGGCGGTGTACTCTTTACGTTCTCTTGTTCGCAGGTGGTCACTAAGGATCATTTCCGAAATGCTGTATTTACCGCTGCGGCGTTGGCTAAGCGTAAGGTTCGTATCCTACACCAGTTGCATCAGCCTGCCGATCATCCTATCAATATCTATCATCCGGAGGGCGAATACCTGAAGGGGCTAGTGCTCTATGTGGAGTAAAATTAGGAAGTATATAGATAAATATAAGCTACTTAAGACCAACGAGTTGTATATTGTTGCTTTAAGTGGCGGTGCGGATAGTGTAGCGTTACTTTTGTTGTTGCATGAAGCAGGCTATCACATCGAGGCTGCACACTGCAATTTTCACCTGAGGGGCGAGGAGTCTAAGCGGGACGAGATGTTCTGTGAGCAACTCTGCCGGGAACATAATATTCCATTTCATCGTGCTCACTTTGATACCCAAACGTATGCTGAATTGCATAAGATGAGCATCGAGATGGCTGCTCGTGAATTGAGGTATAAATGGTTTGAGCAGTTGCGAAATGACCTTGGCGCTGCTGGTGTTTGTGTGGCTCACCACCGTGACGACTCGGTAGAGACGGTGCTTTTGAACCTTGTCAGAGGTACGGGTCTGCGTGGCTTGTGTGGCATCCAGCCCAGAAGCGGTTATGTTCTGCGTCCACTTTTGTGTGTGTCGAGAACTGAGATAGAAGCGTTCTTGACGGAACGGGGGCAGAAATATGTGACAGACAGTACCAACCTGGTGGCTGATGTGCAACGCAATAAGGTCCGGCTGCAGGTGCTTCCTTTGCTGAAGACACTCAATCCTGCTGTGGCTGAAAACATCCAACGGACGGCAGAGAATTTGATGACTGCCCAAGCTGCTTTAGACACTGTGCTTTTGCACAACAAAAATCATAACATACTGAATCTTAGTGATTATAATGACTGTGCTTCAAGAGAGTATATAGTATACGAATGGGCCAAAACTTTCGGTTTCAACGGTAGCCATATTCGTCAGATTCTGGAAGCAGAGACGGGCAAAATAATCACATCTACTTCGGATTATGATATGCTGCGAGATCGTGACCGCTTGCTTGTTGAGCCCTCGCTGAAACCGCTGAAACCGCTTCGGATTCCTGAGGAAGGCACCTATGTTTTTGGCGAAAACAAGACGTTTGTCGTCAAGAGACAGTCTGCTTTCATCTCGAAAACGGCTGATTTGGCTACTGTTGATGCCGATAAAGTGGTATTCCCGTTGACGGTTCGCAGGGTAAAAGAGGGTGACTGGATGATACCTTACGGCTTGAAAGGGCGCAAGTTGTTAAGCGACTTGATGACCGACCGGAAGATGTCTGTTTTTGAGAAACGTCGCCAATTAGTCGTGGTTGATGCTCAAGGAATTGTCGTGTGGCTGGCTGGTCTACGCGTAGATACACGTGTGGCAGTGGACAATGCTACTTCCGTAGTGCTGGTATTGCATTTTGAGGGCATTTGCTAAAATCTGCGAAATTGAATGGAGATATTTGGCGGTATCAAAAAAAATGATTACCTTTGCACGTCATTAAGAAAATAAGTACGTACTAAAGATAAATTATGAGTAAAAGATTTGCCGAGCATAACGGCTTGAATTTGACGCAGGTAAACAACGATATCCTGCAGATGTGGAAGGAGAAAAATATCTTTTGGCGCTCTGTAGAAGAGCGTGAGGGCTGCCCTCAGTTCGTGTTCTATGAGGGTCCCCCCTCGGCGAATGGTCACCCGGGAATCCACCATGTGCTGGCACGAAGCATCAAGGATACCTTCAACCGCTACAAGACCATGCAGGGCTTCCAGGTGAAACGTAAGGCCGGTTGGGATACTCACGGACTGCCCGTAGAGCTGGGTGTGGAGAAGGAACTGGGCATCACCAAGGCTGATATTGACAATAAGGAGAGTGCTAAATACATCTCTACAGAGGACTACAATAAGAAGTGCCGCGAGAATGTGATGATGTACACCGCCGAGTGGCGCGAGCTGACGGAGAAGATGGGCTATTTTGTAGACCTTGACAACCCTTACATCACCTACGACAACAAGTATATCGAGACGCTGTGGTGGCTGCTGAAGCAGTTCTATGAGAAAGATTTGCTCTACAAAGGATATACCATCCAGCCATATTCTCCAGCCGCAGGCACAGGACTCTCGAGCCACGAGCTGAACCAGCCAGGCTGCTATCGTGACGTGAAGGATACCACGTGTACTGCCCAGTTTAAGATGAAGAATCCGAAACCGGAGATGACGAAGTGGGGTACTCCTTACTTTCTGGCGTGGACAACTACTCCTTGGACACTTGCTGCCAACTCAGCACTCTGCGTAGGTCCGAAGATTGACTATGTTGCTGTTGAGACCTACAATCCCTATACTGCCGACAAGGTGACGCTGGTGCTGGCTGAGGCTCGTCTGAACGCTTATCTGCCTGCTGAAGGCGCTATTACCGATGGTGGTGAGATGCCTGAATACAAAAGGGGCGAGAAGCTGATTCCCTACCGCATCGTGGCCCGCTACAAAGGTACCGACCTCGTTGGAATGGAGTATGAACAGCTGATGCCTGCCATCAAACCGATGGGTGAAGCCTTCAAGGTGATTCCTGGCGACTATGTCACTACAGAGGACGGTGCGGGTATCGTACACATCGCTCCTAACTTTGGTGCAGACGATGCTTTCGTTGCCAAGAAAGCCGGTATTTGTCCCATCGTGCTCATCGACAAGAAGGGCGCAGAACGTCCTGTCGTCGACCTGCAGGGTAAGTACTTCGTCATTGAGGACTTGGATCCGGAGTTTGTGAAGAACTACGTCAACGTAGACGAGTGGAACAAGTTTGCTGGTCGCTACGTGAAGAATGCCTACGACGACACGCTGACCGATAAGGATGAGACGCTGGATATCTCTATCTGCATGGACCTGAAGGCTCAGAACAAGGTGTTCAAGATTGAGAAGCATGTCCACAACTATCCTCACTGCTGGCGTACAGACAAGCCCGTGCTCTACTATCCACTGGATTCGTGGTTTATCAAGTCGACGGCTAAGAAGGAGCGTATGTCGGAGTTGAACAAGACCATCAACTGGAAACCTGAATCAACTGGTATGGGGCGTTTTGGCAACTGGCTTGACAATCTGAACGACTGGAACCTCTCACGCTCACGTTTCTGGGGTACTCCGCTGCCTATCTGGCGCTCAGAAGAGGGCGAGGAGATTTGTATCGGTTCCATAGAGGAGCTGTACGATGAAATTGAGAAATCAGTGAAGGCTGGGTTTATGAAGAGCAACCCGCTGAAGGATAACGGCTTCGTGCCTGGCGATATGTCGCAGGAGAACTACGATAAGATTGACCTTCACCGTCCGTATGTGGACTATATCGTGCTCTGTTCTGCATCGGGCAAGCCCATGAAGCGTGAGTCAGACCTGATTGACGTGTGGTTTGACTCTGGTTCTATGCCTTACGCACAGGTTCACTATCCGTTTGAAAACCGCGATTTAATCGACAAGCACATTGCCTTCCCCTGCGACTTCATCAACGAGGGTGTTGACCAGACGCGTGGCTGGTTCTTCACGTTGCATGCCATTGCTACGATGATTTTCGACTCTGTCGCCTTCAAAAACGTCATTTCATCGGGACTGGTGCTCGATGCCAAAGGCAATAAGATGTCGAAACACGTGGGTAATGTCGTGAATCCGTTCGATATGATTGAGAAGTATGGCTCTGATGCAGTGCGACTCTATATGATGACGAACAGTGAGCCTTGGGATAACCTGAAGTTTGACCCAGAGGGCGTTGACGAGATTCGCCGAAAGTTCTTCGGCACCTTATATAATACCTATTCGCTCTTTGCGATGTATGCCAATGTCGATAACTTTGACCCTCAGACACCGCAGATTCCCGTCGGTGAGCGTCCGGAGTTCGACCGTTGGATACTCTCCTGCCTTAACTCGTTGGTTCAGGGTGTTCAGAAGGAGATGAACGACTACGACCCAACCCGTGCTGGACGACTGATTGATCAATTTGTGGACGAAGATCTCTCCAACTGGTATGTTCGTCTGAACAAGAAACGCTTCTGGGGTAAGGAGATGGACAATGACAAGTTGGCAGCCTACCAGACGCTGTACGAGTGTCTGATGACTGTTGCTAAGCTGTTGGCTCCGTTTGCACCGTTCTTTGCCGACCAGCTTTATAAGGATCTTGGTGGTGCTCTGGATAGCGTTCATCTTGATAAGTTCCCCGAATTCAACGCAGCCCTTGTCAATAAGGACCTTGAAGAGCGCATGGCTATTGCACAGCGCATCACCACCATTGTGCTTGCCTTGCGTCGCAAGGAGAGTCTCAAGGTGAAGCAGCCCCTGCAGACGCTGATGATTCCTCCCGTTGACAATGCTCAGCGCGAAGTCATCGAGAGCGTTAAGCAGATATTCCTGCAAGAAGTGAATGTGAAGGAGCTGAAGTTCGTAGAGGGTGCTGGCATCCTTGTGAAGAAAGTGAAGTGTAATTTCCGTACTATGGGTAAGAAGTTCGGTAAGGACATGAAGGCTGTTGCTGCTGCCGTTGCAGTTATGTCGCAGGAGCAGATAGCTGAATTAGAGACGAATGGAAAGCTGCAGTTGGACAGCTATGAGATTCTTGCTGAGGATGTCGAGATTATCAGCGAGGATATTCCTGGTTGGCTCGTTGGCAACGAGGGCAACCTCACTGTTGCTCTTGATGTCACGCTGACTGATGAGTTGCGTGCCGAGGGTATGGCTCGTGAACTGGTGAACCGCATTCAGAACATCCGCAAGAAGAGCGGTTTGGAAATTACCGACCATATTTATGTGAGCATTGAGCCTAACGAGGCATCAACGAAAGCTGTCGAGGCTTTTGGTGACTATATTGCCCGTCAGGTTTTGGCTGACAGTTTGAAACTGGAAGCCAACGATGGTCAGGCAGTGGAATTTGATGACTTTAAACTGAATATTAAAATAACTAAATCTTAATGTAATTATGGCTGAAAAAACACGTTACACGGACGAAGAACTAGAGGAGTTCCGTGAGATTATTAACGAGAAACTAACCCTGGCCAAGCGTGACTATGACCAGATGATGCGTGTGCTGATGAACCAGGACTCTAACGATGTAGACGATACGTCTCCCACGTACAAGGCATTGGAGGAGGGTAGTGCTACTCAGTCGAAAGAGGAGATTATTTCGTTGGCAGCTCGCCAGCAGAAGTTTATCCAGGGATTGAAGGCTGCCTTGCAGCGCATTGAAAACAAGACCTACGGCATTGACCGTATTACTGGCAAGCTGATTCCGAAGGAACGCCTGCGTGCTGTGCCTCATGCTACGCTGAGTGTGGAGTCGAAAATGGCAGGCAAGAAATAAATGGCGAATAAGAGCATAGCACAAAGAGGGTGGCTGGCCATAGCAATTGTGCTGGCCGTCCTCGTTATTGACCAGTTGATTAAGATATGGGTGAAGACCCATATGACGCTCCACGAGCAGATAGAAATCTTTTCGTGGTTCAAGATCGTTTTCATCGAGAACAACGGGATGGCGTATGGTATGGAAATCGGGTCGAAGCTGGTGCTCTCTTTGTTCCGTATTGTTGCCGTTGGAATCTTAGGATATTACATTTTCCAACGGGTCAAGAAACAGGCTCGCTGGGGATATATCGTATGTTTGTCGATGGTGCTGGCAGGTGCTGCTGGCAACATTTTTGATTCGATGTTCTATGGGTTGATATTTAACTCAAGTTCAGAGTATTACGCCAGTTACTTCGTGCCTTTCGGCAGTGGTTATGCTCCCTTCTTGATGGGTAAGGTTGTAGACATGTTCTACTTCCCGTTAATCGTCACCACATGGCCTGAATGGATGCCTATGGTGGGTGGTGAGCCCTACGTGTTCTTCAGTCCTGTTTTCAATTTTGCCGACTCCAGCATCAGTGTGGGCGTCGTGTTGTTATTGCTGTTCTATCGCAAAGAGATCAGCGAGATTTCATTCAAGAAGAAAGATACTGTGACTGATGAAGTATAGCTTGCCTTACATATTTCTTCTCATGCTGGCTGTGGCTTGTAAACCTACGGTTCCCAGCCAATATATCCAACCTGGCGAGATGGAGAATATACTCTATGACTATCATGTAGCTCAAGCGATGTCAGACAATCCTGGATTAGGCAACGCTGAAATCAGGAAGGTGGAATATATTCATGCTGTTCTTGAAAAACACGGAGTCAGCGAGGCCGATTTTGATTCTTCATTGGTGTATTATTATTCTCATGCTGACAGGTTGAAGGAAATATATGTTCGAGTTAGTGACCGCTTAAGCAACGAGGCAAAGAGTCTCGGTGCTGCTGTTGGCGATATCAACCGCTATTCGCAGTATAGTGCTACAGGCGACACCGCAAATATCTGGAACCTGGCGCCGGATATTCTGTTGATACCTCGTGCCACGCAGAACCGATATGAATTCAAAGTTCCTGTAGATACAGCCTTCTATTTGGGCGATTCGTTCATGTTCCAATTCGTTTCAGAATTTCTATACCAAAATGGTTCAAAGGATGCTGTTGTTTGTTTGGTAACGAAATATGAGGGCGACAGCATCATCCAGACAGTGAATCATATCTCCATGCCTGGTATTTCACAGATACGAGTGCCTGCCAACAAGGAGAATAAGTTAAAGGATTTACGCGGATATATCTATCTTACCGATGGTGGTGATGTCTCAGATACCCGAAAGCTGATGTATATTAGTCAGATACAACTCATTAGATTCCACAACAAAGTAATACAAAAAGCCGATGAAGCAGTCAAAAAAGACTCCATTCAGGCGGATAGCTTGCAACGAGTTGATGACGCTGGAGGGGCAATGCCTGACACTTTGCGTCGTCGAGTTATCGGAAGACGGCCAGGTGGTACGCCACTACGCCCTAGAACAGGAGATGCCCCAGACCGAGTGGATACCAGGGCGGTTGAACTTAAAAAGGTGCAGTGACGGTGTTGTACGTGTATTTTATAATGGAAAACCAATAACAAATAAGTAGCGACTATGAATATGAAAGTACGTTTGTCGGTGATGAACTTCTTGGAGTTCGCCGTGTGGGGAGCTTACCTCACGTGTATGGGAAACTATCTCGGTGTTGCCGGATTAGGAGATAAAATTAGCTGGTTTTATGCTATTCAGGGCATTGTCAGCATATTTATGCCTACGTTGATGGGTATTGTGGCCGACAAGTATATCCAGCCACAGCGCCTGTTGGGACTTTGCCATCTGTTGGCCGGCGGGTTTATGCTGGGATGCTGGTGGATGGGAATAGGGGCAGGCTTTGGCAACGAGTTGGAAGACAAGTCATTATTCATTGCGCTCTATACGCTGAGTGTTGCCTTCTTTATGCCTACCATCGCTCTGACGAACACGACGGCATTTACCATTCTGAAGATGAACGGGCTTGATACCGTCAAGGATTTCCCTCCCATCCGTGTGTTGGGAACCGTCGGTTTCATTGCCACCATGTGGTTTGTCAACTGTGCTGTTTGGGATGATGGCAGCTTCATGATGACGCTGACCGACAATCCCCATAAGTTCCAGTATACCTATATGCAATTCTTCGTTTCTGGACTGCTGAGCATCGTGCTGTTCCTTTATTGCAACACGTTGCCGGAATGCAGGTTGGAGAAGAAGGCGGGTAAGGTATCACTGGTGGAGAGCCTCGGCCTGAATGCCTTCAAGCTGTTCAAGCGTAAGCAGATGGCGTTGTTCTTTATCTTCTCCGCATTGCTGGGCATGTGCTTGCAGGTGACCAACGGCTTCGCCGGTCCCTTCCTCACCAGCTTCAATGCCAGTTCTGACCCCGCTATTGCCGACTCCTTTGCTGCCGACAATGCTACGCTGCTCACCTCTATCTCTCAGATTAGCGAGGCTTTCTGTATCCTGCTGATTCCATTCTTCCTGAAGCGTTATGGTATTAAGGTTGTGATGTTGATGTCTATGTTCGCTTGGGTGTTCCGTTTCGGATTCTTTGGCATTGGTCATCCTACCATGCCTGGCGTCATCTTCTTCATCCTCTCTTGTGTCGTTTATGGAGTAGCTTTCGACTTCTTCAATGTGTCGGGAGGCATCTTTGTCGATCAGGAGTGTGAACCCAGCATCAAGGCTTCGGCTCAGGGGCTCTTTATGATGATGACAAACGGCATAGGTGCTACGATAGGCACACTCTCAGCTGGTGAGGTTGTCAATGCTTTCTGCTCATGGGAGGGTGGCTATCTGGTAGGCGAATGGCAGACCTGCTGGTATGTCTTTGCTGCTTTCGCATTGGTAGTAGGCGTTTCCTTCGCCCTTGTATTCAAACCAGAGAAGAAACCTATTGAGAATATCACTCATTAATAACAAGCGATGAAAGAGGTTAGATTCTTCTATGCTCCAGATGCTGCCACCAGCACCGAACTGCCTCAGGAAGAGGCTATGCATGCCTTGCGTGTGCTTCGGCTGAAAGCTGGCGACGAGATGATGCTCATGGACGGCAAGGGTAGCTTTTATCGTGCAGAAGTGACGTTAGCTCATACGCATCATTGCTGTTATGAGATTAAGGAGAGTCTACCTCAACAGCCGCAGTGGAAGGGTAGGGTACACTTGGCGATTGCTCCCACCAAGCTGATGGACCGCATCGAGTGGATGACGGAGAAAGCTGTAGAGATAGGAGTCGATGAGCTGTCGTTCCTGAACTGTCAGTTCTCCGAGCGTCGTGTAGTCAAAGTGCCTCGTATCGAAAAGATTATTGTCTCTGCGGTCAAGCAAAGTCGAAAGGCTTGGAAACCTGTGATTAACGAGATTGTCCCGTTTTCCGATTTCATTGCCCAGCCTCGTGAAGGCCGCAAATATATTGCCCACTGCTATGATGAGATTCCGCGTACCTATTTATATGAAGAGCTGCAGAAACCTTCGGATACCGATGATGCGCTGGTGCTGATAGGACCTGAGGGCGACTTCTCCATTGATGAAGTTAGGAAGGCGGTGGCCAGCGGCTATCAGTCAGTACATCTGGGCGAGAGCCGTTTGAGAACGGAGACGGCAGGACTTGCTGCCGTTATGATGATGCAATTAACAAAAACTAAATAAATTATGTTGAACAAAGAAGAATACTGGCAACCAGAATTGGAAACCATGCCTCGTGAGGCGTTGGAGAAATTACAAGTAGAGAAACTGCGTAAGACCATCGAGGTGGCTCTGAAGTCGCCTTTCTATGGCAAGCGTCTGAAAGAGTGTGGCATTACGCCTGACAGCATTCAGACTATTAGCGACATCCGTAAGATTCCCTTTACCACCAAGCAGGATTTGCGCGACAACTATCCCTTCGGATTGGTTGGTGGCGATATGAAGGATGCTATCCGTATCCATTCTACCAGTGGTACTACGGGCCATCCTGCCGTAGTGACCTATTCTCGTCATGATATCGACTCATGGGCCAACATGATAGCTCGCGATATGTATATGGTAGGTTGCCGTGATACTGATGTGTTCCAGAACTCCAGTGGTTATGGTATGTTCACTGGTGGACTCGGATTCCAGTATGGTGCTGAGAAGCTGGGTGCTACCACCGTTCCTGCTGCTGCGGGTAACTCGAAGCGTCAGATTATGTTTATCCGCGACTTCGGCACTACCTGTCTGCATGCTATCCCCTCATATGCTATTCGTTTGGCGGAGGTGTTCCAGGAGGAAGGTGTTGACCCCAAGAGCACCAAGCTGCGCACCCTGTTTATCGGCGCTGAGCCACATACAGAGGAGCAGCGTCGCCGTATCGAGCGTTTGTTAGGTGTTAAGGCCTACAACTCATTTGGTATGACGGAGATGAATGGTCCTGGTGTGGCTTTCGAGTGTAAGGAGCAGGTAGGTATGCACCTCTGGGAAGACAACTATATCCTCGAGATTGTTGACCCAGACACTTTGGAGCCAGTGCCTGATGGCGAGATGGGCGAAATGGTGCTCACCACACTTGACCGAAATATGATGCCTGTGCTGCGTTATCGTACCCGTGACCTGACGCGTATCATTCCTGGCGAGTGTAAGTGTGGACGCACGCATCGTCGTATCGACCGCATCAAGGGCCGTACTGACGATATGTTTATCATTAAGGGCGTCAACGTATTCCCCATGCAGGTTGAGAAAATCCTTGTGCAGTTCCCAGGTTTGGGCAGCAACTATCTCATCACCCTCGATACTGAGAACGACAACGATATCATGACCGTTGAGGTTGAGCTCGACGGCTTGAACACCGATGTGTATCCTGAATTGCAGAAGATGACGAAGGACATCCAGCGTGCACTGAAGGATGAGATTCTGTTGACACCACGTGTGAAACTCGTTAAGAAAGGCTCACTGCCCGTCAGCGAAGGCAAGGCCGTACGTGTTCATGACCTCCGTCCCGGCAGAGGATAACCCATTTGACAAATGAGAGCTACACTGATTATCGCATCACTGTTTATTGCACTTGGCTCTTCGGCGCAAACCAAGATGAGCCAGGTGCTCAAGCTCATGCCTGACAACATCGTACCATATTTGTCGGAGACCAATAAGCTCGACCTGCTCGACTTTATGGATTCTAACATGAAGGCCGAGGTGCGTAACCAGTTGGAAGGTAAGACGGAGCTGATGCTGCTTACTGACGATTATGCGTCGCTGACTTTAAATGAGGCTACTCAAATGGACATGCGCTTGCTAACGGTCAGCGAACCTGTTGATAGTGCGTCGCAAATCATTTGTCTGGTCAACACCTATGGCTCTGATGCACGTGACAGTCAGATTGACTTCTACTCCCTGAAGTGGAGAAAGCTGGATGCTACCAAATATATCCAATCTCCGGCTCAGATGTTCACGGCACAGCTTGACAGCCAGCAAGCTCAGCTGATGTTGACAATATCCAACTTTATAGACCGACCAGCCAATGAGGAGCAAGAAGAGGTCAAAAAAACGTCTTTTACTCTTAATTGGGATGGTGTAAGATTTAAATAAAGTTAAATTTTAGAAGAAAAAGGTATGAAACTCTTGCAGGGAATGAAAAAATTCGTATCTTTGCAATGTGTTTTTCATGGTATTAGATTATTAAGGTTAATTTTAAAGATTGATTGTCGTGAGACAATCAATTTTTTTTGATGCCTATATTTCTGGGCATGAAGAAAGGGAGTCCACTTGTGGACTCCCTTCTTTGTTTGTTTGGAATAAATTATTTGTTGTTTTTCGCTTCGGCTTTAAGCTTCAGGAATTACTGAAACATAGCTCTTGTCGCGCTTGCCCTTGTGGAACTGAACTGTTCCGTCAACGAGAGCGTACAGGGTGTCATCTTTACCCATAGCTACGTTCTCACCTGCATTGTGCTTAGAACCACGCTGGCGAACGATGATGTTGCCTGCAATAACCTTCTGACCGCCGAAAATCTTAACGCCAAGTCGCTGAGCTGCTGACTCGCGTCCGTTCTTAGAACTACCTACACCTTTCTTATGTGCCATAATGTTGTTCCTCCTAAATTTTAAGCGATTACTGATTTAACTTCTACCTGGGTGTACTGCTGACGGTGACCGTTCTTCTTGCGAGAGTCCTTACGACGCTTCATCTTGAACACGATGACCTTCTCACCCTTTACCAGTGGATTAACCACTTCACATACTACTTTTGCGCCGCTTACGGTGGGTGCGCCTACCTGTACTGAGCCTTCATTGTCGACAAGCAGTACCTTGTCGAATTCAACAGTTTTGCCAGCTTCCACATCCTTCATGTGGTTCACGAAGAGCTTCTTACCCTCCTCAGCCTTGAACTGCTGACCGTTGATTTCTACAATTGCGTACATTGTTTATTATTAATTGTTTAACGGGTTTTTCCGCATGGCGTGCAGCTTCGTGCCACAACTTTCTTGAGCCACCACGGACTAAATCGGCCGCAAAGGTACTCATTTTCTTTGAAACTACCAAATAAATGTGGAAAAAAATAAAGCGATGACCCTCACAGGCAATCGCTCCATATCTTCAATAGGTATTAGTCCTTTTTTAAGGTAAAAAGATTGTTTTCAGGATAACATTTGCAAAGGTATAACATTTTTTTAATACTGACAAACTTTTCTAAAGATTTTTTATCAAAAATTTGCTGTGTGCCTACACAATCTACCTTTTGTAATGTTGATTTGCCAAAATATCGATAAAAATGGGGTGTAAAAGAAAATACTCTGTAAGTTGAGCACCTACAGAGTATTGTTTGGTTTGTAGTCGATAGGGGAATCATACTTTGAGACACCATAAAACAGTATATAACATAAAATCACCTAAAACAAGGCACTTTCAAATGTTAAATGTTATATGCTGATGCAAAAATGTGGTGCAAATGTTTGTTTTTGTGGTGCAATTTTTGTACTTTTGCACCACCAAAGATATTCTTTTATGCACCGTATAACTATCTTCAAACGTACCACGAAGAAAGACGGAAGTATCAAATTGCGTTTCCGTCTGCGTGATGGCCGTGTCGTTGACCTCTATCATAAGAGCGACATTGTTGCAGACCTCAGAAGCCTTGACAAGTTCACGGATGAGGGAAAGCTCAAGCCCAAAGTATCAGTATATGACAAAGAGCTGTTGGCAGATATAACAGAGGTCGTTACGGCAATGGATGTTGCCTATAGCGACATGAGGGATAAGGGAATTAGCCTGACAAGTGAGAACTTCGAGCAGGCCATAGATAAGATTCTCCATCCTGACAAGGTTGCAAGGGCTGAATCACGCACCCTGCTTGCCCGTTTTGAACGCTTTGCCCAAAACGGATATAGAGACGGTGTGTTTGGTGTGATATGCAGTAGACAATATGAGGTTATCCGTAAAGAGTTGCAGCGGTTTCTTATCATCAACAAGGTAGAGGACATTCTGCCGATAGACTTCACGGCTGACATGCTCATGGAGCTTGCTCTGTTCTTCCGTGACGAATACCAGTACGTTGACAGATGGCGCCATCTTTATGTTGATGTGGCCGAACGCAATATACCAAAGGAGAGACGAAGCCAGAACACCGTGGCATCGAAGATGAGCAAACTACATGCATTCTTCAATGACCTTGAAGATAAAGAAGAGATTGTCAAGTCACCTTTCCGCAAACTTGGCAAAGAGAGAAAGCGCGTAGTGCTCAAAGAGCAGTATGATGACCCCATCTATCTCTACAAGGATGAGTTTCTTTGCGTACTTAACACAGATGTACCTGAGACCCTGCAAGAGACAAAAGATGCCTTTATGCTGCAATGTGCCTTTGGTTGTAGAATAGGTGACTTTCAAGGATTGACTATGGAAAAGGTGACTGTCAGTCCTGATGGCATTCCGTACATTCACTATCTGCCACAGAAAACGAAAAGAGAACAGCGGAGCGAGGTAGAGACTCCCATCATGCGATATGCCCTCGACATCATAAAAAAGTACCGCTTTAGCTTTCGTGTGCTGAACTACGTCAGTGGCAAGACTGGCTATAACTCGAAGATAAAAGACCTCTTGGAATACTGCAGGATTGACCGTATGTGTAAGGTGTTCGATGAAACAGTGGGTGATAACACCTATAAACCTCTGTATAAATTAGGAAGTTCAAAGTTGTGCCGTAAGACACACGTTGACATGATGAACAAGGTGCAGGTCAATCAGTATGCAGCAGGCCTGCATAGTGTTGGAAGCGATGCAGTAAACAGATATACCCATCTCGAGCTGCGAGATAGATTCCTTCTGATGTGCGCTGCCTTTGGGCAACCTGAGTACAAAGTGAATAGTAACCTTGAAATCATTGAGGACATTAAGTTATGAAGGATTTGAGCGATATGAAGATATCGGAGTTCATAGATGCAATATTGGCACACCCTAACGAGTATAGCCAACTTGAGGTTTACGACTACCTTGACGATAAGACAAAAGGATTCTCCTTGGCAAGAGTAGATGCCATATTGGAGTTACTCATATCCAAATATCCCACCAATAACTTGACACCAGAAGAGAGAGATTGGAGGTTTAAGCTGTTGACCTTAGAAGAATGGCATAACCTTTCATTGCGTCCAGATCCATCTAAGTATCAAATCAAGGTGAACGAAATTGAAAACTGGGTAACAATCCGGCCAATAGGAGAGAAACTTTTTTGGTATGTATATGACATACTGAATGAGGCATACAATGAGGATATGAACGTAAAGCTAAGTAGAACAACAGCCCAACATGAGTATCCCTCTTATATCATGCAGGCTTTCGACAATAACACCCTGCTTATAGATAAGTTCTTTGAGCGCATAGCCTCAATGCCAGGAGAACGGAAAACGACTCCTATAGCCATTGAGATAGAAGCCCTGCAGTCTTTGGGAATGCTCAATACTGGCCAGCTCACTTTGTTCACGAAAGAGCTGAATAAAGTTCTTGCAAGTCGTGGCATAACGGCCATAGGGTATAGAGGATTGGCTGCAGCTGTTGGCACACAGAAAAATAAAATGAGGTTTAAAGCAGTACAGACTGAATACAAAATATTCTTAGAAAGCAAGTCAGAATAGCAATATTCTGGCTTTTTGTTATATTTCTCCCTGCTATCTTCAATTTATTTTCATTCTTCTTGATTATAAATTGATTCTTGTGACATGGTGTTATATTTGAAACGGAAACAGCCTATCTTTGCCTTCAAATCCAAAATTATATCAATGTATGAACGGAAAATTAGCTATTCAAGAAGTATTGATGAGCGGTGATGCAAATGTATTGCTATCAGTCACGGGTAAAGACCTACAAGAATTTGGCGAGAGCCTAATACGAAAGGCAGTTGAGCAGTTTGCGCCCAAGAAAGAAGAGAAGTATCTCAAAATCGCAGAAGTGGCAACGATGTTGGGTGTTGACCGTAATACCCTCTACCGTTGGAACAAAGAGAACTATCTGAAGCAGATACGTGTAGGAGGTAATCCCAGATACAAGCTATCTGATGTTGAGGCCATCATGTCGAAATGATGCCATGTGAGCAAGCAATAAACCAATGATAATAATGCCTCATCATTAGATGGGTAGGTAGAGATATAAATACGCTATATGAAAGAAAATGAGAATGGGAAAAAGAAGTCTTTCCTGGTATATTACGACATGATAGAACAGCTTGATGTTCTTACTGATGTAGAGGTAGGTGTGTTGTTTCGTGCTGTTATCCTTTTCGCAAAAGAAGGTGTAATACCCAAATTTGATGATAAGGCCCTAACTGTACTCTTTTTAGGTATGAAAAGTCAGATAGAGCGTGATGAGCAAAAATACCAAGAGAGATGTAATAAGAACCGAAATGCTGCCAAAAATAGGTGGAGAAAGGATGACAATATGTCGCCACAACAATCAAAAAAGGATGCAAACGCATGCAATTGTATGCAAACGGATGCCGATATAGATACAGATACAGATATAGATAT
>JAGAWQ010000121.1 GCA_017941345.1 Prevotella sp. | reverse complement strand
TTGCTGGCTCTCCGATGTTTGTAGATGTCCTTGGAGAGAATGTAGGTGACACCCTCACGCTGCTTCTTCCACTCAAAGATATCCTTCGTAAAGTGGTCTTCATGGAAGTGGCTGGAGAAGACATACATGGGCTTCTCGCTCCGCAGCACACCATCCATCACACCACTTGGATCAAGCCAGTAGTCGAATACCAGGATGGACTGCTCCGTTTCGAGCACAAAGCCGCTAAGGAAGATGTAGGTCAGCGTCATGGAATCTCTATTTTTCTTTTTGTAAAATCTCACATAGTTTATCCTCTCTGATGACTTTGGGAGCTGCCTTTCCTGCCAAGACCAGAACTTTCTTGCCATTTCGGTAGATGTGAAGCTGGCGAGAACGGACTACAGCCGTCAGTTCTGGATCATCCTGCATGGCTATCCAAAGATGATGATAGATTCCATCTTCTTCGAATAGTTTCCTTTGCAGGTGTGAGCACATATTTGTTGTGTCGATGGTCAACATATCTTGTATCCTTCGGCTTCTAACGTTTTGACTGCCTTCTCAAAGTTCTCTGCCTTGGTCAGGATGTAGTCGGTGTTGAAGGTCGAGATGGCGAACAATGAAAAATGCCGTCTCATACTTTTCAGCATAAGAGCGGAGCACTCGGCTCAGCCGTTTGGTTTCGCCAGCAACCATTTTACTCTTCATTGTCTTAGCCGATGCTCTTTCCTAAATCAAAAGCCTCCTGCAGTTTCGGATTGCCCTCAATCTCACGAGGGTCATTCACACCTCCGCAGAAAAGCGTTCCTGCCAGACGGCTCTTCGGATAGCAGTCAATCCAGCCCGTAAAGCCCGTCTCTGCACGCTTGGACGTCTCAGGTTCATCCTCTGCAGCCGTGGTCAGCAGATAGACATCACGGAACTGGTAGTCCTGCTCGTACATCGCGTTCATGCGGTCAATGAGCGTCTTCATCTGTCCGCTCATCTCATAATAATAAATAGGTGTAGCCCAGCAGACGGCATCAGCCTTCAGCACCTTGTCCATGATGTCGTTCACGTCGTCCTTGATGACACAACGTCCCAGTTTCTGGCATCCCATACAGCCCTTGCAGAACTGGATATTCTTGCCCACAAGCGAGATCTTCTCTACATCGTTTCCGGCAGCCTTGGCACCTTCCACAAACTTCTCAGCGAGCATGTCGCTGTTTGAGCCATGACGCAGGCTCGTTGATATAACAATGACTTTTTTCATATTCGCATTTGTTTATTGTTCGTTAAATTAGAATTTACTGTTCTCTTTTATCCTCTAAAACATACGCATCTACTATTTCTCCAAAGTAGATGATATGATTGTCCTTGTCGGTATCCATACACTTTTGGAGTTCCGTATTCATAACTGTAGTTTTCTATTGTTTCCTCTTTGCACTATGTTGTACCAAGGAACGGAGCTTCTCGAATACGCGGCGGACGTCTGCCGTGCCTTCGGATTCTTTTTCCTTCACCCATCGTTCCTGCACTTCGCTCTGACGGACGTTGGTGACGAAATCGGACACTTCCTCGTGCGTGAGGCGGCGTACGGTGCAGCCTTCATTGCTCAGTTGCTGAAGCATCTGCTCGTAACTCTCATCCATCGTCTTGCCCATCGCCTTGTAGGTCTTGCTTGCCGCACGCTCGATGGCTCGCTTGTCCTTCGGGGGCAGGTCATTCCATCGGTCGAGGTTCATCGCCACTAAATAGATGTGCCCTAACCAAAGTTCCTGCGACACCAACAGGTGAGGGGCGGCACGGTGGGCACCGATGTCCCATCCGCTGTCTATGTTCACCATGATGCCGTCGATGGCTCCGGAGCGCAGCGAATCGGAAACTTGCTCTCCCCAGGGGATACGTTTGTTCGTTGCTCCTGCATTCTCCAGATAACTGATGTGCCAGAAACTGGCAGTTCGCCACGTCTGCTCTTTCAGCGCACTGAGGTCTGCCATCGGCTCTCGACTATAGAAGCCCACGGGATAGCCCGTAGCTACCAGCACGGGGTGGATGCCCGCGTGGTGCAGCTCCTCTGTCAGTTCGGGAATCGTCTTGTAGGCTTTGCGGATAAGTGCGACCTGTGCCTCGCCCGAGGGTCCTGCCAGGAAACTCTTGAACAACTGGTGGAGTAGCATCCGCTGGCTATCGTATTCGGGTACTACCGTAGCCATGTCGGCTTTAGTGCCTTCGCGCACCGTCTCGTAGGCATCATAGCTCGATGAAAGTTCGCCGTTCCAATGGTGGTCAATGCGGATGCGCCCCTTGCTTTCCT
>JAGAWQ010000120.1 GCA_017941345.1 Prevotella sp. | reverse complement strand
GGCACCGTCGCCAGCCTTGTTGACAGTCAGCGTATAGGTTTCCACCGTACTGAACACAGCCGTCACGGCAGTAGGACCAGCTACTGTCGCAGTATAGGTAGACGTGGTGGCCAAAGTGTGACCTTCGCCATCCTGCCACTCCTTCAGTTGATAACCCGACAGACCCTTGGCCGTATAACTGATAGCGGTTCCACCGACAGCGGCATCGCCGACGGGCGACATAGCCACATAACCTGCACCGAGAGGTGTGGCTGTGGTGGTGAGTGTATAAACTGCGTCGCTACCCAGCGTCTCGCCAGTCACTTTGAAGCTGTTCAAATACATATCACCCGTAGCTCCCGCATCATAGCCGATGAGGGCACGCACTTTGACGCTGGGCTGGTTGTCGACAGCCAGCGTGGCCTTGATCTCGTTGAAGTTGCTCCAGCCGCTACCTGTATTATTCTGCACACTGGAAAGCATCCACGTTTGGCCTCCGTCGGTAGACACCAGCACGTAGACGGGCAGTGTCTTACTGTTGTTGCCCGACATACGGCAGGAGAAGGTCAGGTTCTTATAACCTTTGGCCGACAGCTCCACCTCAGCATAGTTATAGTGCTGGGTGGCATCGGTGGGAAGGGTGATGACCTGAGGCGAGGCGGTGTACATGCGCAGGGCACCGTTGTTGTAATTGGAGATATACCATTTTTTATTGCCGTCGACGGACCAGAGTGTCAGCGTGCTGGTGGTGAGGGCTCCCGACGTGGGATAGAAGAAGGGCTGCTGCGTCTGGAAGTTGTATTCCATATTCTCCTTCGAGGCAGCCGAAGCCGTATAGTAGGTCATGTTCCCATTCTGCGTTGTCTGCGTATACTTCACATCGTTCGTAAAGTCCCATGCAGCCAGCGTCACCTGTTCGGCATGTACCTGAACGGTGCTGCAGAAGCCAAAAGCTAATAGCCAAAAGCTAATGACCAATTTGAATTGTAGATAGTGTTTCATTGTAGTTTTGTTTAAAAAATGCTGTTATTGATTGATGTATTTTCGTGTCGAAGTCTGTCCGTTGCTGTAGGTTGTATGCTCTATGACCATGCCGTGATATTCGCCAGTCACCTGGCGACCGCTGAGGTTATAATAGTCCGTTCGAACGACGATGGCATTGCTCGTCAAGTTGTTGATACCCGAGGGGTGCAGGTCAATGCCAACCACCGCAGGGTAATAGTCCTCGAAAGGTTCGTCGGCCATGGCATTACCGGCTTTCATGATATCCTCCACGAGCCAGTTGCAATACACTTCTATGTTCGTGTACCAACCCTTGCTGTCGATGGTGTACTTCACGGCATCCGAGGCATCGTTGGGATTGAGTCCGTTGGCCGTCTCCCATGCGTCGGGCATACCATCGTTGTCCGTATCCGTCAACCGTTCGCCGCCTTGGTATTCCGGCCATCCGCCCACATCGCTGGGCGTATCAATGATGCCGTTACGTCCGCTCTTGCTGCCTTTATAGGTAGTAACTCCAGTACGGGCTTCGCGTACGATGCGGCGGTCGATGGTGTCGCGCTTCAGCGAACAGCCGCCATAGCTGAGCACCTGATTGTAGGCTTGCTCAGCCGAGTGTGTCGTCACGTTGCCGTAAGGATACAGCGTGTCGCTCTTGCATTTCGACACAGGGTCGAGCGTGTTGTTGCGGATGCCGTTCCAGTCCCAGTTGGCACCCTTGCCCACATAGTAGTTGCCCTTGATGTAGAACACACCATGTGCATTCGGCTCGTTGCCGCTGTTGCCAGCATCCTTGTCCATTGCCATGAACTCGCCCGATTTGAGGGTAGAACCAGGGCCTGGTTTATAGTAGTTGTTGACGATGTTGTACGAGCCGCCCTCGGCACCATAGCCCACCTTGCCGCCCCAGTTGTAGAACACGCAGTTGCGCATATCCACAATCTCAGACTCTACGGGCAGATTGACGCGATAAGCCTGACCGCTGCCGCTGAAACGCGGATTGCGTGAGTCGTGGTGGGCTAACAGGTTGTGATGGAATGATGCACTCTCGCCGCCCCATATGCCTCCATAGCCGTGGGCACCTTTCGAGTGGCCAGACTCGCGCAGACTTTCCGTCACGAAGCACCATTGTAGAGTGAAGTTTTGGTTCACATAGAACGAGCAGGCCTCGTCTGTGCTCCAACTTGAGGAGCAGTGGTCAACGATAATGTTCTTCTTAAACCGCCCGCCCATGGCATCCTTGCCGTCGCTGGCCTCCGTCTTGTCGCCGGGCCTCACGCGCAGGAACCTTATAATAATATTATCGGCAGCCGTCGTCAGATTAAAGCCACTCAGACAGATACCGTCACCAGGTGCCGTCTGTCCCATGATGGTCACATCGCCACGACCGACCTTCAGCTCCGACTCCAGTTCGATGGTGCCGCCCACGTCGAAAACAATAATCCTCTTGCCGCTTTGGTTCAGTGCCCACCGCAAAGAACCTGTTCCAGAGTCATTCAGGTTAGTGACGTGGATGACCTTTCCACCACGGCCCCCAGTTGTATAGCGTCCAAAGCCCTCGGCACCAGGAAAGGCAGCGGGTAAGTTAGAGGCATCGGAACTTATTTCGATGCCCGAGCGTGAGTAGCCTTGACCGGAGGTCAAGGCAGGTGCCTGTTGTGCCATGACAAGCATTCCAAAGGATAAAAATACTAGAAGTGTAAAAAAATTCTTCATACTCGTTGATTGACTGTTTAAAAACGTCACAAAAGTATGAACAAATCTTTATTCTGAGGTGGAAGTTCGTCGTAAAAAGGATGAAAATAGTCTGCAATAGGATATTATAGTACTATTTTCCCCCTTTTTGTATGATAATGGTGTCCCCCACCATGTCAAGGGGATACTTTAGTTGCTTAACAGTTCGCGGGCTTTCTCGATTGTCCCACAACTTAGGGTCAATCCGGATCCTGGTTCTGAGGTCAATACGATTGCAGTCGTGAGTGACACGCAAACGAAGTGTGTGTTGGTTTGTCCCATTGGATTTTACCAGTGAGCAGTTCGTATTGTGAATGTATATCCTATGTCCTGTATCTGTTCTCATAT
>JAGAWQ010000119.1 GCA_017941345.1 Prevotella sp. | reverse complement strand
GCCGTCGGCATCGGTCTGCACAATCTTACCATCCTCCGACTGCAAGTCGCCGTCTACATAGATTTGTATGCCCTCGGCGGGGATGTTCGTGCCTGCATAGTAGATGTGGCCCTCCATGGGGAAGCTGGACACGTCCTCGAAGTCAATGTTGTTGGCCGTGAGGCTCGTCGGACTGACGAACATGGAGCGCATGTTGGGGTTGAACTGGTGGATGCCCAGTTGCGGGGCCAGCTCGTAGTTGGTGCCGCCCTGCTGGAACGGTATGCCGCGGATGATGTAGTTGCCGCTGCCATCGGTCACGCCGTAGAGGCCCAGATGCTGCGGCACCAGTGCCGACGGTGTGGCGTTGACGCCCACCTCGGGGTGGTTGAGCTGGTAGATGCCGTCCTGGCGCGAGATGTCGAAGGCGTAGTCCTTCACACCGATGCCCTCGTCGAGCGGCCAGTAGAGGATGAGGCCGTCCTCGGTGCCGCTGAGGATGCGCGTATAGTTGGTCTCTATCTCCTTCCTCGTCAGGGCGCGGCTCCACAGGCGTATATCGTCGATGTAGCCGGTGAAGGTCTGGCCGCCACCACCCGTGATGCCACCAACGGCCAGTGTGGGTGCGTCGTCGATGTTCCAACTCGTGTCAGTGGCTATTGCCGTAGCCGACGGCAGCGAGTCGGTGCCTACGTAGCAGGTCAGTGTGCCATGGTCGTAAACCGCTGAGACGTGGGTGAAGTCGGTAGTGCTCAGTGGCAGGTTGTTCAGGCGGAAATGTGTGCCGTCGTCACTCGTCACGCCCATCTCCAGGCCCCCTGCCAGGCGCAAGATGGTCTGCCGCGCTTCGCCGCCGGCATCGGTGCCCATCGGCTTCACCCAAAATTGAAGCGTGAAGGCTCCTTCGTCCGAGAGCACCTTCTTGTACTTCTCCTTGTCGGCAGCCGTCCATTGCAGACCTTTGCCCGCGCCCTCGATGTAACGCGAGAGGAACTGCGGCTGGCCGCTGTCCTCTTCGGCCGATGACTTGATGAGGTTGACGCGCACTCCCTGCACGGCCGTTCCCGTACCGTAGGAGATATGGCCCGTGATGGTGCCTCGTGCCTGCGAGAAGCCCGGAGTGATGATTTCGTCGGTGCGCACCAGCTGCTCGTCGCACTTCGCGCCGTAGGCCTCCACCTTATATTCATAGTAGGAACCGGCCAGCGGACGGTCGTCGATGTAGGTGTATTCCGAGGCCGTGCCGTGGGGCTCGTCGGTGAGCAGTGTCCACTCGCCGGTGCCTATGGCGCGGCGCAGCACGCGGTAGTAGATGTCGTTCTGCGCATCGGCACGCGCCACCTTCCACTTCACCACGACGGTCTTCTCCTCCGTTCCCGTCGAAGCGCGCACCTCGCTGATGTAGCTGCCGGCCGGCAGGTTGCCGGTGACAACGTTAGAGTAGAAATCCTTGCCGGCATACGTGGTCTTCACACGGTAGTCCACCATGTCGCACACGCTGCCGCTGGCATCGAAGCTGGCCGTGGAGGCGTTTTGGTCCACATTGAGGCTGTTGTCCAGCGTGCGCCACTTGTTCTCGCCCGCAGGGCTGCTCTCTATGGTCCAGCTCTGGCCATCGGGCTTCACGCAGTATTCCCACACCAGGCGCACGGCATCCTGACAGCTGCGGTCCTGCGCCAGCTTGATGGGCATGTCGAGCCTGGTGTCAGAAGCGGCCTCCTTCCACAGGTATGGTGAATGGTTGTTCTCGTGAGGCAGGCTGGTGAGCTTGTCCTTATAGTTCTTCTCCAGCAGCTTGGGCAGGAACACCACGCGGTAGGTGTACTCATGGTCGTATTCCACGTCGTCATCTTTCATCTCCAGTGTGGCGGCATCGCCCTCCACGGTGCCTACGACCTTGTATTGGCTGGCGTCTTTTCCTTTATCGTAACGCAGCACATACCAGGTGCCGTTAAAGTCACACTCTATGTCATGATCACCCGCTTGGCGCGATTCCGTGCGTGTCCACCTGACTGTGTTCCGGCGGTTCCACTTGTCGAACGTCGCCGTGACGCTCTGCGGAAAGGTAAAAGCCTTCAGTATGACCGCAGCTTCGGGTTGCAAAAACGCCTCGTCGCCACTCATGCCCGGCATCTGCACGTCAATATCTCCGCGATAGAGAGCATAGACGGGTGTGGTGAAGGAGCAGTCGTTGTAAGTGTAGATAAAGTCGGTAGTGAAAGACAGGTCATAGTTTCCGTCAGTTCGCTGTGTGCGTGTGGCGTCTTCTATGGAGAGGTGGTGATACTCTATGCCGCTACGCCATAAGGCCATGTAGTAGAACTGACTCCTCACCTCACTGTGGCCGAGCCGGTCGACCACGTCGGTGGCAGTGAACCGCACCTTGCCGTCCTCCGTCCATTCGGCTGACAGCGGCGACAGCGGATAGCCATCGCCCACAAAGTCGCTGAACGTGATGTCCTTCTCGTACTGCATCCAGCCGGAGTCCCAGCTGTCGTTGCCATAGATGAAGCGATGCTTCAGTATGATGCGTTTCACCTTACTCCAATGTGCTTCTCCTGTAGGCCAGTATTTCAGCTTCATGGTGTGACCGTCATCGACCTTCTCCATTTGTAAATGGCCGTATATACCAAAGTTGGTGTCTTTCACCTCGGGATTGCTGCTACTGCTCTTGGTCTTGCTCCAGGTTCCTATCTGTTGTACGGAGTTGTCGCCGTTCACCACATAGACCTCACCCTCGAAGCGCAGGTTTTCGATATAAAACGACGGTGCCAGGTTGGCCACGCGGAAGTCGAACTCCCAGCAGAGCTGCACATCGGAAAAGTTCAGCGTCTTCTGTGTCGTGAAGTCGCAGGCGTTCCACGCGTAGCGCCCAGCCCACTCGCGCTTCTCTGAGCGGAAGGTGTAGTTGCCGCCTCCCCCGTCGGTCTTGCTGGTTTCATACTCCCACGCCCACGTCGGAGCGGTGCCGCCCATCACCAGTACGAGCATGAGGGTCAGCTGTCGGAAAAAAAGTCTTGTATCCATATCTTCTGTTGGTTAGTTCTTGGTGAGTTTCAGCCCTGTTGCCACGACATAGTCACCCTCGGTGAGCGTGGCCTTGGCCGTGCCGCTGTAGGTGTTGCCGCTGTCGTCGGTTACGGTGAATCGGAAGGTGCGCTGCCCGTTAGTGGGCAGCAGGGCCACATAGACCGCCCCTTGTGCCGCCGTCAGGCTGACGGTGAGCACCTTGCTACCGCCTGTCGCGCCCGTGGCATGTATGTCGGCCATCGGTGTGGAGGGGCTAACGGCCACCGTGGCCTCCTGAGGATAGGTGTCGGCATCGCTGCCCGAGCCGCCATAGCCGATGGTGAGCGAGCGGATGGCGATGGCATTGCCCGTGGTCTTATCGACAAACGAGAACTTGCACACCGTAAGCAGGCTCTTCATCTTCTCCATCGTGGCAT
>JAGAWQ010000118.1 GCA_017941345.1 Prevotella sp. | reverse complement strand
TCTGGCAAGGACGATGCTCTATGATGCCGACGAAAGCAAGGACGTGGTGAGCGACATTTTCGCCCGACTGTTACGGGATAGTGACAGGCCACAGAAGGACAGAATGGAAGGCTACCTGATGACTGCCGTGCGCAACCGCTGTCGCGACGTGCTCAGCCACAAGTCGATACGGGAACGAGTAGAAAGGCTCTTCTTGCAGGAGTCGATGCAGGGCCATATCATCGCTATGAATGATGACGACCGTCTGGAACGACTGATGCAATTCATTGAAGCGGAACTGCCACCGCTCAGCCAGCAGATCTTCCGACTACGTTTCCTCCGCGAGATGAGTTATGAGGAAGTGGCACAGGCTACAGGCGTTAGCAAAGTGACGGTGTACAACCATCTGTCACAGTCGGTACAGCGAATCAAGGAACATTTTGATAAAAAAACAGCAAAACGATAAACATTATGGAACAGCAAGACAGAATTGACCAGTTGGTAGCAGAGAACCAGGAACTGCTCGCGCTGACTAAGCAAGCCTTTATAAAGCGCGAAGTCGAAAATGAATCCGTCCCCGTGGACGAGGAATGGCAGAAATTCGCAGCGGAACACGCTGATGAATTAGAAGCCCTTGAAAAAGACAAGCCACGCACTGCCACCATTACGAGACTGATGGGCATACTCCCTTACAAGGTGGCAGCAAGCATCATCGGCATCCTCTTCACGGCAGGAGTGGCTTTCGCCGCCATCCACATTGTGCGTATGGTTAGCAATCTCAAACCGCAGGCCATACAGACAGAACAAACAATATCTGCCAAGCCTACATCAGCATTGCCGACAGATACCGTCAAGACGGACACGACAGCCAACGCGAAACCCATTGTTTTCGACAATGTAGCATTGGATAAGATGCTGCCGCAGATTGCATCATATTATAATAAGGAGGTGGAGTTCCAGAATGCCGATGCCCGCCAGCTCCGTTTCTATTTCGTATGGAAACAGGACGAGACGCTCGACGTCGTGCTGCATCGGCTCAACCTCTTCGAGAGCATCACCGTAGAACTGAAGTCGGACAAGATAGTAGTAGAATAAGCCATGAAGATAATCATATCAATGCTTGTCTGCTGCTTTGTCTTTGCCGGAGTGCAGGCCCAAAAGATTACACGCGATTATAACAACGTGTCGCTCAGCGAGGCCCTGCGCCAACTGAACGAGCAGACCGAGGAATACACCATTAGTTTCCTCTACAACGAACTGGAGGACTTCCGCATCACCACTTCGGTACATCGCAAGACCGTGCCCGATGCTATCCGTCAGATGATAGGTTTTTATCCCATCCGCATGACCGTTGAGCCGGGTATTGCAAATCCCAGCCAACAGGAAATCATAGTCGAGTGTCCGCAGAAGACGGCCCTCCGCTACAAGGGTACTGTCATCGACGAGCAAGGTCAGCCCGTGGCCTACGCCAACATCGCCCTGCTTTCGCCTCAGGATTCCACGCTGATTACTGGTGGAGTATCGAATGAAAGCGGTCTCTTTGTTATTCCCTGCGAGACACAGCCAGTCCTTGCCCGAATATCATTCGTAGGATATAAAACGGAATTCGTCATGTTTGATTCACGAAATGCCAGAAATATTCGCCTCAAGCCTGAGACTATTATGCTGAATGGTGTGAAGGTGACGGGCGATCGTATTTTCTCAAAGGCAGAAAACGGACATCTGACCTACAACATGCCGATGC
>JAGAWQ010000117.1 GCA_017941345.1 Prevotella sp. | reverse complement strand
CCTTGACATTGACTGCGGGTGCTGTACTGTTGGCACGAGGCATGAAATCAGTGTTAAAGAAATCATCAAACATTGTTGGGAACCAACCGTTGCTTTTCATTAATCCGTTCAACATAATCAATACCTCCTAATTATACTTTTAGTTTAACTTATTTGTTCTTGATTGCCTCTGCTCATTCCCGAGCAAGCTCGCCTACCCGTGGCCTTTCGCTTCGGCTTTCACTAACAGATAAGCAAAGTACATGCCTATGGAAAGAATCCGTGCCAGAATGACAATCGCTGAAGTCAAACTGGCACGGATTTTAAACTCGCTTAAACTATACTGACAATTTATTATACTTGGTTAAACATTGGAGTATTATTTTCCAGGCATACTAGTTTATGAACTCATTATCCTTCAACCATTCGTCAAGTGACTGCTCTGCCTTGTCCATTTCTCTGTCGTAGATGGCTGGTCCCTGAACAACATTCGCCTTGGGGAACATTTTACGGACAGTCGGGACAGTCCTGCAGAAGCGATTGCCGCCATGAGTGGTGAAAAGAACGATGGTCTTGCCGCTGAAATCATATCCTTCGAGGAAGGAATAGATGGCCATCGGCATGTCGTACCACCACAAGGGATAGCCAACGAAGATGACATCATAGTCGGAGAAGTTCTCCACCTTCGATTTCAGTTCTGGTTTCATATGGCTGGTATTCTCCACTTTGGTCTCGTCAAGTAGGGATTTGGGGTCCGTAGGATAGCTCCGCACGGTTTCTATCCTGAACAAGTCAGCATTGAGTTTCTTGCTCAGAATATTGGCTACAAACTCTGTGTTACCATAGAGTTTGCCGTCCTTCACGATATTACTGGCTCCAGACGTTGCATCCAGATCAGGATAATCGGGACTCGGCCAGGAGAAATAAGTCACGAGGAAACGGGAATCCTTGCCGATGGCCTTGATGCCTGCCGCCTGCTCTTCCTGACTTTGCTCGTACTTGTCAAAACGGTGGCGATACATATATGTACCTATGGCAGCTAAAATGATGACAGCCAGCAACACACCTAAAACTATTTTCTTTTTCATATTCAATGATTTACGAGTGACGATGGTGACATGCCGTATTGCTGTTTAAAGATACGGCTGAAATGGGTGGGGTTCTTATCTGATAAAGTTCATGCCCTGTATTTAATCTGGTTGTTGGCCGTCGTGAGCCTTCCATGCACATTCGGTGATTCTCATATCGGAGAATATGGCTGTAAAGGATGACTCTTCGGGCGAGCAGGCATAAATGCCGAAGCTGATTTCATCGGCAGCTGCTGGCATGTGGCAGACACGCATCTGGCTGAACGTCTGTCCGTCGGAAGAGCACTCGATGCAGTAGTCATCCTCGCGGCGGGAAAAACGATACCACATGGTTTTCACTTCGGCAGGGATGGCTGTGGTGGCCCAGTCGGAGTAGCCATTGTTCGTCACTACACTGCCCAGATGCTGAAACTCCTCGTTCTCGTATTCCACCGAGCCTTTCAGCCAGTTCTCGCTGCCAAGATACATCACGATGCCGCACTGGTCAAAACGATGGTGACTGCCCGTGAAATCGGTCTTCACCACGAAGCTGAAGAACTTCTCGCGGGTCTTCATCTGCAGAACAGGGGCGTTGTCGTTCTGGAAGTGATAGTACGTGCGCTGCCAAAGGTCGGTCTTTGGTGCAGTGGTG
>JAGAWQ010000116.1 GCA_017941345.1 Prevotella sp. | reverse complement strand
GGTGGGAAAACCCTTTTGGAATCAGGGCATTTGTACGGAAGCCTTGCGATTGATGATCGACCATATCCACCGCACAACGGACATCAAGTCGCTGATCAGCAGTCACTTCATAGACAATCCTGCCAGCGGCCGCGTCATGGAAAAATGCGGCTTCGTTCCAACCGGCGAAACCTGTGTCGATGAGTCTCTTGCCGGTTCCGACCGGCCGATGAGAGTCCTAAGATTGGAAATTGAACGAAAGTAAACAATATGAAACAGGAAATCAATCCCAAGGACACCAGCCGTGCCCAGGCATTTGAGTTGTGGATGAAGCAGGCAAAGAAGAAAGAAAAACATAGAGGACACTGAAGATGACAATAGTGTTGAACACAATAGAAGAAGGTGCTGCTTCTGAACAGATCAGCATCTTGATTAAAGGCGACGTGGAGGTCGTCAATACTTCGGGAATGAAGATTGCGCATTGTATGGGCTGCAATCAGTGCTGGTTGAAGACACCGGGCGTGTGCGCCATCAAGGATGACTACGAGAGCATCATCAAGAAACTGGTGGACGCAGAGAATCTGTGGTTGATGTCGGACACGTGCTTCGGATTCGTCGACTGGCGCGGCAAGCGGGTGATGGACCGCATCGTGCCGATGCTGAATATGTATGTGGAGTTCCGAGACGGTTTGGAGCGCCACGAACTGCGCTACCATCCGCTGAACTTCGGTCTGCTGTACAAAGGTGAGGCCGACCGGCAGTTTCTCGAAGAATGGAGCCAGCGCGTGGCTTCAAATCTCGGCGGGCAGTCGTTGGGAGTCATTAAGATGAAGGAGGGCGAGCCATGCATATAGTCATCATCAACGGAAGTCCGCGTGTGCTGAAGTTCAGCAACACGGACAAGATTATCCAGTCGTTTGGAAAAGGGCTTCAAGAGTCTGGTGCTACCTATGAATTGTATTCCCTGTCGAACCGCAAGGAATGGGACGCTGCACGCGAGGCATTCATCAGCTACGAGCAAATTATCTTTGCCCTTCCGCTTTATGTGGAGTGTGTGCCAAGTATCATGCTTGAATTTCTTGAGTCGTTGCCAACCGAGCGTCAGCACCCAGCGCAGATGTCGTTTATCCTGCATGGCGGCTTCGACGAAGGCCATCAGATGCGACTTTGCGAGCGATTCCTACAGTCGCTTCCTGAGCAATTCGGTTGCACATACGGCGGTTGCCTTACCCAGGGAGGCAGTTTCCTGATTCGTATGCGCGACGACGAGAAGATGAAAAAAGCAATGGAGGCGAAACTGGACGGCTATACCAAAATGGGACAGTTGTTCGCGAGCCAATGCAATTTCATGACTACCGAAGCCCGCAAATTCACTGGCCCAGAAAACGTAAGTTTTACAATTTTTTGTACAATTAACTCTCCAGTTTCACCGCCTTCGGTTTCTTAGGCCTTCCTGGACGCTTCGCGGGAGCCTTGCGGGATCGGTAGAGCGGGGCGCATCCCTCAGGGATATCGATTCCGAAGGC
>JAGAWQ010000115.1 GCA_017941345.1 Prevotella sp. | reverse complement strand
TTGACATTGACTGCGGGTGCTGTACTGTTGGCACGAGGCATGAAATCAGTGTTAAAGAAATCATCAAACATTGTTGGGAACCAACCATTGCTTTTCATTAATCCGTTCAACATAATCAATACCTCCTAATTATACTTTTAATTTAACGTATGTTCTTGATTGCCTCCGCTTTCGCTTCGGCTTTCACTAACAGATAAGCAAAGTACATGCCTATGGAAAGAATCCGTGCCAGAATGACAATCTCAGAAGTCAAACTGGCACGGAATTTTAACTCGCTTAAACTATACTGACAATTTATTAAACTCGGTTAAACATTGGGAGTCACTTGTTATTTTCCACCCACTTCTGCATGTCTGTCTTAGATGTGCGATTCAGCAGTTTGCCCTCTTTCCAATTCAGATTGGGATAAGCGGCTTTCAGGTCTGTGCAGGCCTTCTTGATGCTACTTCCTCCTGACGTTGCAAAGGGGATGACGGTCTTGCCGTTGAAATCGTAGGCTTCCATAAAGGTGTTGATAATCGTCGGGCAGGTGTACCACCAAATGGGGAAACCGACATAGACGACATCGTAGTCCTTCATGTTTGTGAGTTTGCCTGTGATTGCAGGACGGGATTTCTTATCCTGCATCTCCACCGACGAACGACTCAGCTTATCCTGCCAATCGAGGTCAGCATCAGTATAGGGCTTCTCGGGTTTGATCTCGTGCAAGTCAGCACCTGCCACCTCTGCCAGTTGCTGGGCTGCAACCTTGGTAGTACCTGATGCCGAGAAATAAGCTACTAATACATTCTGTTTCATTTCCGTTTCTGTTTTCTTCTGTGAACAAGCACTGAGGCTGATGGTCAGCAGTGCCGTGAGCATTACCATAATCTTTTTCATACTCTCGTCTTATTTCAATGTCTCCCCATACACCTTACCCATCTTCACGCAGTCACCGATGATGTCACCAGTGCGCAGATATTTATAGGTAGGCATCTCAAACAGTACGGGCTTCAGCTTCGAGTAGTCGGGCTTGCCCTTCTCATCGAGCTTATCCTCTTCAACATAGGTATTGAGGACGTTGCAGATGTAGTTCTTGAAGCCGTCAATCTCGTAGGTATCGATAACCTCACACTCCATCACCAGCGGCGACTGTTCGATGACGGGCATGCCAGCCTCGCCCAGATGGTAGGGTAGGATGGCCGACTTGTCGGTCTTGGCTCCGCTGACGGTGCCTGTATAGTCGGCAGCAGCCACAAAAGCCTCGTCGATGATGTTTACAGAGAGCCGCTTCGTCTCGTCGATGGCTTTCACGCTGTGGTGAGCCGAGTGAATGCTCAGCAGCAGTTTCGAGTGGCTGACAATGCCTACGTGGGCTACGAGTAGCCAGTTTACCCGTCCCTCTTCTCCAACAGTTCCTACTACTGTGGCTGGCGTGGGATAGAGTGCCAGTTTCTGTCCGATATTCTGTTTCATTGCTTAACTGTTATTTGATGATTTTCTTCTCTCCGTTGATGATATAAGTACCTTTCTCCAGACCGTCAAGGCTGTGGGTATTAGTCTGCAATTTCTTGCCGTCAAGCGTATAGACATTATAGAGATCGACTGCTGATGTCTTGGTGGAATTGACACCAGATGCCTGGCTGAGGTCTTTGAGTGTGTATTGTTGCGACCCAAGTCCGAGTTTCTCTGCATATTCCACGGTATGAGTGCCGTGCAGATTCTCGATGCGACGGATGAGTGGTGAGGCATCATCACCAGCCACCGACTGGTGATTGAACACAAGATCGAGACATGCCTTGTCGAGGGCTACAGGATCGAGCGATGCCAGTATGCCGATGTCCTTCAACTGAGGGGTAGCGGGCGAACCGTCGCAGTCGCAGTCCACGGAGAGGTTGTTCATCACATTGATATAGACGATATTGCGTCCCTGCTGCTTGAAGTAGTTGTGAACGGCTTGGGCTGCTGCCGCCATCGACTCTAAGAAACCATCCTGATCATCACTCATCCATCGGCTTGTGCTGCGTCCAGCGGAGTGGATATAGAGTTTACCGCTACTCGAAGCCATGCCGATAGACTGGTTTTTCAGCACCCCGCCAAAACCACCCATGGCGTGCCCCTTGAAGTGAGCCAGGTTCACCATCAGGTCGTAGTTCTGCAAGTGCGATCCCACAATGTCATACTGGATATGCCTCGTGTCGGTGACGGGTAGGTTTATCTCACCCTCTTCATCCATGATGTCCACCGTGGCAATGTCGTTGAAACCACGTTCGGCAATCACCCTCCGATGTGCTGCCGTTGAGCCTCGACTGCCACCATATGCCGTGTTACACTCCACGATGTTTGCGCCTAATTTCTGAACCAGATTCTGGATGAACGCAGGTCGCAGGTAATTGGTGCGGCTCGACTCGCCTGTGGATATCTTCACTGCCACGCGCTTGCCTTCACTGTTCACGCCCAGTGCCTCGTAAATGTTCACCAGCGACTCTGGCGTGATGTCTTTCGTGAAATACACCACGGAACTCTGTCCGAAACATCCAACTGTCATCATGACAGACAGTATAGTAAGAAATCCCCTCCAGATGGTAAACTTTTCATTCATATTACTCCACAATTTGTTTAGTACCAACTATCGGGTGCAAAGGTACGACGAAATATATAAAGATTGGATAAACAAATTACGGATTATCTAACCATTTTTACGGATTATGAATATACAATCCATCATGCAGGCAGCATCCCATCGAAGATACTGCCTGAAAATCTGTCATGGATGTTCCCTAACGTGATCTGATTTAGATGACCACGGCCGTTCCGCTGGTGGCTACCATGAGCATTGAGCCGTTGGCACCGACGGTTTCATAGTCGATATCGATGCCTACGATGGCATTGGCTCCCATAGCCTGAGCACGCTGCATCATCTCCTGCATGGAAGTGTCCTTGGCTTCGGAAAGCACCTTCTCGTAAGCGCCTGCACGGCCTCCTACGATGTCGCGGATGCCTGCAAAGAGGTCTTTGAACATGTTGGCACCGATAATGGTTTCACCTGTCACAATACCCTTATATTCGCGGATGGTGTGACCTTCAATCTGTGGGGTTGTTGATAGTATCATAATTGTTCTCTTTAATAGTTTCTATCTGTTAGACGTTGAAATGTGATGAAAAGTTGCAAAGATAGTAGGTGTCATGGGTATCATACTCTTTCAGCTACTTTTTTATCTCCAATATTCCATCCACTTCATGCTCGACGAATGGACCTTCCTTGCACTCCAGAAGTACGCTGGGTTCAAGGCACTCCAATCCGTGCCAAACGTTTTTAGGGATGTCAACACCATAGGTTCCACTATCCTGACTGATGACACAGGACTCCAATACCTCACCGTCATCATTGTAGGTAGAGACTCTGACTTTTCCCTTCAGGATTACAAACGTCTCAGCCTTAGTCGGATGATGATGTACTGGGATGAATGTGCCTGGCTCCAGACAATTGAGGAAACGGTGGCATTTCTCATCCAGACCCTGATGGAAATTGTAGTTCATCCTCAGCCGTGGTGACAGCTTGGCTTGCTCCACCACGCTATTGATGAGGCTGTCGTCTATTATCTTCATTGTTCTTTTGTAAATTTGTAAACACCCAATGTAGGAATGATGACCAATAGCAGCAACGTAACTTCTACCAATGCATATGAGCCGAAATAGTCCACCAATGTTTGGAATTTCAGAATGCCATCAACCAGCAAGACCAGAAGGCCAAACCAGCAGATAAAGAATATTGCCGAATACTTGATTTTTCGTTTCTTCAGTTTCATCATATGATATTTTAATACCATTTGTAACCATGTTCCTTGCAATAGTCAATCGCAGGCTGATAGCCTTGGAAGGTGGCTAGGCATTGGCCACATTGACCTGTGACTGCATATCACCTTTGTCTGCGGCCTTCATGTAGCACTCGAAAGTTCCTTGGGCATAGCCAATTATTTACTATTCTGCTATTCGGCTTTCTTGCGTCCCTACGGTAGCAAGCGACCTGAGGTCGAGCGGCCACCAAACTCATTATATGAAACATTCTCCGGCAGCCACTTGTCTTTAGGCTCAGGATTCTCAGCCGGGTGGCCGATAATGATGGCACAAAGAGGTACGATGTGATCGGGCAGCTTCAGCGCCTCGATGGCACTCTTGGCACGTTCGTCACGCAAATAGAGCGCAGTCCATACCGCACCAAGACCGAGACCGTGGGCAGCCAGCAGGATATTCTCCGTAGCAGCCGAGCAGTCCTGAACCCACAATGCCCGTGCTTCGCCTTCAAGTGCTTTCTGCATATTACCGCAGACGACGATGGTCAGCGGAGCCTGTTCCAGCATTCTGGCATTAGGATTGTTGATGGCCATCTCCTTCAGTTTGTCCTTGTTAGTGACGGCAATGAAGTGCCAGGGCTGTTTGTTTACGGCTGTTGGAGCTGCCATACCGGCACGGAGCAGCGTCTCGATGGTATCAGCGCCAATAGTCTGATTCGTAAACTGGCGGATGCTGGTACGCGTCATAATGTTCTCAATGATGGTCTTGCCGTCAGTGGTTCCTGCGGTCTCTGCCTTTGGTTCACTACTGTTGCAGGCGGTCAGTACGGCCAGTGCTGCAAATGCTGATAGAATCTTTTTCATAAGTCACTATTGTTTTTTTTATGTTGTTATTAATTATCGATTCAGATATTTCCAGAGCTGAATGGAATCGTCGTGATGCCGTAGTTTCTCGACGATCGAGACGAGTTTCTTCTGAATGGCTTTCTGGGTGGTTCCCATCTGTTGGGCAAGACTCTTTACGGAGCGTTGCTTACAGCCCATGCCGAGCGTCTGGCGAAGTAGCAGGTTCTCATCCTCAGTAAGTGCATGACTCAGAAGGCTGTCGATCTTTTCCGACAGTTCAAACCTCGGCGCACCTTCAAGGGTGAACGGGTCATGGGTATCGACAATCGCATCCAGACTGCCGTAATTCTCCCATCTGTCCTGCATTTGCACCAGCAGGTTTTCTTCGTCATGAAGTTCCGTTATGTTCATCTTCTTTTATCGAATCACCACGTTTATTGGTTCCACCTCAATCTTCTCCCATACATGCTCCAGAACGTATGGCTCGTTAGCGAGGTATTCGTCAAGTTCCTGACGGCTTTCGAACTCCATGACGAGCATGGAGCCTTTCATCTTTCCCTCATCGTCTAGCAGGCCACCTGCACAGACTACATGTTGTCTGATTCTCTCCATGCCTTCCAAATGACGGGGGCGCACTTCCATCCTTTTTTCCAGCATTCCCTTACCGTCGTATGCTCTGATTACAAACTGTACCATACTAGTCTTAACTATTAAATCCGAAAAATTCCTTTAATCCTTTTTTCTCCTTCAGGTCATCTACGGTAAATCCGTAATGACTGGCTGCTGCAAGGGTGATGACGCGTTCAAGAAATACATCGTAAGAAAGCCCGAACCACTCCGGCGGGATGTCCACACAGATGGTTCCTCCACCATTGTGACTGCCTTCATTCCATGCTTCGTCAAGCTCAGCTTCGTATTTGCCGTCATCCCTCTTGTTGAAGCAATAGTGGCTTGCCCATTCCTCCATCCCCTCAACATAGTGCCCTTCGAAATGCGGAGCAGAGTGGGGCTTGGGTGAATAGGCGGAAGATCCTTTCCTTGCATCCCTTCTGTAGATTATGAATTTCTTTTTTTGCATAAATACATTTAAATATGGTGGCAAAATTACCAATAAACAGCGTAAAATCACTATCTTTGTGCCA
>JAGAWQ010000025.1 GCA_017941345.1 Prevotella sp. | reverse complement strand
GGATGCGGGGATGCGCTTTTCTTCAAACAGGCGTGACACTTGCTGAAGCCCCTCACCGTCCTCATGCACAAATATAAAATGATAGTGCTGCTGGTTAATGGCTGCCATGCGGTCGTATTTCATACCTGCCAACTTGAAAAGAATACGTTTCCAGAAGGGCATGTCCATTCTTGTGGCAAACTCACCATTGGGCAGTCCTCGGAGCGACACAAGATGACCACCACGCTTCAAGATGCCAAACTCCTTTGGCAGTTCACGCTCTCCAAGCGTATCAATGATGCCGTCAATATCGTGCAGCGTCTTTGAATAGTCCTCAGCCCTATAGTCGATAAAGCGGTCTGCCCCCAGACTGATGACCCTGTCACGTTGGCTGGCACTGCCATTGGTGATGACCTTCAGCCCTCGACTTTTGGCAATCGGAATGGCCATCGCGCCGAAACTGCCTGTACCGCCAGAGATGAAAACCGAGTCACCACTTTTAACCTGTAGCAGTTCGAGTGCCTGCAGAGCGGTGAGTGCCGTTAGTGGGACTGCCGTGGCTTCCTCGTCAGAAAGATAGTCGGGCACCTTGGCAACAGCATCGCTGCTGACGGCCACATACTCGGCAAAGGCTCCGATGTGGTTCAGCGGCAAGCGACCATACACCCGATCGCCGACGGAGAATCCATGAGCCTCCTCACCCATCTTCTCAATGGTTCCGCAGAACTCGTTGCCCATTATGAGAGGCAATGTGTATGGAACTATGAGTTTCACTTCACCACGAACAATCATGTTGTCGAGCGGGTTGACACCAGCAGTGTGCACCCTGACAAGCACTTCGTCTGCTTTCATCTCTGGCATGGGGACTTCTACAACGGTCAAGTCACGTCCCTGCTTATCATACTTGTCTAATACTGCTGCTTTCATTATACTTTTTTAAATTTGACTGTATTTATAGACTGAAAATTCCGATTTATCTGTTTGTTATTTCAGATACTCGTCATCCCTCACCAGCACCTTCTCTATCTTGCCGATGTACATGGTATGGAAGTCGCGCTGGGGATAGCTCTCGTCGATGGTGTCCTGATACAGGAAGCCACTCTCCTGCAACTCCTGCTGATACATCTTCTTGCAGACGAGCACCAGCTTGGCTTCCTCGAAATAGACGGTATTGTCAGCAAATACGGGAGTAAGGCCTACCTTGCCAATCTTGTCCTCGTCGCGGCCTGACACACTGCCCAGATAGGCCATCTGCTTCTTGAACGACTTGTCCATGACGCAGAGCGAGAACCAGCCTTCTTCATCGACGAACTCTTTGGTATAGCGTGAAGGTCGGAGATAGATAACTGCCGTAGGGTCGTTGTGTCCCCACAGACATCCCAAGTGTCCCCAGGAGGCAGTCATTGTATTGCAACTAGCTTCATCACCAGCCGTCACCAGCATCCATTCACCACCAATCAGATTGAACGGATTAAACTTCAAATCTTTGTAGTTTACCTCTTTCATATTTTTAGTGTCTTAATTCTGTTATCTTCAGCGGACAGGCCTTTTCGCATTTACCGCACTTCAGACAGTCGGGATGAAGATAGCCGATTTCCTCGCCACGGCACTCATACGGTGTGAGTTGCATCGGACAGACGCGGGCGCACATCTTGCACTTCTCTTCACACCTGCCGCTGACGTGGATGTTGGTGAACGGTTTGGGCAGCGGTGCCTTCCGGGGAGCCACCCAACGGGAGATGGTTCCCATCGGACAGAACGAGCACCACGTGCGGGGCGCATAGATAAAGTTCAGCGTTACGCCAACGATGGTGGTCATCACGATAATCGTCCAGAATACTCGTCCGATGTCGCTCCACATGGCCAGTCCACCCTCGCTCCAGCGGGCCTGCGAGAGTTGGATGCCGAACATGGTGAAGATAAAGAACACCATGAAAAGCCGGAAACCGAACGTCCTGACAAACTTAGGGATGGGACGATGGGGCGAATATTTCGACAGCAGGCGGTCGTACATGTTTCCCCTGGGACAAACATTCCCGCACCACCAGCGGCCTCGCCAGATGCTGGTCAGCACGGGGCCAATCATACAGATGAGTGCCAGTAGGCCGATAACGGGCCAGAACCACCCAATGATGATGTAGGCGATGATGATCCAGTATAGCGGCAGTCCAGGAACATCGTAGTGGCGGTGGAATCGTTTCGTCGTTGCCATATTCAGATTACTACGGCTGTTCCACTTGTTGCCACCATCAGCATGGAGTTGCCCTGTCCGATGGTCTCATAGTCGATGTCGATGCCTACGATGGCATTGGCTCCCATTGCCTGGGCGCGTTCCATCATTTCCTTCATCGATGTATCCTTGGCCTCACGTAGCACCTTCTCATAGCTGCCGGAGCGTCCACCTACGATGTCGCGGATGCCTGCAAAAAAATCCTTCACGAAGTTGGCACCGATAATGGTTTCGCCAGTTACCACTCCCTTGTATTCGCGGATGGTGCGGCCCTCAATTTGGGGTGTTGTAGTCAGTATCATATTACAATTTGCTTAAAGTTTGTTGCAAAAGTAATCAATTCTGATAAATTTCGGGGATTTATGCGTAACTTTGTGGCTGTTTTTGAGAATAATTAGTATTTTCAATGGGAAACATCAAGATAATGCGAGGTGCGTTTGGCACCAAACTGGAACTGAAGGATGCAAGCGTGGTGGCAGGATTCCCGTCGCCAGCGGATGACTACACGCATGAGACGCTGGACTTTAACCGTGACTATATCCGGCACCCGGAAGCGACATTCTACGCCAAAGTGGATGGCGATAGTATGAGGGATGCAGGCATCTTCGACGGCGACAGGGTGATAATCGACAGGGCTGTGGAGCCACATGACGGCTCTATTGTCGTTGCATGGTGGGGCGGCGAGGGCTTCACGATGAAGTACCTCGACCTGACACACAGAAAGGACGGCTATATTGAGCTGCGCCCAGCCAATCCCGAGTATCCTGTATTCCGCATCGATGAGCCAGACTTGTTTGAGGTGTGGGGCGTGGTAGTTCACCTGATTAGGACTTTTGAGAGCGTATAATCATCAATTGTCAATTATCAATTTTCAATTAGAAAAAGTGTACGGCATCTGTGACTGCGACAACTGCTACGTTTCCTGCGAACGTGTATTCCGGCCTGATTTGGTCGGAAAGCCTGTCGTGGTGCTGTCGAATAACGATGGCTGCGTGGTGGCTCGTTCCAATGAAGCCAAGGCGATGGGCATCAAGGAAGGAACACCATATTTCCAACTTGCCCAGCAGTTCCCAAATGCCAAGATAGCCGTCTTTTCGTCCAACTACGAACTATACGGTGAACTGACAGGCCGTGTGGTCAGCATCATCAGCAAAGAGACTCCTGCCTATTTCCGCTATTCGATAGACGAGTGTTTCATGTACCTTGATGGCATCCCACTTGACCAGCTGCAACAATGGGGCGAACGGCTGCACCGTCGAGTGAAGCGTGAGGTGGGCCTGCCTATCAGCATCGGACTGGCTCCCAACAAGACCTTGGCAAAGATAGCCTCGAAGCTCGCCAAGAAGTTTGAGGTGTATAAGCACTGCTGCATGATTGATACGGATTACAAGCGTGAACGGGCACTCGAATGGTGTCCCATCGAGGATGTTTGGGGCATCGGCAGACGGTATGCTGCCAAACTCCAGGCACTCGGTTGCAAGACTGCCCTCGAATTTGCCCAGCATCACAAGGACTGGGTTCGGCAGACCTTTAACAACATCAATATC
>JAGAWQ010000114.1 GCA_017941345.1 Prevotella sp. | reverse complement strand
TTTATCTTCCACCGGGACCACCGCCAGGCATTCCGCCTCCGCCAGGCATTCCGCCACCCATTCCGCTGCTGATGGTATTCGAGGCGGTTACACTCACCGAACTGCTGCCTGATGTCAGTGTATAGCTGCTGCCACTCTTCAACTCCGGTGTGCTGATAATGATAGTGTTGCTACCGCCGTAGTTCACTGGAGGCATCACGAAGGTGCAGTAAGTCTGGCTGCCATCGCCGATGCTGACACTGCCGTTGGCTGATACGGAACCTGAAGCGCTGACGATACCCTGTGAGGTGCTTCCCAGATTGCCATCTACACGTCCGCCGATAGCGAAGATGTTACCGCCGGTGATGTAGAGCTTGTGCTGTTCTTCAATGTCGATACCTGCCTCTGCACCATTGGCTCCGCAAGCGATAATCGTACCACCTTTCAGATACATATTGCCGTTGGCGTCGATAGCATCGTTATTGGTACCTACGGCTACCACAGTACCGCCTGAGATGGTCATGTCGCCTGTAGAGTTGATGGCATCGTCGTGAGCATATACCAGCACTGAGCCACCCGAAATTTCAAGAGTTCCCTTACTTTCCATACCCTCAGCGTTATTGCCGCTGGTACGAATCATGATGTCGCCGCCTGAGATAACCAGTGGACCGCCATAAGCCACTTCGTTCTCGTCCTTACCGCCCATCTTCATACCCTTTGGCGATGAGGTGTAGGCACTGGGCAGGTTATCGGTGTTGCCCGTGTAGTTATGACTTTCAGTAGTACCGTTGCTATAGTATAGATTGCCCTCCGTGACGATGCGGATTTTACCACCGGTGATATAGCCTTCATAGTCGGCTTTGACACCCTTACCGCCACTGCCGGTAGCCTTGGCATACAGTTCACCGCCGTTCATGTAGAAGTTGCCGTCGCTGCCGATACCTGCTGCCGCCTTGGTGTCGCCACCTGTTGAGAGTGTCTCGTCGGCTTCCCAGGTGCCGTTACCTGTTGCTATCACCGTAGTACGTCCACCATTGATGGTTACGTTGGCATCGCCGTTGATAGCCTTACCGCCGTCAGCCGAAACTTCCACGTTGATGATACCGCCATTGATGAACATGTCGCCACCCGACTTGATACCATTGTTCTCTGTCGATTTCACATACAGGTTGACACCCTTCTCAATCACGATGCTGTTCTTGCCGTGAATACCGTTCTTGTAGTTGCCGTAAACCTCCAGCGAACCGTCACCGCTAATCAGCAGTTTGCCTTTAGCGAAAATAGCACCCTTGTGGTCTTCTGTGGTACCATCATTCAGCTTATTGCTGCCTTTGGCGTAAAGGTATGCATTGCCTGAACACTCAATGTCGAGTGCTGTTTTCGATGCACTGGTGATATTCACTCCGTTCAGTGTCAGACCGAAGTTGGTCTTACCGTTGATAATAAGTGAACCGTCCGTCGTCGTACCTGTCACAACGTAGTTGATACCCTCCGTGCTGCCATGATCGACGGTGACGTCGTTGCCTGCGATAGTCACCGTAACTCCGGCAACACCCGGGTCTGCCGGACTCGTCATGTCGATATTGACAGTAGTGCCGAAAGTGTTGGCACTGGGCGCGTCACTGGCCTCGGGATATTGGGCTGTAGCCACATCCGTAGGCTCTGCTGTTGTCTTGTCAATGGCTACGGTGAAGGTGGACATCTCACTGTAAGAACCCGTCGAGCTGCCACCACCGGTAATGGTGCTACTGCCACTGGTGCTGCCGCTGTTATCTCCCTCGTCACCACCATTAAGAATTGTTGTGCCACCGCTGGTTGTCAGTGGATCGTCCGACGAACATGCTGTCGTCATGGTCATCATTGCTGCTGCAAGGAGCAAACTTGTCATCATCTTTTTCATATTCTTTTTGTTTTAGTTGTTATTACCTATGATTTAGATGATGCAAATGTAGATAAA
>JAGAWQ010000113.1 GCA_017941345.1 Prevotella sp. | reverse complement strand
TATCACCGATCAGTCTGGCGATGTCATCTATAAGATTACTGAGGCTAACGGACTTTGTTCCAACAACGTCACACACATTACTTATAATGGAAACGGAATACTTTGGGGAGCAACCGACAATGGTATCTTTTCTATTGCCATTCCTTCCGTCTACTCCCACTTCACGCCCAACGAGGGATTACGTGGCGAAGTGCTCTCGATAGCCCGCCTGAATGGAGACCTTTATGTAGGAACCCTCAACGGACTCTATCGTATGCAGGGAGACGGGTTCGTGCAAGTCAACGAAATGACATTAGCCTGCTGGCAACTCGTGGAGTACAACGGCAGTCTGTTGGCCGCAACAGCAGACGGCGTTATACAGATTCGTCCTACGGGTATTACCCACCTCACCACTTCAAATACGACATCGGTGATGATTGTTGACGGCGGATTTTACGCTGGCGAGACTGATGGCGTGTATCGTTACGATTTCAATGGTCATCGTGAGAAGATGGCTGACGCTGAACGTGTCACCTTGATGTTGAAGGACGGTAAAGGAACCATCTGGCTGAAAAATCTGTATGGACATATCTGGAAAAGCAAAGACCAGCAACATTTCGTCCCACAGACTAAAGGTGAGGACGGCGAGATATCCACGCTGGTTCAATACGACGGTGAGGTACTGATTGTAAAAGCCAGCACTCAGGAACCTTTCCCCTACCCGCTTTTCTCCTATCTCGACAGCGACGGATACACCTGGCTGACCAATAGCAAGGGAAAATATCTTTACGCCCTCAAGCACGGATACCGCGAAAAACTGCTCTCCGATATGGTCTATCCCTTAATGGACTATAGTGTGCGAGCCATGCTACGCGAAGGAAAACACCTTTGGATGGGAGGCGACATGGGACTGAACGTGCTGGACTATTCCCAGAAAGACCCCGTCAAGAATGTCAAGGCCAAAGTCTACATTCGTTCCGTTACCCTACTTGGTGATAGTGTGCTTTGGGGAGGTTACGGCCAACAACCCGAGCAGTTAGCCGAGCTCTCGAGCGACGAGCGCCATATCACCATCCACTATGCCGTAGACTATCCCTCTATGCTGCTCATTCCGCAATACCGCTACCGACTGAATGGTGGCCGTTGGACGGCATGGGATACTGAGACATTTGAAGAGTTTAACAATATGCCCCATGGCGACTACACCTTCGAAGTCCAGTCGCGCGACGCCTATGGCCGTCTGTCGAACATCGCTTCCATCAGCTTCAGCATAGCCCGTCCCTTCTATCTACGGTGGTATATGATTCTGCTCTATGCCGTTCTGCTGGGTGGCATTGTCTATCTCCTGGTACAGTATCGCCTGCACCAACTGGAACGAGAGAAACACCGCCTGGAAAATCTGGTTAAAGAGCGTACTGCAGAAGTCGTCAAGCTGGAGAAGGTGGCTACCGTTGCCAAGCTGACTCAGGGCCTGATTGACCGTATTCTGAATCCGCTGAACTATATCAACAACTTTGCCAAGCTCTCTCAGGGACTGGTCAAGGATATCGAAGCCAATGTAGAAGACGAGAAGGAAAACATGGACCCCGAGAACTACGAAGACACGATGGATGTACTCGACATGCTAGGGGGCAATCTGCAGAAAGTAGGCGAACACGGTGCCAACACCTCGCGTACGCTGAAGGCGATGGAGGAGATTCTGAAAGACCACTCCGGCGGATTGGTCAAGATGGACCTGAACGCCCTGTTAAAACAAGACCAGGAGATGCTCGAGAAATACTTCGAGAAGGATATTGCCCAATACCATATTGCCATCAAGTTCAATCTGCCTGAAGGTCAGCTGATGATTAACGGTAATGCTGAACAGCTGAGCAAGACCATTATGAGTCTGCTGGGCAACGCTGTCTATGCTGTTATCAAGAAATGCGAGAAAGGTGACACATCACCTGAGATAACTCTGACGCTGACCACCGTTGGCCAGCAGGCTGAAATACACATTCACGACAATGGTACAGGCATTAGCGAGAACATCCAGAACAAGATATTCGACCCCTTCTTTACCACGAAGACTACAGGAGAGGCCTCTGGTGTCGGACTCTATCTGAGCAAGGAGATTGCTCAGCATCACGGCGGCGACATCACCGTCAAGTCCGAGAAGGGCGTCTATACCGAATTTACGATAACAATACCAACCCTTTAACACAAAAGGCTATGGAGAAACAGATAGAGACATTACAACAACGGCTGAAACAACAGGAAAAGCTGGCATCGCTAGGCTTGCTCAGCGCAGGTATTGCTCATGAGATACAGAACCCGCTGAACTTCGTGATTAACTTCAGCAAGATGTCAGAGAAGCTGCTTAAAGACCTGACGGAAATCGTGGAGGATAACGAGGACAAGCTACCCCAGGAAGAC
>JAGAWQ010000112.1 GCA_017941345.1 Prevotella sp. | reverse complement strand
GGTCAGCCAGCTTCCCAAACGAGTCGAGTGGATGCCTCGTTCTGTTGCCTATATCGAGGAACAGCAAGAGGGTAGTCTCTATGCCTTGTATAAGGTAGAACCTCTGACAGGCCGTCGCAGCCTTTTCGCAAAGGGGCTGCCTGAGGGTGACTATACCCTCAGTCCTACTGAGGACTACCTCATCATCACTGCCGAAGAAGAAGGACCGAAGGAAGACGAGGAAGTGTTCGAGGTGCTAGAGATGGACGATCGTCAGCCAGGCTGGCGCAAGCGTAGCTACCTGATGAAGTTCGACCTGACCACAGGCCTCTGTCAACGGCTTACCTTCGGACCCCACGATACCTATCTCGCTGATATCTCTGCCGATGGCAGCCGCCTGCTTGTCCAGACCTCCTATAGCCGACTCGCCAAACGACCTACCGAGGTGGGTGACTTCTTTTTGATGGATGCTGCAACCCTTCATGTCGATACGCTACTTACGGACGAGGGTTTCTTGGGTAGCGGAACCTTTTCACCCGACGGACGTCAGATCCTCTTCACGGGAACGCCGGAGGCCTTCGGACGCATTGGTTGTCAGTTGCCTGCCGGCGTGACACCGAGCATGACGGAGAACGAACTGTTCCTCTATGATATAGCCTTCAGACAGATAACCCCACTCACGAAGGACTTCGATCCCTCTATAGAACGCGTTACCTGGTCACAGGCCGACGCATTGGTGTATTTCTCTGCCGAAGACCGTGACTATGTCAATGTCTTTGCTCTCAACCCAAAGACTGGCAAGATCTCAAAGGTCAACATTCAGGGCGACTATGCCTATCGCTTTGACGTAGCTTCACAAGCACCTGTGCTTGCCTATCTTTCCTATCAGACGATGGCACCCGCTTCGGCCTATGTGCTCAATCTGAAGAACCATAAAAGTCAGACCCTCTTCGATGGACGAACAGCGCTGGGTGATGCTGAGATAGGAACCTGCGAAGACTGGAACTTCACCAATTCGAAGGGCGACACTGTCTATGGTCGACTCTATCTGCCGAAAGACTTCGACGCCACGAAACAGTATCCGACGATTGTCTATTATTATGGAGGCTGTTCACCCGTCAGCCGTTACTTCGAGTCACCTTATGCACCGCAGTACTGGAACTCGTTGGGCTATGTGGCCTACATCCTCCAGCCCAGTGGTGCCACAGGCTTCGGTCAAGAGTGGGCTGCGCGTCATGTGAATACCGCCGGTCGTGGACCCGCCGAGGATATCATCGAGGGTACAAAGAAGATCTGTGAGTCGCATCCTTTCATCAATCCAAAGAAGATTGGATGTATGGGTGCCAGCTATGGCGGTTTCATGACACAGTACCTGCAGACGCAGACAGATATCTTTGCCGCAGCCGTTTCTCATGCAGGCATCGCCAACCACACCAGCTACTGGGGTGAGGGTTATTGGGGCTACAACTACAGCGAGGTGTCGATGGCCAACAGCTATCCCTGGAGTCATCGTCAGCTCTATGTCGATCAGTCACCCCTCTTTAATGCCGACAAGATCCATACGCCTCTGCTGCTCCTGCATGGCAATGCCGATACCAACGTACCGCTGGTAGAGAGCCTTCAGATGTTTACCGCCCTGAAACTCCTC
>JAGAWQ010000111.1 GCA_017941345.1 Prevotella sp. | reverse complement strand
CAAGCAGAACAAGGGCGGTGACTGGAAAGACCGCGAGATACTGGAGCTGAAGGCCTTTCACAACGAGCAGGACGGACAGATGTATGCCAATCAGGAGTCGGTGACGGGGATGTTCAACGTGTTCTGGAACTTCATCTATACTGGTACGCCCTATGCCCTGCACCGCAAGGTGAACCAGCGTAACTTCGGTACGGGTATGTCAACCCGACTGGCTGTCATCCCGTTGCCTGATAAGGGTATGGCGAAGCGTCACCAGCAGGTGGATCCTGATGCCAACGAGACGCTCCGCACGTGGGCTTACCGGCTGGACAGAGTCGAGGGTGAGCTGCCTATCGAACCGCTGAACGACGAGACCTTCGAGTGGCAGACAGCGCACTTGGAGATAGCGGAGTTTAACGCAGACAAGGCCGACCGCACGCTGCTGAAACGAATACCGTACTACGGCATCGGTGTCTCGTTGCCCTTTATCCTGATGCGTCATTGGGAAGAGTGGCAGGAGAGCAGGACGCTGACGATGGACGACAGGGACCGGCGCCTCTGCCGGTTGGCTATGGAGATTCAGTACAAATGTCAGCAGTTCTTCTTCGGCGAGATGGCCTTCAACTACTTCGCAGATCAGAACAAGGAGTTCGTGCAGCGTCGGCGCAGTACTCGCTATGATGAGTGCTTCCGCAAGTTGCCGGATGAGTTCAAGACACAGCAGTTCATGGAAGTGTTTGGCTGTTCGAATGCGGCTGCTTCACGCGCCATCACCCGCTTTCAGGAAGACGGCGCTGTGGAGAAAGTGAAGTACGGATTGTATCGGAAATTGGTGAATGAGTTACCTTAACGGGTGTTTTCAGATAAAACACTTTGGCTTTGCCGAAGTTTTCCACTTTTCCACTTTTCCACTTTTGACATTTATAATTTTCTTAATAGTATGAATCAAGTAGAAATCAATAAGCAAGCTAAGCTCTCCGAGCACATGACACTCGGAGAGCTTACCAAGACGAAGCATGTGACGGCGGATGGGAACATCCCGAGTCACGAAGTGATTGAGAATCTAAAACGGCTCTGCTGGTGGCTGGAAGAACTAAGGTATAGCTATAACACGCTATATTGCTTGCAGCCTGGGGAGGATTATGACACCTCGGAGAATGTGGAGGGGGTCGTGATTAACTCGGGTTATCGCTCGCCGGCGGTGAATAAGCTGGCGGGTGGGGTAGCGACCTCGAATCATGTGACAGGGTGTGCGGTGGATATCCGCTGCGCGGGTAAGGAGCAGATGATCCGCTATGCATGCATCCTGCTCGACATCGCTGACGGCACTGATCAAGACTTCGACGAACTGTTATTGGAGCAGCACGGGAACATCTGCTGGCTGCACTTTGCCGTGCGTCCGCCCTCGCAGCAGAATAGACGGAGAATCAGCTTCTTGCGACAATAGAGGGGCGGAGACGAAGAAAATAGGGCTTGCAGGGGATTGCCTGCGAGCCCTATATTTTAATTAAACGAAAAACGTTTGCGTGAAAAAACGACAGAAAGGAGAGGGAAGAGGTGGAATTTGTCGCTTATTTTTGAGATGTCGCAACATTGTCATAAAAAAAGCGGTCAAAAATCTTGGGTAGTATTGCTTTTTTTCTTATTTTTGCAAGCAAATTGTGACAATAATTAAATATGTAATAACTAAAAAAGTAATTATGGCTAGATTAAGACTT
>JAGAWQ010000012.1 GCA_017941345.1 Prevotella sp. | reverse complement strand
CAGGGGCACTGTAGAGAGGAACGACAGCAGGTCGGTACTCACCGGGTAGCCGTTGACAGCCTGCGTCTTGACAGGGTGAATCAGTGTCGGCAGGTCTATGGTGTCGATATCCACGAGCGGAAAGCACTTGACGGTACGGTCGCCGATTTTCAGATACTCGTCAGAGCATTTGAAATTCGTCATGCCGAAAGGCCCTTTTCGGAAGTCAAAGGCCATGAAGCGGTGGAGGTACTCGTCAATCTCCAGCCTGTCAAGGCGATGGAAGGGAAGCCCCTTCTCCTCGAAGATGTTTTCCACTTTCTGCACCTTGGCCAGAAACTCCGCCCATTTCTTGGGGTCGTATGCGACAAAGGTGCTTCTTTTGGTCTCCTGCGTGATTATGATGAAGGTACGGATCTCCGTATAGGGACGTCCTTCATAATAGCGGAAGTAGCTCTGTGAGAGGAACTCCATGTCAGGCGTGATGTCGTGATGGTATGCCTGCCGACAAAAAATGTCCTGCTTCTGCAGACAGTAACCCTCGCCCAGCGTCTGGAGCACATTGTCCCAGATGTCCATGTAGGCATAGTACTGATCCGCATCGGTGCACCACTGCTGTACAGGGTTCTCAATCTCGAATACAGACGACGGATTGCCGTTCTTGGAGTAAAGGACGGTATGCGTGACCTTGCCTTTCGAGTCGGTGATATCCTCTATGCCTGTAAACAGGCTGTCAAAAACTTGTTTCTTGCTGCTCATTTCTTGCTACTCATTCTTGCATTTGTGGTTTCTGGTATTACGCTATCGCTCGAAGAGATGGTTGTAAATAAATATTCCCTGATGCCGTCTCTTGGAGTGAAGTCCTTTCTTCTGCTTGATGTAGATGGCAAGCAGTCCGCTGCCACCGGTAACAACCGCCACAATCAGGGCAGGAATGGTTCCGAAGAGTACATAGAAAAGTATGAACCCCAGGAACGCAGCCCCGAAAGTGGCGGCAGCTATCACGATGAACCTGCCACGGATTCCCATGAATTCAAGGGGCATCTGTAGCCCCTTGAATACGGGATATCCACTGTAGTTTACATCCATTCTCCGGTAGGTTTTTAATATCCGAAGAACTTAGGCAGGGCAGCGGCCATAGCCAGCAGAGCGGCGCATCCGCCGATCGTCATCATGATGGTTTTCTTCACGTCTTGATCGCCGTTTTGGAGCTTGTAGTAGCAATTGAAAGCACCCACAAGACTGACGATGGCAGCGAGGACATAGAGGAGGTTTCGCACGGGGTCGATGTACCCCTTGAAGGTTCCAACTGCCTGTGTAATGGCAGATGAGCCAGGATCAGCAAGAGCATAGCCCGTGCTACAGATGAACATCAGGGCCATAGCGGCCAGTCTCTTTGTCTTGCAAGAAATGAGGTTCCCCAAATTCTTTGCTGTCGAAATGACAGCATTCCAATTTTTCTGCATTTGTGTTTCATGGTGATTAAAAATAAATGTCCGAAAAATTCAAATAAGATATAAGTGT
>JAGAWQ010000110.1 GCA_017941345.1 Prevotella sp. | reverse complement strand
GGCCAGTTGGGGGTCGTCGAGCATCGCCTTGCGGTTGTCGCGCACCACGTCGTACATCTGCTGGGCGGTCTCCACGGCGCAGAAGATGGCAGAGCGGACAAACGGACTCTCGCGCATGACGGGCCGGTATTCGCCGAGCAGTGAGAGCAGGCTGGCACTGGAGCCGAACTGCCGGTTACGCTGCAGCGTGATGCCTACCTCCTGGGCGTAGAAGGGTGCCCAGTAGTTGAACGTCATGCCGTAGGCATCGTCAGGTGTGAATACGCCGCACGTCGCATCGGTGAGTTCGTCGTCTTCGAGGATGTCCTTGTACTGGTATTCATAGTACTTGCTCTCGGTGGCGAAGCCGCTCATGAGCAGGCCGGTGAAGTTGACGTCGGTCTCGGTGAGCGACCAGAGGAAGGGCGACTGGTTGGTGCTCTGTCCGCTGGTGGTGACGGCATAGCGGCGGATGACGTCCTCGCTGGTGGCCGTGGGGGCTATGAGGGGTTTCTGCGTCTTCATGCAGGCGGGAGCGAACTCGGCCACGCCCTCGTTGGAGAAGGGGCCGATGACGGCGATGACGGTGCTGTCTGAGGCCAGGCGGGTGCTCAGTTCGGCGAGGTTGGCTGACAGTTCGTCGTACCACGCTATCTTGAGGTCGATGGCCAGCGTGTCGTGCATCTGCGCCTCGCGGAAGTTCTCCAGGAACCAGCTGGCGGTGCGCTCCAGACGGGCCTTCGTGGCAGCGTCGCCGATGGGTGCCACTACGGCCACGGTCTTCTCCACCCAGTGGCGGGCGGCGACGGTCTCCGTGCGGTCGTCCTCCTGACGGCAGGAAGTGAATAGTGAACAGTGAATAGTGAATAGTGCTGCGCACAGCAACATCTTACATCTTACATCACACATCTTACTTCTCATATTCTGCCTCCTTTCTGATTGCTTCTTCGTGAATCTTTGCCCGCATCTCATCGGTGAGTTCGTAGCCATCGGCGAAACTAATTATGCTGTACAGAAAACTGTTGTCTGGCGTGACTACCACGTCGGTGTATCCGTCGGCCAGGCCGAGCGACTGGTGCTTGGGCATGCCCTCGGGCGAGAGCCACTGCGAGATGCAGAGTGCCACGGCGCGGTCGATGTGCTTGACGCAGGAGAGCGAGCTCTGGGTTGAGTTGATGGCCACGTTGACACCGGCCAGGTCGTATCCGCCCATCATGTCGTTCAGATACTGGAAGGTGCGGGCAGCACCGCCGCAGACGGGCACGAGCATCTTGAAGTAGCCAGTCCACTGGCGGTCGTACATGACGTGTATGGCTGTGGTGTCGGTCACGGTGAAGCCTCCGGCCACGTCGTCAGAGAGATATTCGGTGACGAGCGTCTTGCTGATGCCAAGCCGTTCGGGGTACTGGATGTAGTCGGCATTGAAGCCATCCGTAAAACCGTCGACGGCTCCGCTGACCGACTCCACCTTGGGGTTGGCCGCAACGAGCAGCACCTCCGAGGCCAGGGACTGGGCCAGTCCGCCGGCCTCGTACATCGCGCCGTAGTAGGGCAGGCAGAGCGTGGAACCCTTGCCCGTGAGGGGCTTGGAGGTCTCGAGATAGAGCAGGTCGGTGTAGGGGTTGGCGGCCAGTCGGTCGTTGTTGCGGCGCAGGTAGTCGTCGTAACTGGCGGCGGCCACGATGAAGAGCCGTCGCACGGTGTCCTGTGCGGTGCTCATCTGCTCGAACAGCGTCTCAAGGTAAGCCAGCCCCTCCTCGCGGGTGGAGGGCGAGAGGTGCATGGTGCGCAGGCCGTGCTCCTTGGCGGCCTGCTCCACACTCTGGTAGATGAGGTCGTTGTAGTTGCCGTCGCCCACGGCATTGGGGTCGTAGATGACGGTGACGAGCGGCTTGGCCGACGGTGCATCGGAGGGGTCGGTCTGATAGATGACGTCACCCTCCTTGGTGCAACATGTCAGCAGTAAGCTCGCTGCCAATACTAATAGTAGTTTTTTACTCATTTGCTCTTTGTTCGTTACAATGTCGGCTATGGCTGGTGTCTTGCTCTCTCTGCCTTCGTCGCTATCGCAGCAAACATTGGGGGACAAAGAAAGCGCAAACAACCCCCATATCTCCAGTCAGGCTTAGCACAGCCCCTAATTACCTATGGTTGAAGTCTGCGCCTAAAGCGCACACTCCAAATGGTAATTAGTAATTGCTCGTCTTTCTCTGTATGAGGTGCTAATTCGACTGGAGAATTTGAGCAAATAAGTCTTGTGTGATCTTTCGATACACGCTGCAAAGATACACAATTTCCTCAAAATAAAACACAAGAAACCAATAATTTTGCTATTTCCTCTATAAATTTTGAGGAAATTCATTCAAAATATTCCTGTTTTCGCAAAAGTTATAATTGACATTAATATTAAATTCCACGTCCTCGGCTATAATTCCGTTCATACAATTCGCATGTACGCAGTTCTTCGAGCGCATCGAAAGTGCTGTCACGCCAATAGTACTCAACCAGGGGTTTGGCCTTGTCCCAGATTTCCGAGCAGAGCTGAATCCTGTCACCACCCTCGAAAGCGAGGAAGGCTTCAATTGCATTAGCTTGTTCTTGGTTCAGATGTCTCTGAGATGAACAGTTACCCATCTTGACCAGAGCGTTAACCGCTGCATCAAAGAGTCGGTCATGCTGTTGATGGTACGAGTCCCAGGTTCCATCAGCGATACGATTGGCATCATCTTGTAGGGGCGTCAGGGCTTTGTCATCAAGATCCAAATCTGGATCAGACTTTGCCTGCATCTTCGCAAAGTCAAAAGCATCCTTGACATATGACTTACGACCCTCTGCCGTATTCTCAACACTCATTGCCTTTAGTAAGAAATCCTTCAAGTCCTTGGTAAACTGCTTTAAGCCAGCCCTCCATTGGTCAACGATAATCTGGACTACTTTTTTGAAATTCAGGCTGCATGTAGCAAATATGAGTTCACTTAAATCTTTCAACCTTTCACGCAAAGCATTATTGGCTTCCTTGGATTCTTTCAACTGGTCGCCTAACCACTTGATTCTTTCGTCCTTAGTCACTTTTTGCCCATCCTTGGAACCGCCAGACCAATAGATGGTGTTCCCCTTCTCATTGGTAGCATATCGCTCTTTGTCAATAAGACCGGCATG
>JAGAWQ010000109.1 GCA_017941345.1 Prevotella sp. | reverse complement strand
TTCCTCGGCACCCAGCAACAGGCGAAGGGCCTCACGAGCGCTTGTCACAGGTGTCACCTTATAGTAGATACCAAGCTCCTGCTGGATATAGGTACCTATCTCCACATCGTCATCGACCACCAGCACACGATAGTTAGACTGTGCCTTTGGCCTTTGTGCCTTGTCTGTCTCATCAGGTATGAGAATATCCTCGGCCTTCAGGTGACTCTTGCCCAGCGGCAGTTTTACCGTGAAGATACTGCCCTGAGCATCGTCACGATTGGCAGCCATGATAGAGCCGTGATGCATCTCAACCATCATCTTACAGAGGTTCAGACCGATGCCTGTACCCTCGATATGGACAGAACGCGAGTTGCTGCCCTGATAGAATCGTTCGAAAATCTTGGTTGCATCGCCTTTGATGCCCATGCCATTATCTATTACCTGCAGTACGGCATTCTCTGTACCCTCTTCCGATACACGCACCTCGATGGTACCGTTGTCATAGGTATATTTGAAAGCATTAGAGAGCAGATTATCCACAATCTTATCGAGGGCATTGCGGTCGAGCCACACCTTCAACTTATCGACAGAAGGGGCATAGCGGAAATCGATATTCCGTTCCTTGGCCGTATATTCGTAGGATTTCAGGATGTTACCCACATACTGCACCATATCCGTCTCCTGACATTGCAGTTTCATCTGCTGTTTGTCGATCTTGCGAATATCCAATATCTGATTCACCAGATTCTGAATGCGCTGAGCATTATGCTCGATGGTATTCAGCTCATTCTTCACCTCACTATCGAAATCCTGCCGCAGCAACTTGTGGAGTGGACTCATGATCAGCGTCAGCGGCGAACGGATGTCATGGGTGGCATTGATAAGGAACTTCATCTTCTCCTCATCGAGCTGGCGAGTGGTGTTTTTCTTCCAGCTCCATCCAATCAGACCGATGATGCCGAATGCACCTAATATATAAATAAGGTACGCCCACGCGGAACGATACCAGGGGGCACGCACGACGATATAGTAAGTCTGTGGTTCAGTATAGACACCATTCTCATTGGCTCTCACTTCCAGGGTGTAGGAACCAGGCTGGATATGGTTGAACGATATCACATTGCTGCCCACATTCGTCTGAGCCCATTCCTTCGCACCGTTCATCCGATACTCAAAGACGACATTATCTGTATTGGCGTAGTTGAAGAGCGAGAACTCCATCGTGAAGGTATTGTCGATATAGGAGAGGGTGAAATGATGACTATCGGCCAAAGGCTCAGTCATCACACGTGTACCATCAGAAAGCGTATTACAATTCACGGGGTTGCTGCCTATGAACAGTCCTGTCAGATGGACGGTCTCCTTAGTTGGATGTGCATCACGCAGAGCGGCGGGATGGAATGTTGTAATACCATCGCTAATACCAAAGAAGAGACTGCCCGTAGCATCCTGCATGGACAGGCCACGAACATACTCTCTTGTAGTCAGACCATTACCGCTAACGTGCGTGATCCAACGCTGCTCATCGCGCTGATACTGCCAGATACCCATCGACGTG
>JAGAWQ010000108.1 GCA_017941345.1 Prevotella sp. | reverse complement strand
GTGAAGCTGGGCACGACTGATGCCGACCTCCTTGGTAAGCACCTCTACATTGAAGTCGCTGTCAGAGAGATGATCGTTGACCACCTTCATGATACGTTCCATCAGCACCTCGTCGTTACCTTTCACTTTTGTCTCAACGACCTTGTCTTTCTGTTGCTGGACACCAGAGAACTTACCCTTCAGGCGTAGGTTTTTGCTGATCAGGTTGTTGATGATGACGTGGAGCTCATCCATATCAAATGGCTTGGCCAGGAATGCATCCGCCCCCTTCTCCAGACCTTCCAGACGGTTGGCGACATCCGACTTAGAGGTCAGCATCACCACAGGGATATGGCTGATGTTCATATTAGTCTTAATCATGCGAAGCATGGTGAATCCATCCATCTCAGGCATCATCACATCACTCACGACGAGGTCGAACTGCCTATCTTCCTCGGCACCCAGCAACAGGCGAAGGGCCTCACGAGCGCTTGTCACAGGTGTCACCTTATAGTAGATACCAAGCTCTTGCTGGATATAAGTACCTATCTCCACATCGTCATCGACCACCAGTACACGATAGTTAGACTGTGCCTTAGGCCTTTGTGCCTTGTCTGTCTCATCAGGTATGAGAATATCCTCGGCCTTCAGGTGACTCTTGCCCAGCGGCAGTTTTACGGTGAAGATACTGCCCTGAGCATCGTCGCGATTGGCAGCCATGATAGAGCCGTGATGCATCTCAACCATCATCTTACAGAGGTTCAGACCGATGCCCGTACCCTCGATATGGACAGAACGCGAGTTGCTGCCCTGATAGAATCGTTCGAAAATCTTGGTTGCATCGCCCTTGATGCCCATGCCATTATCTATTACCTGCAGTACGGCATTCTCTGCACCCTCTTCCGACACACGCACCTCGATGGTGCCATTGTCGTAAGTATATTTAAAAGCGTTAGAGAGCAGATTATCCACAATCTTATCGAGGGCATTGCGGTCGAGCCATACCTTCAACTTATCGACAGAAGGGGCATAACGGAAATCGATATTCCGTTCCTTGGCCGTATATTCGTAGGATTTCAGGATGTTACCCACATACTGCACCATATCCGTCTCCTGACATTGCAGCTTCATCTGCTGTTTGTCGATCTTGCGGATATCCAATATCTGATTCACGAGATTCTGAATGCGCTGGGCATTATGTTCGATGGTATTCAACTCATTCTTCACTTCACTATCGAAGTCCTGCCGCAGCAACTTGTGGAGTGGACTCATGATCAGCGTCAGCGGGGAACGGATATCATGAGTAGCATTGATAAGGAACTTCATCTTCTCCTCATCGAGCTGGCGAGTGGTGCTTTTCTTCCAGCTCCATCCAATCAGACCGATGATGCCGAATGCGCCTAATATATAAATAAGGTACGCCCACGCGGAACGATACCAGGGGGCACGCACGACGATATAGTAAGTCTGTGGTTCGGTATAGACACCATTCTCATTGGCTCTCACTTCCAGGGTGTAGGAACCAGGCTGGATATGATTGAACGATATCACATTGCTGCCCACATTCGTCTGAGACCATTCCTTCGCACCGTTCATCCGATACTCAAAGACAACATTATCTGTATTGGCGTAGTTGAAGAGCGAGAACTCCATCGTGAAAGTATTGTCGATATAGGAGAGGGTAAAATGATGACTATCGGCCAAAGGCTCGGTCATCACACGTGTACCATCAGAAAGCGTATTACAATTCACGGGGTTGCTGCCTATGAACAGTCCTGTCAGATGGACGGCCTCCTTAGTTGGATGTGCATCACGCAGAGCGGCGGGATGGAATGTTGTAATACCATCACTAATACCAAAGAAGAGACTGCCCGTAGCATCCTGCATGGACAGGCCACGAACATACTCTCTTGTAGTCAGACCATTACCGCTAACATGCGTGATCCAGCGCTGCTCATCGCGCTGATACTGCCAGATACCCATCGACGTG
>JAGAWQ010000024.1 GCA_017941345.1 Prevotella sp. | reverse complement strand
GTCTGTGGATATATCGACAAAGCGGATGGGTTCGGAGGCGGTGATGACGGTGGTCACTTGGTCGTTGACCGTCAGCTGCTCCATCTCCATGTAGGTGGTCTGCGCCTTGGCTGAAAGCACGCTCAGCGAAAGCAATGCACAGACATTCATTTTCTGAAAACAATTCATATTAGTTGATTTTTTGATGTTTATACTCTATGAGCCACCGTTCCCGACAATTCCGTTGTCGGGCAGTGTCTATTTCCTTTTCTCTTTCCCATTTACAAGGTAAACAAACGTCCCATACTTCAGCTTCACTTTGTTCTTCTTGATAGCCTTGCTGATGGCATTGCTTGTCTTCTGGTAGGCATTGGTCACGGCTTGCATTCCCCATTGCGAGAAACTGTTGTTCGCTCCACTCTGGTCGATGTTCATGTTGCTCTGCATAGCACCGCTCGCCACATCTTTCGTGGTCTCACGGAACTGGCTGCCGGGGACATACAGTCCCTCCAGTCCGTCCGTGTCATAAAGCGAAAGCGAAACCTTTATCAGCTCGTCATCCACAAGGATGGAGTTGATGCTACCCTTCACTCGCTGCGAACCGAAACCGCTCATGGTGGCATAGAGGTACGACCCTTTCTTCACCACGGTCTCACCAATCTCAATATCGTCCAACAGTCTCAGCCGCACCCTCGACCCGTCCGTAGCCTTCACGTCCTCGTCAATGATGGCCTTGATGAGCTTTGGCTCATGCTCGTTCTGCGTCAGGGTGTTGAAATAGTCCGAAGTCACCTTCACCTTCTTCACCACCTCCTGTGCCTTGTCCTCCTCGTCCAGTGCCTTCACCGCCTTGCTGTCCTCGGCAATCTGACCTTTCACCTCAATCTGCTCCTTGGGAGGCCCAGCCTGTGTGGTATCCTGGGCCACGGGGGCAACTGCCGCCTGTCCTCTCAGCCTCGCTTCGGCGAGTGCCTTGTTGAGTGCTTCGAGTGCTTCCGCTTCTCGCGCCTTGGCATCGGCCACTTCGGCTGCATCGTCCTTCTCTTCTGCCTGACGGACGAGTTCCGCAAGGTCTTCTTCTGTGTACTTGGATTCATACGCTTCTTTCTCTTCTTCGTTGTCACGCTCAATGTTATCAACAGCCGAATAGTCTGCTATGCGACCATACGACTTCGCCATGTTCTCATACTTGCCACCGATGCCGTCACCATTCTTAATCTGCGCTCCGGGCAGGTTGGGGTTCAGAAACTCGGTGGTCTGCAGGTTCTTGTCCTGCGTTTCCGCCACCTCCGTATTGAACATGTCAAAGACAAAATAGCCTGTGGCAATCAACGGGATGTACACGATGGCTGGCAGCATGTACTTCGGCTGACGGAAGTTTATCTTATCTGTTATTCTCATCGCTGTCTGATTTTGATGTTACTGACTTGTCTCGATTCTCCTCGTTGGTTCGATGCGTCACGGGAGGAGTGATGCAATGGGCTGCATTCATCATCTGCTTCATGCGCCCTTCCTGCCGCTCGATGGCACTTGCAGCCTCCGTCCGATGACCGTAATACCGCACCATCCTGTAGATGTTGATGCCGAAGCACGTGGCGACAAAGCCGAAGACGATGACGAGAAACAGCGTCTTGTGGGCATTGGCAAAGCCTTGCACCTTAGCCGCCGCACGGTCTATCCTCGCGGTCTTGGCAAACTTGCGCCCTGCCGCCACCTCCTTCTCATACCGCTTCTTGTACTTGGGGTCGTTCTTGTCGGGCATATCCTCGCCCACAAGCATCCGTCTGATTCCTTTTACACTCATACCGCTAGGATATTAGAAGTTTGACTTCGACTTCTGCTCAATATCCTTGTTGAGCAAGGTTCTCCAGTTCGTGATGAGCAGTCCATGAGGATTGTTCTCCGTCCTCGGCACGCGCTTCACCTGTCCCGCCGTCACCAATTCACGCATCAGAATATTGCTCCTTCGCTCTATCCTTTGCCTACCGTAGTAGGTGAACTCCATCTTCTCCTTGTTGAACTTGATGCTGTCGCAAAAGATGCTGAACACGGCACTCGTACCCATGATATTGTTGTAAAAGCCCTTTTCCTT
>JAGAWQ010000107.1 GCA_017941345.1 Prevotella sp. | reverse complement strand
GATGATGGCTCCGATGCATATCCACGCATTCTCCTTGATGGTCACCTGACCGAAATGAAACAGGTCGTGCCTGTCGTAGAGGTCGTGATCAACAGTGACTATCTTCACCTCGGGACCTATCAGCACATTGTCTTCTATCACTACCCTACCCGGCGAGAGGATGGTGGCTCCCTTGTTGATGGTCACATTCTTCCCGAAGGTCATCCGGCATCCGCAATCGCAATAGAAGGGTGACACAACGACGACACTATCGTCTAATGCACACTGAAACAATTCCTCCAGCAGTCCCTTGTAATCGGGGTCGGTGGGTTTTCTTGCCGAGATTTTGAGGCATAGTTCATGACTACGTATCATCTCTGCCTCTACGTTGCGCATACGAGGGTCGCTCTTGCGTCCTGTTCCCGTGGCATCTATGGTGTCAAACATATTATTATCCATGCTATTATCACAAAACTTATTAATTCTTGGGTACAAAAGTAATAAATTTGCCGTAAATTTGGTATTTTTGCAGGGAAAAAATGAGAAATGAGAAATGAGGAATGAGAAATGATTCTCCCAAATTTGCTTTCAGCCTAAAACTGAACTTCTTGCCGTGCAAGCGACTTTGTCGATTACCCCGATTTTCCCATGATTGCCTTTTATTTACGCGCTTTCTGCGTTAATCTTCGAAAATTCATCTTTCGTTACAGACTTTTTTTGTAACTTTGCCATCAAAGATGACGAAGTTACTCTGTCTCGACAAAAAAAGAAACAAGTTTCTTTGTTTTGTGCTCGACTTTTCGTAACTTTGCACTCAGAAAAGAAAAATGGGGTCGTGCCGGTTCGATCGGGATACTCATCAAATTAAATCGAAAACCGAGCTACTTCTCTTGCCAATGGCGGGCCACATCTCGAAAGAGAAGCTGAAAGGCCAGTGGATTACAAAGGCGGAGGACACTCAAATCTTGTAACACAGGAGTTTTCATCACATCACTGGGCGACCCCTTTTTAAGTGAAAAGTTAAAAGTGAAAAGATAAAAGTTAAAAGTGAAAAGTTAGAAGGTTGAGATATGTTTTCCGGAATTATAGAAGAGTTTGCTACCGTTGTAGCTATCAAGAAAGATAGAGATAACATCGATTTCACATTGAAGTGTTCGTTTGTCGACGAGTTGGGAATAGACCAGAGTGTGGCTCACAATGGCGTGTGCCTGACCGTAGTGCGTATAGAAAACGGCACCTATACCGTGACAGCGATGAAGGAGACGCTGGAACGCTCGAATCTGGGACTGCTTAAAGTGGGCGATAAGGTCAACGTGGAACGCTCGATGCTGATGAATGGCCGGTTGGACGGGCATATCGTGCAGGGCCATGTTGATGAGACAGCGCGTTGCACCCATGTGGAGGATGCCAACGGTTCGACCTATTTTACTTTCGAATATAAAGAAAACCGTGAAATGGCGCGTAATGGCTACTTCACGGTGGATAAGGGCTCCGTTACGGTGAACGGAGTGTCGCTGACGGTATGTAATCCTACGGCAAACTCATTTCAGGTGGCTATCATCCCTTACACCTTCGACCACACCAACTTCTGTGACATCAGCGTAGGGAGCATCGTCAACATCGAGTTTGATATCATCGGAAAGTACATCGCCCGACTCAGTCAACTCTGAATCCTCGTCGTTTTTTTCTTCTTTGAGAACAAGGCCTTTACGCTTTGATGGAAGATAGAAACGCTTATACCACCATAGGGTCAGTAGGGCTATGATGACAATGATGGACAGGTAAATCCACAGGGCTTTAGTGGAAAGCAGGTAGGTGGGAGGAACGACGACCTCAATGGTGCGCATGTCGTAATTCTCAGGTGACTCTAATAGGAAGGCTTTTACCTTGAATTGATAGGTGCCTGATGATAAATCTCCATAGGTGGCTGTACGGGTTTTATCAGCATTCTGCCACTCCTCATCATAGCCTTCGAGCATATACTGGTAGTGAATACGGTGCTGCAACTGGTAATTAAGGGCGGCAAAGCGGAAACTGAACACGCTGTTGTGGTCAGGCAGTGTGACGCTCTTACTCTCAGGAACATAGAAGTCTAAGGGCTGGTCAGCCTGACGTGGGGTCTGCACCACACCTTTCAACATAAAGTCGGTGATACGGAGTTTAAGGAGGGAACCCGTTTTGGTCATGAGTTTATTACGGTCGACGGTATAGTAGCCGTCGAGCGTGCCAAAAAGGATATTGCCATTTGACAAGGAGATGGCAGCACCCTCGGAGCACATAGTATCATCCACACCATCAAGACTGGAAAAGGTGGTGATAATCTTCTTTTTGGCGTCGAACGAGCAGAGTATGTGGTCAGTAGCAAACCAGACGTTGTCTTTGTTGTCGAAGGTAATGCTGTAGATTTCCTCAGAGGGCAGGCCTTGCTCTATACCATAGTTCTCGAACTGCCAGATGCCTTGTTCGTCCTTGCTGATGGTGCGGCTTAGGCCACCGCTATTGGTGCCAACCCACATGACACCATGCCTGTCGCAAGCCAGACAGACGATATCGTTGCTCATTAATCCTTTCTGAATGTCCTTAGGCAATTCAAGAGGCTGGATGGATACCTTGTTGTTTTGTATCTCCATGATAAGAATGCCATCGGTGGTACCTGCCCATATCTTGCCTTCGCCATCCATCGCGATGGTTCGTACCTTCATGTGGCTACCCCGGGGATAGCGCTTCATGACGTTCTGATGGTGGAGGGCGATGTAACGTCCGTTCTTGTCCTTACGGAGCACATTAACACCACCACCATAAGTGGCTACCCAAATGTTACCCTGACGGTCCTCGACACATTGATAAGCGCTATTGGCGCTGAGCGAGTAGGGGTCTTTATCATCGTGATGGAAATTGACAATATGATAGCCATTACCGCTGGGGGTAATCTTGTATAGGCCTTTATCCTTGTCGCTGACCCATATATTGCCCTTTGAGTCCTGGGACATACCGTAGGCGCGTCCGAAGGGATGACCTTCAGAGTCGTGGGTAATGGTGGTCAGCAGGTTCATATTTCCGTCAAAGACAAAAATCTGTCCATGCTTGTTGCTAAGATAGGTACGGTTGTTCGTCTTGTCGTGCAGCATGGCTCGCACCTCGTTGTCAAGGCTGGAGGTGGCATCCTTTATTAATAAGGTACGCGGAATGGTCTTTTTCAACACTTCAAGTTTTTCTAATCCGCGACGGTTCGTAGACTCCCATACCACCCCTTCATTCATCTCCAGACGGGCATTGACCGTGTTGGAGAGGTTCCAGGGGTTGATAGGGTCGTTGTGGAAATATTCTATCTCGTCGGTTTCGCGGTTATAATAGCCATAGCCGCCATGGTTCATCCTTATCCAGACCACCCCCATGGCTTCACCGAATTCTGCACCACGGCTTGTGAACTCAGGAGCCAGCACACGTTGAGTGAAAAGCTTGATGTCGCCTGTTTCTGGATTCAGACGGTAGGCGCCATCACCTAAATCAGAAAACCATACGAGTCCATGACTGTCTACATAGAGGCTGGTAATCTCGCGACCGATGTCCTTGACCATTGTAGAGTCTTTGCCATAGGAAAACTGCAGTATCTTACCAGACTTGGTGGCAGCAAAGATGTTATAGCCATTGGTGGCCAGACGAGTGATGTGCTCATTTAGGAAATAGCCCTTACGCTCAAGTGAGAGATTGGGCATGTTGATGCGGTGGACGCCTTTGTCGGTTGCAGCCCATATATCGTTGCGATAGCCTTCAACTACACCGTTTACAGTCAGTTGACCGGTCATGATAAGGTCTTGCTTGAAACCATTGCGGTCAAGACGAAGTTTGTAAAGACCGATATCGTTATAGGATATCAGTACATCGCCAGTGGAAGTGACGTAAGGAGTGAAGAAATAGTCAACATGAAACTGCTCATGGCCGCTGACTCCCTCCAAAGGGTCTTCAATGCGGTCGGTCTTGCGGTTGATGACGAAGACACGGCCATCGTACATCTTCAGCCAGACGTTTTGAGCTTGGTCGATAATCATGTGGTCGACGCGATTGTGCAAACCACGGACACCACTGCCTATACCCGTCTTATAGTTGTAGAAATGGTAGCCGTCGAAGCGGGAAATTCCATTCCATGTAGCTAGCCAGAGATAGCCGTAATCGTCGGTTTGGAGGCCTGCAACGGCATTGCTGGGCATGCCGTCTTCTGTAGAGTAATGAGATAGTGATGCTTGCAACTGTTGTGCTCTCACATTCGTGGGAATGGAGAGCAGCAACAGGGCAAGTAGTGTTAGTAGCTTCGTTTTAAAGTAGTTTGATATGGTCATTATTGTCATTTAATAAGCGAAAAGCGGATACGCTTTCATCTTCTCGTTGACACGTGCACGAACGCTGCTGATAACCTGTTCGTTCTCAGGGTCATTGAGCACTTCCTCAATCAGCTCAGCAATGAGCACCATCAGGTCTTCCTTGGCACCACGGGTGGTGATGGCAGGAGTACCCAGACGGATACCGCTGGTCTGGAAAGCGGAACGAGTGTCGAAAGGTACCATGTTCTTGTTGACGGTGATGTCAGCGGCAACGAGGGCATTCTCGGCCACCTTACCAGTCAGTTCAGGATACTTGGAACGCAGG
>JAGAWQ010000106.1 GCA_017941345.1 Prevotella sp. | reverse complement strand
CTTCACGCCCTCAATGGCGTCGTTCGTGTTCAGTGTCAAATTCAATTCAATCATAATCTTAAAATTTTTTTTAGTGTTAATAATTTTGTTTACTTTCGGAGAAATTTCCAATACTTTCGGAGTATCCGGATTACCCCTTCCGCATCGAGAGTTTTTCCAAGTGCGAAGGTACGACATGCCGTCGACGCGGTTTGACGATACCTCACAATCTCTCACGATATCTCACGATAACTCACAATAACTCACAAAAAGACGCTACGGCTCGCCCACCTCATCCACGATTTTCCGTACCTGTCGGGGTGTGAAAATCCTGCCTTTGGCCTTCAGCAGATACCTTAGCCGCGGGTTTGCCTTGAACCACGTCCGCAGCCTGCTTCTGGCTCCGCTCTCCGTCAGCTCCGGTGCGTACATCATCGCCAGCTCCGACTTGCCATACGTTCTGATTTCAAACTCCTTCTCCATTCTTCATTCTCAGGTATTCTTCGTAACTCACGGCATTCCGCTTACGCTCCGCAATCTCCTGCTCCAGCTGCTCCCGTTCACGTTCCCGATTCGGCTCAGGCTCCGGCGCCTTCTTCTTCAGACGCTCCAGGCGCTCGGCAGCGGCCGTGTTTTCAGACGAATAACGGTTCTTGCACCAGCGCTTCAGCCGCTTCTCCGTGTCCCAGTATTTCTGTCGCTCGAACCGCATCGTACCGCGCTTTGATGTCTCGCTCCAATAGTAGTAGAAGTCGGCCACCTGCTGTTGGTCATACTGGCCGATATACCCCAGGCACTCCTTCCGAAAAACCTCTTTCGCGTCCGCATCAAGAGAGAGAATTTCCTTCTCTATCTTTTCGGGTTGCTTTTCTTTTATAAGGGGGGTGTGGGGGGATTTTTTCTTTTCACCCCTTTTCTTTCTTTCCTTTAAGTCGGATTCTGAAAGAGCCAGGCAGGAGTTTTCCTCAAGCCAGCGAACCATCGCAGCCAATGGCCACAACAACACCTCTGGGGGTATATGAAGTTCGGCCAAAAGCTTCAACCCCTCTTCCAGGCACTTCGCCCAGCCATACTTTGAAACATCATTCGTCTCCATCTTTTTTCACTATTTGAATGTTGAACTTTTTCATTGTTTGATAAGCCCATCCGATGTCGAGCTTCACCCCTGTTTCCATCATCGCCATGGCGGCGGCCAGCGAGATGTATTCGCAGTCGAAATTCAGCGTCGAGTCAGGCTTGATGTCCATCTGTCGGCAGCAGAAAGCGATGTACTGCTCGGTATTATTCTCATTAGGCGGAGCAAAGCGTGTCACGATCTGCCGTATCGTCTTGCACCCGTAACGTCGGCGATACGTGCGCATCAGAACGAGCCATGCTCGAATAGCATACTCCTGGTTCTTAAACTCGACGAAGCCCTTCTTCGTGCCCGTCATTCCTTGCCACTTCGCCCCTTGGCGAATATTGAAAATATTATTTTTCCCAATCATCTACTTAATTTACAATTTTACGATTTACTAATCGACCTTGGTCGCTTTGACCTTTAGGTCTAAGAATTTACAATTTATTTTAGCATTTAAAGATTTTATTATCGCATAGCGTACTTCGTCGCTAAAAGTTCCTTGGCGGCGGCCCAGCTGCTTCCGCTTGCGCAGAAAGTCGTAGACCGACAGCACACAGCGGTAGAACCGTTGTCGCACCACAAGCGGCATCTGCTGCACCGACTCCAGATAACTGACGTAGCGGAACAGCTGGTCGCACACCATCCGTCGTTCACGCTCCGACAGCCCTTCCAATTCTAAGCTGAGCGAATCGCCTCCTGGTGCGTCATCACGATACATGCGACCTAGTAACGACAGATCATGGAAACAAGCATGAGCGTCAGCATATTCATACTGCTTTTTACGCATTTCGAATTGATATCCTCTACGGGAACGGAATACTCCAGGAATCTTGCCCTTTCCCATCTTCCATGGCATCAACCGATTCTGGTCGTTCTGGCTCTGATTAACCTCCCTGAGGTTCTCCAATCGGTTGTCCGTCTTGATGCCATTCAGATGGTCAATCTGCTTGGGAAAGCGTCCGTAGACCAGCGCCCAGACCAATCGATGTAGATATACGTCTTTTCGCTGACGATCTAAATACAAACTTACATACAAATAACCATTTTTACTATTGGTCGCACCTTTCACCACCTGCCACTTACGGTTGCGAATCTCGCCCGTAGCGGCATCATACGTGTAACATTTTTTGATATGTTCTATCACTTCTTTTTCGTTCTTCATAATTCTTTTATTCTACTGTTAATTCTAATTGATCCCAATCACTGCAGTCGTAGTGCAAATCAGCGATTCTGATACCCGCATAGATGCGCTTGCCGTCCTTCAAGAGTTGCGCACATAGCTTCTCACAACACTCGATGATCTTCAGTGCCGACCGCTGCTGCTGCTCGAACACCTCCTTCAGGTTACCATCCGGTTCCACCGTCGAGGAATATTCATAGCGCCCAGTCGCTGCATCGTAGTCGCGATCCACGCACGTATGCACATTGCTGGTAAACACGCTCGTCGTCTTGATGAGCTTTTCGGTGACCAATACTTCAAACTCCTCTTCCATCTTGATAAACGTTAATCAGACGCCAAGTTGCAAACGACCGAAAGGCGTTGCGGTCCAGGTCGAAATACACATACACCCCACGCTCGTCAGCACGGCTAAACGCATCCGAGTCGTCACGCTTGTACTCATAATGGTCGAAGTCCTCCGACACGCCCGGACACAAAGTCCCCCGCGCCTGCCTGATCTCGCCATTCTCCTTCCGATACTGAAACACGACCACGCCCTGCCCCAGCCCGTCCAGCAATCGGCGCACCAGGTGCGCCTTCAGAAAAGCCTCCCTGCGCTCCAAGTCTTTCTCACTCATCAGCCAGTTCGCCAGCTCCAGCGTCCAGCGGTCCATCATCCGCCGAGTCACTTGATTTTTTATTTCCATAATTTCTAAAATTTTAATTGTTTACTTGTTTTTTACTGATCAGCGAGAGCAAAAGTAGAGACAAATCATGGAGCTGCAATGGATTTGAAAAGTGACATCTTGTAATATCTCGTAATATCTTGTAATATCCCGAAATATCTCGTAATATCTTGAAATATCTAATTTTCAAGACATAAAAAAGCACCAGAACGATTATTCTGATGCTACTTGTTTATTCAGTAATGAATGCTATGAAGTATAACAGCTTGAAAAGTATTTTTCGCTGAATCCCTTACCCGTTGGCATACCTAGTCTTACCAACTCTTTATACATGAAGATTGGACTCGGAGGCAACATAACCTTACCTTTCTGCTTCAACTCTTTCAGATAGGCACATATCTCGGTAGCTTTCTGGTAAGTCACTGCCCGTTTTATCGCCAGGTGAATACGAACGGCCTCATCGCGCTCCACCTCGGGATGAATGAAGTGGAACAACTCTTCGTCAAAGGCATTATCGTTGGGTTTGTTCTGTTTAGAATCCATTTCACTCTCCTTCTCCAGCATCACCTCCCTGACGGCTAGCAGCGTCAGCAGTCGATTATACAACGTCTGAGGCAGAGCGGCATAATACAAACAATATGCAAAACGCTTACGGTCGGCCTTGTAGAGATAGAACAGATTCATAGGTGCTCTCGACAGCAATTTCTCAATGCGCTCAATCGTGTATTCGGCAGCCTCGAATACTGCCAGCATATCATTGCCTTCAAGTCGCAGCGAATCAGGCAGCCATTGCTCTACCCACCAAGTCATCTGGGCTTCCGAACCTCTGCTGACCAAAGCACTGAGTATCATCTCGCCATATAGCCTCACCTCAGCGATGGGCGACCGTCTCATCATCATGTAAAGGTCTCGGTTTTGCTCATAGTTGTCGGCCGAAAGATCCAATGGCAAGATTTTCAGCACGTTGTCAACCTGCATCTGCAGACGCGGCGACCATTCCGTAGCATCCTCCAGTGAATCTCTCAACAGGTCAATCCCCAACGTTAGGCTACCCTCCATGATTTCCGGATAACGAAAACGGTCAGGCAAATCATTCGCCCATTCCATGTCAAGAGAGTCATTTACCCTACGGCACATATCCACTTGCATTGGCTCTTCCAGTTCAGCTATTATAATGCCGAAACGACAGATAATTCGCGTGATGCGGGCCTTTACAAAACGTTTTTTACGCTTGCCGATCCACTCGCTCACACCAGGCGACTGATACATCCATACAAAACCCAGCAGCCGCTGCGACAGGGTGAACACACCTACGGCTTGATCGTCAACTTTGTTGGGTTGTGGGGACAGATAGACTTCTACACCACCTAGTACTTCAACTATATTTTCTCCTTCTATGGGTTCCGCTTGCTCAAACAGCGGTTTCACTACGTCGGCCAAGTCCCCATAACGACTGCCGACAATCACTATCTCTTCAGATAGCTCTCTCTTGGTTTCCATAATTGTTTGTTTTGTTTTAGATTCTAATTATTAAATTGTTAATTGTTTTGGGGTTTAATGTTATATTTCAATAAATGATTATACTTGATTATGTAGGAAAAAGGCGCAGAGCACCAATAATAACAACAGCCTACAGGTATCTGGTTAGACCTCTCGATATGTCGAATACTACCAATGCCCACGCCTATGGGTGTGAGCGGTGGCCTTCATATCGAGATTCTTTAGTTTACCAGACTTTGTAGGCTCGAAGATTTGGCTCTTTCCCGCAAAAATCAATTTCTGCGTGCAAAGATAAAGCAAATAGATCAAAGTGCCAAATATTTCTTTCCGAATTATTTGCCCGAATCGAAATTTTTCGCTACATTTGCAGATGTGATAAGAAGTCAATAATTAAATAAGACCGATGAAGACAGAGAAACAGATTGCAGCGGCTGCAGCGGAATTTGCTAAGCGATGGAATGGCAGGGGTAATGAGAGGGGTGAGTCACAGCCTTTCTGGATTGACTTGCTGACCAATGTCTATGGCATTGAAACGCCGTCAGATGGCTTCATCATATTTGAAGATCACCACAAAGTCGATGCATCGAACTATATTGACGGTCGTATTCCGTCGACACGCGTACTGATTGAGCAGAAGTCGAAAGAAAAAGATCTTCGCGCTCCTATTCGACAAAGCGACGGCTCGCTGCTGACACCATTCCAGCAGGCACGCCGCTATGTTGTAGGATTGCCCGTTTCCGAGCATCCGCGCTGGATAGTAACCTGCAATTTCTCTGAATTCTTGGTTTACGACATGGAACAGCCAAATGGCGAACCAGAACAGATCTTGCTGGCTAACCTGGGCAAGGAATACTACCGTCTGCACTTCCTGATAGATGCTAAGAACGAACACCTCTCGAAAGAGATGCAGGTGTCAATGCAGGCAGGCGAAATCGTTGGCAAAATCTATGAGGCTCTGTTGGAGCAATATAACGACAATTCGCCCGAAGCCCTACGTTGGCTGAACATTCTGTGTGTGCGCATCGTGTTCTGTCTTTACGCTGAAGATGCAGGTGTGTTCACACACGACCAGTTTCACGACTACTTGGTTCGCTACGATGCTGAAGACCTGCGTAATGCTTTGATTCGGCTGTTCGAAGTCTTGAACACACCTGAAGACAAGCGTAGTAAATACCTAAAGGACGATTTAAAAGCTTTCCCATATACCAATGGCGGATTGTTTGAAGAAGATATAGAGATTCCCTAATTCACGGAAGAACTGAAACAGACGCTGCTGCAGAATGCCAGTTTAGACTTTGACTGGAGCGAGATATCGCCCACCATCTTCGGAGCCGTATTCGAATCGACGCTAAACCCTGAGACTCGTCGAAGCGGTGGTATGCACTACACCTCGATTGAAAACATTCACAAGGTCATCGATCCGTTGTTCCTAAACGACCTGCGACGTGAACTTGATGAGATATTGGAAGAGAAGGTGGAGAAGCAAAGAAAGAAGAAGCTGGGCGAGTATCAGCTGAAACTCTCGTCGCTGACCTTTCTCGACCCAGCTTGCGGCTCAGGCAATTTCCTGACGGAGACCTTCCTTTCGTTGCGCCGTTTGGAGAACGAAGCCATTCGCGAGATGTATCATGGCCAGACGATGATGGGTGAGTTTGTGAATCCCATTAAGGTGAACATACAGCAATTCTATGGCATCGAGATTAACGACTTTGCCGTCACCGTTGCCACTACCGCCCTTTGGATTTCAGAGGCCCAGATGCTCGCAGAGACTGAAAAGATTGTTCATCAAGACATCGATTTTCTGCCCTTGAAGCCGTATCATAATATCCGTGAGGGTAATGCGCTGAGAATGGAGTGGGACGTGATAGAGGTGCCATCGAATATTCCAACTATCCATGCTAAAAATGTCCATTTGATCATTGAACCAAATCCCATGATGGCAGGCGAACCTGTTGTGTATGATGAGCTGAATGTTGTAGCAAATCGTTTTGATGGCGAAACAAAGCCAAATGTCCAACGCTATCAGGTTCATTATGACTACATCATCGGCAATCCGCCGTTTGTGGGATATGCTTACCAAACGAAAGAGCAAAAAGATGATTTAAAAGATTTGATGAAAGGTTTTGGCAACAACATTGATTATGTTGCGGGGTGGTATTACAAAGCAGTTCAGTTAATGAAGTACAATGTTAATACACGTGCTGCTCTAGTATCAACAAACAGCATTACGCAAGGCGAGCAGGTTGCTGCAATATGGAAACCAATGTTTGAAAGGTTTGGCATCCACTTTGACTTTGCATATCGCACCTTCCGTTGGGATAGCGAAGCTAGCTTAAAGGCTCACGTACATTGCGTCATTATAGGATTTAGCTCAAGAGATAACAAGAAAGAAAAAGTGATTTACCTTAATGACAATCAGAACATTGTCGCGGATAATATCAACGGTTATTTGTTGAATGCTCCTACGACCTTTATTGAAAAAAGGTCTATACCACTATGCGACGTTCCTTCTATGATACGAGGCAGTTCTCCTATTGATGATGGGAATCTACTATTAACCATCGAAGAAAAGGATGAATATCTTAAACTTGAACCACAAGGTGAAAAATTCCTAAGACCATTTATGATGGGTAAAGATTTTATCGATAGGAAACCGCGTTGGTGTTTCTGGCTCGTCGGGGCAAATCCTTCAGAACTTAAGGGGTGCACTTTGTTGCTGAAACGTATCGAGGCTATACGTGAATTCCGAATGGTAAGCAAAAAGTCGGCTACGGTACAAAGTGCAGCAACACCAACCCTCTTTGGCGAAATGCGTCCATGTAATAGTGATTATGTCGCAATTCCAAAAGTTACATCTGAAAACAGACGCTATATCCCTATCGATTATTTAAAGGCTGACATTATCGCTGGCGATAAACTTTTCCAGATGCCCAATGCATCGTTATATCATTTTGGAGTACTTACGAGTAATGTGCATATGGCATGGATGAGAGCGGTATGTGGAAGATTGAAGAGCGACTACAGTTATTCAAATACTATTGTTTACAACAATTTCCCATGGCCAAATCCAACGGAGGAACAGAAAGCCAAGATTGAGCAAACTGCCCAAGCTATTCTCGACGCTCGTGCACTCTATCCGGATTCATCTTTGGCTGATCTCTACGACGAGTTAACAATGCCAGTAGAACTCCGTAAGGCTCACCAGAACAACGACCGCGCTGTGATGCAAGCCTATGGTTTCCCAGTCAAGACGATGACTGAAAGCCAGTGCGTTGCAGAACTATTTAAACTTTACCAAGAACTGACGAAACATTGATGATAATTGCACCCTAGGACAGACCCCCTGTGCATTAGATAAAAAAATATACAAAATTAGTAATCTTTCGTACTTATGCAAAAAAAATAAGGCTCACAAAGAACGTCGTTTGCTAAATTTTTCTTATCTTTGCAACAACTAATTTGGAAACTATGGAAGAGAAACGATATCCAGAGATAGAAGAAGAGGAAGGCATCGGCATGTGCTGTGAGCCTATTGCAGAACCTGTGCCCGATTTTGCTGTTTCCACCTCCAAACGAGCAGATGGCGTGACAGAAGTCCACGATTGGATTGACGATCTCGACTGGGATCGTTTACCAATACTTGGTCCTAAGACTGAAGAAGAGGCCATAGCAAGAATTGACAGGTTTGAGGAAAGGTTGGCAAAAGGTGAGGTGAAGTGGTATTCATCAGAAGAAGTTGATAAAATGCTTTATGAGAAATTTCCATGGCTAAGGTAATTTGGGAAGAGAATGCAACAACCTTGCTGCTGGAATAGGAAGAAGTATTCTATACAGACATTGCCATCTGATGCATAATCGTTTCAAAATCATCTACTATTATAATGAAACGGAAGACATCATTCATATTGTAGATATTTGGGACACGAAAATTAATCCCCAGACTCTTGTAAAAAGAATAAGGTAACAGAAGGATCTAAGCAGAATCCTCTTCGTTATGCACCAGAATAGGTGTATATCGAAAAATGATACTTTTTATAAAGCACAAAAAGAAGAGGAGCAACCAATTTGGCTGCTCCTTTTCTTATGAGAACTTGATTTTAGAGGTTCAGGCTCTTCTTGATGGCCTCGATCTTGGTCTCAGCCTCCTTCAGGCAACGCTCGTAGTCGGCAGCACCCTTGAAGCTTGGGTTCTTCACCTCGGTGTAGAACTTAATCTTAGGCTCAGTACCAGAAGGACGAACAGATACCTTTGTTCCATCCTCGCAGAACCACTGCAGCACGTTAGAAGTGTCAGGCATGTCGATCTTCTCAACACTGCCGTCAGCCTTCTTAGCCTCGAGGGTCATGAAGTCCTTGGTCAGTACGATCTTCGAACCACCCAGATCCTTTGGAGGATTAGCGCGGAAATCGGTCATCATCTGCTTAATCTCGTCGGCACCGCTCTTTCCGGGACGAACCACATTGATGGTTACCTCCTTAGAGAATCCGTACTCAGCATAGATATTCATGAGCAGGTCGTAGAGCGTCATGCCATTGTCGCGAGCCCAAGCAGCAATCTCACAGATCAGACAGATGCTGGCGGGGGAGTCCTTATCGCGAACCTTATCGAACGGCAGGAATCCGAACGACTCTTCGCCACCACCGATGTACTTCTTCTTGCCTTCGTTGACGCGAATCTCGTTGGCAATCCACTTGAAGCCCGTGTAGCAGTCCATATACTCTACATTGTTCTTCTTCGCAATCTCGGCAATCACCTCTGTGGTAACGATAGTCTTTACGAGGAACTCGTTGCCCTTCAGCTGACCGAGCTTCTTCTTGTTGGCGATGATGTACCAAGAGAACATCATACATGTTTGGTTACCATTCAGAATCTCCCACTCGCCCTTGGCATTGCGACATACGATAGCCAGGCGGTCAGCATCAGGGTCGGAAGCGATGACGAGGTCGGCATTCAGACGGGTTCCGAGCTTCATACCCAGTGTCATAGCCTCGGCATTCTCGGGGTTCGGGCTAACTACAGTTGGGAAGTTACCGTCGATAACCATTTGCTCGGGAACGACGTGGATGTTCTGGAAGCCCCATGAGCGTAGTGCCTCAGGAATAATCACGCGGCCAGTACCGTGCATTGGAGAATAAACGATGTTCAGATCCTTCTGACGCAGGATGACATCCTGATCGACCATAGCCTCCTTGACAGCCTGCAGGTAGTCCCAGTCCATCTCGCCACCGATGATGTCGATGAGCTCCTTGTTACCCTCGAACTTCACGTCCTGGATTTTTACCTTGTTCACCTCGTCGATGATACCTTTGTCGTGTGGAGCCAGCACCTGAGCTCCATCGTCCCAATAAGCCTTATAGCCGTTATACTCGCGGGGATTGTGAGAGGCGGTAACATTGACACCTGCCTGGCAACCCAGCTGACGGATAGCAAACGAGATTTCCGGTGTGGGGCGCAGGCTCTCAAACAGATAAACCTTGATGCCGTTGGCTGAGAAGATGTCAGCAACAGACTCGGCAAACATACGGCCATTGTTGCGGCAGTCGTGGCCTACAACAACTGCGCACTGCTTGCCGGGGAATGCCTTCAGAATATAGTTGGCAAAACCCTGGGTAGCCATACCTACGATGTACTTGTTCATGCGGTTAGTACCTGCGCCCATAATGCCACGCAAGCCACCAGTACCAAACTCGAGGTTCTGATAGAAAGCGTCAATCAAATCGGTCTTGTCGGGATTGTCCAACATGGCCTGTACATCCTTACGTGTCTCCTCATCAAAGGCGGGAGAGAGCCATTCCTTTGCACGTGCCTCGCACTGAGCAATTAGTTGAGCGTTATTTTCCATAATTCTAAATGATATGTTTTAGATTTAGTTCATAATAATACGCAAAGATACTGATTTATATTGCAAAATCAGTATCTTACGTGTATTTTTTTTATTTTTTTAATTATTTACGCATCAATTGGTCAATTTCGTCGAACTGCTTACCCATGTTCAGGTTGAAATAAATGCGGTATAACGCAGGAGCCCATCGCTTCTGGTCGGAGGGTGCCAACTGGCGGTATTTCTCCATATAGGGCTGTGCCAACTTATAGAGTTTCTGAAGCGCAAGACGGTTTTTGCGAGGCTCGTGTTCCTGCTCGATGGTCAATGCGTTATTCAGATAACATGTGGCGATGTTGAAATAAGGCTCTGGCAACGAGTCGTTCAACGCTATCAACTGCTGGCTAGAGGCGATGCACTCGTCGTAACGCTCCAGATTAAGCAAGGCTACCGACTTGGCGATATGGAAAAGGACATTCTCCTCATTAACCATCAACCCTTTCTCTGCCAGCTTCAGCACTTCATCGTAATGCCGTTGCTCGGTGCGATAGTCAGCCAGACGAGGGAAAAAATATGGGTAGTCGGGATAACGGCGGAAACCTTCTTCAAGCGTGGCGACATAGGCTGAATCGTTGTGGAGCTGCTGATAAGCCTCGCAGATATACTGCAGGGTGAACTCCATTCGGTCACTGTCGCTCATTGCCAGCTGGGCATGATTCAGGGTACGCTCGGCATCCTGCATCTTAAAGGCACAGAAGGTGGCCCAATAGGCCGCCTGCGGCAGCAACGAGTCTGTCTGATGATACTTGTATGCTTCAAACAATGGCTGACGGGCTGCGGCTATATATTCGTCGAAGTAACTGAATGCTGTTTGATAGTTAGCCTTGCGTACATGCCAAGTACCCCCATAATAGATGTTGATGCGCAGCGCATGAAGCAAATCGGCATTTTCCTTACGATAGCTGGGGCGGACACGCCCTTTCTTGTCAGGACGGGCATCGAGCGAGTCGAGCGTCAAGGCAACCTCCTGCAAGTGACGAGTCAACTGGTAGAAGGCCGCCGTATCATATTTCTGCTTCAGATACAGTTTCTCATTGGCAGCATCATACTGGCCCTTCACGGCATCAAACCACAAGGCGTTAAGCTTGAGATTGTTGCGATTGACCGAATCTTTAAGCAGTGGTGTGATGAGTTTCTCTGCCTTGTCGTAGTCCTTACCACTCTTGATATAGGTCTTCGCCTGGTCTATGTCTTTCTTCTGCTGCTTGGTGAGTTTGTGGGCACATAGAGGCAGGGCGAACAAGGAGACCGCCGTTAAACTGGAAACGAGTCTTATTACCTTATTGTTATCCATTGATCAATTATTGTATTCCATTCTCGCGCAGCTTTTCCTGCCACTTCCAGGCGCTCTTAAGCACTTCTTCAATAGGGGTGTCAGCCTTCCAGCCTAGCACTTTGTTAGCCTTGTCGACATTGCCCCAAACCTGCTCGATATCACCTTCGCGGCGGGGAGCATACTCCCAATTAACCTTCACGCCAGTGGCACGCTCAAAGCCTTCAACCACCTCGAGTGTAGAGAGTCCCTTACCTGTACCTATATTAAATACTTCAACGGCATCGGTCTCAGGCTTGTCGAGCACGCGCTCCATAGCTTTCACGTGAGCCTTGGCCAAATCGACGACATAGATATAGTCGCGGATACAGGTCTTGTCGGGTGTGTTATAGTCATGACCGAAAATTTTCAGCTGCTTACGGATTCCCATAGCAGTCTGAGTGACAAAAGGTATCAGGTTCATGGGTACACCGTTGGGTAACTCGCCAATGAGTGCCGTGGGGTGAGCACCAATGGGATTGAAGTAGCGCAGGATGATAGACTTAATAGGTGCACCAGAGTGGATGTAATCCTGGATGATTTCCTCGTTTATCTGTTTGGTATTGCCGTAGGGCGAAAGAGCCTTCTGGATAGGCGCATTCTCAGTGACGGGCAAGTTCTCAGCAGTAGGCTGACCATAAACGGTACAACTTGACGAGAAGATAATACCTTTTACGCTGTACTTTGGCATCAGTTCCAACAGGTTGATGAGCGAAGTAAGATTGTTACGGTAGTAAAGCAGAGGTTTCTCGACACTCTCGCCAACAGCCTTGCTGGCGGCAAAGTGGATAATACCCTCAATCTTTGGATACTTTTTGAAAACATCCTCAAGTGCTTCCATATCACAACAGTCCACCTGTTCAAAGGCCGGACGTTTGCCAGTAATTTTCTCAATACCTTCAACTACGTTTGCATTTGAATTCGAAAGGTTGTCGATAATAACCACCTCATAACCTGCCTCCTGCAACTCCACTGTAGTATGGCTTCCGATAAAGCCTGTACCACCGGTAACCAAAATTGTCTGTTTCATTTGTCTTTAGTTTGTTAGAATTTTCTGCAAAGGTAATAAAAATAAATAAAACTATAGAAGGAATAAAGTTTAAAAAATAAAAAAAATCACCGAACCATGATGCTCGATGAGTTTACGTTGCTTTTAAGCGGTGCGTACGAGACTCGAACTCGTGACCTCCTGCGTGACAGGCAGGCATTCTAACCTACTGAACTAACGCACCATTTCTTGTTAGCGGGTGCAAAGGTAAAGAGATTTTTCTTTCCTGCAAAACTTTTTATGTTAAAAGTTGTAAAACCCTCTGCATTATCAACGCGTCGCCATATTTTTTTCCGTCAAAGAGCCATTCTTTCAACATTGTATGCGTACTAAACCCTGTTTTCGTGAAGAGTTTGAGCGCTGACGTATTGTCCGTGCCCACAATGCTATAAAGCTGGTGGAGATGCAGAATCCGGCTGGCATAGTCGCAAATCTGTTCTATTGCAGCGGTAGCATAGCCTTGGTGTCTGTAACAATCCATAATGACAACGCCAACCTCAGCTCTCAAATGCTGGGGTGAAAAATTCATCAGGTCAACCAGTCCTACTGTATTATCCTCAGCGTTCTCTATAATCAGGCGCAGCTGGCGGTCAGCATAGATGTCGTCGCTGGAGTTAGCTATATAGTCGTGCAGCGTATAGCGCGAGTAAGGTACATTGGTGCTACCGACATTCCACAGACGGGTGTCGTTCTCAATCTGGTAGAGCAGGTCGAGGTCTTCGGGCTCAATGGCGCGCAGTTTGATTTTACTCATAGCTGTCCTTTTTAGGGTTAACGAAATGGCGCATCCGGTCAGCATACATCCGCAACAAGGCCAGCGTGGCACGGAAGTAGATGGCCGTCTGGATAGGCAACGAGAAAAGCAGGCTCAAATGACCATAGTGCTTACGGAAGAAGATGAGCATGGCCTGATAGAACACATGCACGTAGCGGAATGACGATTTCTGTGTAGACTCACCCTTGAAGTGGACTATGTCAAAGGGCAAATACCAGTTCTGCCAGCCACCTTTCAGCAGACGGTATGAGAGGTCGATGTCTTCACCGTACATGAAGAAATCCTCGTCCAACAGCCCCACTTGCTCCAATGCCTTGCGGCGCAACATAAAATAGGCTCCGCTGACTACCTCAATCTGGCAAGGTTCATCCCAGGGCAGGTCACTCATGTAATAGCGACGGGTGAAACCCAGCATCTTCAGCATAGCCACCCATGGCGTCGGAATGGCTCGTCTCGACTCCGGTGCAGGGGTTCCTTCACGCGTCAGCATGCGGACTCCTGCCCCACCCGCCTTTGGATGTTGATCCATAAAACTGAGGGGTTCGCGCAAGGTATTCTCATAAACAATGGTATCGGGATTCAGCAACAATACATACTCTGAATCCGACAAACGAATAGCCTGGTTGTTGGCGCAGGCGAATCCTACATTCTCGTGATTAGCGATAAGTTGCACGTCAGGATAGTGTGCGCTGAGGTATGCTACCGTATCATCCTTCGAACAGTTGTCGACAACGATAATCTCTCCGTCAAGACACGTCAAGGCCTTGCGGACGCTGTCTATGCACTGGACTACGAAGGCTCGCACATTATAGCTGACAATGACTATGCTGACTTTCTTGGCCATACGAAAGGAATACACAGTAGGAGGATGACTCCCATATAAAAGAAAGGTGTGGTCTGATAGACCAGATAAAGCACAGCATTCAACAAAAGAGGAACCCCGATGATAGCCATACGAAGCTTCCAGTCCTTCTTATACAGGCGAAGGCCGAGATAGGCCGCTGCCAGCGTGACGAGTTCCATCGTTGTCGTCAATAGAAATTGTATTGTTTCTGCATTCATGATTTTCACTTGCCTTCAAAGGGTGTGCGGTTCAGAATGGAGCGACCAAGCGTCACTTCATCGGTATATTCCAGTTCGTCGCCCACGCTAATGCCGCGGGCTATAATGCTGATTCTCACATCAGTATAGGGAGCCAACTTGCGGAAGATGTAGAAATTAGTGGTGTCGCCCTCCATCGTTGAGCTTAAGGCAAGAATGACCTCCTTGACATCACCCTTTGCAACACGTTCAACCAGAGAGTCAATCTCCAAATCGGCAGGACCAATGCCGTCCATCGGTGAGATGACTCCGCCCAACACATGATAGAGTCCTGTGAACTGCTGGGTATTCTCCACAGCCATCACGTCCTGGATATTCTCTACCACACAAATAATAGCTGCATCGCGACGAGGGTCGCTGCAAATGGGACACATCTCGCTGTCGCTGATGTTATGGCAAACCCGGCAGTGCTTCACCTCATGCTTCATCTGCACGACAGCCTGCGAGAGCTTCTCGACGTCCTCGGTGTCCTGCCGCAACAGGTGCAACACCAGCCGGAGAGCCGTCTTACGTCCAATGCCAGGCAGTTTGCTGAACTCTTGTACAGCACGCTCCAGCAGTTCTGATGGATATTGTTGTTGTATCATGACGCTATCTCACTTAATTCTAACCAACGCATGGACTTCTCGTCCAATTCCTTGTTCAACACGGGCAGTCGCTTGCTCATCGTCGTAATCTCATCCACAGATGTAGTACCTCCACAAAGGGCATCCTCTATCTGCTTTTTCTCAGCCTCCAGCGTGGCAATGTCCTTCTCCAACTGTTCTATCTCGCGCTTCTCCTTGTACGATAACCGGCGACGGTCATCATGGCGATAGCTGGGTTTTCCGGATTGTCCAGTCTTTCCGGAATTTCCGGACTTTCCGGATTGTCCAGATTCACCGGACACCTCCAACGCTGCCCATTGACGATACTGGGTATAGTTGCCGGGAAAGTCATTGATATCTCCTTGTCCCTTGAACACCAGCAGATGGTCAACTACCTTATCCATGAAGTAGCGGTCGTGGCTGACTACGATGACACAGCCCGGGAAGTCTTGCAGGTATTCCTCTAATATTTGCAACGTCACAATATCCAGATCGTTGGTTGGCTCGTCGAGCACCAGAAAGTTCGGGTTCTGCATCAGTACGGTACAGAGATACAGCTTACGGCGCTCACCACCGCTCAGCTTATATACATAATTATATTGTTGCTCGTTGGTAAAGAGGAAATACTGTAACAACTGAGATGCCGACAGCTTGCGTCCGCCACCTAGGTCAACATACTCAGCAATGTCGCGAACTACATCGATAACTTTCTGTTGATCATTGAATTGCAGTCCTTCCTGCGAGAAGTAGCCAAACTTCACCGTGTCGCCAATAACGATATGCCCATCATCAACAGCTACTTGTCCTAACAACATCTTGATGAAGGTCGATTTGCCCGTACCGTTGTTACCCACGATGCCCATCTTCTCGAAGCGCGAGAAGTTATAGTAGAAGTCCTTTAGAATTATCGTGTCATCGTAAGCCTTCGAGATATACTGGCACTCGAAAATCTTGGAGCCAATATAAACGTTGGAAGATTTCAGACGCAGCTGACGCTCCTCCAACCGCTGCTTGGCCACCTTCTCCAACTCATAGAAAGCTTCCTCACGATAACGAGCCTTATGAGCACGAGCCTGAGGCATGCGACGCATCCATTCCAACTCCGTGCGATACAAATTATTGGCCCGCACTATCTCCGCCCTGCGGTTGTCTATACGCTCCTGTCGCTTCTCCAAGTAATAAGCGTAATTGCCCCGATAGGTATAGATGGTGTGGTCATCCAGTTCAAGGATAACAGAACATACGCGGTCTAAGAAGAAGCGATCGTGAGTCACCATGAGCAATGTACGGTTGCTGCGACCCAGATAACCTTCAAGCCATTCTATCATCTCCAGATCCAAATGGTTGGTAGGTTCGTCAAGGATAATCAGGTCTGGCTCCGTCAGCAGCACATTAGCCAGCGCCACACGCTTCTGCTGACCGCCTGACAGCTGACCCATCTTCTGCTGTAAATCACGTATCTTCAGTTGTGTCAGCACCTGTTTGGCCTTCAGCACCTTCTCTTCTTCACCCTGATGGTTGAAACAGGCATCAAGCACCGACTCTTCAGGATCAAAGGCTGGCGACTGCTCCAGAAATCCAACTTTCAAATCACGACGGAATACGATGTCACCCGCGTCGTAGCTCTCCTTCCCAGCAAGGATGGAGAGCAACGTCGATTTACCCGTACCGTTCTTCGCTATCAGTCCCACCTTCTGGCCCTCGCCAATGCTGAAACTGATGTCGCGGAACAGCGTCAGGGCTCCGAACGTCTTGGTTAGGTGTTGTACGTCAAGATAGGGAATCATTGTTCTTTCGATATTACGATATTATGTTATTTCAATAATTCGACGTTGATCTGTTCGATATAGTTCAGCACCTCATCCCTGCCCTCTTTCTTTTCTGCTGAGGTCAAAAACATCGGAGGAATCCCTTCCCACGTCTCCGCGAGTTTCTTCTTGTAAGCATCCATTGCCTGACGACACTTGTTGGGCGATAGCTTGTCAGCCTTGGTAAACACGATGCTGAAAGGGATGCTCGACAGTCCTAGCCACTCGATGAACTCAAGATCAATCTTCTGCGGTTCCAGCCGGATGTCCACCAGCACAAAGACGTTCACCAACTGCTCACGCTGCAAGATATAGCCGCGAATCATCTGGTCCAGCCGTTCCACCTCCTTCTTCGAGCGTTTAGCATAGCCGTAGCCAGGAAGGTCGACCAAGTACCACTCCTTATTAATAATAAAGTGGTTGATGAGCAGCGTCTTACCAGGCGTTGCTGAGGTCTTGGCCAACTTTTTATTGTTTGTCAGCATATTAATGAGGCTTGACTTACCCACATTGGAACGTCCAATAAAGGCATACTCAGGCTTCGTATCCTGAGGACACATACTAACCATAGGTGCTGAGAGCGTGAATTCTGCTTGCTTGATTTCCATCGTCTTTACTATTTTGGCTGCAAAGATAATAATTTTTATTCAAATTCTTTGTCGTTTCGGAATTAATTGCTAACTTTGCACCCGAATTTCAGACGAAATGTGTTTCCGTTCGCGAAACACTTCTTCCAATCATCAAATTCCAACAACATTTGAATTATTAACGATTTACTGTATACTATATGTACACAAAAGACGAATTAGCAAAGCTGCCTATCCCAGAACTGATGGAGATAGCCAACGAATTAGGCGTGAAGGTATCACAGGATGACGAACTGGAAACTGTTATTTACGCCATCTTAGACAAGGCTGCGGAGGATACTGCAGCAGGAAAAACAGCCCCCAAACGTAAACGCACACGCATTGCCAAAGACACCAATAAGGTCTATACCGTTAGTGGCAGTGAGGCTGAGACTCTGAATGTGAAGGCCACCAAAGCAACCAAGAAAAAATCACTTGACACCCTGTTTGCCGAGCAGGAAGCTGCCGAGCAGGTTGCTGAAGAGCAGAGTGCTGAGGAGCCTGTAGCAGAAGAGAAACCCGCACCAAAAAAACGTGGACGCAAGTCGAAGAAGGAGTTAGAGGAAATAGCCGCTGCAGAGGCTGCCAAGCAGGCTGAAGAGGCTGACGCAGAGGTTGCACAAGAGGCTATTGTCCCTGAGGCTGAGCAAGCAGTACCGGAAGCAGCAGTAGACCCCGACCTGCTGGACCAGTTGCAGGAGAAAATGACCGTTCACAATCAGGAGATAGAAGAAAACGTTGAAGGTGCATGGGAAGGCGATCCAGACGATGGTACAGACTTCATTCCCGTAGTCGACCTGCCTATAGAGGATGGTGCTGCCATTCCCACCCTCGACATGTTCGACCGTCCTGTTGCTATGACCAACCAAGAGCCAATGGCTCAAGAGCATACCGGCTTTAATACAATGCATGGTACAGCAAAGTTTGATTTTGCAGACCTCATCACCGGCAATGGCGTATTGGAGATTCTTCAAGATGGCTATGGCTTCCTACGTTCATCAGACTACAACTACTTATCATCGCCTGATGACATCTATGTCAGCCCTCAACAGATTAAGCGCTATAGTCTTAAGACAGGCGATGTAATAGACTGCACAGTTCGTCCTCCTCACGACACAGAGAAGTATTTTGCCATGAGCAATGTCAATATGATTAATGGACGTCAACCTCAGGAGGTACGCGACCGTGTGGCCTTCGAGCACCTGACCCCACTCTTCCCTGACGAGAAGTTCACATTGTGTGGCGACAAGGCTACAATTAATCCTTCCGTTCGTATTGTCGACCTGTTCTCACCTATCGGTAAAGGTCAGCGTGCACTCATCGTAGCACAACCGAAGACGGGTAAGACCATCCTGATGAAGGACATTGCAAACGCCATTGCTGCCAACCATCCCGAGGCATATATCATGATGCTGCTCATCGACGAGCGCCCAGAGGAGGTTACGGATATGGCTCGCACCGTCAATGCCGAGGTTATCGCCTCCACCTTCGACGAACCTGCTGACCGTCACGTTAAGATTGCAGGTATTGTGCTGGAGAAAGCCAAGCGTATGGTAGAGTGTGGACATGATGTCGTCATCTTCCTCGACTCTATCACCCGTCTTGCTCGCGCTTACAACACCGTTGCACCTGCTTCCGGTAAGGTGCTTACAGGTGGTGTCGATGCCAATGCCCTGCAGAAGCCCAAGCGTTTCTTCGGTGCTGCACGTAATATCGAGAATGGCGGTTCGCTGACAATTATTGCCACAGCCCTGACAGATACAGGCAGTAAGATGGACGAGGTCATCTTCGAGGAGTTCAAGGGTACTGGTAACTCTGAGCTTCAACTCGACCGCATGCTGGCTAACAAGCGTATTTATCCTGCCGTTAATTTGGTACAGAGCTCTACGCGTCGTGATGACTTGTTGCAGGATCAGACCACACTCAACCGCATGTGGATTATCCGTAAGTTCATTGCTGAGATGAATCCTATTGAAGCTATGAATACCGTACGCGATCGTTTGGTACAGACACGCTCTAACGAAGAGTTCCTGCTCTCGATGAACGGATGAAACAGATACTGAAATATTTCCCCAATCTGAGTGCTGAGCAGCAGCAGCAACTGGCTGCCCTCAACAATTTGTATAGTGACTGGAACGCCAAGATTAATGTCATTTCACGTAAGGACATCGATAATCTCTACGAGCACCACGTGTTGCACTCGATGGCTATTGCAAAAATGGCTAACTTCACACCAGGCACCCGCATTTTGGACTTTGGTACAGGAGGTGGTTTTCCTGGCATTCCCTTGGCTATTCTCTTTCCAGAGTGCCAGTTCAAGCTGATTGACGGCACGGGAAAGAAGATTCGCGTTGCACAGACTGTCAGCGATGCCATCGGACTGAAGAACTGCCAGCCCGAGCACCTGCGTGGTGAAGATGAAAAAGGGAAATATGACTTTGTGGTAAGCCGCGCCGTCATGCCTCTGCCCGACTTGATAAAGATTGTACGTAAGAATATCTTGAAAGAACAACGCAACGCGCTGCCCAATGGTGTCATTTGTCTGAAAGGCGGCGACGTACAGGCAGAGACACACCCCTTCCGACGTATTGTAGAAACGGAAGAGCTTAGCTCGTGGTTCAGCGAAGAATGGTTTAAGGAAAAACATTGTATCTACGTTCCCGTATGAATATCAAACGATTCATGTGCAACCCGCTGCAGGAGAACTGCTACGTAGTGAGCGACGACACAAAGGAGTGTGTCATCATTGATTGTGGCTGCTATTATTCCGATGAGAAGGATGCTCTCAAAAACTACATCAGCGAGAACAGATTGAAACCCGTCCATCTAATAGCCACCCACGGCCATTTGGATCATAACTTCGGTAATGCCGACATCTTCCAGACTTATGGTCTGAAGGTTGAGGTGTGCAGCGAAGATGCCTACCTGATAGAACACTTGGCAGAACAAGGACTCGACCTGTTTGGCATGCATATCACAGAAGAGCAGCCCGAGATAGGACGTTGGCTGAAGAATGGTGATACCATCACGTTTGGAAACCATACACTGAAGATTGTGCAGACTCCAGGCCATACCCCTGGCTCTGCCCTGCTCTACTGCGAGGCTGAGCATACGGTATTTACTGGCGACACCTTGTTTCGCATGAGTATCGGGCGGACCGACTTTGACGGAGGCTCTTGGCAACAGATGGAGCAGAGCCTTGCCAATATCGTGTCTAAACTTCCTAAAGAAACTATCGTGCTCTCAGGACATGGTCCCGAAAGCACGATAGATGATGAACTACGGTATAACCCTTATATGCGAGGTTAATACTTCACTTTGACTTTCTTATAACTGCTCTCGTTCTGAACACGGTCAAGGGCAGTCACAGCATACACACAACGGCTTCCTTCCTCAGCTGCAGGCAACTCGTAATGTGTCTCGCCAGTGATGGTCACCAGTTTCGAAGTATTGTTAACGTCCACCTTCTCGCCTTTGTTGAAGCGATAGACGGCATACTTGACTGCAGCGTTCTTCCAACCCTCGCCTTTAGGTGCCGTCCAGAACAGCACTTTCTGTCCTTCGATGTCAATCACTTGCACCTTACGCGGCTTCTTCGGAGCCTTGTTGTCTATCGACTTAATAGTGGGTGGGAGGGCAGGATATCGCCAGTAATTTGTGCGTAACTTAGTGCCATAGTTGCCAACATTGTCAACGGCAGCCTTGGCATACCACAGCACATAACCCTTTACGCGTGGCATCAAGGTGTGCAGTTCCATCTTACGAGCCATCTGGTTGAACTTCGCCGTGCGCTCAATATCCTCACCAATATACAGGTCACTCTTGGTGATGTTAGCATTCCACCAATGCATCAGCTCTTCGTAGTCGGCAGCCTTGTGACCAATCTCCCAGTAGAGCTGGGGAACACAATAGTCCATCCATCCCTCACGATCCCAAAGCAGCACGTCAGCATACAAGTCGTCATAGTTCTGTAAACCATTGGTACGACTGCCATTAGGGGCATTCTTCTGGTTACGATAAATGCCAAAAGGAGAGATGCCCACCTTTACCCAAGGCTTGGCAGCATGAACCGTCTGATAGAGCTGTTCGACAAACAAAGACACATTCAGCCTGCGCCAGTCACCCAGATTCTCCAGCCCGTAGTTGTTAGCCTGAAAATTTGCTTTATCAGGAATAGCGACACCAGGCACAGGATACGGATAGAAATAGTCATCGATATGCAGACCATCCACATCATAGCGGTCGACAATGTCCTTGACCACCTGACAGATATAGTCGCGACATGCCTTCAAGGCAGGATTCAGCAGTGTCAGTCCGTCGTATTGGAAAGTCCACTCCGGATGTTGAACCAGCACATGATTTACCGCATTGACATGAGCCGCCTTAGTCTTGGCGCGATAGGGATTAATCCAGGCGTGTAGCTCCATACCACGTTTATGGCATTGCTCTATCATCCATTGCAGCGGGTCCCAGTAAGGATAAGGACGACTGCCCTGCTCACCAGTCAGATAGTAGCTCCAAGGCTCAATGCTACTCTCATAGAGGGCATCGCACTCAGGACGCACCTGGAAGATGATAGCATTACACCCATCCTTCTTCAACTCGTCTAACTGGTAGGTCAACGTCTTCTGCATACGTTCGGTACCCATACCCATAAACTGTCCGTTCACACTTTGTATCCATGCCCCACGGAACTCTCTCTTCTGCTGAGCCTGTACAGTAATGACCAGCATCAGGAAAACGAAAAATAACAACTTTCGCATATATCAGTCTTTTAAGTATTCGTAAATCTCTTGTGTCCAGTCTTCACCATTCTTCGGACAGGAAGTCCAGATGCCAAGCTGACTGGCTGCAGCCACATTCCGAGGACCATCGTCCACAAAGAGTACTTCCGAGGGCGATATCTTCTCCGTCATCAGCATCTGGTGGAATATATCCTCCGAGGGTTTCATCATCTTCATCTGATAGCTCAGGTACATGGCATCAAAATAATGGGAAACGGGATGTCCCATGCCATCAAATTGGTTGCTCTCTACCCATGCCATCATACAAGGATTGGTATTGGAAAGCAGTACTAGGCGATAGCCTTCCTCACGCAGACGTTTCAGCGCATCAAAATTACGACGTGGAGCTTCCTTCGCATAACCCTGCCATGCATATTCACATTGTTCCTTACTGACTTCCTTGCCTATCAGCCGACTCAGTTCACAACGGAATTCCTCCACACTAATCAGCCCATTCTCCAGATTACCGAAGATGCCACGCTGCACGTAGGGATCCAGATGTTTTTCCACATCCTGTAGACCCAATTCCTTAAACCGTCTGACAGCTTCCGTCTGGTCTATCGTGAGGATTACCCCACCTAAGTCAAATACAATAGTCTTTATTCTTCCCATAAGTTTGGTTTGTTTTTGCGCGCCTCTTCCAGCGACACCAGTTGTTGCTGTTCTTGTTGGTAGTCCTCGCGCATCTGTTCATATTTGGCATCAAGCTCTTTCTCTATCTGCTGCTCTTCCTGTCGGTTCATCAGCCGGGCGGCAACGAGTGCATTCTGCGATGCGTCTTTCATCCACACCACAGGACCGCCATAGACGGGAGCAATCTTCAAGGCCACATGCAGCTCGCTGGTTGTCGCACCGCCTATCATAATCGGAATATCCAATCCCGCACGCTTCAGTTCGCGTGCTACATTAACCATCTCTTCCAGCGAAGGCGTTATCAGTCCTGAGAGTCCTATCATGTCCACCTGCTCTTCTATCGCCTTGCGGACAATATGCTCTGCAGGCACCATCACGCCCATGTCAATCACCTCGTAGTTGTTACAAGCCAGTATCACGCTGACGATGTTCTTGCCAATATCGTGCACGTCGCCCTTAACGGTGGCCAACAGTACTTTTCCTGCTTTCCCGGTGTTTCCAGATTTTCCGGTTTCTAGATAAGGCTGAAGTATCGATACCGCCTGTTTCATCGTTCGGGCCGTCTTCACCACCTGAGGCAGAAACATCTTGCCCGCGCCAAACAACTGTCCTACTTTGCTCATGCCGTCCATCAGCGGACCTTCGATGATATTCACTGCCTTGGGATATTTTTGCAGGGCTTCCTTCAGGTCTTCTTCCAGATAGTCGCCCACCCCTTTAATTAAGGCTTGCTCAAGCCGCTCTTCCAAGCTTTCCGGCCTGGACTCTGTAGTCATACTCGGGCTACTGGACATACTGGTTTTGCCGGATTGACCAGCTTCATCCGCCAAATGCTCTGCCAGCGCTATTAGGTCTTCGCTGGCACCCGCACGACGATTCAGAATCACGTCTTCGATGATGTCGAGCTGGTCTTGTGGAATATCCGTATACAACACCTGGGTAGCAGGGTTGACGATACCAAAGTCCATGCCCGATTTTATGGCATGGTAAAGGAATACGGCATGCATCGCCTCGCGGATATAGTTGTTGCCACGGAACGAGAACGACAGATTGCTGACACCTCCGCTGACGTGGGCACCCGGCAGATTCTCACGTATCCATTTCGTTGCCCGGATAAAGTCGGCAGCATAACTGTCGTGCTCGGGCATTCCCGTGGCTACAGCAAGTATATTGGGGTCGAAAATGATGTCGAGCGGATTCATCCCCACGCGTTTCGTCAGAATAAGATAAGCCCGTTCGGCAATCTCGATACGCCTTTCGTAGCTGGTGGCTTGTCCAGCTTCATCGAAACACATCACCACAACCGCAGCACCATAGCGCTTCACGTCCATCGCATGCTTTACGAACACCTCCTCGCCCTCCTTCAGCGAGATGCTGTTGACGATGCTCTTTCCTTGCAGACACTTCAGTCCGCTGACTATCACCTCCCAGTTCGATGAATCTATCATCACGGGTACTGAGGCTATATCCGGTTCTGCAGCTATCATATTCAGGAAAGTGACCATCTCCTGACGGGCATCCAGCAAGCCATCGTCCATATTGATGTCGATGACCAGCGCACCGTCAGCCACCTGTTTGCGAGCTATCGAAATGGCTTCATCGTATTGGCGGTCATTAATCAGTCGAAGGAATTTTCTCGAACCAGCCACATTACATCTCTCGCCCACATTCACGAAGCGGACGTCGGGAGTGACATCGAGTATCTCTAGTCCACTAAGCCACATCGTCGCCGACTTAGCCACTGGCTGGTGAGGCTTCTTGCCCTCTACCAATGCCGGATATTTCGCTATAAAGCCATCGTCCGTACCACAGCATCCGCCAATGATGTTCACCAGCCCCTCGTCGACCATCTGTCCCATCTGGGGTGCCATGCTCTCCGCCGTCTCGTCGTAGAGTCCCATGGCGTTAGGCAGTCCGGCATTCGGATAGGCGGTGACGTAATAGGGCGACTTTCTTGCCAATTGGCGCAAGAAGGGCAGCATCTGGCGGGCACCGAATGAGCAGTTCAGTCCCAGACTGAATATCGGGTAGCAACTCATGCTGGCAAGGAAGGCATCCAGCGTCTGTCCGCTCAGCGTTCTGCCAGCCAGGTCGCTCACCGTAACGCTAATCATCAGGGGCAGCGTCTTGCCATGTTGCTTCATGGCTTGCATCGACGCATCAATTGCCACCTTAGCATTCAACGTATCGAAAATCGTCTCTATCAGCAGGGCATCCACCCCACCCTCTACCAGCGCGTCAGCCTCTTCGCAGTAGGCGTCATACAGTTCGTCGTAGGTCATGTCGCGTAGGGCAGGATTGCTCACATCGGGCGACATCGAGCATGTCTTATTCGTAGGTCCTATCGAGCCTGCTACAAAACGAGGCTTGCCAGCTGTTGCGAATTCGTCGGCACACCTGCGGGCTATCTTTGCTCCTTCCAATGCCATCTCTCGCGCTTTGTCCTCCAGGTGGTAATCAGTCTGTGAGATACGTTGGGCGCTAAAGGTGTTGGTGGTGATGATGTCGGCACCAGCCTTCAGATAGCGACGATGGATTTCCGTGATGACATCAGGACGCGTCAGATTCAGTTCGTCCGAATTGCCCGTCTTGCCCATCAGCGTACCTATCATGGTACCCATGGCACCGTCAAGTATCAATATGCGCTGTTTAACTAAGTCTTCCAGTTTTGTGTTCATTTGTAAACCTTCATGGCGCGATCCATCTCGCGCTTGTCTTCCTTTTCCTTCAGCGTTTGTCGCTTGTCAAACTCCTTCTTACCCTTGCACAGCGCAATATCCATCTTCGCACGTCCTTTCTGGTCGATGAAGATGAGCAGAGGCACGATGGTGTAACCCGTCTGTTTGGTTGCCGAAGCCAGTTTCTGAATCTCACGCTTCGTCAAAAGCAGTTTGCGGTCGCGCTTCATCTCATGGTTGTTGTATGAACCGTAGAAATAGGGCGACACGTTCATGCCCTTTACCCACATCTCACCATTGATGATAGTGCAATAGGTGTCAACAAGCGAGGCCTTGCCCATACGAATACTCTTAATCTCCGTACCGGTCAATACGATACCTGCCGTGAAGGTCTCGATAAAGAGGTATTCAAACGAAGCCTTCTTGTTTCTTATGTTTACAGGACTTTTCTTCCTAATCAGTTCTTCTTCTTTGTTCATGTTCTAATCGTTGCAAATCGCTCAATGTGTTCGTCAATGTAGCGCGCTATCTGCTCCGTCCATATTTCTTCCTGCTCCACGAACTCGTCGTCCATGTCGTCGAACTCCGGGTACTGTTCAAACAACGCCATGAACTCCTCGTCAGTACAGTCGCGCTCTATCGCCTCATGATACTTGGCATATAGGGTATGGGCGTTGTATATCAGCTTTGATAGGTTGCGCATGCCCCACAGCTTAACAGCTTTGGCAAATGGATTCTTGAAAATAAACGGACCATATCCGTTATGTATCAGCTGTACAAAGCCTCCGTCCATCACTTCGCTGTGAAGGATATCCCACGCCAACAGCGTAATCTGGTCACTATTCAGCTCATCCAGTTTGTCTGCCGTCAGCTCACCGCCTATGGCTTCCTTGATAGCTGTCACGAAAGCACTTACAAAAGCATCCATGCCTTCGCCTGCAGCCTGACGCAACATCGCATCTTCAATTATCACTTGTTTCATATGGTCTGCAAAGGTACGAATAAGTAAGGAAAAAGCCAAATTTATTTGAGCATTTTCGAACAAAAGAGCCTTAAAACAGAAGGGTACCATTGAACAAATCAATGATACCCCTGTTTTATCTAATCATCAACACGCTAGTGTTGGCGAAGATACTTCTCCAATCACTCCCCACCGCCGCCAAGGGCAATGTAGAGGGCAATGACTGCCTTGGCAGCATCGTACATGTTATTGGCCTGAGCGAGCTGGGCATCAAGCAGCGACTCCTGCGCTTTGAGCACTTCAAGATAGCTGGCCTTACCATTATCCATCAACTCATGCGTACCGGTATAAGCTTCGCGGAGCACATTCACCTGACGCTGGTAGTAACCATGCTTCTCGCGGGCAGCCATACAGTCGGCCATCGCCTCGTTCACCTGGTTGCCGGCATTGATGACAGTCTGCACATACTTCTTCTGCAAGTCTTCCTCAGTGAGTTTGGCAATCTTCTTATTGGCTATTAACTTGCCTCGTGCAAAGATAGGCTGCGTCAGCGAACCGATGAAATTGACCAGCAGTTTACCGGGGTCAACGATAGCGACGCCGGCATTATTTGTCCATCCTGCTGAACCGCTGAGCGTGATACTAGGATAGAATGCCGAACGGGCAGCCGCTGTGTTGTAGAAAGCCTCCTCCATCGCGTGGTTAGCCATACGAATGTCAGGACGGTTCTCCAACATCATGGCAGGTACGCCAAGATGCAGGTACTTGGTGTCAAACATTCTCTGATCAGCATCACCTTGAGCCTCAGCATGGTGCAGCATAGAACTACCCCACTTCTGGCGGTTGATATGCTGCGGAGTGGCAGCCAACAACTGGCATATAGCATTTTCTACAGAGCGAATATTACGGCGGATATCAACAATCTGCGTCTTCACACTCAAATAAGAAGCCTCCATCTGGTTGACAGCGGTGCTATAAGCCTTGCCATTCTCCCAAAGTGCCTGTTCCGTCTCCAGAGACTTGTTCCAGAGACTGTCGGTCTGCAAGAGGATTTCTAACTGGCGGTCCAGCACCTGTAGCATAAAGTACTGTTGGGCCGTCGTCGAGATGAGATTGGCACGTATCGCCTCTTTTTGCATCTGTGCCTGTAACAGCACAGCCTTTGCCGCACGTTTCTTGTTGGTAATGGAGCCAAAAACGTCAATGTCCATCGACACCTGTAGCGGCAGGTCATAAGTCTTTGAGAAGGCTCCTTTGTCCCAGCTCGACAGTGTGCCTTGCGGTGCAAGCGAGAGTGCAGGCAGGTAAGCCAGCTTAGCAGCTGTCAGCGAGGCCTGACTTTTCTCCACAGCGATGCGTGCCGAGTTCAGGTCAGTATTGTTGGCCAGCACCTGCTCGATGAGCTGCTGCAGCATTGGGTCGGTGAAGAACTCGCGCCACGACATCTGAGCCATCGACTGTTCGCCACTGGCCTGTTTAACGTCCTGACTAACTCCAAAGGCATCAGCAGGTGTTGGCATTTTCTGCTCATACTTATTATATATGCCGCACCCCGTGAGCATCAAGCTCACGGCTGCGACGATGATGATATTCTTTACTTTCATAATATATTTCGTGATTACGTGATTACGTGATTACGTTATTTCGTTATAACGACATTCTCAGTCTCACTCTTCACTTTCGGAGCTCCCTGGAACTTCTCGTGCAGCTTCTGGAACACGATGAAGAAGGCAGGAACGACGAAGAGCAGGGCTACGGTACCGATGCTCATACCGCCAATCACACCCAAGGCGAGCGCACGGTTACCGTTGGCACCGGCACCACCCTCGATGACGAGCGGTATCATACCGATAATCATGGTGGCTACCGTCATCAGAATAGGACGCAAACGCTCCTTACAAGCTTCGAAGGCTGCATCGCGGATGCTCATACCCTGAGCTCGGCGCTCTGTAGCGAACTCCGTAATCAGGATAGCAGTCTTGGCCAGCAGACCAATCAGCATGATAATACCCGTCTGCAGATAGATGTTGTTGTCCATGCCGGGAATCTGATACTTATAGCCAATGAAAGCGAACACAAAGGCGCCCATCAGTCCGAACGGCACGCTGAACAGTACGGCCCATGGTGTGAACCATGAGTTGTAGAGCGAAGCCAGAATGAGGTAAATCAAAATAGCACAAATGATGTAGATGAGGGCTGTGGCGTTAGAGCCGCTTACCTCCTCCACCTCGCGCGACATACCACTGTACTCGTAG
>JAGAWQ010000105.1 GCA_017941345.1 Prevotella sp. | reverse complement strand
GATGCGAATGTCGATGCCATGAAAATGCATTCTTTTCATTTCGACTTCAGCAAGGTGATTGCCACGAGCATCTACATCGACTTGGGGCGGCTGCTTCACACGCATGCCCTGAAGGATGATAACATGAGCTCTTTGGCACAATATCTTTACCGGCACTCTAACCTAAGTAACAGTCAGTCCACACTCTACGCACAACTCCGCAAGTACAAGAAGAGGTAGCCGTCAGGCTGCTTCTTTTTTCTGTATACAATTGTATAGCAGTTTGTGGGCATCCGCTTGTTTGCCAATTCTTTTCTCCGTATCTTTGCGCCGTCAATCTTTATATGCTTATGGACGAAGAGAAACCAAAGAAGAAACGGAAGAAGGCTGCTGCTGAGGGAGACGGATCGGCTAAGGAGCACAAGAGGCCGTGGCAGGAGATGTATGCCACGGTGGAGGAGATCAAGACGTTCCTGGCCGACAGGATCTACCTCCGACATAACGTGGTTACGGGGCGGACGGAGTGCAGGGTGCCCGAGCGCGACTGGTTCGGTGAAGACGGAACCGTCATCCAGGAGTGGCAGCCCATCTCCGACCGCGTCGTCAACTCACTGTGGGCGGAACTGTCGAAGGCCAAGATGGTACGCCCGCAGGACATCTACCGTGTGATGGAGTCGGACTTCGTGCCTGACTTCAACCCCTTCCAGTACTATCTGGACCAGCTGCCGCCGTGGGATGGTGAGAGCGACTACATCCTGGAGATGTCGGTGTCGGTGCAGGTGAGGGGCGACGTCGATGAGCAGATGCTCTTCTATGCCTACCTCAAGAAGTGGCTCGTGGCGATGGTGGCGGGATGGATCGACGCCGCGGTGGTGAACAACGTGATTTTGGTGCTGATCGGTGCACAGGGCAGCTACAAGACCACATGGTTCAACTACCTGCTGCCGCCGGCGCTGAAGCCCTACTTCTACACGAAGACCAACGCCAACCGCATGGGCCGCGACGACCTGCTGACGCTCACCCAGTACGGGTTGATCTGCTGCGAGGAGCTCGACACGATGCGGCCTTCGGAACTCAACCAGCTGAAGGCCGCGGTGACGATGCCGTCGATCGACGAGCGGGCGGCCTACGCCCACTTCCACGAGCACCGCATGCACATCGCCTCGTTCTGTGGCACGGGCAACAACCCGCAGTTCCTCTGCGACCCGACGGGCAACCGGCGCTGGCTGCCTTTCGAGGTGGAGCACATCGCCTCACCGCGCGACCACCCGTTCAACTACGCAGGCATCTACGCACAGGCCTATGCGCTCTATCAGGAGGGCTTCCAGTACTGGTTCTCCGCCGAGGAGATTCAGCGGCTGTCGGCACACAACCGCCAGTACGAGACGCCCCGGCTGGAGCAGGAGCTGGTGCAGCTGTACTTCCGTCAGCCGACGGGGGCAGAGCCCGGCGTGTTCATGAGCGTGGCGCGTGCCATGCAGCTGGTGTCGGCGAACATCTCGCAGAAACTGTCGCCCGTCTGTCTGGGGCGTGCCCTCGGCGAACAGGGTTTCCGCCGCGTGAAGTACCAGGGGCAGCGGGGCTACATCGTCGTGCTGCGTACGGCCGAGGAAATCCAGATTGCCCAGCGGACGATGGCTGCCGAGGCAGAGACCGACTCCAGTGGACAGTAGGACAGTTGTGGACACTACTTTTACGGAAAACCTCATGCGTACCGGGCGCCCGCATATACGCAGTACGCGTGAAAGATTTCTTAATTCTACTGTCCATTACTGTCCACTGTCCAATCAACAAACAAAAAATCCAAAAAACAAAAAAAGCTTATGAAAAGAGAAAACTTCATGTTGACGCCTCATTTCAGCTATGAGGAGATGACCCGCTCGGAGTGGGCGGAGCGACACGGTATCGAGAACAGGCCCGACGAGCTGCAGCTGCTGGCGCTGTTCAACCTGTGTCAGAAGCTGGGCGAGCCGCTGCGCGAGGTGTTCGGCCCCATCCGCGTGAACAGCGGTTTCCGCTGTCCGGCAGTAAACGCGGGCGTGGGCGGCGTGGGCTCGTCGAAGCACCTCACGGGCGAGGCGATGGACATCCACCTGCCCTCGGTCGAGGCGGGCCGCGAGTACTTCGAGTTCATCCGGAGGAACATCGACTTCGACCAGCTGCTGTTCGAGTACAACCGCTACGGGGCGCGG
>JAGAWQ010000104.1 GCA_017941345.1 Prevotella sp. | reverse complement strand
CCTGTTCGCAGGTCTTGACAAAGAGCTGCGAAAACTTGCCACAAAGTGACTCGTTTTCGGTGGATGTGTCCATGCCGGTGGATGCATGAATGAAATTGTAATTCTGAGGTCTGTAAAGGCAGGCGGGAAATTCCGGCAAATTACCCGCGCACACTGTTCTTGAAGACCTCTTTTTTTACGCTCATGCAGGAGAGTAATCCTGCGGCTTACGGCTGGCTACCGTGAGTGAGAAATAACCTCGGGATTTGGAGAACCCATAAACCAAGGGGGAGTTCCGTTTCTGAGGTGCGGAACATTCTGCCAGCCAGCAGACCCCTTGATTTATGGGTTTTTTATTGCCCGTCAAAAAGCGGAAGGAGAAAAGGACATGACCAAGCAGGAAACGACTACCGAAATCCAAGCTGTTCAGACTTGGGAAAATAGCGATTTTGGAACAGTTCGGTCTGTAATGCAGGAAGGTGAACCTTGGTTTGTTGCGAAAGATGTCGCTTCAATTCTCGGATTCAAGCAAGCAAATGATATGACAAAGCGGCTTGATGAAGATGAAAAGGGTCGGACGATTAGTCCGACCCTCAGGGGCAATCAAAAAGTTCAAATCATAAGTGAGAGTGGACTTTATCACGCAATCTTTATGAGCAGAAAAACAGAGGCTAAAACCTTTCGCCGCTGGATTACGGAAGAAGTGCTTCCCGCGATACGCAGGACTGGTTCCTTCGGACCGGCCGCACAGCCAATAACTCTTGAAGAGTTTGAAAAGTTTGCGGACAGGGTGACAGACCGCATTTCTGCACTTGAGCAGAATGTTGTCAGGACCAACGCAATAAAATCTGACGAGCCTGATTTTTCGGATGCACGAGAAAGTGTCGTAGCCCTCGTGAAGAAAGCCGCAAAGGAAAACTGCATGAGTGAGCGCGAGGTATGGAGCGACCTTTACCGCAGCTATGAAAGAACAACCGGAATTCCGCTTATGAAAAGCGCAAAGGCTCTGAACATGAGCGTGATTTCCTATGTGGATGTCATCGGACGAATGGAAAGTCTTAATCGTTTTGCAGAGCAGGTGCTCTGGTTCGTCTAGGCATAAAAAAACGCCCTGTCAGGGCGAGCAAATAAAACTTCTTTGAGGAGGAATCCCCGCACTTCATTTCCGTCAAGACCTGTCGTGCGGGGCAAGCGCAACGCTTATGAGTGATGTTAACGAAAAAGACGCTGTTAGTAAAGACAGCGCAGAGGGTGCGAACAAAAGACTTTCAGAGCTTTTGAGCGCAATGGACAATCTCCATTTCAGAGTCCTGAAGGTGGAGACAGACGGCTTTGCCTTTGAGCCGAGCATTCGCTCGGTACGCTACGAAGACGAGGCTTAGGATGCTTGCGGGAGGGGCTTGCATGATTACTGAGACAGATTTTCCGCGTTCGCTTTTTGAAGCCTACGCAGAGGGAAAACTTACGAGGAACGCTTTTGAGTCGTATTTCAGCGAATGGCAGAAACGGAACGGAGCGAACTTCGACTGCAAGGGGAGCGCAGACAGCAAGGGTGTCTATGTGCACTACAGGGGCAAGAAAGCGACCATACAGGGCGATTTGCTTGTTTGGTGCGCTGGAATCAAGCCCGCAAGGTTTGGCAGGAGACAGCTTGACTGGCAGAGCGCAAAGAGTGTGTTTGAGTTCCGCCGGAAGGTGGACTTTGCGCTCCTCAAAGAAAAACTGTGGAAAGGAGGCTGCGGATGCAGGGAGCTAACGCTGTAAAGCTGAACGAAAGACCTGTCAAGGTCGGTCGTGTGGCAGAAATCACAGGGTATTCGGCTGGCTATATTTATCAGTTGGTGAGCGCGGGAAAAATCCCGTTCCACAAGCACGGCGGAGCCGGAACAAAAGGAGCGGTGAGATTCTACGAAAGTGAAATCACCGACTGGATTAAGAACGGATGGGGCTTTTCTCCGTCGCAGGACGACATCAGTGCGCAGGCAGAGAAAATCCTGGGAGAAAGAGCATGACAGCTGCAATTAGAAGGAACCGGGCAAGGACGAAAGGAACTGAGCAGGCAGTCCATGAATCTGTGGTTCTGAAACAGGTCGAGGAATGGCTTACGCTCCGGCATATATGGCACATGAGGTGCAACAATGCGGCGGGCAAGGCTCAGAGCGGTCAGTTCATGCGGTCTTTCACTTGCAATGGACATGCGGTCAACGGTGTTTCGGACATCTATGCGGTCAAGAACGGCACTTCGATCTGGATTGAGTGCAAGAGACCGGTGGGCGGTAAGGTTTCGGAGGCACAGCGAAATTTCCTTGATGCAATGAACAGGAACGGGGCTGTGGGAATTGTGGTCAATTCCATCGAGAGCCTTGAAGAGCAGCTGAGAGAGGCAGGTGTTTTATGAGCGAGGTTGATTTTGATGAAGTAAGGGCGGCTGTCAGGCCGGTCTTTGAGGAAATGGAAGCCGACATCAGGCGGGAGATGAAAAATGGACGGTCAGAATGAAATTGTGTGGAAAGTGATTCCGCAGACCTGCGGACTTTATGAGGTGTCTAACTTCGGAGATGTAAGAGAGGCTGGAGTTGGAAATGTGCTTACAGTGAGCGTAAACAGCAAGGGATATGCAATCGTATCTCTTCCAAAAATTAAGAAGATGCTGACTGTTCACCGTGTCGTTGCTGAGATGTTTGTGCCGAAACCGACAGGAAACGGAAACAGGCTCGATAGCTTGCAGGTAGACCACATAGACGGTGCTCGGCTGAACAATGATGCGCGGAATCTTCGCTGGGTGACTGCGAGTGAGAACCGGAAGAACGCACACCGCCGTGGTAAATACCACATGCACACCGGAAAGGCAATAAAACGGATCTGCATCAAGACCGGAGAGGTTCAGGTGTTCGATACGCTGATTGAAGCTGCGGCGAGCGTAGGAATGGGCTGGTCCAGCGTTTCTGAAAGATTGCAGACAGGCAGACCGACAAAGAGCGGCTACCTTTTCAAATACACGAAGAAAAAGACAAAGGAGGAAAAACAAGATGGTCAAGACTGAGGAAATGATAGATTTCGTTGAAAAGGTCATGGAGATGCGAAGGGTGCAGAAAGAGTTTTTCAAGACAAGAAATTATGCGGCAATGCAGCTTTCAAAATCTCTTGAAAAGGACATAGACGACAGGGCTGGAAAACTGATGAGTCAGCTTAAGGCAATGGAGCAGGAAGGACAGGATGCGCAACAGCCTGGATTATTCGGAGAAGAAGCCAATGCCTGAGTTTAAGCTTCGCTACCACCAGCAGGCCGTGGTGGACGCTTGCCGCGATATTCTCGCTGGCGGGGAGATTACGGAAATCGTCCTCTCGGTTACGCCGGGCGGTGGAAAGAGCTTCGTTCCCGTGATTCTCGCAGAGAACCTTATCCCGAAAATCGCGGACAGAATCTGCTGGGTTGTTCCGAGGAACGCGCTTAAATATCAAGGCGAGGGAGAATTCTCCGACCCGAGGTGGAATACGGACAAGAGAGTAAGAGCCGCAGATAACGGCGACGACTTGTCCAGGGGGCTTCAAGGATATGTCACGACATATCAGGCAGTCGGAATGAATCCTGACTGCCATGCGACGGAGTTCAGGAAGCATAGGTACATTCTGTTTTTGGACGAATGTCACCATGTGGCGGACGGCTCTGAGTGGCATAAGGCACTTGAAGCAATGGTGAAGAGTGCGGTTCTTGTCGTAAAGGCAAGTGGAACGCTCTCACGAGGGGACGGACAGAAGATAGCTTTTATGGCTTACAAGGACAGTAAGCCGGACCTATCAGGCACGGCAAACCGCCGGGTAATCATCTACGGAAGAAACAGGGCGATAGCTGACAAGGCAATTCTCCCGGTTGATTTCCGGACGATGGACGGCGATGCCGAATGGGAAGAGCAGGACGGCTCACGAGGTGAGTCAAGGCTCTCAGGGGAAGACAGCGCAAAGGCGTTGTTCACCGCACTTCGCACAGGCTTTGCGGACAACCTTCTGGACGCTGCATTGGACGAATTCCGTCTTATGCGTTCGGATTATCCCGAAGCAAAGATGCTTGTGGTAGCACCGAACATCGAGGTCGCTAAAGCATACCACTCGCATCTTGCGGACTGCGG
>JAGAWQ010000103.1 GCA_017941345.1 Prevotella sp. | reverse complement strand
CTTGTACTTTTTCAGGATAGCCAGAGGAACGGGCAACAGCTTCACGTTCTCTTCGACTCCAGTTTTCTGACGGTATGTGTGAATCCACCAACTGCCATCTGCAGGGTTCTTCACGATGTTCTCTTCGCGCAGGTTCTTCAGATCAACGTGAGCCAGACCTGTGAAGCAGCAAAATACAAAGAGGTCACGGATGTAGGCTCGTCTGGGAGTGAGCATCGTGTTATTCATCATTGCATGCAGCTCTTCCTTTGTCAGAAAGCCTTTCTCTGTCTCTTCCTTTTTGGGATGATAGTCGCCGAATGGGTAACGGGCAACCCAACCGTTTTCATGTGCTCTGTGCATCAGCATCATAATAGCATTGTTATACAAGATACAACTGTTCTGAGAGAGGTTCCTGTCAGTTTTCAGAAAGACTTCAAAGTCCGACACGAAAGACGGCTCAATCTCTTTCAAAGCCATGTCGGATACCTTATAGTGCTGACGCAGGAAAGCACCGACATGCTTATAGACTGTTTGGTATCTCTCCAATGATGCTTTGGAACGTAAGCCACCGTCATACATTCGCTGATACTCAGAGTTCCACTGAGCAAACATCGTCATCAACGTGTGCTGACGATATTCCAGACCAAGGAAGGCATTCTTCACCTTCTCTGCCGTCACGAAGTTGTCACGGTCGACAATCTCCTTGTAATACTTGTCTATGCGAGCCTTGATCTTGTCAAGTTCCATATTGACGTTGCGGGCCATAACGCTCTTGCCGATGGCACGGCCTCCCTTTGTTTCCCAAAGGTCAGGATTGCAGTCCACCTTGCAACTGAACTGGCACTGTGTTCCATCCACTGTGATACGACCCATCACTGGATAAGTCCCATCTTTCTTCAACTTCTCCCTCTTGAGGTAGAAAATCACGCTGTACGTACTCTTCATTTTTACACTAATTTTACGTTTAACTTTCAGTCTGCAAAATTAGTCAATGTCGAGCATCCAATTTCTACGCAAATCTATTCAAATTTCGGCAACTCGTACCTAAGTGAGTTCAATTAATCAAACTTGCTGAATTTCAACGGGTTCCATGTCCGAAAGTAACCTATTTGCCGCGATTTTCACAATCCCACGATTTGGTTACGAATTAGAGACCTAAAGTTCTCCTTCATCCTGTATTTCAGATGTAGTCATCTGCTTTTGTCTATCTCCAGACATTCCTCAAATCCCCTGATTTGCAACGATTTTTCCGCTTTTCTCCTCTTTTGTTACCCAACCACCGCTTTAAAAATGCAAAAAATGGACTGACCATTTGGTAAGTACATTTTTTTTTCGTACCTTCGCACCCAAATACGCTAAAACAAACAAAGATTATCGATATTAAAAACAATGGAACAAGTATTTAGTTACATTATTAGTCTGGGTGCTTCGGTCATGATGCCTATCCTGTTTACCATCATCGGCCTTTGCATCGGGTTGAAATTTGGTAAGTCGCTCAAGTCGGGTCTCTATGTCGGCGTCGGTTTTGTAGGCCTCGGCATTGTGACGGCCCTGCTGACAACCAACTTCGGCGGTCCGCTGAGTGAGATTTCCCGTCTCTACGACTTACAACTGAAAGTGTTTGACATGGGATGGCCCGCTGCCGCTGCCGTGGCCTATAACACGGCGGTAGGTGCGCTGATTATCCCCATCTGTCTGGGTGTTAACTTCCTGTTGGTGATTACCAAGTGCACCCGCACGGTGAATATTGACTTGTGGAACTACTGGCACTTCGCCTTTATCGGCGCCGTAGCTTATTTCGTGATGGACCAGAGTCTGGTTTGGGGCTACTTCGCCGCTATCGTATGTTACATCGTGACGCTGGTGATGGCCGACCTCACTGCCGACAAGTTCCAGGAGTACTATCCTGAGTGGCAGGGCATCTCTATCCCTCAGCCTTTCTGTCAGAGTTTTGTGCCCTTTGCCCTGATTATCGGCAAGGCACTCGACATGATTCCCGGTTTCGAGAAGCTGAACATCGACGCTGAGGGTATGAAGAAGAAGTTCGGTGTCATGGGCGAGCCTCTGATTCTGGGTGTCATCGTTGGTGCCCTGATTGGCGCATTGGCTCAGCTCGACATCAAGAAGATTCTCTTCCTCGGTGTGACAATGGGTGCGGTGATGGAACTCATCCCCCGCATCACCTCTTTATTTATAGAAGGACTGAAGCCTATCGCTGAGAAGACGCAGGAGGTGGTGAAGCGTAAGTTCAACGGCAAGAAAGTGTACATCGGTATGTCACCTGCCGTCGTCATCGGCCACCCCACAACGCTTGTCGTTTCGCTGTTGCTCATCCCCGTAGCCCTCGGCCTGGCCGTTGTACTTCCTGGCAATCAGTTCCTGCCTCTGGCCTCGCTGGCTGGCATGTTCTACCTGTTCCCCATGGTGTTGCCCTTCACGAAGGGTAACGTGGTGAAGACCTTCATCATCGGACTTATTGCATTGGCCATCGGTTTGTATTTCGTTACCGATATGGCTCCCGCCTTCACACAGGCCGCCCACACCGTGTTTGAGCAGACGGGCGACAAGGCTGCCGACATCCCTGCAGGATTCGACGGTGGTGCTCTCGACTTCGCCTCTTCCCTCTTCGGATGGGTCATCTACAAGTGTGTCAACTCGCTGGAGTATGTAGGTGCAGGCATCCTGACCATCATCACTATCGCTATGGTGGTGTGGAACCGTATGCGCATTGTGGCATCTGAGAAAAAGGTAAAAGAGTAAAAAGGTAATAGAGTAAAAAGGTAAAAAAGTTAAAAGATACAATATTTATGAAAAAGACAATTTTGAGCTTTGCCCTGCTGATGGGCGCGCTGACCATGACGGCTCAGCAGAAGGTAAGTTTCCAGACGGCTTGTCACCCTGAGGACGTGAAGCATTACGACACCAAGACGTTGCGCGACCGCTTCGTCATGGAGAAGGTGATGGTAGCCGACGAGATTAACCTCACCTATTCACACTACGACCGTTTCATCTTTGGTGGTGCCATGCCTGTGAACAAGACCCTGAAGCTGGAGAACTTCCTCGAGCTCGGCCTTGATGTCGACAAGACCATCCAGGAGAAGTATTTCCTCTACAACCGTGAGCTGGGCGTCGTCAACTGCGGCGAGGGCGACGGATGGGTTATCGTTGATGGTAAGGAGTATGCCCTCTCACCCAAGGAGGCTCTTTACATCGGACGTGGTCATATCGCCAAGGGCAAGGATGTCAACAAGGTGGTGGAGTTCCGTTCGAAGGATGCCCAGAAACCTGCCAAGTTCTATTTGAACTCAGCTACGGCTCACAAGCACTACAAGACTCAGTGGATTACCCTCGACGGTCGTAAGGGCTCGCTGAAAGCTGCCGTATGGGGTCCTGTAGGCTCACTCGAGGAGTGCAACAATCGTACTGTCTATAAGCTCATCGTCAACGATGTGCTCGAGGAAGGTCCCTGCCAGTTGCAGCTCGGTCTGACACAGCTTAACCCGGGTGCTGCCTGGAACACCATGCCCCCTCACACCCACGGACGTCGCATCGAGGCCTACTACTATTTCAACCTGCCTCAGGAGCAGACCATCGCACACATCATGGGCGAACCTCAGGAGAGCCGCGTCGTATGGCTGCACAACGAGCAGGCCATCATGTCGCCCGAGTGGTCTATCCACGCCGCTGCCGGTACTTACTACTATACCTTCATCTGGGGTATGGCTGGCGAGAACCTCTACTATAACGACAAGGACAACATCCCTGTGATCGACATCAAATAATTATCAATTATCAATTGTCAATTATCAATTCAAAATAATATGTCTGCAATCCAAACTACTAAGATGTCCAATTGGCGTTGGGTCATCTGTGCGTTGCTCTTCCTGGCAACCACCGTCAACTACATGGACCGTCAGGTTCTCTCCCTTACCTGGAAGGACTTTATCGCTCCCGAGTTCCACTGGAATGACAACGACTACGGTACCATCACCGGATGGTTCTCCATCTTCTATGCCATTGCCAACCTCTTCGCAGGTAAGTTTATCGACTGGATGGGAACCAAGAAAGGTTACCTCATCGCCATCTTCGTATGGTCTACGGGTGCTGTGATGCATGCCGGATGCGGATGGGTAGCTATGAACATCGAGGGCTACGACTCCATCGAGGCCCTGCGCATGGTACAGGCAGGCTCTGATGCCGCTGTAGCCATCGCTACCGTTTCCGTATGGCTCTTCCTGTCGTGTCGTATGATTCTGGCCCTTGGTGAGGCTGGTAACTTCCCTGCAGCCATCAAGGTGACAGCCGAGTACTTCCCCAAGAAAGACCGCGCTTTCTCTACCTCTATCTTCAACAGCGGAGCCTCGGTAGGTGCGCTGGCAGCCCCCGCCACTATTCCCCTGTTGGCACGTGCCTGGGGTTGGGAGATGGCCTTCGTCATCATCGGTGCGCTGGGTTACATCTGGATGGCCCTTTGGATCTGGGCTTATGAGAAGCCAGCCAAGAACAGCCACGTCAACCAGGCTGAGCTCAACTACATCGAGCAGGACAACGATATCGCCGACGTGCAGAACAAGCAGGAGGCTAAGGAGGAGAAGACCATTCCTTTCTGGAGCTGTTTCACTTACAAGCAGACGTGGTCGTTCATCGTGGGTAAGTTCATGACCGACGGTGTGTGGTGGTTCTTCCTGTTCTGGGCTCCCGCCTACTTCTCCGACCAGTATGGCTACACCTCCGACTCTGCTATGGGTATCGCCCTCATCTTCACGCTCTATGCCATCTGCACCGTACTCTCTATCGGTGGTGGCTACCTGCCCAAGATTTTCGTCGAGAAGTACGGCATGAACCCCTATGCCGGTCGTATGCGCGCCATGTTCATCTTCGCCCTGTTCCCCGTGCTCGGTCTGTTCGCCCAGCCTCTCGGAGCCTACAGTGCTTGGTGGCCCGCTATTCTGATTGGTCTG
>JAGAWQ010000102.1 GCA_017941345.1 Prevotella sp. | reverse complement strand
TGCTGCCCTGAAGTCTTACGGTGCCAAGGGTCAGGACGTGGTTGACAAGAACTACGCTGCTATCGACCGCGGTGGCGAGTACAAGAAGTTTGAGGTGAAGCCCGAGTGGGCTAACCTGCCCGACGATGCTGAGAAGCAGGACGATGCTCCCGCATTCGTGAAGGAGCTGGTTCGTCCTATCAACGCTCAGGCCGGCGACCTGCTGAAGGTTTCTGACTTCGTGAAGCACGGCACTGTTGACGGTTCTTGGGAGGTTGGTACTGCCGCTTACGAGAAGCGCGGTGTAGAGGCTTTCGTTCCTATGTGGAACAAGGACAACTGTATCCAGTGTAACCAGTGTGCTTACATCTGTCCTCACGCTGCCATCCGTCCGTTCGTTCTGACCGACGAGGAGCTGAAGGGCTTCGACGGTCTGGAGACCCTCGAGATGAAGGCTCCTGCAGCCATGAAGGGCATGCACTTCATCATCGAGCCTTCAGTACTCGACTGTCTGGGTTGCGGCAACTGCGCCGACATCTGCCCGGGCAACCCGAAGACTGGCAAGGCCCTCACGATGGTTCCGTTCAACCCCGATGCAGCCGACATGAAGAAGATGGCTGCCGACTGGGACAAGCTCGTGAAAGTTCCTTCTAAGCAGCACCTCGTTGACATCAAGTCTAACGTTAAGAACTCTCAGTTCGCACAGCCTCTGTTCGAGTTCTCTGGCGCTTGCTCTGGTTGCGGTGAGACACCTTACGTGAAGCTGATCTCTCAGCTCTTCGGTGACCGTCAGATGATTGCCAACGCTACCGGATGTTCTTCAATCTACTCTGCTTCTATTCCTTCTACTCCTTACACCAAGAACGAGAAGGGTCAGGGTCCAGTATTCAACAACTCACTGTTCGAGGACTTCTGCGAGTTCGGTCTCGGTATGGCTCTGGGTAACAAGAAGATGAAGGAGCGCGTAGCTAAGCTGCTGCAGGAGATGATCGACGGCAACGCCAGCGCTGAGTACAAGGCTCTGGCTCAGGAGTGGATTGCCAACAAGGACGACGCTGAGAAGACCAAGGAGATTGCTCCGAAACTGCGTGCTTGCATCGCCGAGAGCGCTGCTAAGGGCTGCCCCGTTTGCAAGGAACTCCAGACGCTCGACCACTATCTCGTAAAGCGCAGCCAATGGATTATCGGTGGTGACGGTGCTTCTTACGATATCGGTTACGGCGGTCTCGACCACGTGATTGCTTCTGGTGAGGACGTCAATATCCTCGTGCTCGATACTGAGGTTTACTCTAACACCGGTGGTCAGGCTTCTAAGGCTACTCCGCTCGGTGCTATCGCTCAGTTCGCTGCTCAGGGTAAGCGCATCCGCAAGAAGGATCTCGGTATGATTGCTACCACCTACGGTTATGTATATGTCGCTCAGATTGCAATGGGTGCTGACCACGCTCAGACCCTGAAGGCTATCCGCGAGGCCGAGGCTTGGCACGGACCTTCAATCATCATCGCCTACGCTCCATGTATCAACCACGGTCTGAAGGCCAAGGGCGGTATGGGTAAGAGCCAGGCCGAGGAGAAGAAGGCTGTTGAGTGCGGCTACTGGCACCTGTGGCGCTACAACCCAGCTCTGGCTGAGGAAGGCAAGAATCCGTTCTCTCTCGACTCTAAGGAGCCCAACTGGGAGAACTTCCACGACTTCCTGCTCGGTGAGGTTCGTTACCTCTCTGTTAAGAAGGCTTATCCTAACGAGGCAGAGGAACTCTTCGCCGAGGCACAGCGCATGGCTCAGCTCCGCTACAAGACCTACGTCCGCAAGACGCAGGAAAATTGGGAGGACTAATCCCCTATCCTCTCTATAATAAAAGGAGCATCCACATCGGGTGCTCCTTTTTACATGTTTTTAGTGCTCGTCACATACACGACGTCACTCCCAGCGTCGTTCCTAGTGCAGTCAGAATCGAAATCAGCACCTGCACTATCAACTTCCAAGTCTCCTTCTTCATAATTATTCACTTTTCACTTTTCCGCTCGACCTTTGGTCGCTTTGTACCTTTAGGTCAAAGACTTTTCACTTTTCACTTTTCACTTAAATTACTGATCTCCGGCACCCTCATCGTCGTCACTGCCACCGCTAGAAGTGTTGTCAGAAGAGCTGCTTGAACTGCTGTTGTCAGAGCCGCTGTTGTCAGAAGCGCTTGAACCGCTGGAGCTCTCCTCAGCCGCATTGCCCGTCAGACTCTTGATGAGCTGCTTGGCCTTCGAGGTGAAGGCGGTGCTCGAGTCGCGCGTCATCTCGCTCATGGTGGTCTCGCCGGTGGCCTGCATGATAATCTTCACGGCCGAGATGGCC
>JAGAWQ010000101.1 GCA_017941345.1 Prevotella sp. | reverse complement strand
GAAGAGCGGGCCAAGGCTCTGTGTCAGCTCCTCAACGGTCTCGTTGAAGGCCTCCGAGGGAGAGTGTCCATGCTCGCGGAGCACCTCATACTGTGCCAGCAGCAGTCCCTGGATGGCACCCATCAGACTTCCGCGCTCACCTGTCAGGTCACTGGTAGCCTCACGCTGGAAGGTGGTCTCAAACAGATAACCAGCGCCAATGCCGATACCGAAAGCAATCGTCTTCTCCTTAGCCTTGCCTGAAGCGTCCTGATAGACAGCGTATGAGCAGTTCAGGCCGCGGCCCTCGCAGAACATCGTACGCAGAGATGTACCAGAACCCTTCGGAGCCACCATGATCACATCGACGTCCTTTGGAGGAATCACGCCAGTACGGTCGCTCCAGTTGATGGCGAAGCCGTGAGAGTAGTACAGTGTCTTACCAGGCTTCAGATATTTCTTGATGGTGGGCCACTGCTGGATCTGACCAGCGTCGGAGAGCAGCATGCAGAGGATGGTACCCTTCTCGGCAGCCTCCTCGATAGAGAACAATGTCTCACCCGGTACCCAACCGTCGGCCACAGCCTTGTCGTAGGTCTTGCCCTGACGCTGTCCGACGATGACGTTGAAACCGTTGTCGCGCAGGTTGCAAGCCTGTCCAGGACCCTGCACACCATAGCCGATCACGGCGATCGTCTCGTTCTTCAATACTTCACGTGCTTTCTCCAAAGAGAACTCCTTGCTGGTGACTACTGTCTCCATTACGCCACCAAAATTCATTTCTGCCATAATAGCTTTGTTTGTTTAAGTGTTATACATATCCCTTGCGCGCTATGCCAGCCCTGCCCGAGAGCCGGACGTTTGGTGCTTACCACCGCCTTCTTGTTAGTGCGCCCCCACCCTGCCCGAGGGTGCGTCGAGGGGGTTAACTATTAGAAATCGGTTGCAAAGGTACGAATAAGTGAGCAAACTACAAAACGAAATCCGTATTTTTTAATTTTTATTTGAAGACCACCTTGCTTCGGCAGGTTTCCACGGGCTCCGAACCGTCCGCCATCAGCTTCACGATCCTCACGCAATACTCCTGCTCGCCCGTCTGCTCCCGATAGAAGCTCAGCTGGTCGCCCCCGTGCGCCTCAGCCACGTAGGCTATCTCGAAGCGCTTGATGCTGTGCGAGCGATACCAGTCGAGATCCCAGAGGTCGAGCACGTGCTCGATATACTTCACCGAGTTGATATGCCCGTTGATGTCCACGTCGTTATAGCAGGTGTCGATAGTGCGCACCAGCTCAGCGCCGTCGCCCATCTTCACGCGCCCGCCCTTGTCGATGGGGCACTCCTTGTCCTTCACGATCCAGTTGTTGATCGCACCGTTGTCAATGGCAAAGATATCCGTCGGCTGTCGGCTCTCCGTGTCGATCATTGCCCAGATGGAGCGCCCGTAGCCGTACACCTTGCCCTCGCTATCGACCACGCGGAAGTTACGGCTCGTGAAGTAGCGCATCGCACTCTCCACCCACGTCTCCACATTAAACTTCGTGTACATCTTCGGCATCTCCTCCATCTCGATGGCCAGTCGTGAGAGCACCCACGAACGCTTGATCGTCATCAGATAATTCATGCCGAAGCCGCGCGCCGACGAGTGGAAGTCAGCCGCGTTGAGCATGTGGTTGCCCAGATGCCCCATAAAGAGCCGCTGCGAGAAGTCGCAGTGAAACGGCTCTGCCATAAACTCGTATGTTCCTATCTTTTCCATTTATTTTCGTTCATACTTTTATTTGTGTTATTATTCTCCTTCATGCTTGCAAAGGTAATAATAAAACACGAAGT
>JAGAWQ010000100.1 GCA_017941345.1 Prevotella sp. | reverse complement strand
GAGACGATGAAGGACCTGCTCGCCGCCATCCAGGACGGTGACTATATCACCGGCGTGCGCGATACCGACGACGGCTATGTGGTGAACTTCAAGAAGGCCGGTCCGATCTATCTCTACGACGGTAAGAACGGCCGTGACGGCAAGGATGCCCAGATGCCCAACGTGGATGTGGCCAAGGATGCCGACGGCAACTTCTACTGGGTGATCGACGGCAAGCCGCTGACCGATGCCGACGGCAAACCGATCCGTGTGAACGGCCGTGATGGTAAGGATGGCATCGATGGTAAGGACGGTGTCGATGGCAAGGATGGTGTCGATGGTAAGGATGGCATCGATGGTAAGGACGGTGTCGATGGCAAGGATGGTGTCGATGGCAAGGACGGCCAGAACGGCCGTGACGGCAAGGATGCCGTGATGCCGCTGTTGCGCATCAATCCTGAGACCTTGGTTTGGGAGATCTCTACCGACAACGGCACTACCTGGCAGCCGACGGGCACCTCTGCCCAGGGCAAGGACGGTAAGGACGGCAACGAGTTCTTCTACTCCGTGAACTACGAGGTGACGGCCGAGGGTGAGTTCATGACCGTCGTCACCAAGTCGGGACAGACATTCCGCATTCCCATCTATAAAAACGCATGACTATGAGAAGGAACTATCGCTATGTATGGCTGCTGATGGCAGCACTGGCATTAGGTGCGTGCGACAAGTACAACTACACCGACACTCTGCAGGACATCGGCGGCAGGGTAGAGAAGCTGGAGGCCCTTGAGCTGAAGCTCAACGACCAGCTGGAAGCCCTCAACGAGATAGTCGCCGCCATCGAGACAGCCGGCTATGTGACGAGTGTGAAGTCGTCGCCCGACGGCTCGTATGTGATTACCTTCAACAACGGCCGCACCGTGACGCTCCGTCAGGGTAAGAACGGACAGGACGGCCGCGACGGCGAACAGAAGACGCTCGACATCTCCGTCGGCAAGGATAAGGAAGGTCGCTACTACTGGATCGTGAACGGTGAACCGCTGACCGACGAGGACGGCAACCTCGTGCTGGCCGGCGCCATCGATGGTAAGGACGGCCGTGACGGGCGCAACGGTATCGACGGCGTGGACGGCAAGGATGGCAAGGACGGCCGCAATGGTATCGACGGCAAGGACGGTGTGGACGGGCGCAACGGCGTGGACGGCCGTGACGGTAAGGACGGCCGTGACGGCAAGAGCGCCGCCGAGCAGTCGCTGACGATTCCGCAACTGCGCATCAATGCCGTCACCCGTCACTGGGAGATTTCCTATAACAACGGTGCTTCCTGGACCGACACGGGTACCTGTGCCGACGGCAAGGACGGAATGGACGACCTGTTCATCGACGTGAAGATCGTGGATGGCGGCAAGGCCATCACCTTCTACCTGCGCGACGGCCGCACGTTCACCGTGCCCATCATGTGATGTTGAGATGTTTTAAGATTATAATTTGACAATAGTAGTTTTATGTTCATAAGTGATTCAGAGCGGCGGTTGAATGCCGTTCAGTTTATAGCGCTAGTAGCTTTAGTCGAAATTCTTATACTGGCGTGTTTGTATTTATGCATTTAATATTAGTATTTTCTTCACGTCGTGAGACGTCATTTGAACACAAAGGTGTTTCGTAAATTGGTAAACAAATTTGATTAATTGATCGTTAAGTAACAAGCGTGTTACAATTATCTCTTTTTAAATCAAGTACTTTTTCACGTCGTGAGACGCATGGATAAAAGATTAATACATGGTTATATAAGTTTTAATTATGTTGTCGCGAGACGCACGCGAAAGGTTAATAGATTGTTTTGATAATCCCACGTCGTGATGATGCCGGATTATCTTTTTAGATTCAAAAAGAAATCGACCTGTCTGGTGGGGCATGGCGACCGAAAGTGTCCAAATGATAAGAGAATTATAATTGCTAGTTGCCAGTGAGCCTGCCAGACGGGTTTTTATGATATAGCGATGACAGGTGTGTCATTTTGCATTGCCTCTAAAAGGCAAATTTTTCATCAAATACTTTAATAGACCAATGAAGAGGGTTTCCTGCGTCGTGATGACGCGGGCCCTTTGAAAGGAATTTTCATTTTAATTATGTTAATAAGGATTATATGGATCGTAATTATTTGGCATCATGGTGATGATGTAGCATTTATTAAGTCAATATTCAATTGAGCCGTCGTGAGACGACAGACTGGCGGCAGGCGTGTCGCATGATCTAATTTGTCCAAAGATAGTTGGATTACGTATTTTGTTAAAAACTCGCGTCGTGATGACGCTATATTCAAATTCATGGTTGAAAAAAAACTAATTGGTTAAAGTGACGTCGTGAGACGTCATGCAAAATGTTTTTTATTTTTTTTAGAGGGTGCCTTCCGTTTCGCTGGGCACCCTTGTTATTTTGTGTATTCACCAAACTTTAATTTCAATGAACAGACAAACAAGCATCGACTTGAAGAAAGCGATGGAAAAAAAACATCAGTGAGACTAAGTTGGCAGAGCTGGTAGGGGTGAGTCGCCCTTATCTGAATGCCGTGTCGTGTGGCAAGAAAAATGTCACGCTCAAACAGTTGGAGCGCATCGCCGATGCCCTTGGCATGCGGCTCCACATCAGTTTCGAAGACCCCGGTTAACCCCACAGGTTTCTATTTCGTGACGCGACGCAAGATTGTGCCGCGAAAACTTGCATGTCCCGACTTTTAGCCGTAACTTCGTGGCAGAAAATCAATCATTTTTGCCTATGGAAGAAGAGAAACCTAAGAAGAAACGGAAGAAGGCTGTTGTCGCCGACGATGGGACAGGGGAGCACAAACCTAATTGGCGCGAAGTATATGCGACGGTAGGGGAGATCAAAGCCTATCTCGGTGACCATATCCACCTGAGATGGAACCTCGTGAAGCACCGGGTGGAGGCCCGTCTGCCGATGGAAGACCCGTTCTGCGCGAACAGTGAACTGACTCAGTTCGTCAGCGACGACTGGCAGCCGATGTGCGACCGGCTGAAGAACACCTTGCTGACGGCCCTGCAGACCGTCAAACCGACACGGAAGACCGATCTGGAGACCGTGCTGGACTCCGGCTATGTGCAGGGATTCCACCCCTTCCTCTACTACCTGAACCGCCTGCCGCCGTGGGACGGTCAGGACTATATCCTCGAACTCTCGGCGACAGTCAGCGTAAAGGGCGATGTGGAGGAACAGCTGTTCTTCGCCGACGTGCTGAAACGATGGCTCGTGGGCATGGTGGCCAGCTGGCTCGACGAAGAAACGGTGAACCAAGGGGTGCTCGTCTTCATCGGGGAGCAGGGCATCTACAAGACCACCTGGTTCAGCCGGTTATTGCCGCCTGAGCTGAGCGACTACTTCCGTATCAAGGTCAACGCAAGCCGTGTGGGCAAGGACGATCTGATAGCGATGTCGCAGTACGGGCTGGTGTGCTATGAGGAACTCGACGTGATGCGCTCCACGGATGTGAACACGATGAAGTCGGTGGTGACGATGCCTGCCATCGACGAGCGACGCCCGTATGGCTACTATACGGAGCACATGCCGCACGTGGCCTCATTCTGCGGCACGGGCAACAACGTACAGTTCCTGAACGACGCAACAGGTAATCGCCGCTGGCTGCCGTTCGAGGTGGAACGCATCGATGATCCGCGCCTCTATCCCTTCAACTATGAGGGTATCTATGCGCAGGCCTACGCCCTCTACCGTCAGGGCTTCCGTCACTTCTTCACGAAGGCGGAGGAGGAACGGCTGAAAACCCACAACCGGGCATTCGAGGCGCCATGCTCGGAGCAGGAGGCCATCGAGAAGCACTTCCGGCGCCCCGGCGACGGTGAGCGCGGAGAGTTCTATACGGCTACGGATATCCTGTTGGTAGCCAGTGAGGGTCCGTCGCTGCGCTTCACGCCGGAGCGTATCGGCAGTGCCCTGCGGAAGCTGGGCTATGCGCAGTGTGCGTCGAAGGGCAGGCATGGCTACCGTGTGGTGCGCTACAAGCCCGAGGAGATCGAGGCTAACCGTCGGCTACTGGCGCTCGACGTCGAGCAAGAGGAGGGTGCAGGTGGTGCAGGCACTTCTTAGGCTCCCTCGCGTACCGCCCGCCCATGCGGTACGCGTGAGGTTTCCAATCATCTACCTACACTGCTTGCATCTTTCCTGTTTATAAATAAACTCTGAGTCTCTGTGTTCAATCATTATTTGTGTGTTATGATAGAAGATCGTGAATATCTGAAACGGGAGTTGGCCCGTATTTATTCGCCGCACACCAGAGAGGTGAAGTCGGCAATGAAGAAACTGCGTGAGGACATCAACCGCTGTCCGGAGTTGGTGGCGGCGCTGAAACAGACGCGTTGGAACCGTAACCGCAACTGTTACACCGCCCGCCAGGTGCGTCTCATCGCCGAATACCTCTGCATCGACTGAAATTTTTCAGAAAAAGTTGGCCGCTGGCAACGGGCGGCAACTTCTGGCAACAAAATGAGGGCCAAGATGTTGTAACTTTGCAATGTGATTCAGCGGAATGTCACCCTTGACTGAAAGGAATGCCATCTACGACCTGTCCGGACGTCATCTACGACCCGAAGCGATAATCCCTTACCCGGGATGGAGACTATCAGCACGCGGCGTAACGACCATCGGAACGACCCGAAGGGACTATCGGCACAACCCGAAGGTGAGGGACATCCTGAACGCAAAGCCTATGTTTAACTTTTAAAAATTCAAAGCATTATGAGTCAGAAATTCACAAAGTTACAGAACAACAACAAGAAGAGCACGGCCTATGGCAAGTGGTTCGCCACAGCGGTCTATGACCAGCGTTTCGTGGAGACTGAGGAACTGGCGAACTACATCCAGCAGCAGGCGTCGGTGAAGAAGAGCGACATCAAGGCGGTGCTCGACGAGTTGGGTGGTGCGATGAAGCACTACTTCGAACTGGGTCAGAAGGTGAAGCTCGACGGCATCGGCATCTTCAAGGTGGGCTTCTCCAGCATCGGCACGTCCGACAAGCTGGGTTGCACGGCAGCCACGATCACCACGCGGCGCGTGCTGTTCCAGCCCGAGACCGTGCGCATCGTCGTGGGTCAGAGCGTGAACAAGGAGGGTAAGATTGTGCAGAAGTACGTCGTGGCCAAGACGCTCATCAAGGACGTGCTCTTCGAGGAGACCTACGATCCCAGCCTGAAGCCGGAGGGTAATGCTGACAGCAGCGACGACAGTGGCTCTTCGACAGGCTCAGAGACCGCAGGTGGTGGCTCTTCGACAGGCTCAGAGACCGCGGGCGGGGATCCGCAGAATCCTGGTGAAGGAGGTGATGGGCTTGACCAGGACTAATTTAAAGGTAAAAAAGTAAAAAGGTAAAAAGGTAAAAGGGTAAAAAGGTGAAAAGGTGAAGTATGAAGGTGACTAAGAAGGTTTTTATTTCGATTTTGAGGTGGGTGGCGACGATCGCCACGTCGATTGCTACGGCACTCGCCACGATTAGTTGTGCTTAATAGTGATTGGCATTATGAGAACAATTACATTGTTGGTTATTCATTGTTCGGCAGTACGGCCCGACCAGACATCCTCGGCCGCTCAGATCGACACCT
>JAGAWQ010000099.1 GCA_017941345.1 Prevotella sp. | reverse complement strand
TCCGACTGCTTGCGGCGACGGTTGTTGCCATGCTGTCCCGGGGGGAAGTTCCTACGGGACAAAACTTTGTCCGGGCCGAAGATGGCTTCTCCAAATCGGCGGGCAATTTTTGATTTCGGTCCAATATATCTTGCCATAATTATAAAATAAATTGCTAATGATTAAACACGACGACGCTTGGGAGGACGGCAGCCATTGTGTGGCAGTGGCGTAACGTCTACAATCTCGATAACCTCAATACCGGCACCATGACAGGCACGGATAGCTGACTCACGTCCGTTACCGGGACCCTTCACATAGGCCTTTACCTTGCGCAGACCCAGGTCGAAAGCAACCTTTGCACAATCCTCTGCGGCCATCTGGGCAGCATACGGAGTGTTCTTCTTAGAACCACGGAAGCCCATCTTACCAGCTGAAGACCAAGAGATAACCTGACCCTCGTCGTTGGCGAGTGATACGATAATATTATTAAAAGAGCTGTGAACGTGGAGCTGACCGATAGCGGTAACCTTCACGTTTCTTTTCTTTGAAGTGACTGTTTTCTTTGCCATAACTTTAAACTTTAAACCTTAAACTTTAAACTTACTTCGTGGCCTTCTTCTTGTTTGCAACAGTCTTCTTCTTACCTTTACGGGTACGAGCATTGTTCTTAGTGCTCTGACCACGTACGGGCAGACCGTTACGATGACGGACTCCACGATAGCAACCAATATCCATCAGTCGCTTGATGTTCAACTGAATCTCACTGCGGAGATCACCTTCTACTTTGAATTCAGCACCGATGATTTCACGGATCTTAGCTGCCTGGTCGTCACTCCATTCGTTGACTTTCAGGTCGCGGCTCACGCCGGCCTTGTCCAAAATCTTTGCTGAACTACTTCGACCAATACCATAGATATAGGTCAATGCGATTTCGCCACGCTTCTCCTGGGGCAAATCTACTCCAACAATTCTTATTGCCATTTGTTAAACTAAAAAATAATGATATTAAAATTCGAATTTTTGCCAAAAAGCATGCAAAGGTACGTAGAATTTCTGATATTCCACTACCTTTTTACGCTTATTTAACATAAAAATCAACCCTGACGCATCTTATACTTGGGGTTCTTCTTGTTGATTACGAATAGGCGGCCCTTACGACGTACAATCTTGCAATCGGGGGTACGCTTCTTCAATGATGCTCTTGTCTTCATAATATGACCTAATTATTTATATCTAAATACAATTCGTCCTTTTGTGAGATCATAGGGGCTCATCTCCACCTTTACTTTGTCGCCCGGCAGAATCTTGATGTAGTGCATACGCATCTTCCCAGATATGTGTGCGATGATGGGCACTCCATTCTCCAACTCTACTCGGAACATAGCATTTGACAATGCCTCTACGATTGTTCCGTCTTGCTCAATAGCACCTTGCTTTGCCATACTTCTTAATATAGTTTTCCTTCTATACGTTCTACTTCTTCAAACGAAGATAATATCTCAGCCTTTCCTTTACGGACAACCAGCGTGTGCTCGAAATGGGCTGCGGGTTTACCGTCACGGGTACGTACCGTCCAGAGGTCGTTAGCATCGAGGTAGATGTCACGTTTTCCCATCGTAATCATCGGCTCAATAGCTATACACATATTAGCTTTCAACATGACGCCATTGCCCCGACGACCATAGTTGGGCACCTGCGGGTCTTCATGCATTTCGCGGCCAATACCATGACCGGTCAGTTCACGAACGACACCATAACCATGGGCTTCACAGTAGTCCTGAACAGCACTGCTAATATCACCCAGATGGCGACCTGCCACTGCTTGCTCGATGCCTTTATAAAGCGACTCCTTGGTGACGCGGAGCAACTCCTTAACCTCTGGACTGACCTCGCCGACACAGAACGTGTAGCAGGAGTCACCACAAAAGCCGTTGAGCAGCGTTCCGCAGTCGATGGAGATGATGTCGCCGTCTTTCAGCACAGTTGTCGCATTGGGCACACCGTGGACAACAGCTTCATTCACCGAGGTACAGATGCTGGCAGGGAACGGCCCTCCATAGGGATTGGGGAAACCCTTGAAAGTAGGAATTGCTCCATTGTCGCGAATGAATTCGTCGGCAACTTGATCCAACTGGAGGGTCGTTACGCCAGGCTTGATATGTTTTGCCAATTCGCCAAGGGTCTTACCAACAAGTTGGTTAGCCTCGCGCATCAGCTCTATTTCATCTTCAGTCTTCAGAAATATCTTCATACTGACTTAGTAGGCACTCACTCCGCCACGTCCGTGAATACGACCCGAATTGAGCAGGCCGTCGTAGTGACGCATGAGCAGATGGCTCTCAATCTGCTGGAGCGTGTCAAGCACGACACCAACAAGAATCAGCAGAGAGGTTCCGCCGAAGAACTGAGAGAAAGCATCCTGCACGTTCAACAGTCCTGCCAGAGCAGGCATGATGGCGATGAAAGCGATAAACAGTGAACCAGGCAGGGTGATGCGTGACATCACAGTGTCGATGAAATCAGCTGTCGGCTTACCGGGCTTAATGCCAGGGATAAAGCCATTGTTACGCTTCATGTCCTCAGCCATCTGGGTTGGATTGAGGGTGATAGCAGTATAGAAATAGGTGAATGCGATAATCAGCAGAGCAAAGATAATGTTGTAAGTCCAGCTGTGATGATCAAGCATGGAACGAACAAACCAGTTTGCGTTCTCCGGAGCTGCATACTGTACGAATGCCAGAGGGATGAACATCAGAGCCTGAGCAAAGATGATAGGCATCACATTAGCCGCAAAAAGCTTCAGAGGAATATACTGACGGGCACCACCGTATTGCTGGTTGCCTACAAGACGCTTAGCATACTGTACAGGAACCTTACGGACACCCTGTACCAAAACGATAGCTGCACAAACAACTGCATAGAGAATGATAATCTCAACGAGGAACATCACCAGTCCACCGCCTGTGATAGCTGTGAAACGTGAGGTAACCTCCTGGATGAACGCCTGTGGCAGGCGTGCAATAATACCAATCATAATGATTAGCGAGATACCATTACCTATGCCCTTATCCGTAATGCGCTCACCAAGCCAGAGGATGAACATACTGCCGGCAGCCAGGATAATAGTGGCGGGAAATACAAATACCGACCAACTAATACCGGTAGCCAAGGCAGCACCAGCCTGCATCTTCAGATTAATGAGGTAACTCGGTGCCTGGAACAGCAGGATAGCCACTGTCAGGTACCGGGTGTAAGTCATAATCTTCTTGCGGCCACTCTCACCCTCGCGCTGCATCTTCTGGAAATAAGGCACAGCAACGGCGAGGAGCTGCATAACGATAGAAGCAGAGATGTAAGGCATGATTCCAAGCGCAAAGATAGACGCATTGGAGAATGCACCACCGGAGAACATATCAAGCAGCGACATCAGACCACCAGCAGTCTGCGACTGCAGTTTGTCCAACAGTGCCGGATTGATGCCTGGAAGTACTACGAATGAACCGAAACGGTAAATCGCTACGAACAGGAGTGTGATGAGGATGCGCTGACGCAGGTCCTCAATCTTCCAAATGTTCTTCAGTGTCTCTATTAACTTCTTCATTGTCGTTTATTAGATAATTGTTGCGTTACCACCAACTGCCTTGATAGCCTCTTCGGCAGTCTTAGAGAATGCGTTAGCTTCAACGTCTACTTTTGCTTTCAACTCACCATTACCGAGAACCTTCACCAGTTCCTTGCCATTGGTCAGGCCGGCAGCAACCAGCTCTTCAATGCCAATCTTGGTAAGCTTCTTCTCCTCTGCCAGCTTCTGAAGAGTAGAGAGATTCACTGCGAAGTACTCCTTGTGGTTGATGTTCTTGAAACCAGACTTCGGAACACGGCGCTGCAGTGGCATCTGACCACCTTCGAAACCAACCTTCTTCTTGTAACCTGAGCGAGCCTTGGCACCCTTGTGACCACGGGTAGAGGTACCACCGAGACCAGAGCCTGGTCCACGGCCTATTCTACGACGTGAATGTGTAGAGCCCTCAGCTGGTTTTAAAGTATGTAGTTTCATAATCGTATCTATTTAAAAATTGTGATTGAATTAATCGATAACTTCCACCAGATGGTGAACCTTACGAATCATACCGCGGATAACAGGGGTATCCTCCTTCTCTACAACCTGAGAAATCTTGCGAAGACCCAGGGCTTCGAGGGTGCGCTTCTGATCTACGGGATAACCGATCTTGCTCTTAATCTGCTTAATCTTAATTGTTGCCATAGTTCGTCTCTCCTTTTATCCTCTAAATACTTTTTCCATACTAATTCCACGTGTACCTGCAATAGTATAGGCATCACGCATCTGGCTCAGAGCCACGATGGTTGCCTTCACCAGGTTGTGGGGGTTAGAAGAGCCCTTAGACTTAGCCAGGACGTCCTTCACACCAACACTCTCCAGAACGGCACGCATAGCACCACCAGCCACAAGACCAGTACCGGCTGCTGCGGGCTTCAGGAATACCTGAGCGCCACCAAAGCGGGCCTCCATCTCGTGGGGGATAGTACCCTTGAGTACGGGAACCTTCACCAGATTCTTTTTAGCTGCCTCAACACCCTTGGCAATAGCGGCAGTAACTTCACCTGCCTTGCCCAGTCCCCAGCCAATGATGCCGTTGCCGTCGCCGACAACAACAATAGCTGCGAATGTAAAGGTGCGACCACCCTTTGTTACCTTGGTAACACGGTTGATGGCAACCAGTCTGTCATTCAACTCTACGTCGCTATTTACTTTAACTTTGTTCATTGCCATAATCGTTTAAAATTTAAGTCCACCTTTACGTGCTGCATCAGCCAGTGACTTTACACGGCCGTGGTAGAGGTAACCATTACGGTCGAAGACAACAGCGGTAACGCCAGCCTCCTGAGCTTTCTTGGCAACCATCTCACCAACCTTCTCAGCCTGTTCAATCTTTGGCATAGCCTCAAGACCGAGTGAAGATGCAGATGCAAGTGTTTTACCTTCCAAATCGTTAATCACCTGAACGTAGATCTGCTTGTTAGAGCGGAACACGCTCATACGAGGACGCTCGGCAGTACCGAAAACGCTCTTACGAATTCTGTATTTAATCTTAATTCGTCTTTCAATCTTCTTTGTAGTCATAATTCCTTAGTTTTTAAGATTACTTAGCTGAGGCTGACTTACCCGACTTACGACGGATAACCTCACCCTTGAACAAAATACCCTTACCCTTGTAAGGCTCCGGCATACGGAAAGAACGAATTTTAGCACAAATCATACCCAGCAACTGCTTGTCGCATGACTCCAGAGTAATCTGAGGGTTCTGGTTACGCTCCATCTTAGTTTCAACCTTTACCTCCTTAGGAAGCTGGATGAAGATGGGGTGTGTGTAACCCAGTGAGAACTCGATGATATTACCCTGGTTTGAAACACGGTAACCAACACCGACCAGCTCCATCTCCTTCTTATATCCCTCGCTGACACCAACAACCATATTGTTGATGAGTGCGCGGTAAAGGCCGTGGAAAGCCTGCTTCTGCTTTACATTAACAGGGCTGTTCTCGTCGATTTCAAATGATACATGGCCATCAGCGATAGATACTTTGATAGAAGCATCAACCTTCTGAGAAAGCTCGCCCTTCGGACCCTTTACGGTAACGACACCGTCCTGACCCTGGGCAACAGTAACGCCGGCAGGGATACTAATTGGCAATTTTCCTATTCTTGACATAATCGAATCCTCCAATTAATAAACGTAGCAAAGCACCTCGCCGCCAATCTTCAGCTGAGAGGCCTCCTTGTCTGTCATTACACCTTGGGATGTAGATAAGATGGCGATACCTAATCCGTTAATTACTCTCGGCATGTCCTTATAACCAGTGTACTTGCGAAGACCTGGTGTTGACACGCGCTTCAGGCACTTGATGGCATTTGCCTTTGTGGCAGGGTCATACTTCAAGGCAACCTTGATAGTACCCTGAGGGCCATCCTCAACGAACTTGTAGTTCAGGATGTAACCCTTCTCGAAGAGGATCTTGGTGATTTCCTTCTTCAAGTTAGACGCAGGAACTTCAACCACACGGTGATTGGCCATAATGGCGTTTCTGAGTCTTGTCAGATAATCTGCTATTGGATCTGTCATAAAATAAATTGTTTAATTAATCGGGACTGCCCCGACAATATTAAAAACTAAATGTCTCTTGCTTCTTGTTCTGGAGAGAGATTACCAGCTTGCCTTCTTAACGCCTGGAATCAGACCGCTTGATGCCATCTCACGGAACTGGATACGTGAAAGACCGAACTGACGCATATATCCCTTGGGACGGCCAGTAATCTTACAACGGTTGTGCAGACGGATAGGATTGGCGTTCTTGGGAATGCTCTGCAGCTTGCGAGCAGCCTCGTAAGCCTCTGCAGGATCCTCAGACGTAGCGATAACCTTCTTCAAGGCTGCACGCTTTTCAGCGTAACGGGCAACGAGCTTAGCGCGCTTTACCTCACGAGCCTTCATTGATTCTTTTGCCATATCTCTTAATCGTTTTTAGCGTTCTTAAACGGCAGACCGAAAGCCTTCAGCAGTGCATAACCCTCCTCGTCCGTCTTAGCGGTGGTGACGAAGGTGATGTTCATACCCTGAATACGGTCTACGGTATCAATGTTGATCTCAGGGAAGATGATCTGCTCCTGCACACCGAGGGTGTAGTTGCCGCGACCATCAAACTTGCTCTCAATACCCTTGAAGTCACGGATACGGGGCAGAGCCACGCGAACGAGCTTCTCCAAGAACTCATACATACGCTCACGACGCAGTGTCACCATCACGCCGATAGGCATCTTCTTACGCAGTTTGAAGTTGGCGATATCCTTCTTAGAGTAGGTAGCGACAGCCTTCTGACCACAGATGGTGCTAATCTCGTTGATAGCCACATCGATAATCTTCTTGTCCTGAGTGGCATCACCCAGACCCTGGTTGACTACAATCTTCTTCAGGACGGGAACCTGCATCTTAGAGCTATAGTTGAACTGTTTCTCCAATGCCGGAGCAATCTGCTCCAGATAGGTTTTCTTCAATTGTGCTGTATTTGCCATTACTTAATCTCCTCCCCTGACTTTTTAGCGATACGAATAACGTTCTTGCCCTCGTGCTTGATGGCCACACGGGTAGCCTTACCGCTCTTCGGGTCAATCAGACTTAAATTAGAGATATGTATCGGAGCTTCCTGCTTCACAATACCTCCCTGTGGGTTCTTGGCGCTGGGCTTCGTGCTCTTCGATACCATATTGGCACCCTCTACGATAGCCTTCTGCTCATCTACCAAGACCTTGAGCACCTTACCCTTGTCGCCCTTGTTCTTGCCGGCTAGGATAATGACCTCATCACCTTTCTTGATATGTAACTTACTCATGTCTTTGTACTTTTAATATTAAAGAACCTCAGGTGCCAGTGAAACAACCTTCATGTTAACAGCACGTAGCTCACGGGCTACGGGGCCGAAGATACGGCTGCCACGGAGCTCACCGGCGTTGTTCAGCAGTACACAGGCATTGTCGTCGAAGCGGATATACGAGCCGTCAGCGCGACGAATTTCCTTCTTGGTACGAACAACCAGAGCCTTCGATACTGCACCCTTTTTAACGTCACTTGTGGGGATTGCGTTCTTAATAGCAACAACAATCACGTCACCTACGCTGGCGTAGCGACGGCCTGTACCTCCCAGCACGCGAATGCAGAGAGCCTCACGGGCACCGCTATTGTCAGCAACGGTCAGTCTTGTTTCTGTTTGTATCATAATTACTTAGCCTTTTCTACGATTTGTACTAATCTCCATCTCTTTGTCTTTGACAGAGGACGGGTTTCCATGACGAGCACTGTATCACCTACATTGCACTCATTCTTCTCATCGTGAACATGGTACTTCTTTGTCTTCTGGACAAACTTACCATAAATCGGGTGCTTCTCCTTGAACTTAGCTGCAATAACAATGGTTTTATCCATCTTGTTGCTGATAACGACACCCTGTCTTGTCTTTCTTAAATTTCTTGTTTCCATCTGGACCATTATTATTTGTTAAGTTCTCTCTGACGGAGTTCTGTCTTCATACGTGCGATATCACGACGTGCAGCCTTAATCTGTGATGGATTCTCCAGCGGAGTGACGGCGTGGTTCAACTTCATCTGGTTGTACTTTGCAGTCTCGCTCTCAATGCGCTCGGCCAGTTCCTTGGTCTCGAGGCCTTTAATTTCTGTCATCTTCATAGCTTAAGCGTTTTTATCGTAATCACGTCTAACAACAAACTTAGTCTTCACGGGCAGCTTCTGAGCACCGAGGCGAAGAGCCTCCTTGGCAGTCTCGAAAGGAACGCCCTCTACTTCGAAGAGGATACGACCCGGGGTAACTGGTGCAACCCATCCTGCGGGATCACCCTTACCCTTACCCATACGTACGTCAGCAGGCTTACGAGTGATGGGTTTGTCCGGGAAGATACGAATCCAAACCTGACCTTCACGGTTCATATAACGGTTGATGGCAACACGAGCTGCCTCAATCTGACGGCTGTCGATCCATTTGGCATCAAGAGTCTTGATTCCGAAAGAGCCGAAAGCCAGCTGAGTTCCACGGTGGGCGTTGCCTTTATTGCCACGTCCGTCTTGTGGTCTTCTATATCTTACTCTCTTTGGTTGTAACATGATAGCTTCTTTCTTTTGAAATTAATTACTTTTTCTTATTGCGGAATCTTCTGCCACCACCGTTGTTACCACCGTTAGAGCGGGCATTACCCTTCTCCTGTGTGAAGTTAGGAGCCAAGTCTACCTTTCCATAAACCTCACCACGGCAAATCCAGACTTTCAGACCCAGCAGGCCAACCTTAGTTAGAGCCTCTGCCTGGCAGTAATCGATGTCAGCACGGAAGGTGTGCAATGGAGTACGGCCTTCCTTTATCATCTCGCTACGTGCGATTTCAGCACCGTTCAGACGGCCTGATATCTGCACCTTGATACCCTCTGCTCCAGCACGCATGGTGTTAGCAACAGCCATCTTGATAGCACGGCGGTAAGCAATCTTACCCTCTATCTGGCGAGCGATGTTGTTGGCTACGATGTTTGCATCGAGCTCGGGTTTCTTCACTTCAAAGATATTAATCTGAATCTCCTTGTCATAGAGTTTCTTCAGCTCTTCCTTGAGCTTGTCGACATCCTGACCACCCTTACCAATGACCAGACCCGGACGGGCTGTGCAGATGGTGATGGTAACCAGCTTCAGCGTACGCTCGATGACAATCTTCGAGATGCTGGCCTTGGCCAGACGCTCGTTCAGATACTTACGGATTTTCTGATCCTCTACCAGGTTGTCTCCGAAGTTCTTGCCTCCGAACCAATTTGAATCCCAACCCTTGACAATACCAAGACGGTTGCTTATTGGATTAACTTTCTGTCCCATACCTATTCTTAATCATTAGTTTTAGCGTCAACAAACAGAGTCACGTGGTTCGAACGCTTACGGATACGATAGCCACGGCCCTGAGGTGCCGGTCTCATACGTTTCATTGTCACACCCTCGTCGACGAAGACGCGGCTTACATAGAGCTCACCGTCCTCAGCCTTGCGGTCATTCTTGGCCTCCCAGTTAGCGATAGCTGAACGGAGCAATTTCTCCACATTCTCCGAAGCTGCCTTCTTAGAGAACCTCAGTACACCGAGAGCACGATTCACCTCCATGCCGCGAATCATGTCAACGACATAGCGCATCTTGCGTGGTGAAGAGGGACAGCCTTTCAGCTTTGCAAAATACTGTGTCTTATTGGCTGCCTTAATCTTTTCAGCCATTAATCTTTTTCTTTTTCCCATTATTGCTTCTTTTTAAATGGATGAACCCGTGCATTATTTCTTGTTACCGGCATGGCCACCAAAACGACGCGTAGGAGCGAACTCTCCCAGCTTGTGTCCCACCATGTTCTCAGTAACGTACACAGGAATAAATTTGTTTCCGTTATGAACTGCAACAGTATGTCCCACGAAATCCGGGGAAATCATTGAAGCTCTGGCCCATGTCTTGACGACGCTCTTCTTTCCGCTCTCATTCATAGCGAGAATCTTCTTCTCGAGCGATACGTTGATGTACGGACCCTTTTTTAATGAACGACTCATAATTTACACTCTTTAAATTTCGTGATTACTTCTTGTTAGCTCTTTCGATGATGTACTTGTTCGACTGCTTCTTAGGAGCACGAGTCTTGAGACCCTTAGCGTACAAGCCCTTACGTGAACGTGGGTGTCCACCAGACTGACGTCCTTCACCACCACCCATCGGGTGATCGTGCGGGTTCATTACAACACCACGGTTGTGAGGACGCTGACCCAGCCAGCGAGAGCGACCTGCCTTACCAGACTGCTCAAGGGCGTGATCTGAGTTACCTACACTACCTACAGTAGCTTTACAAGCTGAGAGAATCTGACGCGTCTCACCTGAAGGGAGCTTGATGACACAATAGCTACCCTCACGAGACGTCAGCTGAGCGAAATTACCAGCCGAACGAACGAGCTTGGCACCCTGTCCGGGACGCATCTCGATGTTGTGGATTACCGTACCAACGGGGATGTTGGCCAGTGGGAGAGCATTACCTACCTCAGGCACTGCTTCTGCACCAGACATCAGAGTTGTACCAACCTCCAGTCCATTAGGAGCAATGATATAACGTTTTTCACCATCAGCATAGTAGAGCAGCGCAATGCGAGCTGAACGGTTAGGATCATACTCGATTGTCTTCACTACTGCTGGAACACCATCTTTCTCTCGCTTGAAGTCGATCAGACGATACTTCTTCTTGTGACCACCGCCCATGTAGCGGACTGTCATCTTACCGGTGTTGTTTCGACCACCGGTTGAACGCTTACCGTAAACGAGAGACTTCTCTGGCACGGATGCAGTAATATCCTCGAACGTGCCAATAACCTTGTGTCTTTGACCCGGAGTAACGGGCTTTAATTTACGTACTGCCATTTCTTATTATTGAATATTGCTATAAAAATCAATAGTGTCGCCCTCCTTCAGAGTGACGATAGCCTTCTTGAACGCATTCTTCTTGCCTCTTACGAGTCCAGCCTTAGTATAACGCGACGAGCGCTTGCCGGCATAGCGAAGTGTGTTTACGTCCTCTACTGTTACATTGTACAGAGCCTCTACCTCCTTAGCGATTTCCACCTTGTTAGCCTCAGGCTTAACAATGAAACCGTACTTAGGCTGAGCCTTCTTGGTCACTTCCTCACCACGGTGCTTACCCGTCTTTGGCTTGTAAGTTCTGTCGACCGAAGACTTCTCTGTAATATTATTCATCTTCTCTGTAATCAGAGGCTTTATAATAAAACTCATAATAATTACCAATTATCAATTATCAATTATCAATTATCCAAGCACACCGTCGATAGCCTTCAGGGAGTTCTCGGTAACAACCATCACGTCAGCATTCAGTACCTTGTAGGTGTTGACACTGGCAGCAATGATGCACTCAGCCTTCTGGAGGTTACGTGCCGACAAATACACATTCTTATTGGCTTCGGGCAGAACCATCAGCACCTTCTTTCCGTCAACCTTCAGGTTCTTTGCAATCTCTACAAAGTCCTTGGTCTTGGGAGCTTCGAACTGGAAGTCCTCAACAACGATGATGGCATTCTCCTGAGCCTTGTACGAAAGAGCTGACTTACGGGCAAGAGCCTTTACCTTCTTGTTCAGCTTGAAGCTGTAGTCACGGGGCTTGGGTCCGAATACGCGACCACCACCACGCAGCAGAGGTGAGTTGATATCACCATGACGAGCACCGCCGCCGCCCTTCTGGCGACCCAGCTTGCGGGTAGAACCCGCATGCTCGCTACGCTCCTTAGCCTTTGATGTACCCTGGCGCTGATTAGCCAGATACTGCTTTACGTCCAGATAAATGACGTGGTCATTAGGTTCAATGCCGAAGATGGCCTCGTTCAACGTAACCTTACGTCCGGTCTCCTGACCTTTGATATTCAATACGTTAATTTCCATAGCTTACTTCTCAATTAAAACAGTTGAACCATTACAACCAGCGCAGCTACCCTTCACCAGAAGGAGATTGTGCTCTGGTATTACCTTTAACACTCTGAG
>JAGAWQ010000098.1 GCA_017941345.1 Prevotella sp. | reverse complement strand
TGCATTCGTAAGCTGTTCTCATGATTTTGGAACCTACGGAAGTCAGATCGACCCGTCGACTTTGAAGGACAAAGATCCTAACGAAGTCACTAAGGAAGATATTCAGGCCAACGTGGCTAATATCTTCGGTGCTATTGATCCCGAACAAGACTGGAACATGGTTACTTCTGGTACCATCAACGTCACTGCAGACGCTAACCTGCCCGGTATTACCAAAGTACAGATTCTGACGGAATCTCCTTTCTTCAACAACGACGCCAAGGTGCTCTGCGAGGCAGACGCCAAGAGCGGCGAGACAGTCACACTTGCATTCGAGGCTCCCATCGCCAATAAGCGTCTGATTGCAGCCTGCGTGAACAGCGAAGGCGTTTATCACATCCAGGGATTCGATATTGGTCAGACCAGCGTGAACTTCAGCAGCCGCGCTGCCACCAGAGCAGCTACCAGAGGTGACGCAGGCTATCCCTCCCCCAGCGGCATCAAAGTGGAGTTCAAGAACTCTACCCCGTCATTTAACGCTGCACGTACCATCCTGGCTGACGAGGCCGCAGCAGGCAGCGACAGCGAGCTGAAGCAGTGGGTGAAGGACCAGGAGATTGCCCAGTGGCACGACAAGGGCTGGGAAAACGATCGCCTGTGGAAGGCCACTAAGAACGATAACATTGGTAACAGTTGGATAGTCGATGACAAAGGTACAATCTACCGTCCGGTCGACGACTTCTCAGAAGCAGAAAGAAAGAACTTAGAGGATATCTTCAATACCTCACTGATACGCAACTCGCACAAAGACAACCTCAGTCTGATTCGCAGCAGTGAGATTCTGAACCTCTACAACAACCACCTGATCAGTAACGGTACACCTATCACCGTAACACCAGTGCAGTTGGCTTCGACAGAAATCGACAAGTGCTACATCTATTATTATTATTATAATCCGGAGGACATCCCTGCCACCGTGAGTGAGGAAGATTATGTGAAGTCACTGCCGAAGTTCCTCGCCATCAACTGCGCAGGTGCCAGATGGGGAGCTCAGCAGATCGGAAAATCCACCAATTCGAGCAGAACTGATTTCTTCAGAGTACGTGAGTACTTGCTCCCCTATTACGGCGACAACCTGACGGAAATGATGGGTGAAACGGTGATGAAGAACTATAAGACCGACGGAAAGGTCTATCGTTTCCGTAACGGCCAGCAATGGAATGGCAACGACTATTACCTGAGCTATTTTGAAAGCAAAACGAATGATGATGGAAGAGCCCGCTTAGCTCTCTTTGCCGACAAGGGCGAGACCGATTACAAGAACCAGCTGTGGCAGATCTTCACGGACGAGGGAACGGGCTTGTCTTATCTTTACAACATTGGACTGCAGCGATTCCTGCTCCACCAAGAAGCTACTGTCAAGGATTATCTCACCTCATTCTCTACATCTGACGTGTTGGCAGGTGACGAGATTCCTTTGGTACTTGACATACAGAACAACTGCATCCGCCGTACAAACAGCACCACTTTGGGTCTCGGAACAGACTTGGACAACAGCAGCAAGGCAGCAAGACTCTGTGTATCTTCCGACAAGGAAGTCAATAAGGCCGTTGGTAAATGGTATATGGAAGAGTGCCCCGACAAGAGTGGCCTGACCCTTAAGACCGAGATTAAGAGAGCTGCTACAAATTCTGTGACAGCCGTCAGCAACAGCATCCCCGCTGGCTATAAGGTGGGCTTCATGATCCGTAAGGCTATGGGTGGTGAAAATGTCGCCGATCGTAATGTTGTAGCCAAGAACAACAATGGTTGCTGCTATGGTTTCGGTAGTCTGAACAAGGAACTGAACAACTTCAAGGACCACTTCTCTTCAGCTGTGAAGAAGTACTCTATGAAGATTGACGATCCACGTATCCTGATGTTCTCTGCCAACGACAAGACCTATCTTGCCTTTGAAGAGGGTGCCGACTGTCAGTACAGCGACGCCATCATCGAGGTGACTCAGGGTATCAACATCGTGGACGAGCCCGTGAACAACATCGAGGCTGAGGTCTATACCGTCTGCTTCGAAGACAGACCTATCGCCGACTACGACATGAATGACATTGTCCTTAAGGCAAGGCGCAACGGTAACAAAGTTATCTTGCAACTCGTAGCCTGCGGCGCTTACGATGATCTGTACATCAGAGGTCTGAACGGAAAGAAGTTCTCTCACGATCAGGAAGTGCACGCATTGTTTGGTGCAGCAAAGGGAACCTTCGTCAACACAACGGGCAAGATGGACTATGCTATTCAAGATGAAGAATTCGAGATAGGCGCCAACACCTCACTGATGGACTTCCTTAGGCAGATATATATCTACGACGGAACGACTGAAAAAGAAATTAGGATTCCCGCAAAAGGTGAAGACCCGCATGCCGTCATCATTCCTTATGACTTCAAATACCCACTGGAGAAGCAGCGAATTACCGATGCATATAAGCTGTTCAGCAACTGGAGTGGCGATCGTTTTGCCGACAACAAGTGGTATACTCAGCCTGACGAGACGAAGGTAGTTGGCAAATAAGAATCATATTTCAAGCGATACAGAGAGATTGTTACCTATTCCAAGGGTAACAATCTCTTTTTTTATATAAAAAAAGCAAAATAACGTGGTGGTTTCATTTATCTTTTGTACCTTTGCACGACATTTCATTAATATTCTAATTTATAACAATATGAAGATT
>JAGAWQ010000097.1 GCA_017941345.1 Prevotella sp. | reverse complement strand
CATGTCCAGAGCATAGAACCGCGTCTGGGTCTGCGAGAGTGCAGTCTCCATCTCTGAGGTCTGGAGAACCTGTGTAGGATGGTATGGAGAGACACGAAGCGTCTGACCGCCATCAACGATATACTTGCCAAGACCAAGGGCAAGAGAGACGATACCTTCCTCTGCTGTCTCCTCACCTATTGGGTAATAGTTCAGGGAACGAAGCACACCAGAGAAGTTTGGATAATAGAGATCACCATAGCGTTTACCGACCACCTCCTGCAGAATGACAGCCATCTTCTCCTGGTCTATGACATTCTGAGTAGCTGTCATATAGGCCTTAGAGTCTTTGTAATAGACCGAGGCATAGACGGCCTTGATAGCACAGGCAAGCATACGAAGCATCTCGTATTTGTCCTCCAGATAAGGTATCATATAAGTAGAATAGATACCTGCAAAGGGCTGGTAGTGGGCATCCTCAAGAAGCGACGAAGAACGCACGGCAATAGGCGACTTCACGGCATCGAAGAAGGTGAAGAAGTCGGCAATCAGCGAATCGGGCAACTGAGCACGCATGAAATGTTTTAGGATCTCTTCATCGGGCGCATCACTGAGAGCGATGGGATAAAGATTGTTCTTCTCCATGAACTCATCGAAGAAGTCAGTACAAAGCACGACGGTCTTGGGGATAGTCACCTGGGCATTCTCATAGCGGTTAAGTTCCGGATGGCGCTTAATGATGTTGTCAAGGAACGCCAAGCCACGCCCTTTACCACCGAGAGAGCCTTCGCCGATACGTGCGAAGTGACTATAAGCATCAAACTTCATACGATCGAATACGGCCACCACACCGATGTTCTTCATACGACGATATTGCACGATGGCATCGAAGATTATCTGGCGGTGGGCATCAACATCCTGGAGTTTATGCCACGTGACGTGCTTCAAGAAAGCCGAGACAGGGAAGATGGCACGGGCACAAAGCCAACGGCTCATGTGGTTGCGCGACACATGGTAGAGCATCGAGTCACGGGGAATCTTGAAGATATTGTCCTGCAGTTCCTTCAGTGTACTGACACGCGCCACCTCCTGCTTGGTTGTCGGGTCACGGAAAACGAAGTCACCAAAGCCCATGTGTTCCTCGATAAGCTTATGCAGATCGACATTGAGCTTGGTGGAGTTCTTGTCGATGAAATTAAATCCCTCAGCCTCAGCCTTCTCGCGGTTGGCTATCTCCGAGGAGTCAAGGATCAGCGGTACATATTCGTCGCGACGGCGAATCTCCCGAAGGAGCTTCAGACCGGCCTCGGGATCGCCTTCCTCAACATGAGAGAGACGTCCTGGCACGGACTTCATCGGGAAGCGAGTATCGGAAATGACACCAAGGGTATTGTCGTGATACTTATTATATATCTCCATCGCCTCCTCATAGTTGGTAGCGAGCACCACCTTTGGGCGTCCACGCTTTCGCTGGGCAGCGGCATGGGGATTGAGGGCCTCGGTGGAGAAACGCTTCGACTGGGCGAGGATATAGTTGTAGAGATTTGGCAATACGGAGGAATAGAAACGGATATTGTCTTCTACGAGCAAGATCATCTGTACGCCAGCCTCTTTGATATCGTGGTCGATATTCATCTTATCCTCGAGCAACTTGATGATCGACATGATGAGGTTGGTATTACCCAACCAGCAGAACACGTAGTCGAAGACAGACATATCCTCGTTCTCGATACGCTTAGTGATACCATGAGAGAAAGGCGTGAGCACCACGCAGGGGATATTCGGATGAGCCGCCTTGACCTCACGGGCCACAGTGAAGGCATCATTGTCGGCATTACCCGGCATACAGATCACCAGATCGATATCCGTGGTGTGCAGCACTTCATTGGCTTCCTCGGTAGTAGACACCTGGGTGAAGGTAGGTGGATAGCGCATACCCAGTTCCATATACTCGTCGAAGATCTTCTCGTCGATACGACCATCATCCTCCAGCATGAAGGCATCATAGGGATTGGCCACAATGAGCACGTTGAAGATACGTCGCGTCATCAGGTTGACAAACGACACATCCTTCAAATAAAATTTGTTCCACTCCTGTGGAATCTTTATCTCTTCCATGACACTGTTTTAAGTTTTCGGCTACAAAAGTACGAAAAATCCCCGATACTCAGGCTAAGCTTCGGGGATTTTTTCATTTATCCGCAGTGGAAATACTTCGTAACCAATTTCAGTATCTCATCAGGATAGCT
>JAGAWQ010000096.1 GCA_017941345.1 Prevotella sp. | reverse complement strand
TTTGACAGTGACATCATCTACTCAGGCACCTTCTCCACAAAGGACAAGGAAGGGGATATCAAGCTTACTTCGACGCTCACCAAGGGGGATGAGCAGCACAAGAATATGGTAACAAACGTAAAGGCTATATTGAAATAATGGCATCACTCACGCAAGACCAGAATTTCTGGATATTCCTCTGTTTCGGACAGTCGAACATGGCGGGACAGGCTCCTATAGAAGAGCAAGACCTGATGGTAAGTGACCGCTTTCTCAGCATGGCGACCACCGACGGCCCTGATCGTCAGTTAGGCACATGGCGCAAGGCCGTGCCGCCACTCTGCCGAGCTGATGCCAACCTCGGACCTGCTGACTGGTTTGGACGGACGTTACTTGAAGCAGTTCCCGAAAATGTCCGCATCGGCATCGTGTCGGTGGCCGTAGAGGGCTGTCCCATTACCTTTTTCGACAAGGATCAGAATGCCCGCGTCATCGCCAGCGAAGACCGCGAATGGATGAACGACATCCTGAATCAGTATGGGCGGGACCCCTACAAGCGATTGCTGAGTATGGCGAAGATTGCAGCAAGGGACGGTGTCATCAAGGGCATCCTGCTGCATCAGGGCGAGACGGATGCCTACGACAGGGAATGGCAGGAGACGGTGAGGAAAAACTACTGCGACCTGCAACAGGAACTTCAGTTCAATCCGGCGGCAGTCCCCTTGCTCGTCGGCGAGGTGGTGCGCAGCGAGTATGGCGGCATCTGCGGCCATGCCAATCCTACCATCAATGACATGGCAAATCGCTACCCGAACACGTATGTCGTCTCTTCAGTGGGTTGCCTGCCCTGTGAAGATAATCTCCATTTCTGCGGCGAGGGCTACAGACTTCTAGGCCGTCACTATGCGCAACGTTATCTGGAGGTCACGAATCATTTCGAGATTCCACAGATAGGTGTCGGTACATGGACGCTACGTGGAGAGACGGCCAGACAGAATGTGTGCCTGGCCTTGAAAGCAGGATTCCGTCACATCGACACAGCACAAGGCTATGAGAATGAAACAGAGGTAGGTCAGGGTATCATTGATAGCGGGGTGCCGAGACAGGAGATTTTCCTCACAACGAAGGTCGCCACGAACATCATGCGCGAAGGTCGAGAAGCTGTCCGAAAGTCTATCGACGAGAGTCTGACTAAGCTGAAGACCGACTACATCGACCTGTTGCTGATACATTGGCCAGTAAAGGACTGTGTGAAAGATACCTGGCAGGTGCTGGAGGACTATGTGCGACAGGGTAAGGTGAAGTTCATCGGCGTGAGCAACTTCAATCGCCATCATCTGGACGACCTGCTCTCATATGCAGAAATCCGTCCTGTCATCAACCAGATAGAGGTGCATCCTTTTATGACGCAGGAGGAGAATATTGCCTACAATCGCCGGCTGGGTATTCAGGTAGAGGCATGGGGACCTTTCGGACAGGGTGACATCGACGTAGTAGGACATCCGTTGCTCCAGTCGCTGGCCGCAAAATACCAGAAGACCGCCTCGCAGATTGTACTTCGCTGGATTGTACAGCGAGGCCTGATTACGATACCAAGAGCCAAGCCCAA
>JAGAWQ010000095.1 GCA_017941345.1 Prevotella sp. | reverse complement strand
GCAGCAGCAAAAGACGGATGGAAACTCACAACACGCTACTGTATCAATAGCAAAGCCAAGACAGGAAAAGCCCCAAGTTCCAGAGCAACCGCTGCAGCCTGGCAAGTTTGAAGGAACGATGTATGAGCATCTGCGTGACGGTTCTGTTGTCGTTGACTATCATCAGCGTCTTGGTGTCCTGTCGGATGTGCATGACGGCTCTGCCATCTTCAATCCGCTGACGCTCCCTGCTACCCAGATGCCGAAGATGCGCCTGTACGTTCAAGTACGCGACTATTACGAACAGCTCTACAGCTATGAGGCAAACGAGCATAAGGAGAACGACCTGCTACGCGCCAACCTCAACTCGTACTACGGCGAGTTCCGTATGCGCTTCGGTTGTCTGAACGAGAAAGCCAATGCCAAGATGATCCTGATGGATGCCGGAGGCAGGGATATGCTGTCATTGGAGCGCAGTGAGGACGGCCAGTTTGTCAAGGCAGACATCTTTGAGCGGCCTGTGTCTTTCTCTGTCGGTGAGGTGACTCATGTCGAGACCGCACAGGAAGCCGTTGCGGCATCGCTCAACAAGTATGGCAGGGTGGATCTCGGCTATATGTCGGAACTGACGGACAAGACGCAGAATGACCTCATCAGCGAACTGGACGGGCAGATATTCCTCAATCCGCTGACTGGCGACTATGAGGTACGCGACAAGTTCATTGCCGGAAACGTGGTCGAGAAGGTCAAGGCCATCGAAAGAAGCATTGAAGCCAACGGTGGTGAAATCAACGACCAGACAGAGAAGTCGCTGAAAGCCCTGAAGGATGCCGTGCCTACACCTATTCCCTTCGAGGACTTGGACTTCAACTTCGGTGAGCGTTGGATTCCCGCATCGGTCTATTCGTCTTATATGACCAACCTCTACGAGACGGGTGTGGATATTGTCTATTCGCCCAACATCGACGAGTATGACGTGAGCTGTGAGAAGAAGAACATGAAGATATGGCGTGAGTTCCATGTGCAGGGTGAGTATCGGGGCTATGACGGTATGGCCCTGCTTCGTCATGCGCTGCACAACACCGTGCCGAACATCATGAAGTGCATCGGAACGGATGAGAACGGAAACGACATCAAGGTACGCGATGCGGAGGCTATCCAGTTGGCAAACTCAAAGATTGACGAAATCCGCAACGGTTTTTCTGATTGGCTCGACGGGCAGAGTCAGGAGTTCAAGGACAAGCTGACGCAGATGTACAACGAGAAGTTCAACTGCTTCGTGCGCCCGAAGTACGACGGCAGTCACCAGACTTTTCCAGACCTCGACCTGAAGGGACTCGACCGCAAGTATGGCATCAAGGGTGTCTATCCCTCGCAGATGGACTGTGTGTGGATGCTGAAACAGAACGGTGGCGGCATCTGCGACCACAGCGTGGGTACGGGTAAGACGCTCATCATGTGTATCGCCGCCCATGAGATGAAACGGTTGGGACAGGTGCACAAGCCGATGATTATAGGACTGAAGGCGAATGTGGCAGAGATTGCCGCCACCTATCAGACGGCCTATCCGAATGCCCGCATCCTGTATGCCAGCGAAAAGGACTTCTCGACGGCGAACAGGGTGAAGTTCTTCAATACGATTAAAAACAATGACTTCGACTGCGTGATTATGTCGCACGACCAGTTCGGCAAAATTCCGCAATCGCCTGAGGTGCAGCAAAAGATTCTTCAGGCTGAGTTGCAGAGCGTGGAGGAGAACCTGGACGTATTGCGCAACAGCGGCAAGGACATCTCGGGCATGATGCTGAAGGGGCTGGAGAAGCGCAAGGCGAATCTGGAGGAAAAGCTGGATAGCATCGAGTATGCCATCCGCACGAGGACGGACGATGTGGTGGACTTCCGCCAGATGGGTATCGACCATATCTTCGTGGACGAGTCGCACCAGTTCAAGAACCTGATGTTCAACACCCGTCACGACCGTGTGGCAGGACTCGGCAACAGCCTCGGCAGTCAGCGAGCCTTGAACCTGCTCTTCGCCATCCGCACCATTCAGGACAGGACGGGCAGGGACTTGGGGGCAACCTTTTTAAGCGGCACCACCATCAGCAATAGCCTGACGGAACTGTACCTACTCTTCAAATATCTGCGTCCGAAGGAACTGGAGCGGCAGAACATCCGTTGCTTCGATGCCTGGGCCGCTATCTTCGCCAAGAAATCGACGGACTTTGAGTTTTCTGTGACGAATAACATTATTCAGAAGGAGCGTTTCAGATACTTCATCAAGGTGCCGGAACTGGCGCAGTTCTACAATGAGATTACCGACTACCGCACGGCAAAGGACGTGGGAGTGGACAGACCGGAGATGAACGAGATACTACATAACATCAAGCCGACTCCCGACCAGGAGGTATTCATTCAGAAACTGATGAAGTTTGCCGAGACAGGTGACGCAACTATCCTTGGTCGTGGGCCGCTATCTGAGACGGAAGAAAAGGCAAAGATGCTCATTGCCACGGACTATGCCCGGAAGATGGCACTGGATATGCGCATGATAGACCCGTCGTATGGCGACCATCCCGATAACAAAGCCTCTCATTGTGCAGCTACCATTGCCGAGTACTACAGGAAGTACGACGAGCAGAAGGGTACTCAGTTTGTATTCTCCGACTTGGGAACGTATCAGCCCGGTGGCGGATGGTCTGTCTATTCCGAAATCAAACGGAAACTGGTGGAGTACTATGGGATTCCTGCCGACGAGATACGTTTCATACAGGAGTGTAAGAACGAGAAGGCACGAAAGGCAGTTATCGCTGCCATGAACGAGGGACGTGTGCGTGTTTTGTTCGGTTCCACGTCGATGCTGGGTACTGGCGTAAACGCCCAGAAACGGGCTGTGGCGATTCATCATCTCGATTCGCCCTGGAGACCGAGCGACCTTGAACAGCGCAATGGTCGTGCGGTCAGAAAGGGTAACGAGATTGCCAAGATGTTTGCAGGCAATAAGGTCGATGTGCATATCTACGCAGTGGAGCGGACGCTGGATGCGTACAAGTTCAATCTGCTCTATAACAAGCAGATGTTCATCACGCAGCTGAAGAGCGGTGCAATGGGCGCACGTACCATCGACGAGGGTGGCATGGACGAGAAATCGGGCATGAACTTCTCGGAGTACATGGCTATCCTATCCGGCAACACCGACCTGCTTGACAAGGCGAAACTCGAAAAAAGGATTACCGCCCTTGAGAGTGAGCGCAAGAGTTTTATGAAGGCAAGGCGCACGGTAGAACTGGAGGTAGAGACCAAACAGAATGACCTGTCGCGAGACAAGGATATTCTGTCGAAGATGCAGGCAGACCAGAAAATCTTCGAGAAGAACGTCAAACACGACGGACTCGGGAATGTCATCAATGCCGTAACCATTGAGGGAAAGACATACGATGACTTCGAGGCATTGGGAGCCAAGTTACAGCAGATAGCGGACAAGACGGACACGAAGGGCATACCTAAGGAAATCGGCAATGCCTTCGGATTTCCCATAAAGGTCTGCACGGAAGAGGTGCAGAAGGGTGGACTGCCATTCCTCGAAAACCGCTTCTCTGTTCATGGCAACTACATCTACCGCTTCAACAACGGCCAGATGGCGATGAAGGACAAGGACGCTGCAGCCACTCACTTTCTTCGTGCCTTGGAGAAGATACCTGAGTACATCGCACAGTACAAGACCCGTATTGAGTCAATGGAGCGTGACCTGAAGCAACTCGTGCCGACGGTCAACAAGGAGTGGAAGAAAGAAACGGAACTCCGTGACCTGAAGAACGAACTGGCCGCCCTTGACCGCAAGATTACGCTCGACCTGGCACCCACAAAGTCCGAGAAGCAGGACGATAAGGATGCCAAGGAGTCGCAAAGTGAGGACAAGAAAGCCTCCATGTCCGTTGCGGAGCCATCGCCAGATAGGGATATTGGCGATGTGAAACGTAGGGGCATAAAAGTGTAGTTATAGCTTCAAAAGTGCAGTCCCGATTCCATTTTTTTTCTGGAACCGGGACTGTTTTACTTGTAGAGTTTTGTCGGAATATCGAGTTTCTTTAGCTTGTCATAGAAAGATGATTTCGGCAGACCAAGTATCTTGTACGCTTCGGCAGTATTTCCTCCGACGCGTTTGAGAAT
>JAGAWQ010000094.1 GCA_017941345.1 Prevotella sp. | reverse complement strand
GAGTATGACGTGAGCTGTGAGCGGAAGAACATGAAGATTTGGCGGGAGTTCCATGTACAGGGCGAGTATCGCGGATATGACGGTATGGCCCTGCTGCGCCATGCCCTGCACAACACGGTGCCGAACATCATGAAGTGTGTCGGGGAGGACGAGAACGGCAACGACATCAAGGCACGTGATGCAGAGGCAATCCAACTGGCAAACTCAAAGATTGACGAAATCCGTAATGGCTTCACGGAGTGGTTGGACGGGCAGAGCCAGGAGTTCAAGGACAGGCTGACGCAGATGTACAACGAGAAGTTCAACTGCTTCGTGCGTCCGAAGTACGACGGCAGTCACCAGACGTTTCCCGACCTCGACCTGAAGGGACTTGACCGCAAGTACGGCATCATGGGCGTGTATCCCTCTCAGATGGACTGTGTGTGGATGCTGAAGCAGAACGGTGGCGGAATCTGCGACCACCAGGTGGGTACGGGCAAGACGCTCATCATGTGCATCGCGTCCCATGAGATGAAACGCCTCGGCATGGTGAGTAAGCCGATGATTATCGGACTGAAGGCGAACGTGGCTGAGATAGCCGCCACCTATCAGACGGCCTATCCCAATGCCCGCATCCTCTACGCCAGCGAGAAGGATTTTTCTACGGCCAACCGTGTGAAGTTCTTCAATACCATCAAGAACAATGACTTCGACTGTGTGATTATGTCACACGACCAGTTCGGCAAGATTCCGCAGTCACCGGAGGTGCAGCAGAAGATACTGCAGGCTGAGTTGGAGAGTGTGGAGGAAAACTTGGACGTACTGCGTAACAGCGGCAAGGACATTTCGGGCATGATGCTGAAAGGGCTGGAGAAGCGCAAGGCCAATTTGGAAGAGAAACTTGACAGCATCGAATATGCCATCCGCACGAGGACGGACGATGTGGTGGACTTCAGGCAGATGGGCATCGACCATATCTTCGTGGACGAGTCGCACCAGTTCAAGAACCTGATGTTCAACACCCGACATGATCGTGTGGCAGGACTGGGCAACAGTCTGGGAAGCCAGCGGGCACTCAACCTGCTCTTCGCCATCCGTACCATTCAGGATAGGACGGGCAAGGACTTGGGGGCGACCTTTCTGAGCGGAACCACCATCAGTAACTCACTGACGGAACTGTATCTGCTATTCAAGTACCTGCGCCCAAATGAACTGGAGCGGCAGAATATACGCTGCTTCGATGCCTGGGCCGCTATCTTCGCCAAGAAATCGACGGACTTTGAGTTTTCTGTGACGAACAACATTATCCAGAAGGAGCGTTTCAGGTACTTCATCAAGGTGCCGGAACTGGCACAGTTCTACAATGAGATTACCGACTATCGCACGGCAAAGGACGTGGGTGTGGACAGGCCGGAGATGAACGAGATACTGCACAACATCAAGCCGACACCCGACCAAGAAGTCTTTATCCAGAAACTGATGGAGTTCGCACAGAACGGGGATGCCACAATTCTCGGGCGTCTGCCGTTGAGTGAGACGGAAGAAAAGGCGAAGATGCTGATTGCCACGGACTATGCCCGAAAGATGGCACTGGATATGCGCATGATAGACCCGTCGTATGGTGACCACCCAGACAACAAGGCCAGTCATTGTGCTGCCACCATAGCAGAGTACTACAAGAAGTTCGATGAACAGAAGGGTACGCAGTTTGTGTTCTCTGACTTGGGAACGTATCAGCCGGGAGGTGGCTGGTCGGTCTATTCTGAAATCAAGCGTAAGTTGGTGGAGGACTACGGCATCCCTGCTGATGAGATACGCTTCATCCAGGAGTGCAAAAACGAGAAGGCACGAAAGGCTGTGATTGCAGCCATGAACGAGGGTAAGGTACGTGTACTCTTCGGCTCCACGTCAATGCTGGGTACTGGTGTCAATGCACAAAAACGGGCTGTGGCAATCCATCATCTGGATTCGCCCTGGCGACCCAGTGACCTTGAACAGCGCAATGGCCGAGCAGTCCGCAAGGGCAATGAGATTGCCAAGTTGTATGCAGACAATAAGGTGGATGTGCATATCTACGCTGTGGAGAGGACGCTGGATGCTTACAAGTTCAATCTGCTCTACAACAAGCAGATGTTCATCACGCAGCTGAAGTCTGGTGCCATGGGAGCGCGAACCATCGATGAGGGAGGCATGGACGAGAAATCGGGCATGAACTTTTCGGAGTATATGGCCATCCTCTCTGGTAACACCGATCTGCTCGACAAAGCCAAACTGGAGAAGAAGATTACCGCCCTCGAAAGTGAGCGCAAGAGTTTCATGAAGGCAAGGCGAACGGTAGAGTTGGAAGTGGAAGGCAAGCAGCATGACCTTTCGAGAGACAAGGAGATTCTCGCTAAGATGCAGGCCGACCAGAAGCAGTTTGAGAAGAATGTCACGCATGACGGACTCGGCAATGTGGTGAATGCCGTTACCATCGAGGGCAAGAAATACGATGAGTTTGATGCCCTTGGCACCAAACTACAGCAGATTGCCGACAAGATGGACACGAAGGGTCTGCCCAAGGAAATCGGCAACGCCTTCGGATTCCCGATACAGGTATGCACCGAGGAAGTTCAGAAAGGAGGCTTGCCATTCCGCGAGAACCGTTTTTCCGTTCATGGCAACTACATCTACCGCTTCAATAACGGTCAGATGGCCATGAAGGACAAGGAGGCAGCAGCCACCCACTTCCTTCGTGCCTTGGAGAAGATACCAGAGTATATCTCGCAGTACAAGCATCGTATTGAGAGCATGGAGCGTGACCTCAAACAGATGATGCCAGCCATTAACAAGGAATGGAAGAAGGAAACGGAACTCCGCGACCTGAAGACCGAACTCGCAGCACTCGACCGCAAGATTACGCTCGACCTTGCACCAAACAAGTCCGAGAAGCAGGACGAGAAGGATGAACAAGGCCAGAAGGAAGGTGTTGCTGCAGAGGATAGGAAATCAGTAAGCTTACACCCTGAGCCTCCTGATGAGGCAAAGACACATAAAGGCTTCAGAATATAGCCTTTCTATTTGAGAATAGCAGCCCCGATAGACTTCAATGTTCTGATTGGGGCTGCTTTTAGTTTGGTTGTCCTATTTCAAAACCGACCTTGGTATGTCCAGCCTTTTGAGCAGGTCATAGAACGTTGACTTTGGAACTCCAAGCAGTTCGTATGCACGTTGTGCATTTCCTCCCACGCTTTTTATGACCTTCAAGGTATGTCTGCGTTCAAACTCCGTCCTTGCATCCTTCAGGTTACTGCCACGTATCTTCTGCCATTGGATGGTATCATCTATATCCAAATCGTCGGCTGTCAGCAAATCCCCTTCACACATGGGAATGGCTGCTTTGATGACGGCATCCAGTTCACGAACATTGCCTGGCCACCAATAGTCCAACAGCATCTGTTCTGCGGACTTGTCAAATCCCCTGACTTCCCTATCACAAAGGGCGTTCCCTTGTTTCAGTATGTATTTGGCCAATGGCATGATGTCCTCCTTGCACTCACGGAGTGGTGGAATCTGAATCTGGTATTGCTTGATGCGGAAATAAAAGTCCTCGCGCAAGGAACCGTTTGCGAGTGCCGTGGAGAAGTCAAGGTTAGTGGCAAACACGAAGCGGATGTCAAACTTCCGCTGTTCCATCGAGCCGACGGGTCTGTAAGTCTTTTCCTGTATGGCACGAAGCAGCATCTGTTGGGAACGTACGGACAGGTTACCGATCTCGTCCATGAAGAGCGTACCGCCATTGGCCTGTTCAAAATAGCCGATACCGTTGTCAGTAGCACCAGTATAGGCTCCTTTCATGTGACCGAAGAAGGCTGACTCCGCCAGTTCATCCGTAAAGGATGCGCAGTCAACGGGAACCCACGGCTTGGAAGAGCGTTTGCTCCTGTCGTGAATCATCCTTGCAATATGTTCTTTTCCACAACCGCTTTCTCCCATAATGAGGACTGACAGATTCGTCTGGGCGACGATGCTCACTGTCTTATAGAGTTGGACGAAGGCTGGACTCTCCCTGCGCCAGACATCCTTCAACTGTGTCTTTCTCCTGACGGAATCCTCTGCATTCTTGACTGCAGGGATTAACTTGTCATCCAATAGCTGTTTCAAGATACAGCATTGCGCCCCGCGAGAGATGGCTGTCGCTCCATAGTCAAGGCGGTTATGGGCTGTCATGACTACTACAGGATTATCATAGCCCATGATTGTCATCCAGTCCATCACATCGATACAGTTACCGTCCTCAAGTTCATAGTCTGCAAGGATGATGTCCTCGGGAACAGATTTCTCAAGCAGTTTCTTGGCCCCTTTTACAGAAGGAGTTGTTACCGTCTGAAACCCAGCCTTCTTCAACATCCCACCGCAATATTCCGCCATCACGCCGCTATCCTCAATGATAATCACTTTGCTCATACAAGTTCCTCCTGCCTTTTCTCAGCCAGATTGATGATGGTGTCACACTGTCTTAGAATGGCATCGATAAGCTTCTCCAGTCTTTCCTTACTGAAACCCTCATCTGAGTTCAGATAGAGATACAGGTCACGCAGCGGTTTTTCAGAACGGATCTTCATCCATGTCGGCATCAGGTGATGAAGGATGTAACACAGTTCCTTGGTGTTATCGGTTCCTGCCTTGTGTAGTTTCTCCTTGGCAGCTTCCGTTTCGTCAATAAGCGTCTGGAGTATCTTCGTCTCCTCACCGATAGTCAACAGGCTGGAGAGGTCTGGCTCTACCTCAACACGCCTAACCGCGATGTGGCTTTCTACGCAGTCCACCAGTTCCTTGGCGGTATAGGGCTTGATGAGACAACCGGAGAAGCCCCGATTGATCAGCTCTTCTTCTGTAATCAGGCTGGTCATCGTCGAAACAATGACTGGCACATCCTTACAGTTGCCAACATCTGAGGTCTTTAGCAGCATCAGCACGTCATAGCCGTTGGCACCGGGCATCTTCAAGTCGGTAATGACCACATCGTAGTTTCGCTTTTCCATCAGTTCCATCATCTGGGCCACATCGGTACATGTGTCGCAGGCTGCACCGACATTGGCAAATACGGCCTTGGCCACAGAAAGGACGTTCTTGTCGTTGTCGATGATGAGGACGGAGTAGGATGCGGTGGACTTGCAGACCTTCTTGCACTTATCTTCCAAGTCCTCAGCCTTTCTGACGGGAATGCTTACATTGAAGACTGTCCCTTTGTCACCATTGTCTGAGACCGCGATGGTGCCGCCCATCTTCCGTACAATAGTGCTGACGATGGAGAGGCCGAGGCCGAAGCCTTCCTGTGCCGCAGCATTGGAGAGCTGGGTGAAAGGCTCGAAGATGCGTTGTTTGTCCTCGTCGCTGATGCCGTCGCCTTCGTCCCTGACGGAGAGGCTGAGGATGTTGCCTTCGTACATCATGTCAACGGTAATCTTACCCGTCTCTGTGAACTTGACGGCATTGGATACGAGGTTGCCGAGGATTAACTGGATGCACTGCTCATCACCAGCCAGCACGGTGTCGTCATGTACGTTTACATCCAAGTGAAGTCCCTTGCTGTCGGCCATCCTGCCGTAGGTGGAAAACAGATACTCCTTAATGGAAGTCAGCTTGAACGGGGCAGAGGAGAACGAAAGTTTATCGCTGTCGGCCTTGAAGTAGCAAAGCAGCGAGTCCACCATCGTACTCATATTGCTGACGGTTTCTGTCATGTCATCCGCATATTCATTGATCTCATCCTGACTGCCGGCATTTCTGATCAGTTCCGGATAGGCGGTCAGCGAACTGATGGGTGCTTTCAGTTCGTGGACGATGGAATAGACGATGGTACGGCGTGATTCCATCAACTCCCGGACTTGTCTGATCTTCTGTTCAAGACCGTCCATAATCCTGGCCCACCAGAACGAGATGAAGGCAAGCAGCGTCAGGACGAACAGCAGTAGCGTCATACCCCAATTGAATGTCGTGCTGCCTATCGCCTTGGCCTGTGAATTGCTACATTGGATGTCTTTGGCATTGACGCTGGCACTCTTCATCAGAATGCCGATATGATGGTTGAGGGTATAGTTGACCTCAGTGATGCTGTCTGTGTAGTCGCCGATATTCTGGACGTGCTGCTTGTTCTCATTGAGTACGGCTTCGTCGACAGCTGACACATGTACCGTCCGATTGGTGGTGTATGACTGGACGCTCTCCCTGCGCTTGTGGAAGAGATTGCCAGCCACGGTCTCCACCTTGGTATGGGTGTCGTGAAGCGTCAGCTCCTTATCCGTGGTGAGATTATCGTCATTCTCGCTCATCCGTGTGACACACTCGGAGATGACGGCAAGAAATCGCTCCTTGCTTTCCAAAGCCATGCAGATGGAGTCTATCGACTGCGGAGGACAGAACGCTTTCAGGCTTGTCAGCAGGGAATCGGTCTCCAGGCGTTTGCTGTGGTACTGCTGTAGTTTCTCGGCATTCCAGTTGCTGATTTCCTCGCCCATCGTGGTGAGGGCTATTGTTTTC
>JAGAWQ010000093.1 GCA_017941345.1 Prevotella sp. | reverse complement strand
TCAGCCAGCGACGGTGAGCCTCCTGTGCCACCAGCGTGTCAAATTTCCGCTGATACTCCAGCACCGTACGGTCAGCATCGGCTTTGCGCAGACTGTCAGAAATGGTCATCATGCGATACAGTTTCTGCTCGGCACCCTCCAGGTTTTGATGCTCAATGTCGTACTGCAGCAGATGATACAGGATTTTATGCTTCGGCCAGTTGTCGTTTATCGCGTTCGCTTTCAATCTGAGCAAATTAGCATACTCTTCGTCACCTTTCTTATGATATATCCATGCCAAGTCCTCGTAAGCGGCAGCGGTCTCTTTTATCTTCAGCGACTGCGCCAGATAATCCTCGGCTTCCTCATAACGCCCCACGGACATATAGTTGTAGCCGATGTTCGACAGGAAGATGGGACTAAAATTCTCGCCTTCCACTCTGATGAGGTCATCCAAATAGGGAATCATCTGATCGGTATAGTAGGCGGCACTATCCACCTGCTCCATAAAGGCAAACGCCTGGGCTATTTCCGAATAGGCATAACCTATCGTACTCCTTCTGCCAACACGCAGGGCATAGCCGAGGGCTTTCTTTTCGTAGTCCAGCGTCAATTGATAGTTAGCCGTCCGCTCGTTCACGAGCGCCAAGGCATCGTACACCTTACATTTCAGCCAGTCGCTCCCCGTCTGTTCCACCTGTTCCTCAGCCAGTTTCAGTGTCTCTATCGACTTTTGCCAATCCTCCTGGTGCATGTACTGATTGGCCAGATAGTAATAACTGTCGGCCAACCGCTCCTTGTCGCCCGTCCGTTTGTAATAGCGGATGGCCTCGTTAATCAGCGAGTCCGACTCGGGCCAATGATACGACACGACGGCTGCATGGGTCATCAGCAGATTGTAATACGCACGGTCAGTCTCGTCCTCGAACGAAGCAGGGTCGTAAGCCGCAATAATTTGATAGGCCGAGTCGTTCTTTTCTACCGCCAACAGCGAGTCAACCTCTACCAGTTCTTGCGCTGTCGGCTTACCGCCACAAGCCATGAGTAACGCCACAAGGGGCAAAAGCCACACAAATCTCATTCCTGTCATAACGTCGGTTTTTGCTTGCAAAGTTATGAAGATTTCGCCAATAAAAGCCGCTTTTCCGCCCGTTTTAACCGTTTCATCGCCTTGCAAAACCGTTGTTTTTTCTGCGAAACTTTTTCCCCTGCAGAAGCAAAGCATCTGAAATTCAGCACAATAACCCCGTTTCTTCACAAAACGCCCCTATAGCCTTCCATTCTGATAAAATCGTTGGATGCCTCGCGCTATTTCTGTACCTTTGCACCTAAATTTTATAAACAACTGATGAAAAAGTTAAGATTAGTATCACTTTTGCTTGCTGCCATTGTATTGATGGAGGCAGAAGCACAGACTGACAGCACGGCTGTGAGAAAAGACTCCGTGACATGGAACCAGTCGCTCGACGGTGTGACCGTCACAGCACAGCGACAACTTATCAAACAGGACATTGACCGCATCGGCTACGACGTACAGGCCGACGAGGACTCACGGACAGAGAACGTGCTCGACATGCTGCGCAAAGTGCCGATGGTGACCATTGACGGCAATGAAAACATATTGGTGAAAGGTAACTCGGACTACAAGATTTACAAGAATGGTCACCTCGACCCCAGTCTGTCGAAGAACGCCAAGGAAATTCTGAAGGCTATGCCCGCCAATAGCGTCAAGCGCATCGAGGTCATCACCGACCCAGGTGCTCGCGAGGATGCAGAGGGTGTAAATGCCATTTTGAACATCGTCATGATGGACACGCGGAAAATGGACGGCGTGACGGGCAGCATACGAGGCAACTATAGTAGTCTTAATAGCGTAGGAGTAGGTACATATCTTGCGACACAGTTGGGCAAAACTATCGTATCAATAGACTACGGCTACAACTGCATGACGAAGAAGTCTACCGCGAGTGATGGTTATGTGGAGCGTACATTTGTGGAGTCGGGCAACACGCAGAAAGTCAGCCAGACCAGCTCGAATCCTGGCTATATCCACTATGCAGACATCAATGCCAGTTACGACATTGACACGCTCAATCTGCTCTCGGCCTCGTTTGGCGGCTACTTCTACAAAATAGACGTACAGGGCGATAATAGTATGACCATGCTCAATGCTGCAAACAGCCCCCTCTATCATTACAACGACCACTTTTGGCTACCCAGCTACAACCACCACTCATGGAACGGGCGGCTGGACTATGAGCATAAGACGCACCGACGGGGCGAGATGCTCACTCTCTCGTACATGCTCGCCCTGACGCGTCAACACACTGAGCAGGAGGATAACTACAGCAATATGCAGAACGTTCCTTTCAACTACACGGGATTCCTTTTGAAAACACGCGAGCACTTTACGGAGCACACCTTTCAGACTGACTACGTACGTCCCCTGTGGGCAGGACATAAGCTGGAAATCGGTGCCAAATACATCTATCGCAGCAACAACAGCCAAAACACCCAAGACTACTATAAGACAAACGAAACCCCATCCATCCCCTACGAGTTTGAACACAGTACGCAAATAGCAGCG